>NZ_CAXWGY010000012.1:380000-580082 GCF_964266735.1 Rhodoplanes sp. P11
GCCATTGCGGCTCGGCCGGCCAAACCGGGGTGACGGCGGCGCCGTCGGCGGGCCGCCGCCCCTCCCCGGCCTGCCCACTGCTCGCCCACCGACCGAACCCGAGCGTCGTCCCACTCGCTGCGGACTCAGCCCCACTCGCTCGCGGGAGACGCCCCACTGAGAGGACGACCGAGCGGGGACCGATCCCGCACTCGGCACCCGTCCGCGAGGCGGGGGCGCCGCACCGATCGGGCCGCAGGGGCGGGGACGCGCTCCACGAGCGCACATTCGTCGGATAGGAGGCTGGCCGTGTCTCCCGTCTCCCGGCCACTCCACCACTCCACCCCCGGCGCCAGTTTTCCCCCAACAGCCCGCAGGCCGGCCGCGGCCGGGCCACGAATGGCCGACCGCGAACGGGCGGCCGGCGAACCGACGCGGTCGATCGGCGCAGCGGCGTCGGCCGGCAGAGCGCGAATCGCCCGACGCAGCCCCGGCAGCACCCCGCCCCGGTGTCGCGCCGGCCACACCCGCCCGCCGAGTGCGGCCGTTGCGGCCGGAAGCCCCATTGCGGCCACAAATTTCGGGCGACTGTGGTGGCGTACGGGTAAGGGAGTCCATCCAGGGTTTCGACGGCCTGCCGCGTCGACGCGACCGACCGAACACCGTCCGGAGTCTCGGCCTGAAGGCGCTGCCCCAACGGCGCAATCTCCGAACGGCTCGATCTCCGAACGGCACCGTCGTTCCACAGCACGGTCTTCGAAGACGACATCGCTCGAAGACGGCACTGTCCGAACGACGGCCGATCGGCCGCAGCGCGATCGCGGCGAGGGACCGACCGGCCGGCTTGGCGCTCATGGCGCCGCGCTGTCGTCGTGCCGCCGGGGGGCGGCGCCGAATCTGGATGAGAGCGGCCGCCCGGTCGCTCGACAAGGGGGAACGAAGGCCGTGGATCAAGGCAGGCCGCGCGGGCCGTATCGGCCGGGACCGAGTCCCGCCGCCATCGATCTCGGCAACGAGCCGCCGCTGTCGGTGGACGGCGAGGTCGGCGAGCTCGACCGTCGCCGCATCTCGGTCCAATGGTTCAGCGGCACCATCCTGACAGGCCTGTGCGGCGCCGCCCTGATGGGGGGCGCGGTGTTCGCCGCTCTCGACGGGGAAGCCAATTTCGCCGCGAGCCCCGAGCGATTCGAGGCCGGCCTGCGCGGCACCCTCGGCACTCAGGGTGAGCGCACCGCCAGCCGCAAGGGCGACCGCCTGCCGACCGCCAGCGAGACGGTGGCGGCCCGTCACGTCATCCGGGTGTCCACGACGGCCCGGATCGGCGACCGCGAGATGGTGCGGGTGCGCCCCTATGTCCGGGTCGGCGCCAACCTGTCGCTGTCGCTCAGCGAGGCCGCCGGCACGATCCCGCCGTTCAATCCGCAGAAGCTGATCGCCGAGCCGGGCGCCGCCACCGCATCGACCGACGACGGCGCCGCCGCGCCCGACGCCGAGGTCACCTACGTGACCCGCGATCTCGGCAGCGTGCTGCCGCGCGCCAAGATCGCCGTCACGGTGCCGCTCGACGAGGTGCTGGGCCGCGTCCGCGAGGCCGCCAACTGGACCGGCGCCGGCTCGACCCGCTACGCCTCCGCGGATCTCACCGGCACCCGCCTCGCCTATGCGGTGGAGGGCGCGATCGACCCCTATGCCGGCTTCGAGGCGCGGATCGTTCCAGAGAACATCACGCTGCTGCCCAAGACGGCGAGCCAGACGACCGGCGGCAGCACCGCCAACGAGCGCATCGTCCCCGTCAAGAAAGGCGACACGGTCGCCTCGATGCTGCGCGAGCTCGGCGCCACCGCCGAGGAGATCCGGGCGATCGCCGCCCTGCTCGGCCCGCGCGGCCGCGACGCCCTGCGCGAGGGCCAGAAGCTGCGCGTCCTGCTGTCGCCCGCACCCGGCGGCCGCAGCCAGCCGGCCCGGGTGATGCTGATCGGCGAGACCGCCATCGAGGCGGTGGTCGCCCTGTCGGACCTCGGCAAGTATGTGGCCGTCGACGTCCAGAGCGCCATGACCCAGCAGGTCAGCGAGCCGGACGACGAGGAAGACGACGGCACCGGCGTCCGCCTGTATCAGAGCCTCTACGATACCGCACTGCGCAACAACATTCCGCGCCCCGTCATCGAAGATCTGATCCGCATCTACTCGTACGACGTCGATTTCCAGCGCCGGGCGCAGGCCGGGGACTCGTTTGAGGTGGTCTATGCGGGCGAGGACGACACCGCCGGGAAGGATACGGCGGGACGTTCGGAAATCCTCTATGCCGGCCTGGTGGTCGGCGGCGAGACCAAGAAGTACTACCGCTTCCAAACATCCGACGACGGCGTCGTCGACTACTACGACGAGACCGGCAAGAGCGCGAAGAAGTTCCTGGTCCGCAAGCCGGTCGCCACCGGCATCATGCGCTCGGGCTTCGGCTCCCGCCACCACCCGATCCTCGGCTACACCAAGATGCACACCGGCGTGGACTGGTCGGCCCCGATGGGAACGCCGATCTTCGCCTCCGGTCACGGCACCATCGAGAAGGTCGGCTGGGAATCCGGCTACGGCAAGTACATCCGCATCCGCCACGCCAACGGCTACGAGACCGCCTACGGCCACATGACCGCCTATGCGCGCGGCATGGAGATCGGCACCCGGGTGCGGCAGGGCCAGGTGATCGGCTTCATCGGCTCCACCGGCCTCTCGACCGGCGCCCATCTGCACTACGAGATCCTGGTCAACGGCCGCTTCGTCGACCCGATGCGGGTGCGCCTGCCGCGCGGCCGGGTGCTCGACGGCCCGACCCTCGTCGGCTTCGAGCGCGAGCGCGACCGGATCAACGGCATGATGGGTCAGACGCCTGCGCGTGTGGCGCAATCCAGCCGCTCGTGACTTCTCCGTAAATTATCGGACGCCGCCCCACCCGAAACGTGATCATGCTCGCGCGCTCTACCACCATAGGGTGGAGCGTTCCGAGCCCGTGCCGGGCTGCCCCCGTCCCCGGGCCTGCGAACCGCGTGTGTATCGCGGTGCACTCCTCGCGATAGACACGCGATTTCACTTCGCTTCGTCCATCGCCGCCCAACCGTAAGGGGGGAGACCTTGCAGCGCGCCTTCGATCCCGTCGACGAAGTCCTTCCGGCACCTCGTCTCGTCACCCTCGGCCTCCAGCATGTCCTCGTGATGTATGCCGGCGCCGTCGCGGTGCCGCTCATCATCGGCCGCGCCCTCAAGCTGCCGCCCGAGGACGTCGCCTTTCTGATCAGCGCCGACCTGTTCGCCTGCGGCATCGTCACGCTGGTGCAGTGCGTCGGCTTCCCCGGCGTCGGCATCCGGCTGCCCGTCATGATGGGCGTCACCTTCGCGGCGGTCGGCCCGATGCTGTCGATGGCCGCCTCGCCGGACATCGGCCTGCTCGGCATCTACGGCTCGGTCATCGCGGCCGGCGTGTTCGGCATCATCGTGGCGCCGTTCATCAGCCGGCTGTTGCCGTTGTTTCCGCCCGTGGTGACCGGCTGCATCATCCTGATCATCGGCATCTCGCTGATGCGCGTCGGCATCAACTGGGCCGGCGGCGGGCTGCCCACCATCACCAAGGTGGTCGATGGCGTGCCCGGGGCGTTCCCGAACCCGAACTACGCCCAGATGGAAGGTCTCGCCATCGCCCTCTTCGTGCTGCTGATCGTGCTCACGCTGGTGCGCTGGGGCAAGGGCTTCGTCTCCAACATCGCGGTCCTGCTCGGCATCGTGGCGGGCTCGGGGCTGGCCGCCTTCCTCGGCAAGATGCACTTCGCCAAGGTGGCCTCGGCCCCCTGGTTCGACCTGGTGCTGCCGTTCCACTTCGGCATGCCGCAGTTCCACATCGTCCCGATCGTCACGATGTGCATCGTGATGATCGTGGTGATGATCGAGTCGCTCGGCATGTTCCTGGCGCTCGGCGAGATGACCGGCCGCAAGGTCGACCAGAAGGCGATCGCCCGCGGCCTGCGCGCCGACGGCGTCGGCACGCTGGTGGGCGGCATCTTCAACACCTTCCCGTACACCTCGTTCTCGCAGAATGTCGGCCTGGTCGGCGTCACCGGCGTGCGGTCGCGCTGGGTCACGGCGGCGGGCGGCGTCATCCTGCTGCTGCTCGGCCTCGCACCGAAGATGTCGGCGCTGGTCGAGGCGGTGCCGCAGGTGGTGCTGGGCGGCGCCGGCATCGTGATGTTCGGCATGGTGGCGGCCACCGGCATCCGCATCCTCGGCGGCGTCGACTTCAAGACCAACCGCTTCAATCCGTTCATCGTCGCGCTGGCGGTCGGCTTCGGCATGATCCCGCTGGTGGCGCCGAACTTCTTCAAGGTGCTGCCGCACGCCCTGCATCCGCTGCTCGAGTCCGGCATCCTGCTCACCGCCATCGTGTCGGTGATCCTCAACGCCTTCTTCAACGGCATCGGCTCGGCCGAGAAGGCGGAGCATGACGCAGCCGACACGGCAGCCGCCGCCGAGCACGTCTGATCGCCTCCCGGGCGCCGCACCGCGGCGCCGCGGGAGCCACCACGAAAAACGGCCGGCCGAGGCATCTCGGCCGGCCGTTTCGTTGTCGCAACCCGATGCTGAAGCTCGACATCGGCGCCACGGGCGGACGGCGCGACACGACGCCGCCGCCGCTCACGCGGCCCGGGCCACCACCTCGCCGTTGAAGGCGAGGCCGGACTTGCCGGCCGTCACCGTGACGGTCTCCTCGTCCTTGACCTTGCCGGACAGGATCAGCTCGGCGAGCGGGTCTTGCAGCGCCTTCTGGATCACCCGCTTGAGCGGCCGCGCCCCATAGGCCGGGTCCCAGCCCTTGTCGGCCAGCCATTCCCGCGCCTTGGGCTCCAGCACCAGCCGGATCTTGCGCTCGTCCAACAGCTTCTGGAGCCGGCCGAGCTGGATCTCGACGATCCGCCCCATCTCGTCCCGCTTGAGCCGGTGGAACAGGATGATCTCGTCGATCCGGTTGAGGAACTCGGGCCGGAACGAGGCCCGCACCACCGCCATCACCTGATCCTTGACGGCGTCGCTGTCCTCGCCCTCCGGCTGATCGACCAGGAACTGCGAGCCGAGATTCGACGTCATCACGATCAGGGTGTTGCGGAAGTCGACCGTGCGCCCCTGCCCGTCGGTGAGCCGGCCGTCGTCGAGCACCTGCAACAGAACGTTGAAGACGTCCGGGTGCGCCTTCTCGATCTCGTCGAACAGGATCACCTGATAGGGCCGCCGCCGCACCGCCTCGGTCAGCGCCCCGCCCTCCTCGTAGCCGACATAACCGGGCGGCGCGCCGATCAGCCGGGCGACCGAGTGCTTCTCCATGTATTCCGACATGTCGATGCGCACCATCGCCTGCTCGTCGTCGAACAGGAACTCGGCGAGCGCCTTGGTCAGCTCGGTCTTGCCGACGCCGGTAGGGCCGAGGAACATGAACGAGCCGATCGGCCGGTTGGGGTCCTGAAGGCCGGCACGCGCGCGGCGCACCGCGGTCGACACCGCCCGCACCGCCTCGGCCTGGCCGACCACGCGGCGAGCCAGCCCCTCCTCCATCTTGAGAAGCTTCTCCTTCTCGCCCTCCAACATCCTGTCGACCGGAACCCCGGTCCAGCGCGACACCACCTGGGCGACGTGATCGGCCGTGACCGCCTCCTCGACCATGGCGCCCTTGCCGTCGGCGGCCTCGGAGGCGGCGAGCTTCTTCTCGATCTCCGGAATGCGGCCATAGGCCAGCTCGCCGGCCTTCTGGTACTCGCCGCGGCGCTGCGCGTTGGCGAGCTCCACCCGGAGCTGATCCAGCTCGGTCTTGAGCTTCTGGGCGTCGGAGAGCTTCTCCTTCTCGGCCTTCCAGCGCGCCGTCAGCTCGGCCGAACGCTGCTCCAGCGCCGCCAGCTCGGTCTCCAATCCGCCGAGCCGCGACCGCGAGCCCGGGTCGTGCTCCTTCTTCAAGGCTTCCTGCTCGATCTTGAGCCGGACGATCTCGCGATCGATGGAGTCGAGCTCCTCGGGCTTGGAATCGACCTGCATCTTCAGCCGCGCCGCCGCCTCGTCGACAAGGTCGATCGCCTTGTCGGGCAGGAAGCGGTCGGTGATGTAGCGGTTCGACAGCGTCGAGGCCGCGACGATCGCCGCATCGGTGATGCGAACGCCGTGATGCGCCTCGTACTTCTCCTTGAGGCCGCGCAGGATCGAGATGGTGTCCTCGACGGTCGGCTCGGAGACGAACACCGGCTGGAAGCGGCGGGCGAGCGCCGCGTCCTTCTCGACGTGCTTCTTGTACTCGTCGAGCGTGGTGGCGCCGATGCAGTGCAGCTCGCCGCGGGCGAGCGCCGGCTTCAGCAGGTTGGAGGCGTCCATGGCGCCGTCCGCCTTGCCGGCACCGACCAGGGTGTGCATCTCGTCGATGAACAGGACGATGCCGCCGTCCGAGGAGGTCACCTCCTGGAGCACGGCCTTCAGCCGCTCCTCGAACTCGCCGCGGTACTTGGCGCCGGCGATCAGCGCGCCCATGTCGAGCGCCAGCAGCTTCTTGTCGGCGAGGCTCTCCGGCACGTCGCCGTTGACGATGCGCTGCGCCAGCCCCTCGACGATGGCGGTCTTGCCGACGCCGGGCTCGCCGATCAGCACCGGGTTGTTCTTGGTGCGCCGCGACAGGACCTGAATGGTGCGGCGGATCTCCTCGTCGCGGCCGATCACCGGATCGATCTTGCCGTCGCGCGCCGCCTGGGTCAGGTCGCGGGCGTACTTCTTCAGGGCATCGTAGGCGTTCTCGGCGGAGGCCGAGTCGGCGGTGCGGCCCTTGCGCAGCGTCTCGATGGCGGCGTTGAGGTTCTGCGGCGTGACGCCGGCAGCGGCGAGCGCCCGGCCGGCCTCGGAATCCTTCTCGATGGCCAGCGCCAGGAGCAGCCGCTCGACCGTGACGAAACTGTCCTTCGCCTTCTCGGCCGCCTTCTCGGCGGTGTCGAACACCCGCGCCAGCGCCGGATCGATGTAGAGCTGGCCGGCGCCCGAGCCGGCGACCTTCGGGCGCTTCTTGAGCGCCGTCTCGACCGCGGTCGCCACCTGGCGGGCATTGCCGCCGGCGCGCTGGATCAGCCCGGAGGCGAGGCCCTCGGGGTCGTCGATCAGCACCTTCAGGAGGTGCTCGGGGGCGAACTGCTGGTGCCCTTCACGAAGCGCAAGGGCTTGCGCGGATTGAACGAATCCGCGCGACCGATCGGTGTATTTGTCGAAGTTCATCACTCGTCTCCCTCGGCCTGGCCGCCCGCCCCGCAGGCACGCGGCGGCCATCGTCACAGGGGCGCGCTCGGCGCGCCGTTGCGTCACAGGGGCGCGCTCAGCGCGCCAGTGCGTACACACCGGCGCGCTGGGCGCGCCGGTGTGTCAACCCGGCGCGGCCCGGAACGGCGCCACGCCTGTCGTGAGAAATGTGGGAATGCCGCCCCGCCCGCGGTAGGGGAGGCGGGCCACCCGGCGACGCTCAATTCGAGAGGCCGGGCAGCCGTTCGCGGACGGCAATTGCCCCGCCGCCGTCCGGATGTTAGCGGGACGCCGGCCGCCCCAGGGCGGCGACGGAGGGCGGCATGCTGGTTCTGGTGGTCGGCGCCGGGGTGGTCGGGCTCGCGGTGGCGCGGGCGGCGGCGCTGTCGGGTCACGAGGTGATCGTCGCCGAAGCGGCGGGCGCCATCGGCACCGGCACCTCGTCGCGCAACAGCGAGGTGATTCACGCCGGCATCTACTACCCGCCGGGATCGCTGCGGGCGCGCCACTGCGTGCCTGGCCGGCGGATGCTGTACGCCTATGCCGAGAGCCATGGAATACCGCACCGCAAATGCAGCAAGCTGCTGGTCGCCACCCGCGACGCCGAGGTCGCCAAGATCGAGGCGCTGGTCGCCCAGGCGCGGGTGAACGGCGTCGAGGGCATGACGATGCTAGACGCCGCCGCGGCGAAGGGGCTGGAGCCGGCGCTCGCCTGCGTCGCCGCCGCGCTGTCGCCGGAAACCGGCATCGTCGACAGCCACCGGCTGATGCTGGCGCTCCAAGGCGACATCGAGGACGCCGGCGGCGCCCTCGCGTTCCACACCCCGGTCGTCGGGCTCGCGCCCGGCCCGGAGGGCTGGACGGTGCGCCATGGCGGCGCGGAGCCTGGCACCCTGACGGTCGACGCCGTGGTCAACGCCGCCGGCCTCGGCGCCCAGCGGCTCGCCGCCGCGACCGAGGGCTATCCGCCGGCCCGGGTGCCGCGGCTCGTCCTCGCCAAGGGCAACTACTTCCAGTATGCGGGCCGCCCGGTGTTCTCGCGGCTGATCTACCCGGCCCCGGTCGAAGGCGGGCTCGGCACCCACGTGACCCTCGACCTGGCCAGCCGCATGCGGTTCGGTCCCGACGTGGAGTGGATCGAGACCGAGGGCTACGAGGTCGACCCGCGCCGCGCCGATGCCTTCTATGCCAGCATCCGGACCTACTTCCCCGGCCTGCCGGACGGCTCGCTGATGCCCGACTATTGCGGCATTCGCCCCAAGCTCACCGGCCCCGGCGAGCCGGCCGCCGACTTCCTGATCGAGGGTCCGGCCGAGCACGGCCTGCCCGGCCTGGTTCACCTGTTCGGGATCGAGTCGCCCGGCCTCACCAGTGCGCTGTCGCTCGCCGACGACGTCGTGGCGCGGCTCCGGTGAGGCGTCGTTCCGCGCGCCGCGCCCGGGACAGAGCCCGTCAGAAGTAGCGCAGCCAGACGTAGACGTGGGCGATCGCGATCGACACCAGCATCATCGGGAAGCCGTACAGCGTGTAGGTGACGAAGCGGAACGGCACGCCGTTGCGCTCGCCGAGCCCGGCCACGATCAGGTTGGCGGAGGCGCCGATCAAGCTGCCGTTGCCGCCGAGGCAGGCGCCGAGCGCCAGGCACCACCACAGCGGCTGGATGGCATCCGCCCCGCCATAGGCCGGCGCCATGCTCTTGATGAGCGGGATCATGGTGGCGACGAACGGGATGTTGTCGACGATCGCCGACAGCACCGCCGAGGCCCACAGGATGGCGTAGCCGGCGGTCGCCATGTCGCCGCCGGTGGCATCGACCAGATCCTTGGCGAGCAGCGCCAGCAGGCCGCCGACCTCGACCCCGTGGACCACGATGAACAGGCCGACGAAGAAGAAGATGGTGATCCACTCGACATCGCCGAAGGTGCGGTGGACGTTCTCGGACTGCTTCTCGGCATGGTGCTGCCAGTTGTCGAGCAACATCAGCACGGCGGCGCCGCCGATCGCGATGGTGGCCGGCTCGAGATGCAGCGGCCGCGCCAGCACGAAGCCGACGATGACGGCGCCGAGCACCGCCAGCGACTGGCGCAGCAGCACCGGGTCCTCGATGGCGGCGCGCTCGTCCATGCCCATCACCAGCGCCTGGCGGGCCGGGGTGGTCTTCAGGCTACGGCCCCACAGCAGGTGGATCATCACGAGCTGCACCGCCATGATCACCACGATGATCGGCGCGAGGTGAATCAGGAAGGCGTTGAAGTCGAGGCCGGCGAGCGAGCCGATCAGGATGTTGGGCGGATCGCCGATCAGGGTCGCGGTGCCGCCGATGTTGGAGGCGAACACCTCGGCGAACAGGTACGGATAGGGCGGCACGTCCAGCTCGCGCACGATCGCGATGGTCACCGGCACCACGAGCAGCACGGTGGTGACGTTGTCGAGGAAGGCCGACAGCACCGCGGTGGTGATCTGCAAGAGAAGCAGAATGCCGGCCGGGCTCGCCTTGGCGCGCTTGGCGGCCCATACGGCGAGATACTGGAACATGCCCGAGCGGCGCGAGATCGACACCAGGATCATCATGCCCGTAAGGAGCCCGATGGTGTTCCAGTCGACGCCCTTCAGGGCCTCGTGCTGATCGAGCACGCCGACGAGGATCATCACGGCGGCGCCGATCAGCGCCACGATCGCTCGGTTCAGCTTGTCCCAGATGATCACCGCGTAGGTGAGCGCCAGCAC
The DNA here is from genome assembly GCF_964266735.1 of Rhodoplanes sp. P11. Taxonomy (NCBI): domain Bacteria; kingdom Pseudomonadati; phylum Pseudomonadota; class Alphaproteobacteria; order Hyphomicrobiales; family Nitrobacteraceae; genus Rhodoplanes; species Rhodoplanes sp. P11. The sequence continues at coordinate 390,003 of NZ_CAXWGY010000012.1, forward strand.
CACGGTGGAGACCGCCATCGGATCGAGCCCGAACCAGACGTTCGGAACGAAGCCGTGATCCATTTGCCCATCCCCCTCTCGGCGACGCCGACCGCATCCTCGGGACCGGGTCGCGATGCCGGCCCGCGCGCCATGCGATGCCGCCGGCACGCTCCGAGACGGGTGGATTCAAGTCAAGCGAACAAGCCCTTACGCGAAGGCATCGACAGGGCAGCCATGCGGAAGGCGAGCGGCAGCCGAGTCTTGCGACCGCGTCGCCGCCGCGCCGAGCGGATGTCCCGAGCTCGACAGGGCGGGGGGGCCCCGGTAAAGCCTCCGTAACCTCGCCGGCGCCATATTGCGCTGCATTTTAACGGCCGGGACCGCCGACCGGCGGCACGGAGGGGCATCGATGAGGTTGCGCGGCGGCGTCTGGACGGTCCTGCTCGGCGTCTGCCTGGCCGCGGCGGGCTGTGCCGGCATGCGCAACGTGCCCGCAAACCTGCCGACCGCTGCCCCCGTGGTGGGTGACGCCGAGGGCATCGGCGACTTCCTGGCCGACGACGACGTCATGCTGGGCCTCGCCTTCTCGGGCGGCGGCACGCGGGCGGCAGCGTTCTCGTTCGGCGTGCTCAAGCAGCTCGCCCGGATGCCGCTCCCCTACGAGGGGCGTCCGCTCACCATGATCGACCGCGTCGACATCGTCACCGGCGTGTCGGGCGGCTCGGTCACCGCCGCCTATTTCGGCCTCCGCCGCCGGGCCGCTCTCGACGACTTCCGCGAACGTTTCCTGGTGCGGGACGCCGAAGCGGCGCTCAACACCGCGGTGTCGTTCGGCAACATCGCCCGCGCCTTCGGCGGCGGCGTCAACGGTGACGTGCCGCTGCGGCGCTGGCTCGACGCCAATCTGTTCGGCGGCGCCACCTTCGGCAACTTGCTGGCCAACCAGCGTCCGCATGTGGTGATCAACGCGAGCGATCTCTACAACCGCACGCCCTTCGTGTTCACGCCCGCCACCTTCGCGGCGCTGTGCAGCGACATTTCGAGCTATCCGCTCTCGGCCGCGGTGGCGGCGTCTGCGGCGGTGCCGCTCGCCTTCGCGCCGGTGGTGCTGGCGACCTATCCGGAGAGCTGCAAGACGCCGCTGCCGCCCTGGGTGGTGCGCGCCCGCGACGACCCCGAGGCGAGCCCGATGGTGAAGGCAGTGGCGCGCGGCCTGACCCGCTACCGCGACGGCGCGATGCGCTACGTCAAGCTGGTCGACGGCGGCGTCGTCGACAATTTCGGGCTGTCGAGCTTCACGGTGGTGCGCGAGGCCGCGCAGACGCCCTACGGTCCGCTGACGCCGGCGCACGGCGTCAAGCTGCGGCGCATCCTGTTCATCGTGGTCGATTCCGAGCAGGCCGTGGAAGGCGACTGGGTCAGCACGCTGGACGGGCCGAGCGGCGTCGAGCTGATCACCGCCTCCGCCAATGCGGCGCTCGCGTCGAGCGTGTGGTCGAGCTACAGCGCCTTCCAGCTCAGCCTGCGCAAATGGCGCGACGACCTGGTGCGCTGGCGATGCAGCCTGTCGGCCGGCGAGGTGGCGCGCCTGCGCGGCTCGACGGCCGGCTGGAACTGCCGCGACGTCGAGGGCTTCATCGGCCGCGTCGCCTTCGACCAGCTCGAGCCGGAGCGCGCCGCGATGCTGAACGCGGTGCCGACCCGCTTCCGCCTGCCGCCCGAGCAGGTCGACGCGCTGATCGAGGCCGGCGGCGACGCCGTCGCCCGCCATCCGTCGGTGCGCGCCTTCCTCAAGAGCCTCGGCGCCCCGGCTCCGATCTCCCGCACCGTGGCGGCGGCCGAGCCGGTCACGCCGGCGACGCCGGTGCCAGCGGCACCGTAAGCAGAGCGCGCCGCCAGCTCAGTGCGCCTCGTCCCAGTTGTCGGCGCCGCGGGCGTCGACATGCAGCGGCACCGAGAGCGCCACCGCCGGCATCGGCGCCTCCTCCATCACCCGCCGGACCACCGGAAGGGTCTGCTCGACCTCGCTCTCCGGCACCTCGAACACCAGCTCGTCGTGGACCTGGAGCAGCATGCGGGCCGACAGCTTCGCCTTCTCCAAGGCCGGCTCCATGCGCACCATGGCGCGGCGGATGATGTCGGCGGCCGAGCCTTGCAGGCGCGCATTGATGGCGGCGCGCTCGTTGAAGGCCCGCAGCGACGGATTCGAAGCGCCGATGTCGGGGTAATGGCATTTGCGCCCGAACAGCGTCTCGACATAGCCGTGCGTGCGGCAGAACAGCTTGGTGGCCTCCATGTAGTCGCGGATGCCGGGGAAGCGCTCGAAATAGCGCTTGATGTAGGCGCCCGCCTCCTCGCGCGGAATGCCGAGCTGGTTGGCGAGGCCAAACGCCGAGATGCCGTAGATGATGCCGAAGTTGATCGCCTTGGCGCGCCGGCGCACCTCGGCCGGCATGTCCTTCACGGGCACGCCGAACATCTCCGACGCCGTCATCGCGTGGATGTCGAGGCCGTCGCGGAACGCCGCCTTGAGCACCGGGATGTCGGCGATCTCGGCGAGCAATCGCAGCTCGATCTGCGAGTAGTCGGCCGACACCAGCTTGGTTCCCGGCTGCGCCACGAAGGCGCGGCGGATCTTGCGGCCCTCCTCGGTGCGGATCGGAATGTTCTGCAAGTTCGGATCGGCCGAGGAGAGACGCCCGGTGGTGGTGGCGGCGAGCGCGAAGGTGGTGTGGACGCGACCCGTCTCCAGATTGACGAAGGTCGGCAGCAGGTCCGTGTAGGTCGATTTCAGCTTGGTGAGCTGGCGCCATTCGAGCAGCTTGACCGGCAGCGCGTGGCCCTGCTCGGCCAGCTCGTCGAGCACCGAGGCGGAGGTCGACCACGCGCCCGTCTTGGTCTTCTTGCCGCCCGACAGGCCGAGCTTGCCGAACAGGATGTCGCCGATCTGCTTGGGGCTGCCGAGATTGAACGGCTCGCCGGCGAGCGTCTGCACCTCGGCCTCGAGCGCCGCCGCCTTCTGGGCCAGCTCGCCGGACAGCCGCGACAGCATCGCGCGGTCGATGGCGATGCCGCGCCGCTCCATCCGCATCAGCACCGGCACCAGCGGCCGCTCCAGCGTCTCGTAGACGGTGCGCATCCGCTCGGCGACGAGGCGCGCTTCGAGCAGCCGCCACAACCGCAGCGCCATGTCGGCCTGCTCGGCGCAATACGGGCAGGCACGATCGATCTCCAGCCGCTCGAACGGCACCTGGGCCTTGCCCTTGCCGGCGATGTCGACGAGAGCCAGCGCCTCGTGGCCGAAATGCCGGTGCGCCAGATCGGCGAGCCCGTGCGGCGCGACGCCGGCATCGAGCACGTAGGACATCAGCTGCACGTCGTCGAGCGACGCGAGCGCGATGCCGTGGCGGACCACGGCGTGCAGGTCGGCCTTGAGATCGTGGCCGATCTTGAGGACGGCGGGGCTCTCCAGCATGGGCCGCAGCAGCGCCAGCGCGGCATCGCGATCGACCTGCCCGGGCGTGAGACCGCCGCCGGCGAGGAGATCGTCGCCGCGACGATGGCCGAGCGGCACGTAGCAGGCGCGCCCGGGCGCGAGCGCCAGCGCGACACCGATGATCTCGGCCCGCATCGGATCGGGCGAGTCGGTGACGATGTCGATCCCCACGAGATGCTGATCGGTCGCCTGTGCGATCCAGCGGCCGAGTGTCGCGAGATCCGACACGGTCTCGTAGCCGGCGCGATCGAACTTCTGGCGCGCCAGCTCGTCGCGGCGGGCGGTGGCCCGCTCCTGCGGCGTCACCACCACGTCCAGGGCGCCGGCTGGCCGCACGGCCGGCTTCGGGCGGGTGTCGTCGAGCCCGAGGCCGAGCTGCGCCGAGGCGCCGGCCCGGCGCGGTGCGGGCTCCGGCGCCGCCGCGGCAGCATCGTCGGCCTCCGCCGAGTCCGCTGCCGGCGCGCCGGTGGCCCGCAGGGCCGGATCGGCCTCGATGTCGTTGGGATCGACCGCCAGCGCCTCGGCGACGCGGCGCGTCAGGGTCGAGAACTCCATCGCCTTGAGGAAGGCGATCAGCTTCTTCGCGTCGCGGCCGTCGAGCAGCAGGTCGTCGAGCGGGCAGACGAGATCCACTTGGTCGTCGAGCAGCACCAGCCGGCGCGACATCCGCGCCGTCTCGGCATGCTCGACCAGCGCCTGACGGCGCTTCTCCTGCTTGATCTCGGCGGCGCGCGCCAGCAGCGTGTCGAGGTCGCCGTACTCGCCGATGAGCTGCGCCGCCGTCTTGACGCCGATGCCGGGAACGCCCGGCACGTTGTCGGTCGGGTCGCCGATCAGCGCCTGCACGTCCGGCACCTTCTCGGGCGGCACGCCGAACTTGGCGATCACCTCGTCACGGCCGATGCGGCGCTCGTTGCCGGGCATCGGGTCGTACATGACCACGCCGTCGCGCACGAGCTGCATCAGGTCCTTGTCGCCGGCCACGATGGTGATGTCGGCGCCGGCCGCGCGGGCGACGCGCGCATAGGTGGCGATCAGGTCGTCGGCCTCGAAGCCCTCCTGCTCGACCGGGATCAGGCCGAAGGCGCGCACCGCGTCGCGCATCAGCGGGAACTGCGGGATCAGCTCGTCGGGCGGCTCCGGCCGGTGGCCCTTGTAGTCGGTGTAGATCTCGTTCCGGAAGCTCTTGCCGGAGTGGTCGAACACCACCGCCAGATGGGTCGGGCTGACACCGTCGAGCCCCTCGCGCAGAATCTTCCACATCATGTTGCAGAAGGTCAGCACGCCGCCGATCGGCAGGCCGTCCGAGCGGGTGAACGAGCGGCCCCGGCTCTGCGCCGCCTTGAACATGGCGAAGTAGGCGCGGAACACGAAGGACGACCCGTCGATGAGAAAGACGTGGTCGCCCGGTCGGAGCGGGCGGGCGAGCGGTTCGGCGGACATTCTCGGCTCGGCGTTGGTGAGCGGGATCGATGATCGGGGCCGGTGGTCGGCGCGGCGCACTATACACGGCCGCGACGCCGCGCCAGTGCCGGCCTACACGATCCAGGCGCCGCGCGCCGACAGCAGCTCGCGCAGCACCGCGCGATGGCAGCGGGTCTCGTCCTCGCAATAGCAGCCGATCGACACCGCGGCATGATGGGACAGCGCCGCGAAGAGATCGAGCAGCCGGCGCGCCGTCGGCTCGTTCATCTCGGCCCGGAAGGCGCGCGTGAATGCCTTCCAGTCGGCCGGAGTCGCTGCCGCATGGGCGGTCGCCACCAGGTCCGGGCTCGGTGACAGCTCCGGCAGCCAGACGTCGAACCAGTCGTCGGCCGCCCAGCGATCCTTGCGCACACCGCGCGGGGGCCGCCGCACGGTACCGATCCGCAGCCCTTCGTCGGGCGCCCGCGGCGTGCCGAGACGGACGATGCGCAGCGGCATGGGCTCCTCGCGTGAGCGGTGAGTGTCGCCGTTCTACTCGGCCGGCTGCAACCGCGGGGCGCGGCGCGGCGCGATATGGGCCCAGTCGGGCCGCTCGAACAGGATCGACAGGCGGGTGCCACGCACCGCCCACCAGATCGCCAGCGCCCCGGCGATACCGGCGAGCGTCACGATCACCGACATCGTCCCGACATCGGCGATCACCCCGGTCTTCAGCAGCGCGATGCGGGTCGCCGCCATCGGCAGGAAGAAGGCGAGGTAGATGACGATCGAGTGCTCGCCGCAGAAGCGCACTGGATCGAACAGGCGCGTCTTCGCCATTAGGACCGACAGCACGATCACGGCGCCGGCCCCCGCAAAGCCGAGGGCGAGGGAGACGAGCGGCAGCTCGGCATAGCCGCCGAACACCAGCGCCCCGTTGATCACCGCCCAGGCCAGGAGGCCGGCCGCGGCGGCGAGCGGCCGCGCCGCGGCCGTCTCGGCCAGGCCGAACACCCGGGTGGCGAGAAGATAGCCGGTATAGAAGTACACGAAGCGCGCCGCGAACTCGTCGATCGCGGTCCAGCCGGTGTGGATCGGGGCGATCTCCAGCGCAGCGGCGACCAGCCACACCAAGAGCGGCGGGACGCGGAGCTGCCGCGCCGCCTTCGTCAGCACGAAGAACACTGGCAAGAGGTAGATGAACCACAGCGTGCCGAACGGCTCGATCAGCGCCAGCAGCCACTGGCCCGGCACCCCGGCCCAACCGTGCTCGGCCGCCAGCACCGGCGCCTTGACGACGAGCTGGATGGTCATCCACAGCAGGTAGAAGTAGGCGAAGTGGACCACCTTGCGGTCCGTGTAGGTGCGCCAGTCGCGGTCGATCACGCGCGCCAGGAACAGCCCCGAGATCAGGAAGAAGTCGGGCATCCGGAACGGCTTGGCGAAGGCCACCACGACATGCAGGAAGCCTTCGCGGCCGGCTGCCGCCTCGACCCCGAAGGTCGAGTGCAGCATCACCACCATGATGATGCAGAGGCCCTTGGCGGTGTCGACCCAATCGACCCGGCCGGCGTCGGTCCGAAGGGTGTCGGTCCGGCTGGCGTCGATCCGGGCGGTCTCGGTGGTGGGGGTTGCCATCGTCCGTCCCAGCTTGTTTCTGGCGTCTCGCGCGGGGCACCTGTCCCGGAACAGGCCAAGTGTGGTTACGCCTCCGTAAATTGGGGCAAGAACCGGGCCTTTCCGCAAGGGTGGGCTCGATTTGGAGTTAATGTCCAGCCCGCGCGGCTGCACAGGACCGTGATGACGAGTGTTTCGCGCTTCGACGCCCCGCTGCCGATCGACGAGGCCCTGCCGGCCCTGACGGCGGCGCTCGCCACTCGCGACGCGGCCGTGCTGGTCGCCCCGCCGGGCGCCGGCAAGACCACCCGGGTGCCGCTGGTGCTGGCCGGGGAGCCGTGGGCGGCGGGCCGCAAGATCCTGGTGCTGGAGCCGCGCCGCCTCGCCGCCCGCGCCGCCGCCGCCCGCATGGCGACGACGCTCGGCGAGAGCGTCGGCGAGACGGTCGGCTACCGCGTCCGCTTCGGCTCGAAGATCTCGGGCAAGACCCGTATCGAGGTGGTCACCGAGGGCGTGTTCACCCGCATGATCCTCGAAGACCCCACCCTCGACGGGATGGCGGCGGTGCTGTTCGACGAGTTTCACGAGCGCTCGCTCGACGCCGATCTCGGCCTGGCGCTCGCCCGCGACACCCAGCAGGGCTTTCGCGAGGACCTGAGGCTCCTGGTGATGTCGGCCACCATCGACGGCGCCCGCATCGCCAAGCATCTCGACGACGCCCCGGTGATCGCGAGCGAAGGCCGCGCCTTCCCGGTCGAGACCCGCCATCTGCCGCGCGATCCCGCCCGGCACCTGGAGCCGCAGGTGGCCGACGCGGTGCTGCGGGCGCTGCGGGCCGAGCCGGGCTCGATCCTCGTCTTCCTGCCGGGTGCCGGGGAGATCCGCCGCACCGAAAGCCTCCTCGCCGAAAAGCTCGCCGATCCGGCCGTCGACGTGGTGCCGCTCTACGGGGCACTCGATGCCGACGTGCAGGACCGCGCGGTGGCACCGGCCCCGCCGGGCCGCCGCAAGGTGGTGCTGGCGACCTCGATCGCCGAGACCTCGCTGACCATCGAGGGGGTGCGGGTGGTGATCGATTCGGGCCTCGCCCGGGTGCCGCGCCACGAGCCCGACCTCGCCCTGACCCGGCTGGAGACCGTCCGGGTGTCGCGGGCCGCCGCCGACCAACGGCGCGGCCGCGCCGGCCGCACCGAGCCGGGCGTCTGCTACCGGCTGTGGGACGAGCGCGAGACCGCCTCGCTCGAACCCTTCGTGCAGCCCGAGATCCTCGCCGCCGATCTCGCCGGCTTCGTGCTCGATCTCGCCCACTGGGGCGTCGGCGACCCCGCCAAGCTCCTGTTCCTCGATCCGCCCCCCGCCCCGGCGCTCGCCGAGGCACGGGCGCTGCTCGGCCAGCTCGGGGCGCTCGATCCGGACGGCCGCATCACCGATGTGGGCCAGCGCCTGCGCGTGCTGCCGCTCCCGCCGCGGCTCGCCCGGATGGTGCTGGCGGCGGCCGGGCTCGGCGCCGCGCCGCTCGCCGCCGACATCGCCGCGGTGCTGACCGAGCGCGGCCTCGGCGGCACCGATGTCGACCTCCGCCACCGGGTCGAGGGCCTGCGGCGCGACCGCTCGCGCCGCGCCGAGGAGGCGCGCCGGATGGCGGCGCGCTGGGCCGAGATCGCGGCCGCCGGCCGCCGCGCCGGCGGCGATCTCGGGCTGCCCGCCAACGCCCGCCTGCCGAAGGACGACGGCGCCGTCGGCGCCCTGCTGGCGCTCGCCTATCCGGACCGCGTCGCCAAGGCGCGCGGCGGCGGCAGCGGTGCCGTGCTGATGGCCAATGGCCGCGGCGCCTCGGTCGATCCCGCCTCGCCGCTCGCCCGCGCCCCCTATCTGGCGGTCGCCGATCTCGCCGGCAGCGCCGCCAATGCCCGGGTGCTGCTCGCCGCGCCGCTCGCCGCCGAGGTGATTGAGGCACTGTTCGCCGACCGCATCGTCGAGACCGACGAGGTGACGTTCGATGCCGCCGCCGCGTCGCTGCGCGGCCGCTTCGCCCGCCGCCTCGGGGCGATCGCGCTGGCCGAGCGGCCGGTCCGCATCGTCCCCGACGCGAGCACCGCGCGGACGCTCGCCGAGGGCATCGGCACGCTCGGCCTCGATCGCCTGCCGTGGTCGGCGGCGCTCTCCCAGTGGCGCGACCGGGTCGTCTTCCTGCACCGCCACGAAGGGGACGGCTCGGGCGACGAATGGCCCGACCTCTCGGATGCCGCCCTCGCGGCCACCATCGGCGACTGGCTCGCCCCGGCGCTCGCCGGCAAGACGGCACTGTCGGACCTCGGCGCCGACGCGCTGTCCCAGGCGCTGCACGCGCTGCTGCCGTGGAACCTGCGCCGAAAGCTCGATCACGAGGCGCCGACCCATTTCGACGCCCCCTCGGGCTCGCGCCTGCCGATCGACTATGCCGACCCGGAGGGGCCGCGGCTCGCCGTCCGGGTCCAGGAGATGTTCGGGCTCGACCAGCACCCGACGGTCGCCGGCGGCCGGGTGCCGCTGATCGTCGAGCTCTTGTCACCGGCGCAGCGGCCCGTGCAGATCACCCGCGACCTGCCGGCCTTCTGGCGCGGCTCCTACGCGGATGTCCGCACCGACCTGCGCGGCCGCTACCCCAAGCACCCGTGGCCGGACGACCCGCTGGCCGCCCCGGCGACCCGCCGGGCGAAGCCGCGCGGCACCTGACCGGGCCGCCGATGCGGCCGAGACCGGCCGTAGCAGCCCGGATTTGACGGCCCGCACGTCTCCCCTTACATCCTCGCCGCCATGGCCCTGCGCGACATCCTCCTTCTCCCCGACAAGCGGCTCCGTCTGGTGTCCGAGCCGGTGACGACCGTCGACGACGAGATCCGCACCCTCGTGGCCGACATGTTCGAGACCATGTACGACGCCCCCGGCATCGGCCTCGCCGCCATCCAGGTCGGGGTGGCGAAGCGCGTCGTCACCATGGACATCTCGCGCAAGGACGAGGAGAAGCGGCCGCGCGTCTTCATCAATCCAGAGATCGTCTGGTCGTCGGACGAGACCAATGTCTACGAGGAAGGCTGCCTGTCGATCCCGGAGGTCCACGAGGACGTCGAACGGCCCGAGCGGGTCCGGGTGCGCTGGACCGACCTCGACGGGCAGGCGCACGAGGAAATGGCGGACGGCCTGTTCGCCACCTGCATCCAGCACGAGATCGACCATCTGAACGGCGTCCTGTTCATCGATCACATCTCGCGCCTGAAGCGCCACTTCATCACCAAGAAGTTCACCAAGCTGGCGGCCCGCCGCGCCGCCGAGTAGCGCGGCCGCAGCGCACTGCGCGCTCAGCCTTCGCGCCGCAGCATCAGCCGCTCCTTGTGGCCGAAGCCCCGGCTGTTGTCGATCAGCACCACGTCGTCGGGATCGAGCCGATAGACGGCGACCTGCGCGAACGCGGACCGCAGCGCCTCGGGCGCGCGGGCCAGCTCCTTCAGGAATGGATAGCGCTCGGCCAGCGCGGCACGCAGCCGCTGCGCCTCGGCCGCATCGTCGACCCGGGCGGCGCGGCCGTGCATCTGCACGCCGCGCACCGCGGCGTGCTCCGCCGTGTCGGGTGCGACCGTCGCCGCGACGGCCGGATTCGACGCGATGTCCAGCGAATGGCGAGAGCCCGCATCGGACACCCAGACGAGCCCCAGCCCGTCGCGCACATAGAACAGATTCGCCGCATGTGGCCCGTTCGGGCCGGCGGTCGCCAGCGACATCACGTGTTGCGTATCGAGAAAGGCAGCCACGCGCGCGTGAAGCTGATCCGGCATGGGGATTTCACTGTTCTTCGGGCTATAGGGGTTCGTTATAATCGAGCAGCACGCGGGATAAGAGGTTCCGGCCACCCAGACAAGGGGACGTTGCGATGAGCATTGCCGAGACCGACCGCGCCCAGCCTACCATCGACCCGCTGGGCGGCGCATTCCAATGGGACGACCCGTTTCACCTCGACGACCAGCTCACCGCCGACGAGCGGATGATTCGTGATGCCGCCCGGGCCTATGCGCAGGAGCGGCTCCAGCCGCGGGTGATCGACGACTACCTCAACGAGCGCACCGACCGGGCGATCTTCCGCGAGATGGGCGAGCTCGGCCTGCTCGGCGTCACCCTGCCGGAGGACTTCGGCGGGGCCGGGGCGAGCTATGTGGGCTACGGCCTGGTGTCGCGCGAGCTGGACCGCGTCGATTCGGGCTTCCGCACCATCATCACCGTGCAGTCGTCGCTGGTCTCCCATCCGATCTTCCATTACGGCAGCGACCGCCAACGCGCCACCCTGCTGCCCAAGCTGGTGAGCGGCGAGATCGTCGGCGCCTTCGGGCTGACCGAACCGGACGCCGGCTCCGACCCGGCCGGCATGCGCACCCGCGCCGACCGGGTGACCGGCGGCTGGCGGCTGACCGGCTCCAAGATCTGGATCACCCACGCGCCGATCGCCGACCTCATTCTAGTGTGGGCGCGCTCCGTCGCCGAGGACGGGCTGCTGCGCGCCTTCCTGGTGGAGCGCGGCGCGGCCGGGCTCTCGACCCCGCCGATCGGCGGCAAGCTGGCGCTGCGCACCTCGATCACCGGCGAGGTGGTCATGGACGGCGTGTTCGTGCCCGACGACGCGGTGCTGCCCGGCACCTCCGGCATGGCGGGCGCCACCCGCTGCCTGTCGCCGTCGCGCTACGGCATCGCGTTCGGGGTGATGGGCGCCGCCGAGGATTGCTGGATGCGCACCCGCGACTACGTGCTGGATCGCACCCAGTTCGGCCGGCCGCTCGCCGCCACCCAGCTGGTGCAGAAGAAGCTCGCCGACATGCAGACCGAGATCGCCCTCGGCCTGCAAGGCGCGCTGCGCCTCGGCCGCCTCTTGGACGAGGGCCGCGCCACCGCCGAGCTGGTCTCGCTGATGAAGCGCAACAACTGCGGCAAGGCGCTCGACGTCGCCCGCACGGCGCGCGACATGCACGGCGGCAACGGCATCCAGATCGAATACCACGTCATGCGGCACGCCCAGAACCTCGAGGCGGTGAACACCTACGAGGGCACGCACGACATCCACGCCCTGGTCATCGGCCGGGCGCAGACCGGCATCAAGGCGTTCGCCTGACGCGACGACCACCACGCACGGGGAGACAGCATGGACAAGTTGACTTTCGGACTCACCATGATGGTGGTGGGCATCGGGGGGACGTTTCTGACCCTCGCGATCCTCATCTGGTCGATCCAGATCCTCAAGAAGCTCTTTCCGCTCTCGGCCGAGGACGGAAACAAGTCCAACCGCGGCTAGAGGGGGAGTCCCGCGATGACGGAAGGAATTTTCGAGGGCCTCCTGGGCCTCACGGCCGGCCTTCAGATGCTGTTCACGATCGCCGGCCTGAAGAACATGGTGATGCTGCTGATCGGCGGCACCCTGATCTATCTCGGCGTCAAGAAGGACGTCGAGCCGCTGCTCCTCGTGCCGATCGGCTTCGGCTGCCTGCTCGTCAACATCCCGGGCAGCGAGCTGATGCACCAGGGCATCGACATCGGTGCCAAGCAGGTGCTCGACGCCATGGGGCCCGCGGCCCCCGAGGCGCTCCAGCAGATGGCCAAGGACGACACCGGGTTCCTCCGCAGCATCTACAACATGGGCATCGCCAACGAGCTGTTCCCGCTGCTGATCTTCATCGGCATCGGGGCGATGACCGATTTCGGCCCGCTGCTGGAGAACCCCAAGATCCTGCTGTTCGGCGCCGCCGGCCAGTGCGGCATCTTCCTGACGCTGCTGCTGGCGCTCGCCATCGGCTTCCCACATCTCCAGGCCGTGTCGATCGCGGTGATCGGCGCCTGTGACGGCCCGACCGCCATCTACGTCGCGTCGCAATACGCGCCCGAGCTGCTCGGCCCGATCTCGGTCGCCGCCTACTCCTACATGGCGCTCGTCCCGATCATTCAGCCGCCGATCATGAAGGCGCTGACCACCGAGAAGGAGCGGGCCACCCCGATGCCGGCGGTGAAACGCAGCGTGTCGCCCACCACCAAGCTCCTGTTCCCGATCGTCGTCACCGTCGTGACCGGCCTGATCGCGCCCAAGGGCCTGCCCCTGATGGGCGCCATCATGCTCGGCAACTTCATGCGCGAGTGCGGCGCCGTCACCCGCCTCACCAAGGCGTCCGAGAACGAGATCGCCAACATCGCGACCCTGTTCCTCGGCGTCGCCATCGGCGCCACCATGGGGGCCGAGGCGTTCCTCAAGCCGACCACGCTGGCGATCTTCGCGCTCGGCTTCATCGCCATCTGTCTCGACACCGTGGTCGGCGTGGCGTTCGGCAAGATCTGGTACACGCTGTCGGGCGGCAAGATGAACCCGCTGATCGGCGCCGCCGGCATCTCGGCCTTCCCGATGGCGGCCCGCGTCGTGCAGGCGCAGGGCCAGCGCTACAACAAGCAGAACTTCCTGCTGATGCACGCCATGGGAGCCAACTGCGGCGGCCAGATCGGCTCGGTCGCGGCGGCCGCCGTGATGCTCTCGGTGCTCAAGGGCCTCGGCCTGATCTGAGATGAGCCCACAGGGCGCCGCCACGGCGGCGCCCTGTATCGGCCGGCCCCGCCCCGACGGCCGGACCGCCGGGACCTGATACGACATCGTGCAGGCTGCGGCAGGATTCAGAGCCCGTTTGGAAACTCCGACGGACTCTCAGACCAGCGGTCGCTTGGTCAGGAAGGCCCACAAGTTGGCGGGGGTGCGCGGCACGCGCTTCCTCACCACCGGCGGTGGCTCCGGCGGCAACTGGAGTTCGGCCCCGAAGACAGCGAACAGTCGGCGCGCCGCCAGCGCAGCCGGGGGCGGCCGCTCGCCGGGATCGCTGAGCAGGCTCGCCAGCGGCGCCGGCACGTCGGGGCCGATCGCCAGCACGCCGAGGCCGGAGCAGTGCTCGAAGGTCAACGTCCGGTGCCGGCCGCACAGCTCGTCCCACAGGCGCCACACGCCGAACCGCGGGCGCCGCTCCGCGACATCGTGAAACAGCACGACCGCATTGGGCGCCAGCTTGGGCAGCCAGGTCTCGAAGTCGTGCCGCACCGCCTCGTAGGTGTGGCTGCCGTCGATGTGGAGCAGGTCGACGGTGCCGTCCGCAACCTCGTCCAGCGCCTCGTCGAAGGTCATCCGTAGCAGCCGCGCCAGACCGCCATACTGCTCTTCGCAGTGGGCCTTCAGGCCGAGATACAGGTGCTCGGGATACGACCCGGTGAACTCGTCGCCCTGCCAGGTGTCGACCGCCACCGCCTGGCGGGCACGCTCGCAGCGCGCCATCGCCTGGAGGAAGGCGCAGAACGAGACGCCACTGTAGGTGCCGAGCTCCACCAGGGTCGCAGGCCGGAGCACCGAGATCAGCCACAGCGCGAACGGAACATGGCCCGACCACGCCGACATCCGGTACCACCGCGGCGTCTCGGCCACGATGGAGACCAGGTCCCACACGGATGCCATGTCCTGCCCGGCGAGGGCAGGCTTGTCGGACCAGGGCGCGGCTGTCGTGGCCGGCATCGTATCACCCATCGGCTTGCTCGGGCGGGTCGGCTCGTCCTGATCGAGCACCGAACGTTCCGCCTCGAATTGGCGATCCGGCACCATAGAGCACGGCGTCCGGGGCCGTCGATCCAGCATCCGGTGGACCGACGGTCAGAACTGCGCGCAGGCCATACGGGTGAGGACCAGCACCGAGCGCTGATCGAAGCGGCGCTTGTAGGCATCCACGATGGCGGCGACGCGCGCTTCGCGCGAGGCCCCCGCCGTCGCCCGGTCACCTCCTGTCGCCGGCGTCACCAGCACCACCACCTTGGTGGCCTCGCGGACGACTCGCGCCGCCCCGTCGCGCCACTGGCCACGGCCGTCGAGCACCGTCAGCCCGTCCGGAAAGCGCGGCGTGATCTCGCGCGCCAGGAAGCGCTCCCACGCGGCGTCGCTCACCACCCGCCGGCCGCCGCGGCTGCGCCCGAGATAAAGCTCGGTGACGACGGCCGCCACCGCGCCCGCCGCGCATTCGGCTGCTCCGGCCAGCGCCGCCGGAAGCACCGGCTCGGCCCGCCCCTCTGTGGTCGCCGTCACGACGAGAGCCAGCGCCAGAAAGAGCAGCCCAGAGCGAACAGACGCGAACCGGGAAAAAAGAAAGGCACGGCCCCGACGGGGCCGTGCCTCGGACGATGTCATGGCGACCGATGTCTCGCGCCGGCGCAAGCGAGTGGTCAGCCCAGCGCCTTCACGATCTCCTCGGTCATCTTCTTGGCGTCGCCGAGCAGCATCATGGTGTTGTCGCGATAGAACAGCGTGTTGTCGATGCCGGCGTAGCCCGAGGCGAGCGACCGCTTGGAGAACATCACGGTGCCGGCCTTCCACACCTGGAGGACGGGCATGCCGAAGATCGGCGACTTGGGGTCTTCCTCGGCGGCCGGGTTGGTGACGTCGTTGGCGCCGATCACGAAGGCCACGTCGGCCTGCGAGAACTCCGAGTTGATGTCCTCCAGCTCGAACACCTCGTCGTAGGGCACGTTCGCCTCGGCAAGCAGCACGTTCATGTGGCCGGGCATGCGGCCGGCGACGGGGTGAATCGCGTACTTCACCTCGACGCCCTCGGCCTTCAGCTTGTCGGCCAGCTCGCGCAGCGCGTGCTGGGCCTGAGCCACCGCCATGCCGTAGCCCGGCACGATGATGACCTTGCCGGAGTTCTTCATGATGAAGCCGGCGTCGTCGGCCGAGCCGAGCTTGACCGGGCGCGCCTCGGCGCCCGCCGCCGGTCCCGCCACCTCGCCGCCGAAGCCGCCGAGGATGACCGAGATGAACGAGCGGTTCATGCCCTTGCACATGATGTAGGACAGGATCGCGCCCGAGGAGCCGACCAGCGCGCCGGTGATGATCAGCGCCGAGTTGCCGAGCGTGAAGCCGATGCCGGCGGCCGCCCAGCCCGAGTAGGAGTTCAGCATCGAGATGACGACCGGCATGTCGGCGCCGCCGATCGGGATGATGATCAGGACGCCGAACAGGAACGACGCCAGCGTCAGCGCCCAGAATGCCGTGTAGCTCTCGGTCCGCGCGAACACCACGATCAGGGCGACGATCGCCAAGAACAGCGCGATGTTGATGACGTGGCGGCCCGGCAGCATGATAGGCGCGCCGCTCATCTGGCCCGACAGCTTGGCGAAGGCGATCACCGAGCCGGTGAACGTGATGGCGCCGATGGCCACACCGAGCGACATCTCGATCAGGCTGGCGCCGTGGATCTGGCCCACCGTGCCGATGTCGAAGGCCGCCGGAGCATAGAGCGCGCCGGCAGCGACCAGCACCGCCGCCATGCCGACCAGCGAGTGGAAGGCGGCGACCAACTCCGGCATCATGGTCATCGGCACCCGACGGGCGATGACGGCGCCGATGCCGCCGCCGATCGCGATGCCGAGCACCACCAGAATCCAGGCGCCGGTGCCGGCCGGCGGATGCGCCGCCAGCGTCGTGCCGACGGCGATCAGCATGCCGATCATGCCGAACATGTTGCCGCGCCGGCTCGACTCAGGGCTCGACAGCCCGCGCAGGGCCAGGATGAACAGCACTCCTGCAACCAGGTACAGAAGCGCGGCGATATTCGCGTTCATGTCACATCGTCCTCGTTCAGCGCAATGCGCGACCGCCGTCGATCAGGCGGAGCGAACGGCCGGAATGAGGAGGGTGCACGAGAAACCCCGCGGCGATCCGGCCCCCCTCGCCCGGATGCGCCGACCATGTCGGGTCGCGGTCGCCGCCGCGCTCACTTCTTTTTCTTCTGGTACATCGCCAGCATGCGCTGGGTGACCAGGAAGCCGCCGAAGATGTTCACCGAGGCGAACACCAGCGCCACGAAACCCAGCACCCGCGCCAGCAGCGGGCCGTTGTCGTCGCCGACCAGCGCGACACCGACCGCCAGCAGGGCGCCGACTACGATCACCGACGAAATCGCGTTGGTCACCGACATCAGCGGCGTGTGCAGGGCCGGGGTGACCGACCACACCACGTAGTAGCCGACGAACACCGCCAGCACGAAGATCGACAGCCGGAAGATGAACGGGTCGATCGCACTTGCCACATGCTCCATCGCACGTCTCCTTGAACGAAGGCGCCCGCTCCCTCCGCGGGACGAGGCGCGCTATTCCTGTTTGCCGCCGGCTGCGGCCCGCGGAACGGTCCGCTCGATCGTGTCGGCCGCGCCGTGTCGTCTGGTTCCCGGCGAAGCTGGCCGCGAACCCGGGTCCGCGGCCGCGCCGCCGCCGTCAGGCCGCCGTCTTCGGCGCGAAGTTCGGGTGCACCACCGCGCCGTCCTTGGTCAGCGCCGTGGCCTTGACGATCTCGTCGTCCCAGTTCAGCGCGATCGCCTTGGTCTTCTTGTCAATCAGCACCTCGAGGAAGGCGTAGAGATTCTTGGCGTAGAGCGCCGACGACGAGGCGGCGAGCCGGCCCGCGACGTTCAGGTGTCCGACGATCTTCACGCCGTTGATCTCGACGACCGCGCCGGGCTTGGCGCCCTCGACATTGCCGCCGCGCTCGACCGCGAGGTCGACGATCACCGAGCCGGGCTTCATCGAGGCGACCATCTCGGCGGTGATCAGCCGCGGGGCGGGGCGGCCCGGGATCAGCGCCGTGGTGATCACGATGTCCTGCTTCTTGACGTGCTCGGCGACGAGCGCCGCCTGCTTCGCCTGGTACTCCTTGGACATCTCCTTGGCGTAGCCGCCGGCGGTCTCGGCCTGCTTGAACTCCTCGTCCTCGACCGCGATGAACTTCGCTCCGAGGCTCGCCACCTGCTCCTTCACGGCGGGGCGCACGTCGGTGGCGGTGACGATGGCGCCGAGGCGGCGCGCCGTGGCGATCGCCTGCAAGCCGGCGACGCCGACGCCCATGATGAACGCCTTGGCGGCCGGCACCGTTCCGGCCGGCGTCATCATCATCGGGAAGGCGCGGCCATACTCGGCGGCGGCATCGATGACGGCGCGGTAGCCGGCGAGGTTCGCCTGGCTCGACAGCACGTCCATCACCTGGGCGCGGGTGATGCGCGGCATCAGCTCCATTGCGAAGGCGACCACGCCGGCGCGGGCGAGCGCGGCGAGCGCCGCCTCGTGACCGTAGGGGTCCATGATGGCGATGACGAGCGCGCCCTTCTTGTAGGCGGTCAGCTCCATCTCGTTGGGCCGGCGCACCTTGAGGACGATGTCGGCGTCCCGCACGGCGTCACGCGACACGGTGGCGCCGGCCGCCTCGTAGTCCGCATCGAGGATGCCGGACTTCAGCCCTGCCCCCGGCTCGACCGCGACATCGGCGCCGAGCGCCTTGATCTTCTTGACCGTCTCCGGGGTTCCGGCGACCCGCGGTTCGGCAGCGTCCGCCTCGGCACAAATCGCGATCTTCATGATGTCTCCTGCGAAAGGCATGACCGGACGGGCGTTGCGGCCCCGCGCCGCCGCCGCGGTCCGGAACGGTCTTCAGACCAGCACGACGGCCATCAGGACGAGGACGAGCACCGTCGCGCCGACGCTCCATTTCACGAATTGTAGAAAGCCCTGGTAGGTCGCTTCGTGCTGGGCGAGATCGTTGCCCGACGCTGTCTCGTATTGCACGCTGGCGTGCTCGGCCATCGCGTCCTCCAACTCACGGGTTCCCCGCGGCGGGGCTTAGCGCAAATGAACGATAAGGGCAATGGAGTGGCGGATTTTCGCCACCCCGACGACAGCCTCGGGAGGCCGGCAGGGCAGCGGCGCCCGCCGCGCATGGCTGGGAAAATGGGCGTCCCGCGGTGGCGGGCGGCCGATCTTCGCGTGTGGCGCGACCCGGCGTCGCGATGCCCCACCTCGCCGACCGCGATGGTCGCGGTCGGCAAGACGGAGCGGCGCGCCGCCACCGAGGCGGCGGGACGGCCGCTCCCAAGGGGTCATGGAAGACCAAACCGGCGATATGGCGCGCCCCGGCGGCCGGTTGGACCGAAGGGGCCGGACCCAGCGAGCCAAGGGCCTGATGCTGCGGATTTGATCGCCCAGACCATGCCGCGACCTCCCAGGGTGTTATGATGGCCGGGCGTTGTCGGCAGGTCGCCGCTGCCGCGCGAGCGCTGCGGTGGCGGCGGAATCCCGGGGACCGCTCGCGGGCGGGATTCGGCTTGCACCAGCGCGGGTTGTTTGACATCGTGAAGGATCGGAGCAGCCCTTCGGCGGGCGCTCGGCCGTCCATTCCGGGAGCGCTCGCAAACGCCGTCGAATCGCTTGCCGCTCCGGCGGCTTGCAGGCAGACGGCTTTCCGCGGTTTCACCGCCGCGGCCTCATTGAAGTAGCCTCATGGACTTGAGCGTGCCGAAGCCCAAAGCTTGCTTTCCGCGGTTTCACCGCCGCGGCCTCATTGAAGTGAAGATGTCCGGCGTATGCGGCTTCGGCTGGCTCGCCCGGCTTTCCGCGGTTTCACCGCCGCGGCCTCATTGAAGTACGTCACACCTGAAATGGCGGCGGACGACGAAACGGTCGCTTTCCGCGGTTTCACCGCCGCGGCCTCATTGAAGTGCGTTGACGACAATCGAGACGGCGATCGGGCGGTTGCCGCTTTCCGCGGTTTCACCGCCGCGGCCTCATTGAAGTATCGACCGCGGCGCCGTGGTCACCTGCAAGCTCTACGCGCTTTCCGCGGTTTCACCGCCGCGGCCTCATTGAAGTCACGCACGCCCATTGGCAGCACGCCCCCGCGTAGTACTCGCTTTCCGCGGTTTCACCGCCGCGGCCTCATTGAAGTCATGATCGGCTGGTGCGTGACGTAGAAACGCGCGGCGTGCTTTCCGCGGTTTCACCGCCGCGGCCTCATTGAAGTTTGCCGCCGCCGGCCTTCCCGCTGCCCTTGCTGCCCTGCTTTCCGCGGTTTCACCGCCGCGGCCTCATTGAAGTCCCAGCCTCGGCGTGGTGCCGGAGGGCGGCGAGTATCAGGCTTTCCGCGGTTTCACCGCCGCGGCCTCATTGAAGTATATGTCAGGGGCACTCGGAGAGCGTGTTCCGGCGGGCTTTCCGCGGTTTCACCGCCGCGGCCTCATTGAAGTTCGAGACATGCTCGAAAATTCGGTCAAGAAAGAGGGGCTTTCCGCGGTTTCACCGCCGCGGCCTCATTGAAGCGATCAGGTAATCAGGGGGGCATCAGGGTGGCATGACGGGCTTTCCGCGGTTTCACCGCCGCGGCCTCATTGAAGCATCCCGTTCGACCGAGAAGAGGCCGAGGACATGATCGCTTTCCGCGGTTTCACCGCCGCGGCCTCATTGAAGCTCGAAGTCGCGCCGCACCGCGAGGCCGAGAATGCGACGCTTTCCGCGGTTTCACCGCCGCGGCCTCATTGAAGCGGTGCGTTCGACGAGTGGCCGGAAAAACAAGACGGGCGCTTTCCGCGGTTTCACCGCCGCGGCCTCATTGAAGCTTTCTATTTTCGTATATTTTCGTATATTTTTGTATAGCTTTCCGCGGTTTCACCGCCGCGGCCTCATTGAAGCCGCAAAATCTGCGGTGTACGTTGCCGCCATGAAACAGCTTTCCGCGGTTTCACCGCCGCGGCCTCATTGAAGCGTCGGAGAAATCGCCGACCTTTGGCGCGGTGCGAAGGCTTTCCGCGGTTTCACCGCCGCGGCCTCATTGAAGCCCCGCATATTGGCCGTCGATGATCTCGGCATCGAGCTTTCCGCGGTTTCACCGCCGCGGCCTCATTGAAGCTTCGTGGCGTGTTTAGGATGCTCGCATCGAAGTTGAGGCTTTCCGCGGTTTCACCGCCGCGGCCTCATTGAAGCTCGAAAATAAGTCTGAGATAGAGGCTTAATCGGGTCCCTTTCCGCGGTTTCACCGCCGCGGCCTCATTGAAGCTCGTTGATCAGCTCCAGTTGCCTGTCGTTGACCTGCCCTTTCCGCGGTTTCACCGCCGCGGCCTCATTGAAGCGACAGTAATCCTAATCCGGCCGTAATTGCCGGAAAAACGCTTTCCGCGGTTTCACCGCCGCGGCCTCATTGAAGCAACCGAACCAGATCGTCCCACGACCAGAACTTGAGAGCTTTCCGCGGTTTCACCGCCGCGGCCTCATTGAAGCGAAAACCTATGAATTACCAATTCTTAGACGTTGGTACGCGCTTTCCGCGGTTTCACCGCCGCGGCCTCATTGAAGCCCGCCGAGCAGCGTCGTCCCGCGGAACAGGTTGGCGAGCTTTCCGCGGTTTCACCGCCGCGGCCTCATTGAAGCTAGGGTAGCCGCTCGATGAGCGTCAGCGATCCGGTAGCTTTCCGCGGTTTCACCGCCGCGGCCTCATTGAAGCACATGCACCAGCACACGGCCTCTGGAGGCAACGAGAGCTTTCCGCGGTTTCACCGCCGCGGCCTCATTGAAGCGATTATTCGCGCGACGCTGATCCTCGCCTACGAGGCGCTTTCCGCGGTTTCACCGCCGCGGCCTCATTGAAGCGTGTCTAATTCGGTATAGGTAAGATTACCGCCTTTTCCGGCTTTCCGCGGTTTCACCGCCGCGGCCTCATTGAAGCGAGTACGGTAACGTTAACGCCATGTTGACACCTTGGGCGGCTTTCCGCGGTTTCACCGCCGCGGCCTCATTGAAGCGACAATAAGTTGCCGCCGGTTGACATCGAAGGTCTGGCCGAGCTTTCCGCGGTTTCACCGCCGCGGCCTCATTGAAGCATGTATTTTTCCTTAATGACGACTAGCGATAATACCGCTTTCCGCGGTTTCACCGCCGCGGCCTCATTGAAGCGCCGTATCATTATCCATTGACAATCGAATATTTTCGCTTTCCGCGGTTTCACCGCCGCGGCCTCATTGAAGCCGGTTCGGGCAGTAGAGCTTCTGCACCACCGTGTGGTCGCTTTCCGCGGTTTCACCGCCGCGGCCTCATTGAAGCTACAAAATCTACTGATTATGATGCACCGGGGTATTAATGCTTTCCGCGGTTTCACCGCCGCGGCCTCATTGAAGCACCATTCCGGAAGATCTGATCGGGAGCCGGTTCGCGCTTTCCGCGGTTTCACCGCCGCGGCCTCATTGAAGCGCCCACAGGGGCGCGGCTGTCGTTTCCGCGCCGCGGCTTTCCGCGGTTTCACCGCCGCGGCCTCATTGAAGCGCCTCGTAGGCGAGGATCAGCGTCGCGCGAATAATCGCTTTCCGCGGTTTCACCGCCGCGGCCTCATTGAAGCCGAGAGCCGCCACGACGGCAGCCTCGGCGATCGGACGGCTTTCCGCGGTTTCACCGCCGCGGCCTCATTGAAGCATCGGACCGTCCGAAATCCGAAGCGATGCCGCACTCGCTTTCCGCGGTTTCACCGCCGCGGCCTCATTGAAGCGCTGAATATCCGACGTCTCGACAAGCTTCGCACCGAGTGCGGCTTTCCGCGGTTTCACCGCCGCGGCCTCATTGAAGCTCGTCGACACGCCGGATGCCGTGAAGCACCGACGTGGCTTTCCGCGGTTTCACCGCCGCGGCCTCATTGAAGCTAGAAGATGCCCTTCGTGAGAGCGGCCAGGATCGCCGACTGCTTTCCGCGGTTTCACCGCCGCGGCCTCATTGAAGCCCCAACAACGCCGCGGCGCTGCCGCAGGCCGCGGAGTGACGCTTTCCGCGGTTTCACCGCCGCGGCCTCATTGAAGCGTCATCCCCACCGCGCACGCAGACGCGATGTGCCGGCTTTCCGCGGTTTCACCGCCGCGGCCTCATTGAAGCGAGCACGTCTCCGCCGTGTCGGGCGGCCTGAAGCGGCTTTCCGCGGTTTCACCGCCGCGGCCTCATTGAAGCTGAAGGATCTTCAGGAAGCCACGCTCGAAGCCGGACGCGCTTTCCGCGGTTTCACCGCCGCGGCCTCATTGAAGCGACAGGACGAGGTCCCCTGCGAACTCAGCATTTTCGGGACTTTCCGCGGTTTCACCGCCGCGGCCTCATTGAAGCCAGCACGCGGCGACACGTAACTGCGATGGAACGTGGCCTTTCCGCGGTTTCACCGCCGCGGCCTCATTGAAGCCTTGTAAGACCGTGTCGCCGAAGATATCGGCAATTAACCTTTCCGCGGTTTCACCGCCGCGGCCTCATTGAAGCAATATACAGGCCGTGGTATCCGCCACATGACACCGGCGCTTTCCGCGGTTTCACCGCCGCGGCCTCATTGAAGCAAATGCTAATTAACGAGGGGTATATCGTACCTCCAATGCTTTCCGCGGTTTCACCGCCGCGGCCTCATTGAAGCTTGTAATACGGTGAAAACCGAGCTGTTGGGCATTGAGGCTTTCCGCGGTTTCACCGCCGCGGCCTCATTGAAGCATCGAAATGATGGTTAAGTTTTCGTGCCTCTTCCGACTTTCCGCGGTTTCACCGCCGCGGCCTCATTGAAGCATCGCAATCGGCGGTAACCTTTATGTTCAAATGACGGCTTTCCGCGGTTTCACCGCCGCGGCCTCATTGAAGCCGAACAATGCGGAGCATATAATCATCCGCGTGTCAAGCTTTCCGCGGTTTCACCGCCGCGGCCTCATTGAAGCACGAGCCGCTACAACCCGTGATCGACGACGCGACGGGCGAGCTTTCCGCGGTTTCACCGCCGCGGCCTCATTGAAGCGCCAGCGTGTGGCAGCCTACTTCGTCGGCGGCGTCTGCTTTCCGCGGTTTCACCGCCGCGGCCTCATTGAAGCGCGTGTGCGGGCTTCGGCTGCGGAGCCGGAGCCGGGGTGGCTTTCCGCGGTTTCACCGCCGCGGCCTCATTGAAGCTGAATGTTGATGCCAGCTCCGCGCAACCACTCGACAAGCTTTCCGCGGTTTCACCGCCGCGGCCTCATTGAAGCGCGCATCAGCCGCATTACCGTTTTCTGTTATACTTGGCTTTCCGCGGTTTCACCGCCGCGGCCTCATTGAAGCGACGTAGCCTGAGTGACAGTGCCACCTGCACCAGTGGCTTTCCGCGGTTTCACCGCCGCGGCCTCATTGAAGCGGGCGACGAATGGCGTGATCATCGCCGAAGCATGGCACCTTTCCGCGGTTTCACCGCCGCGGCCTCATTGAAGCGTGGCGCTACGAGGATCATGGCGGCCCGAAGCCGACGCTTTCCGCGGTTTCACCGCCGCGGCCTCATTGAAGCAGCATATCTTTTGTCGGCTCGTCGGCCGGTATAGTCGGGCTTTCCGCGGTTTCACCGCCGCGGCCTCATTGAAGCTACCAATCGAAATTTGAACACTATCGTAGAAAATTTGCTTTCCGCGGTTTCACCGCCGCGGCCTCATTGAAGCAAAATTGCCCAACCTGTAATTCGACATTAGACGAAGCTTTCCGCGGTTTCACCGCCGCGGCCTCATTGAAGCCTCTTGGCCTCTGCGGCCTGCTCGGGCAGCGGGTAGAGCTTTCCGCGGTTTCACCGCCGCGGCCTCATTGAAGCTCATTCAAACATCGAAACGGAACACTCACACAAAAGGGCTTTCCGCGGTTTCACCGCCGCGGCCTCATTGAAGCTTATCCATGTAATTTGTGAACCCGGTGTTGGTGCAGCTTTCCGCGGTTTCACCGCCGCGGCCTCATTGAAGCGAAAATGGCAGTTGGCATTGGGCGGCAATTAAGGAAGGCTTTCCGCGGTTTCACCGCCGCGGCCTCATTGAAGCCTGCCCGCGGCCGCGGCGCGCGCCGGGTCGACGTTATCTTTCCGCGGTTTCACCGCCGCGGCCTCATTGAAGCCTTTGAAGTAAGATATCCTGATCTAAAGGCGGACAAGGCTTTCCGCGGTTTCACCGCCGCGGCCTCATTGAAGCCATTAAAAAATACTCCTGTGATTAATTAGTGAACCCAGCTTTCCGCGGTTTCACCGCCGCGGCCTCATTGAAGCGCACAAACAAGGGCGATATTATATCGTCCACTTCAAGGAAGCTTTCCGCGGTTTCACCGCCGCGGCCTCATTGAAGCTTCTCCAATTTCATTATAAACAAATTTTGCTCTGTGCTTTCCGCGGTTTCACCGCCGCGGCCTCATTGAAGCTCGTGAGCCTCCCGTGTGCGGCGCTCGCGATCGCTGCTTTCCGCGGTTTCACCGCCGCGGCCTCATTGAAGCATGTAAACAAAAAGTAAGACGGTCACACAAATTAACGCTTTCCGCGGTTTCACCGCCGCGGCCTCATTGAAGCGGCGCATCAACCGGGCCGACTCGCGCCATGCACCGCGGCTTTCCGCGGTTTCACCGCCGCGGCCTCATTGAAGCCGGTCTCGACAAGCTTTGACCCGTTTCCGGTTGTCGAGCTTTCCGCGGTTTCACCGCCGCGGCCTCATTGAAGCTCGCTAAACCGTAACAATTCAGA
The DNA here is from genome assembly GCF_964266735.1 of Rhodoplanes sp. P11. NCBI lineage: Bacteria > Pseudomonadati > Pseudomonadota > Alphaproteobacteria > Hyphomicrobiales > Nitrobacteraceae > Rhodoplanes > Rhodoplanes sp. P11. The sequence goes on from NZ_CAXWGY010000012.1 coordinate 414,860, forward strand.
TACGTCAGCAAGGTTCTTTCCGCGGTTTCACCGCCGCGGCCTCATTGAAGCGCGAGTATTTCGGCCGGCACGGTGGGCCTGGCGTGGCTTTCCGCGGTTTCACCGCCGCGGCCTCATTGAAGCGCGCGACGACAGGCCGACGTCACGGCGAGCGCAGCGGGGGCTTTCCGCGGTTTCACCGCCGCGGCCTCATTGAAGCCCGCTGTTCTGGCCGCTTGCGCCGCCACCGCCGCGCGGCTTTCCGCGGTTTCACCGCCGCGGCCTCATTGAAGCAACTCCTCGAACGCCGTCATCAGGCCGTTAACGGCCTCTTTCCGCGGTTTCACCGCCGCGGCCTCATTGAAGCGAGGTACAAGCACCCGACCTCGTCGGCCTGGGTGGCGTAGCGCTTTCCGCGGTTTCACCGCCGCGGCCTCATTGAAGCGAGCATCCGCAGATAGTGATGCGGAATGCTGACGCGATGCTTTCCGCGGTTTCACCGCCGCGGCCTCATTGAAGCCGGGATGGTTTCTTGGCATCTCTCCACACACATCACGGGCTTTCCGCGGTTTCACCGCCGCGGCCTCATTGAAGCTACTTCTCGCCGGTGGGCGAGGTGGAACACTTCCGGCTTTCCGCGGTTTCACCGCCGCGGCCTCATTGAAGCGTTCGAAAGCGTTAATATACGATCCGATGGTTTCGGCCGCTTTCCGCGGTTTCACCGCCGCGGCCTCATTGAAGCACCTCATAGTCCGCCGAATTTCGATAATGAGCTATATTCTTTCCGCGGTTTCACCGCCGCGGCCTCATTGAAGCAACGTGGTCACGTCGAACTTGCTGCCGCTGTCGTCCAGGCTTTCCGCGGTTTCACCGCCGCGGCCTCATTGAAGCCAACAATGTGCTTGAGGCTGATTGGCGCCACTGCACCGCTTTCCGCGGTTTCACCGCCGCGGCCTCATTGAAGCGTGTCCGCGTCAGCCGCGCGGAGGTCGATCGTCTCGGGCTTTCCGCGGTTTCACCGCCGCGGCCTCATTGAAGCAATTCCCTGTCGGAAGACCTCGGCGGCTGGCGCGAGCGCTTTCCGCGGTTTCACCGCCGCGGCCTCATTGAAGCAGCCTCTCCGAATAGATGGGCCTCGGCGCCGGCGCCGGCTTTCCGCGGTTTCACCGCCGCGGCCTCATTGAAGCATCGCCTCGTGGTCGCCGGACTTGCGCTCGACCACGGCTTTCCGCGGTTTCACCGCCGCGGCCTCATTGAAGCCTGACCAGCGGCGACAGGTAACCGTCGTCGATGCCGGCTTTCCGCGGTTTCACCGCCGCGGCCTCATTGAAGCGATGTCCGCCTTCCATTGCCCAAGGGCGCGGCGGGCGAGCTTTCCGCGGTTTCACCGCCGCGGCCTCATTGAAGCACGGCGAGGTATAAGCACCGCCTCAATCCCGTCGCGTGCATGCTTTCCGCGGTTTCACCGCCGCGGCCTCATTGAAGCGACGACATCATTCGCGACATCGGCATCACGGCCGATCCTTTCCGCGGTTTCACCGCCGCGGCCTCATTGAAGCTCCCACTTGAACCCCTTGATCCCGACCATATACGAGCTTTCCGCGGTTTCACCGCCGCGGCCTCATTGAAGCTCCACGACGATCGCCGGCCAGATCGCGGCCAAGCTGAGCTTTCCGCGGTTTCACCGCCGCGGCCTCATTGAAGCCGTGCCGCGCTCGGCGTCGTCGTCATCGCGCCAAACAGGCTTTCCGCGGTTTCACCGCCGCGGCCTCATTGAAGCATCACCATGGAGCGCCGTGACGAGCTGCTGCAGCGCGCTTTCCGCGGTTTCACCGCCGCGGCCTCATTGAAGCATCTCGCTTCGAATCCCGCCGTGGCCGGAGGTGAAACGCTTTCCGCGGTTTCACCGCCGCGGCCTCATTGAAGCTGCCCAACCAGATGATGGCCCCACACGCGCTCGCGAGCTTTCCGCGGTTTCACCGCCGCGGCCTCATTGAAGCACCTCGGCCCACGCCTCCACGAGGCGGGAGGACGAGCTTTCCGCGGTTTCACCGCCGCGGCCTCATTGAAGCGACCACGACGCTGGCACTGGAAATACTGCATCGATGCGGCTTTCCGCGGTTTCACCGCCGCGGCCTCATTGAAGCCGGCCGAGCCATCTTCGACCTCGCGTTGCGCCGGGAGCTTTCCGCGGTTTCACCGCCGCGGCCTCATTGAAGCCAGCGACGACGATCGTGGTGCCGGTTGAGCTCGACACGCTTTCCGCGGTTTCACCGCCGCGGCCTCATTGAAGCAGATTGCGGGAGAGGTGAACGCCGCCGGCCCGGGCCGGCTTTCCGCGGTTTCACCGCCGCGGCCTCATTGAAGCCGTCCTGATCCCACACCGATGAGCAGGACGGGCAGGTCGGCTTTCCGCGGTTTCACCGCCGCGGCCTCATTGAAGCGCGAACTCGCACGCCTCGGTGGCGGTCCGAAACCCGGCTTTCCGCGGTTTCACCGCCGCGGCCTCATTGAAGCGGATCTAACCAGCAAGCAAGCTCAGAACTCGGGGCTGCTTTCCGCGGTTTCACCGCCGCGGCCTCATTGAAGCGTCGAGAACCCATAGTGATCGGCCACGGCTTGCAGCCTTTCCGCGGTTTCACCGCCGCGGCCTCATTGAAGCGGGATGCCGCGCCTCGGGTGGAAGTCCCTTATGTCGCGCGCTTTCCGCGGTTTCACCGCCGCGGCCTCATTGAAGCGATCTCGGCCGAGATCGCCGCATGGGCGAGGTCCGCCGCGCTTTCCGCGGTTTCACCGCCGCGGCCTCATTGAAGCGCGACGATCAGATCGCCCACCGCGTAGGTGGTCAACGCTTTCCGCGGTTTCACCGCCGCGGCCTCATTGAAGCCCGACGATCGCCTCCGCGATTGCTCAGAAGGGGTTGCTTTCCGCGGTTTCACCGCCGCGGCCTCATTGAAGCTAAGTGGGTCTGCAAAACCGTTTACGCCGGTTCAATGCTTTCCGCGGTTTCACCGCCGCGGCCTCATTGAAGCTTGACATCTGGTGCAGCCTCGTCGCTGTCATCGACCTGCTTTCCGCGGTTTCACCGCCGCGGCCTCATTGAAGCTGCTTGGCCAGCTTGCGCCCCCCCGCCGGGTTGGTCTCAACCAGCTTTCCGCGGTTTCACCGCCGCGGCCTCATTGAAGCATGTGTTGCGCTTCATCTCGGCCGAGCTGGCGCTGGTCGCTTTCCGCGGTTTCACCGCCGCGGCCTCATTGAAGCTGAGCCAGCGAGACCTGCACTTGCTCGGCTGTCTCTGCTTTCCGCGGTTTCACCGCCGCGGCCTCATTGAAGCCAGCGGCGATCTTGGTGTCGCTGTCGCCTCCGTCCAGCTTTCCGCGGTTTCACCGCCGCGGCCTCATTGAAGCAACAAGACCCCGAAGCCTGAGAAGCTTGAGATCGCGCTTTCCGCGGTTTCACCGCCGCGGCCTCATTGAAGCCAGGGCGGAACGCAACAGCATGGCCGAGCAGACCCAGCCCGCTTTCCGCGGTTTCACCGCCGCGGCCTCATTGAAGCCTTAATGAACTTGCTGATGAGCACCCGGTTGCTGGAGCGCTTTCCGCGGTTTCACCGCCGCGGCCTCATTGAAGCATTTAACCAACTTCGGTCTGATAAGAGCGGAACGGTTACGCTTTCCGCGGTTTCACCGCCGCGGCCTCATTGAAGCAACAACACCTGATCCTCACCATCGTAGATGGTGTAAGCTTTCCGCGGTTTCACCGCCGCGGCCTCATTGAAGCCGCGGCAGGAACAGCGCGGCCGGCCTGCCCGGCACGCTTTCCGCGGTTTCACCGCCGCGGCCTCATTGAAGCAAATTGATCGATGAACCTCTCGTGGGGACACCGATCGGCTTTCCGCGGTTTCACCGCCGCGGCCTCATTGAAGCCTGACCGTGCGCTTCAACAGGCGGTGATTACCGCCAAGCTGCTTTCCGCGGTTTCACCGCCGCGGCCTCATTGAAGCTGGTGTCGGGGAGGGGGCGAGCGCAGGGGCCGGTGGCGCTTTCCGCGGTTTCACCGCCGCGGCCTCATTGAAGCGAAGGTGAGGCGCAAGGAAAGCCCTAGGGCCTGACTGGCTTTCCGCGGTTTCACCGCCGCGGCCTCATTGAAGCCGGATGTCCGCGTCGCCCGTCGCGTTGAGCCCTGCCGGCTTTCCGCGGTTTCACCGCCGCGGCCTCATTGAAGCAATTAATACTTTCATCAGGCACCATTAGTAAATTTGCTTTCCGCGGTTTCACCGCCGCGGCCTCATTGAAGCTGCAATAGCATTGGCTTCACGTTCTAGCTGGAACAGCTTTCCGCGGTTTCACCGCCGCGGCCTCATTGAAGCTCGTCATCCAGGTGGCGATCGTGCGGCCGGGGCCGGCTTTCCGCGGTTTCACCGCCGCGGCCTCATTGAAGCGGTGACAAGCTACAATTGACGGCGGACGGCACCATCACGGCTTTCCGCGGTTTCACCGCCGCGGCCTCATTGAAGCCAGGGCGTCAAGCGGTACGATGTCCTGCGGCACGAAGCTTTCCGCGGTTTCACCGCCGCGGCCTCATTGAAGCGACGAGCCGGCAGCGCTGTTTCGGCATCCCGACGAAGGCTTTCCGCGGTTTCACCGCCGCGGCCTCATTGAAGCCGACCCACCTGATTCATGATGTTTCCTCCCGCTGGCGCGCTTTCCGCGGTTTCACCGCCGCGGCCTCATTGAAGCCGTGACCCCGCCACCAGCTCCCGTGGCGTAGCCGATGCCTTTCCGCGGTTTCACCGCCGCGGCCTCATTGAAGCGACCTCCGGATGTGGACGATGATGCCATCCGGGGTCCGCTTTCCGCGGTTTCACCGCCGCGGCCTCATTGAAGCTATACAATAACATTAAATAATTGGGAAACTCCTGTAGGCTTTCCGCGGTTTCACCGCCGCGGCCTCATTGAAGCCCGGATGCAGGGTCACCCAATGGTCAACGCGCTCAAAGCTTTCCGCGGTTTCACCGCCGCGGCCTCATTGAAGCGCAGCGGCGCCGACCTTGCGCTTGGGCGGCACCGCGAGCTTTCCGCGGTTTCACCGCCGCGGCCTCATTGAAGCTATGCGAATGCGGCCCCGGTGACGGGATTGCCCGCCTCGCTTTCCGCGGTTTCACCGCCGCGGCCTCATTGAAGCTCGACGGCAAAATGGGCTAGATACCTATACTCAATCGCTTTCCGCGGTTTCACCGCCGCGGCCTCATTGAAGCTTCGCAAGAGGTTAATACTACGTATAACGATTACGGAGGCTTTCCGCGGTTTCACCGCCGCGGCCTCATTGAAGCCCTCTCGATCAGGCCGACTCTGGCCGCCCCGCAAGGGCTTTCCGCGGTTTCACCGCCGCGGCCTCATTGAAGCTCGAGCGCGGACGCAAGCGCGTGCATCACGTCGAGATAGGCTTTCCGCGGTTTCACCGCCGCGGCCTCATTGAAGCATAGTCACGAGCCGACGAAAGAAATTTTGCGCCATCGCGCTTTCCGCGGTTTCACCGCCGCGGCCTCATTGAAGCGTTAACCGTATGTTGGGGAGGCTGATTTTCGTGGTTGCTTTCCGCGGTTTCACCGCCGCGGCCTCATTGAAGCTCCTGCCTTCAGCGCGGCCCCGAGGCGCGGGCTTGGCTTTCCGCGGTTTCACCGCCGCGGCCTCATTGAAGCGTCGCCATCACGCCGCCTCGCGCCGCCCGACGACCGCGCTTTCCGCGGTTTCACCGCCGCGGCCTCATTGAAGCGTCGCCATCACGCCGCCTCGCGCCGCCCGACGACCGCGCTTTCCGCGGTTTCACCGCCGCGGCCTCATTGAAGCGAGACGGTGGGGTGGGTTAGCGGGTTTGTGGCGCCGCGCTTTCCGCGGTTTCACCGCCGCGGCCTCATTGAAGCCGGCTGAATTCCGCCCCGCCATTGCGCTTCTGGACGGGGCTTTCCGCGGTTTCACCGCCGCGGCCTCATTGAAGCCATGTTATCGCAGCGCAAAAGCTTGACCGTATCGAAGCTTTCCGCGGTTTCACCGCCGCGGCCTCATTGAAGCTCGTATTCGCCGCGAAGATCACGCAAAGCGCCGCGTGTGCTTTCCGCGGTTTCACCGCCGCGGCCTCATTGAAGCACCTTGGCAAGACCCCACACAATCTGGCCGCCCTTAAGAGCTTTCCGCGGTTTCACCGCCGCGGCCTCATTGAAGCCACCACTGCGCGTTCTCGCACACTTCGAACCAGTCGCTTTCCGCCGCTTCACCGCCGCGGCCTCTCCGGGCCCGGCGACCGTGCGGAGATCGGCCCCGCGCTCAGCGGATCGCCCATTGCTGCGACAGGCCCCAGCGATGCGGCGCGCCACCACCCGCGGTGCCGCCGCCCGGGGTGCCGCCGGCCGGCACCGCCGCCGGGCCGGCCGGGCCGGCCTCCGCCCGCTGGTCGGGCGCCGCCAGGATCAGCGCCCAGAACACCTTGTACTTGGTGCCCGGCGCGAAGGCGGCCGCGATGCCCATGCGGGTCGCGTCCTTGGCCAGCATGTTGGCGCGGTGCGGCGGCGAATCGCGCCAGCCCGAGAACGCCTCGGCGAGCGTGTGGTAGCCGGCCGAGACGTTCTCGACCGCCATCCGGGCGTCGAAGCCGGAGCCGGCGATGCGGGTCTTGAAGTCGCGCCCGACATTGTGGTCGAGCTTGTTCTTCGCCGCCATGGCGCGCGCCTGCTCCTCGGCGAGCCGCATCAGGATCGGATCGATGGTGACGGCGCCGAGGCCGTTGTTGCGGCGATAGCCGGAGATCATCGAGGCCGCCGCGGCCGGATCGAGATCGGCGCCCTTGGTGAGATTGCGGTAGAAGCTCGGCTCGTCGACCCCGGGGTCGCGATCCCCGGCGCAGCCGGCGAGCGCCAGCGCGGCGGCGGCGAGCACGACCAGATGCCGCGACGGACGCGGCAGGCGGCGAGCGGACATCATGGTGTCGGTTCCTCGATCATGGGCGGACCCGGCACGCGCTCGTCGTGAATCGGGTAGGGAATCTTGATGCCCGCCTCGCGGAACTTCTGCAAGACCGCGACGTGCAGGTCGTTCTTCACCGACAGGCCGTTCTCGACATTGGAGAGGATGCAGCGCAGCTCGAAGTCGAGCCCGATGTCGCCGAAGCCGAGCAGGAAGACGCCCGGCGGCGGCGCCCGCAGCACCAGCGGATGGGCGCGCGCGCAGCCGGCGAGAATCTCGCGCACCCGCTCGACGTCACTGTCGTACGCCACCCGCACCTTGAGGATGACACGGCCGAGCGTGTTGCCGTGCGTCCAGTTCTTCACCGAGGAGGTGATGAACTCGGAGTTCGGGATGATCACGCTGGCGCGATCGAAGGTCTCGATCTCGGTGGCCCGCACGCTGATCTTGCGCACGAACCCCTCCTCGTTCTTGACCACCACCCAGTCGCCCACCCGGATCGGCCGCTCGGCGAGCAGGATCAGGCCCGACACGAAGTTCGACACGATCGATTGCAGGCCGAAGCCGATGCCGACCGAGAGGGCGCCGGCGATGAGGGCGATCTTCTGGAGGTCGATGCCGATCGAGCCGAGCACCGCGGCGAGCACGCCGATCAGGCCCGCGTAACCGAACAGGGTCGAGATCGAGTGCTGCAAGCCGGGGTCGAGGGCGGTGCGCGGCAGAAAGCTGGTCTCCAGCCAGCGCTGCGCGCCACGCACGCCGAGCACACCGATCAAGAGGATGGCGATGGCGCCCAGCACGGTCTGGATCGAGATGGTGACGCCGCCGACCTGCCAGCCGAACGCCGCCTCGGCCAGGCGGGTCAGCACGTCGTCGGCGAACACGCCCCACGGCCCGAGCACCGCCAGGATCGCGAGCACCAAGAGCGACACCCGGATGATCGCCGACAGCAGCGTGGCGATGAGGTCGAGACCGCGGCTCGACAGGCCGAGCAGCCCGGAGATGGCGCGGCCGCGCTCGCTGCCGCCCGACAGCACCTGGGTGAACAGCGCATCCACGAAAGCATCGAGCACCACCAGCATGCCGGCCAGCGACAGCACGATCACCAGCCGGCTCGCCATGAAGGCGGCGAGCGCGATGTAGCCGGCCGCCAGCGGCACCGCGATGGCCACCACGAAGAGGGCCAGCAGCACCCGCGCGCCACGCAGGCCCGGGCCGGGCGGCGCATCCTCTGCGGCGGCGCCGCGGGCGGTCCGCCACATGAAGTTGACCGCGAGGCCGACGATCGTCACCGCCAGCATGGCGCTGGTCGCCACCGTCAGGGCGATCGGGGCGGTCGTCGTCTTGTGGATCAGGTTGAGAACGATGACGAGGCCGAGCGCGCGCGCCGCCCAGGTCAGGTGAAAGGTCGCCCGGGTCGCCTCGGCGTCGCTCCAGGCGAACAGCCGGCGGCTCGGCTGGTCGGGCGCGAACAGCGCGCGGGCGACGGCCCGCCCGGTGCTGGCGGTCGCCACCGCGAGCCCGATGCCGACCCCGAGGCTGCGAATCCACGCCGGCATCAGCCCGTAGTTCTCCAGCACCAGCACGGTGACGATCACCGCCGCCGGCATCGTCAGCGCATGGGCGAGCAGCACCATCACGGCCTGGTAGGCGCGGTCGAAGCGGGCCGCCAGCCCGCCGTCGATCAGCCGATGGTGCAGCCAGCGGAACAGCAGCACGGCGCCGAGCCCGAAGCCGAGCAGCGTCAGCGCCGCGCCGGCGACGCTGCCGCGGGTCGCGGCGGCGCCGGCATAGAGCCACCAGGCGCGGCCGAGCTGGACGAGGCGGCCGGCCTCCGAGCGCAGGCCCTCGGAGACGTCGGCCCAGAAGGTCGGGTTGAACAGCCCGGCACTGCGGGCGAACAGCTCGCGGGTGAACAGGCCGCGTCGCAGGTCGGTCACCCGCTCGCTCGCCTCGTCGGCCTTGACCAGCAGCAGCCGCCCCTGCTTGACGGCGGCCTCCACCTCGCTCTGCTGCTTGGTCAGCTTGGCCCGCTCGGCGGCGACGCCGGGGTCCTCCTTGGGCTGGTCCTCCTCGGGCGGATCGCCGAGCTGCTTGAGCTGGGCGGTGGCCTGGTTCAGCTCGCCTTCGAGCGCCCCGATGGTGTCGCGCAGCTCGGCCCGCATGACGGTGAGGCGGCGGCGCAGCTCGGCGAGGGAGTCGTCGAAGTGAGCGTCGGCGGCGAGCGCCTTCTCGATCTCGTCGAGGCTCGCCTTGGTGGCGTCGAGGCGCGCCGCAACCGGCGGCGGCTGGGGCGCGGCCGCCGGCTTGGCGCCGGGCTGGGCGGCCCCCGCTGTCGCGGCCACCAGCGCCAGCCCGAGCCAGGCGGTGAGCACGAGGCCCGCCAGCGCGGCGGCGCCCCACCCCACGCCCCATCGCGCGCCGCCCCGGCGCAGCCCCGTCGTCGTCTGTCGCATTCTCCGCCCCCGTCCAGCTCCGATGCGGCGCTTCAGCGACGCGGCCCCCTCGCCCGCACCGCCATCGGCTCGCCGCGCCGCTCCACCGCGGGGGCGGCCGGCGCCGCAGCGCCGCCGCCGGCGCCGTCGTCGCGCTCGCCGAGCCGCATCACGGCGGTGCCCATCACCCAGCTCCCCAGCGTCACGGCAAAGCCGAACAGAAGGAGGCCGATCGCCACCACCGGCGACTGGTCGCCGAGCACCAGCGTCCGCAACCGATGCGCGTCGAGGGCCATGAGCCCCGCCACCGCGAGCACCGCGATCACCAGGCCGATGGCCAGGTTGATCGCCAGCAGGCGCACCAGCGGCAGCCGCAGCAGGCGGCCGGCCGGCGTGTCGGGCCGAGAGTGGGTCATGGGGAGGTCCTCCGCCGCGGCGCGGCCCTCGTGGCCCGCCGGAACCTTATGGCCCAACCGGAATCGCCGTGTCGAGCCGCCCTCCCGTTGCCGTGTCTCGATGGCGGAAGCATGGTGCGACCCGCAGCCGCCGGCGGAGGGAGCCGGGGACCGGCCCTCGCAGGGCGGTCGCACCGCAGTGGCGCACCCGTAATGGGCGCACCTATAGTGGTTCATCTACTGCGGCGCATCCATAGCAACGCACCGGCCACGGCGGACTGCCGCGGCCGGTGCGAGCCGAACAAGAAGTAAGGTATTTAGCTGCCGCCGCCCGAGAACACGGCGCGCAGCTCGCGATCGGGACCGAGGTCCTCGATGCTCTCGATGGCCAACAGCTCGGCGAGGCGCGTGCGGGCGCGGTTGACGCGGCTCTTGATGGTGCCGACCGCACAGCCGCAGATCTCGGCGGCCTCCTCGTACGAGAAGCCGGACGCGCCCACCAGCACCAGCGCCTCGCGCTGGTCCGGCGGCAGCTTGCCGAGTGCCTCGCGGAACTCCTCGAACTCGACCCGGCTCGCCTGCTCGGGCTGCGTCTTCATGCTGTCCGCATAAGCGCCGTCGGAATCCGGCACCTCGCGCCGCCGCTTGCGGTACTCGGAGCGGAACAGGTTGCGCAGGATGGTGAACAGCCACGCCGACATGTTGGTGCCGGGCTCGAACGAATCGAGATTGGCCCAGGCCCGCAGCAGGGTCTCCTGCACCAGGTCGTCGGCGCGGTCCACATTGGCCGACAGCGAGATGGCGAAGGCGCGCAGGCTGGGCACGGCCGCCAGCATGGCCTCGCGAACGCTCGCGTCGTTGCGCGAGTCGGCCCGTCCGGACGGATCGCGGCTCATTCGCTCGCGTCCTTGTCGACGCCTTCCGTGCGGACCGCCTTGGTGTCCAGATTACGCAGGAGATCGGCGAAGCGATCGGGCACGCCCTGGTCGACGATATCGTCGTAGACGGCCCGGAGCTGCTGTCCGATCTTGGTCTGAATCTCGCGGTTCAAGGCGGGGCCCGGTCTCGCCGGGCTCGGACGCACCTGAACCAACCCTTCGGGCCGCGACGACTTTCTTTCCTTCATCATGTCCTCACACCGGCTCGCCCGTGACCCGGGAAACGCCGGACCCCCGCGCACTTTGAACCAACTCCGGAAACCTGTCATAGTTCCAGCCGAGGGAACCTTTATGTGATCACCGCGTTCCCCTCGGGCTCGTCCACGGGGTCACACACATTTGGGAGTTCCAGCTTTGTCGTCGGCGCAAATGGTTGCTCACCATCTTCCGTATCTGCGCCGGTATGCGCGCGCGCTCACCGGCAGCCAGTCGTCGGGAGACGCCTACGTCGCCGCCACCCTCGAGGCCATCGTCAAGGAGCCGTCGATTCTCGCCGACGCCGGCAAGCCCAAGGTGGCCCTGTTCCGCTGCTTCACGGCGATCTGGAACTCGTTGCCGGTCAACGGCTCCTCCGATCTGGTCGAGCCCGACAGCCCGGCCGAGCGGCGCCTCGGCCAGCTCACGCCCAAGGCGCGGCAAGCCTTCCTGCTCGTCTCGCTCGAAGGCTTCTCGGAGGAGGACGCCGCCGGCATCCTCGACGTCGATCTCTCCAAGATTCGCAGCCTCGTGGAAGAGGCCGGCCGCGAGCTCGCCGCCGAGATCGCCACCGATGTCCTCATCATCGAGGACGAGACCTTCATCGCCCTCGATCTCGAAGGGCTGGTGGAGAGCCTCGGCCATCGCGTGGTGGGCATCGCCCGCACCCACAGCGAGGCGGTGCAGATCGCCCAGAAGAAGCGGCCGGGCCTGATCCTCGCCGACATCCAGCTCGCCGACGGCAGCTCCGGCCTCGACGCCGTCAACGAGCTGCTCGACACCTTCGAGGTGCCGGTGATCTTCATCACCGCCTATCCCGAGCGCTTCCTCACCGGCCAGCGGCCGGAGCCGGCCTTCCTGATCGCCAAGCCGTTCCAGCCCGCCACCGTCTCGGCCGTGGTCAGCCAGGCGCTGTTCTTCGAGCGCAACGCCACCCGGCGCGAGCGCCGAATTCCAGCCTGACGCCTCCCCGCGGCGACGCCGTCGCCGCGGGCTCCCACCCGTCGGGTGATCGCCAGGTCCCGCCGCGTCCGCCTCCTGCGCCGCTTCCTATCTCCCGCATGTCGTACCGTCTTGCCTTGGGGAGGACGGTCCCTCCGTAAGCCGAGGACGAGATGGGCCGTCGGAAGAGGTCGGCCGGACCGCCGGCCAGCGAGGCGCGACGAGCCGGGCAGCGCGAACACGGGGCGCGGGACCTGGACAGAGATAAAGAGCGTGGACCGCGAAAGGGCCCGGACAGAGAAAAGGCGTGGTTGACGAAGTCAACCACGCCTTAAATGGCCGGCCGAGCACGGGGGGGGAGGGGGAATGGCGGCCGGTCACCAGGACAACCGACCACCAGGACATTGGTTCCGGACATCTTGAAAAAATTTTGGACCCGAGCTCGCCTCCCTCCGGGAGGCGCCGCGTCGGCGGCGTCTTCTCTGCGGCCGCAGCGCCTCCCGCGACAGAAACCATCGACGGCGTCACGGCGTTCCGCTCGGGCACAGCACCCGAATCCGGGCCGAGGGAGCGGCCGCGGACCGCTCCCGACACCGGGCGGCTTCGCCACGCTTGCCCGAAATCAAAGCGGAGACTGGAGGGCCCGGCAGGATTCGGGTGGCCCTTCGGCCCCGATGGAGTGTGGGACATGAGCGGGTTGGTCGCGTGGCTCGGCCTCGCGCCGGACGGCCTGACGGTCGCCGGACGCGCCGGCACCGACCTGTTGCGGCTCACCACCGAAGCGTTCATCGCCTTCAGCTTCTTCGGGATTCTGTTCGGGCTCGTGTGGGTCGCGCGCCAGCGCGCCGATCTGCGGCGGGAGTACCGCGCCCTGGTCTGGGCCGGCGGCGGCTTTCTCTTGGCCTCCGCCCTCGCGCATCTGCTCGGCGCCCTGGCGGCGGTGCTGCCCTGGGGCGGATTGTTCAATCTCGCCAATGCGGTGGTGGCGGTGCTCGCCTCCGCCACCGTGGTGCTGCTGCTGCCGCTCCTGCCGCAGCTCGCCCGCGCCCCCTCCACCGCCCAGCTCGCCCAGGCCAACGAGAGCCTGCGCCGCGAGGTCGCCGGCCACGAGGTGACGCTGCGCGAGCTGGAGACCGTGCAGCGCGAGCTGGAAACCCGCGTGGTCGAGCGCACCCGCGAGCTGTCGACCGTCACGGCGCGGCTGGAAACGGCGCTGCGCGGGGCCTATGTGCATGCGTTCTCACAAGATCGTGATCTCCGCTACACCTGGGTCTACGATCCCGGCGGCGATAGCGGCGACGGGATGGTGGGCCGCACCGACGAGGAGGTGTTCCCGCCGGGCGAGCGCGACGCCATCGTGGCGGTGAAGCGCCGCGTGCTCGCGACCGGGCAGGCGGAGACCTGCGAGCTGCCGGTCGTCAGCCCGCGCGAGCGCGGGCTGTACGCCGTGCACCTCGAGCCGGCCCGCGGCCTCGACGGCGCCATCGCCGGGCTGACCGGGGCCGCCATCGACATCTCGCGCCTGCGCTCGCTGGAGAGCGAGCAGCGCCGCCTCGCCGACGAGCTGCGCACGGTGCTGCAACGCTACGAGATCGCGCTGCGCGGCTCGCACATGACCCTGTTCACCCAGGACCGTGACCTGCGCTTCACCTCGATCAGCAATCCGCTGTTCGGGCGCGAGGTCGTCGACATCGTCGGCCGCACCGACGCCGAGATCCTGCCGGCCGAGAGCGTCGCCCAGTTCGGCACCCTGGCGCGGGCGGCGCTCGCCACCGGCAAGGCGCAGGGCGGCGAAGTCAGCGTCAAGCACGGCGAAACCCGCTGGTACGAGCTGCATGTCGAGCCGCTGCTCGATTCCGCCGGTGCCGTCATCGGGGTGGCCTGCGCGCTGTTCGACGTCACCGAGCGCAAGACCGGCGAGAGCCATCTGCGCCTCCTGATGCGCGAGCTGACCCACCGCTCCAAGAACCTGCTCGCCGTGATCCAGGCGATGGCGCGCCAGACCGCCCGCCACTCCGGCAGCATCGAGTCGTTCCTGGATGCCTTCGGGGCGCGCCTCCAGGCGCTCGCCACCTCGCACGACCTGCTGGTCCAAGAGGGCTGGTACGGCGCCTCGCTCGGCGACCTCACCCGCCGTCAGCTCGCCAAGTATCTCGACGGCGCCGCCGCCCGCGTCTCGGTCGAGGGGCCGCCCATCCACCTCAAGCCGGCCGCCGCCCAGAGCTACGGCCTCGCCCTGCACGAGCTCGCCGTCAACGCGGAGCGTTACGGCGCCCTCTCGGTGCCGGACGGACGGGTGGCGATTGCCTGGAGCCTGAAGCCGGCGGAGGCCGGCGGCGAGGAGGCGATCGAGATCCTGTGGTCGGAGTCCGGCGGCCCCGACGTCGCCGCCCCCGAGAGCCGCGGCTTCGGCACCCTGGTGGTCGAGAAGAACCTGGCCCGCGCCCTCGACGCCGAGGTGGTGCTGAGCTTCGATCCGGGCGGTGTGCGCTGCCGCATGGTGATCCCGGCCTCGCATCTGCTGGCCGCCCGCTGAGCCGGCGCCCCCACCCTCGCCCTCCGCTCCGCCGCCCAGAACGCGAATCGGCCGTGAACCTCACGGGGCCGTGAAGGAACAAACTGATTAACAGACTGTTATCAGCTCGGACCGTCCGGGGGCGGTCTGTTCGCACGGGGCCTTCTCGGCATATTGGACCGATCCGATGTGCAAGACCAAGATCTTGTCTGCCATGGGCGTTTCCGCGCTGGTCGCGTGGGCGGTCGTGACGATCGGAGGGGAGCCGGTGTTCGGCGGCACCGAGCGCGCCAAGGCGGATCGCACCGCCTCGCTGGCCGCGCCGGTGGACCGCGCACGGAAAAGTGATCGCCTGCCGGACGCCGCCACCGAGCGGCCCGAGGCCCGCGTCATCTCCACCGTCGAGGTGATCGGCATCCGCGACGCCGCCATCGTGTATCGCGATCGCGACGGCCGCGTGCTGTATCGCAGCGATCCGCTGACCAACGCCACCGTCGTCACCAAGGGCGTGGTGCTGCCCGCCGTGACGGTGCGTGAGACGCCGGCGAGCGCCGTGCGTCCGGTCGCCACCGACGCCATTCCGCCCAAGCCGGCGCTGCCCAACCAGCCGTCCGTCAACTCGCGCGACCTGCCGGCGAAGCCGGCGAGCGCGCCGGCCGGCCGGCCGCGCATCCCGGAAGGCTGCGATCCCGCCGCGAGCCCGATCGCCTCGCCGCAGCTCTCGCACATCCTGAGCAAGTGCCTGGTCGAGGCGCCGACGCCGACCAAGCTCGCCGCCCTGATGTGAGCTGCGATCGATGTGAGCTGCGCGACGCGAGCGATCTGATCACGAACCTGTGACGACAGCCGGGCCTCGCCCGGCTGTTTTCGTTTCCGCCACCGGGCAGAAGCCGCGCGGCGACGGCACGATTTGATCGGATCGGTGGGCCTCCGACCCCCGAGTAATCGGCTCGCCGTCGTTGCGGGCGCGGGGTTGTCCCGGCCATCCACGTCATTGTTGCTGCTCAGCCTGATAATGCCCGGCACGAGGCATGTGCTCGGGCCGGCCGAAGGCCGGACCCGAGTGCCGGGCCTGACGAGTCGGCATCAGCGGCCATCGGCATGGGATCGACGAGCTGATCAGCCGGGTCTCGTGCGACGATCCGCGTGCAAGCCTGCGACGGCCTTCTCCGCGGGCCTTCTCACAAGGGCTTTTCCGCGGGCCTCGCCGACTGCTCTCACGCGGCAGCTCGCGGCGTGATCACGTCGCGATGTCTCGGATCAGATTCACGTTTGCTTAATTTTCATCGTTAACGCCACGGAACTCTTTTCCCGATTCGCGGTTGTAGATGCGGCAGTCGATCTGCCGGGGATATTTCGGGGAGGGTGACATGGCTCGCAGCGCGAAGCTTCATCTCGTCGTCGGTGCCGTGGCGGCGATGATCGCCGGCGCGACGTTCACCCCCGCCAAGGCCGACCCGCTGGCCCTGTTCGCACCGGACGGCTACCGCACCTCGCGCATCGACCCCTACATCAGCGACGAGCGCATCCGCCTCGACCAGGCGGACGAGACCCGCACGGTCACGCCGGCGCATCTGCGCCGCCAGGTCGTGGCCTATAGCGGATCGGAGGCGCCCGGCACCATCGTGGTCGACACGCCCAACACCTATCTCTATCTGGTGCTCGGCGGCGGCAAGGCGATGCGCTACGGCATCGGCGTCGGTCGCGAGGGTTTCACCTGGTCGGGCGTCGAGCAGATCACCCGGATGAGCGAGTGGCCGGACTGGACCCCGCCGTCCGAGATGCTCCAGCGCCAGCCCTATCTGCCGCGCTTCATGGCCGGCGGCCCGGGCAACCCGATGGGCGCCCGCGCCATGTATCTCGGCAACACGGTCTATCGCATCCACGGCACCAACGATCCGTCGACCATCGGCAAGCGCGTCTCGTCCGGCTGCATCCGCCTCGCCAACGAGGACGTGATGGACCTCTATGCCCGGGTGAAGCCCGGCGCCACCGTGGTGGTTCTGCCGATGAACGGCCGCCGCACCGTGGGCGCGCCTGCGCGGCCCGCCGCCGCGAAGCCCACTGCCGCCAAGCCGGTCGCAGCCCAGCCGGCGAGCCCGGCGCCGGCCGCCGCCGTGCCGGCCACTCCGGCCCGCACCGCCGACAGCCTGACCGGCCCGCGCACCAACTGAGTGCCCAGGCGGGGTCTGCGGACCCCGCCACCCACCTCCCCTCTCCCTCGCGCCATCGCGAGAGACCGGGACGCCAGCGCCTCGCGTCGCAATGTCTCGCGCGAGGGACGCAGTAAGATCAGGCGACGAGTTCGGCCCGCCGTGAGCGACCCGAGTGGGTTCGACGAGCCGCCGAGGGCAGCCGTCGACCGCCTCCGACCGCAGCCGGTGCCCGCTCCGAGAATGTCCACACCAGGCCGCCCGCGCCCGCGATGACCACCACCACATCCCACAATCATCGCACCCCGCACCGCCGCTCGGCGCGCGTGCTGCTGATCGTCGCCGCCGCGTTGCTGATCACCGACGCTGGCCCCGGGGCTGCCCAGACCGCGTCCTGGTCGAGCCGGCCGGCACCCGCCTCCGCGCCCGTGCGGCCGGCCGGCGACCTGTTCTCGACGCTGTTCGGGGCCTTCGCGCCGCCGGCGGCAGCGCCGTCGCCTGCCCGCACCGTGCCGGTGATGGCCTATGGCCCGTCCGGCTTGGCGGTGGATCGCGAGACGCCGGCCGCCCCGATGCTCGTCCCCGATGCCGCGCCGGCCCAGGCGGCCTATTGCGTGCGGCTGTGCGACGGCCGCTTCTTCCCGCTCAGCCCGGCCGCCGCGGTGACGCCGGCCAAGCTGTGCGGAGCGCTGTGCCCGGCGAGCCGCACCAAGGTGTTCGAAGGTCCCGGCATCGATCAGGCGATGGCCACCGACGGCAGCCGCTACGCGGCGCTGCCGACCGCCCATCTGTATCGCCGCGAGCTGGTCGGCGGCTGCACCTGCAACGGCCGGGACGCCTTCGGGCTGGCGAAGATCGATCTCGCGGCCGACCCGACGCTGCGGGCCGGCGACGTGGTGGCCACTGGCGACGGCTTCAAGGTCTTCCGCGGCGCCGCCGGCAGCCGGCACCGCGCCGCCGACTTCACGCCGGTGCGGCGCTCGCCGCTGGTCGCCGACGATATCCGCCACCGCCTGCGCACCCTGCGCATCGCCCGCGACACCGGCGCCGCTCGGCGACTCTGATCGCGGCAGCAGCTCGGGCGGCGGCCGCCATCCGAGTGGCCGAACGGTCGCTCACACCACCGGCATCGGCTCCGGCGACGTGTCGAACTGGAGGCGGGCCAGGCGGGCATAGAGGCCGCCCTGCTGCACCAGGCTGTCGTGGGTGCCCTCCTCGACGATGCGACCCTGGTCCATCACCAGGATGCGGTCGCAGGACAACACCGTCGCCAGCCGGTGCGCGATGACGAGGGTCGTGCGGCCCTGCATCAGGCGGGCGAGCGCCGTCTTCACCAGCGTCTCATTCTCGGCGTCGAGCGACGAGGTCGCCTCGTCGAGCAGCAGCAGCGGCGCCTCGCGCAGGATGGCGCGGGCGATGGCGAGCCGCTGGCGCTCGCCGCCCGACAGCAGCACGCCGCGCTCGCCCACCGGCGTGTCCATGCCCTGCGGCAGGCGGGCGATGAACTCCGAGGCGGCGGCCAGCTCGGCCGCGCGGGCGACGTCGGCGTCGCTGGCGTCGGGCCGGCCGAAGCGGATGTTCTCGGCGACGCTCGCTCCGAACACCGCGGCATCCTGCGGCACCAGCGCGATGCGCGAGCGCACGGCGCGCGGATCGGCCTCGGCGAGGCGCACGCCGTCGAACCGCACGGCGCCGCTGTCGGGATCGTAGAAGCGCAGCATCAGGTGAAAGAGCGTGCTCTTGCCGGCCCCCGAGGGACCGACGATCGCCACCTTCTCGCCGGCCCGCGCCGTGAACGACACGCCGTCGAGCGCCGCCACCTCGGGCCGGGTCGGATAATGGAAGCGCACCGCCTCGAAGGCGACCTCGCCGCGCGGCTTGGCCGGCAGCGGCACCGGGCTCGCCGGCACCTCGATGTCGGGCTCGATGGCGAGCAGCTCGTTCAGCCGCTCGGCGGCGCCGGCCGCCTGCGAGATCTCGCCCCACACCTGCGACAGCTCGCCGAGCGCCCCGGCCGCGAACACCGCGTAGATGACGAACTGGCTCAGTCGCCCGGCCGTCATCCGCTCGTCGGCGACGTCCTGGGCGCCGACCCACAGGATCACCACCACGCTGGCGAACACCATGAAGATGGCGATGCCGGTGAGCCAGGCGCGCGCCTTGGTGGAGGCCACCGCCGCCGCGAAGGCGCGCTCGACCGCCGCGGCGAAGCGGTGCGTCGCCATCGCCTCGTTGGTGAACGCCTGGAGGGTGCGGATGGCGCCGATCAGCTCGGCCGCGTAGCCCGAGGCCTCGGCGAGCGTGTCTTGCGCCTCGCGCGAGCGGCGCCGCACGATGCGGCCGAAGGCGACCAGCGGCAGCACGATCACCGGGATGGCGGCGAGCACGAACAGCGACAGGCGCGGGCTGGTCACCACCATCATCAGGGTGGAGCCGAGGAACAGCAGCAGGTTGCGCAGCGTGATCGACACCGAGGCGCCGACCGCCGACTTGAGCTGGGTGGCGTCGCCGGAGAGCCGCGAGATCAGCTCGCCGCTCTTGGCGCTGTCGAAGAAGCCGGCCGACAGCGCCGTCAGGTGCTCGAACACGCGGGTGCGCAGGTCGGAGACGATGCGCTCGCCGAGCGTGGTGACTAGGTAGTAGCGCAGCGCGCTCGCCGCGGCGAGCACGCCCGCCACGATCAGGAGCACCGTGAAGTACTGGTGGATCAGCCCGGCGGCATCCTGGGTGAAGCCGACATCGATCATGCGGCGGACCGCGACCGGCAGCACCAGGGTGGCGAGCGAGGCGGTGACCAGGGCGATCAGCGCCGCCAGCGCGCGGCCCTTGTAGCGCATCACATAGGGCACGACCGCGAGAAGCGGCCGGATGTCACGGCGGCCGGCGGTGACCTCGCCAGACTGCGGCCCGGTCGATCCGAGCCCGCGCCCTCCGCTGTCCAGATTCATGGATGATCTCGCTCGACGTCCACTGATGAGGCGAGAGCGAGCCCGCGCGCCGGGGAGACGCCGACGGGCTCGCCGCGCGGCGGACAATGCCTCGCCGTGTGGCCGGTGACAATGCGGCGGCCGCCTCCGGTGCGGCTTTTTCGAGGACATGGTGGCCGCCTACGGTCGGGCGCGGGCCGGCGACGCCGGCTTGTCTCGCCGCACCCCCTGGGCTATAGACCCCGCAACCATCGACACAGCGCGACGATCAGGACCGAGCGATGAAGCCCGACATCCACCCCCAGTACCATACCGTCAAGGTCATCATGACCGACGGCACCGAGTTCAACACCCGGACGACCTGGGGCCAGGCCGGCGACACGCTGCGTCTCGACATCGACCCGAAGTCGCACCCGGCCTGGACCGGCGGCTCGCAGCAGCTTCTCGACCGCGGCGGCCGCGTGTCGCGCTTCCAGAAGAAGTTCTCGGGCCTCGGCCTGAAGTAATCGCGCCGACGAGCCGCCGCACGCGGCATCGCCGATCGGTTCGAGGCCGGGCCCGCCGCCCGGCCTTTCGGCGTTTGCGGGCCGCGGTCGCGCCGACGCGCGACGTCGCGACCGGGGTCCGCACCCGAACGGGCCGGCGCGCCGCACACCAGATCCCGGTGATCATGCCGAATGGCCGCTGATGCTGACTCGTCATGCCCGCCTTGTGTGCCGGGCATCCACTTTAAGCCTAGCAACAACAAGAACGTGGATGGCCGGGACAAGCCCGGCCATGACGGAGGATGCAGTCCGAGAGTGCTGCCGTTGGTATCAGGTCGCGTCATTCCGGGGCGCGGCGACGCCGCGAACCCGGCAAGCCGCGAACCGAATCCAGCGGCAATCGTCGAACGAGTGCTCGGCCGGATCTTGGATCAGTCGCCGTCGCGCTCGAAGGCGGCCTTGAGCAGGCCGAGCTGGCGCTCCAACGGATTGGCGGCCGGAGCCACCTCGGGCAGCGGGGCGTGAATGGTGGCGTCGAGCCGCCGCACCTGATCCTGGAGCTTGAGCGAGCGGTCGATCAGCTCGACCAGGCGCTCGGGCAGCAGCGCCAGCACGTCGGGATCGGCCGGGTCGGCCATGCCGAGCTTGACCTTGGTCTTCTCCCGGTTGGCCTGGTCGAGGGACATCTCGCCCTCGTTGACGGCGCGATGGAGCAGCAGCCAGGAGGCGAGCTGCATCAGCCGCGTGGTCAGCCGCATGCTCTCGGTCGCATAGGACAGCGCCGACGTGCGCTCCAGGCGCTTGGACTCGCTGCGGCCGGGTCCGTCCAGGTAGGCCGCCGTCTCCTCGACCAGCTTCATGCCGTCGCTGAACAACGTCACGAAAGCCTGGGAGGACGCGAGCCTCGCGCCGAACGACACCGGACCCGCCACGATCGGCGAATGGTCGGACATGGCAATCCCTCTGTTCGCGGCGACTATGGCGCGCGCGGACAGCCGGAGTCCAGCCGGCGGGACTTCGGCCCCCGCCAAGATTTTTCGACATAGTTTCCGTATCGGCGACGTCCGATCGCCCACGGAAGGCCAAAAAAGGGGCCGCCACGAAGGCGGCCCGAAGTGTCAACAGGGAGGCGTCAAACAGAGTGGACAGGAGCCACTCGATGTCCACGAGGTGGACGTACACAGTAATATTCGGGAAAGCTTAACGAGCCCTTACCGGCGCGGCCGGGCGGCAGCCCGCGGCCCGCCCGGCGGCGCGGGCCAGACCGGCGCCGGATGCAGGGCGGATGGCGCCTCGAGCCCCGGTCGGGCGCATCGGCCTCGGGAAATCGGCCTTATGGGGCATCGGTCCTGGCGGACGGCCGGGTCCGGGCCGGCGAGCCGGTCAGCGCCGAAAGAACTGGTCGGCGGCCGAGCGCGACGCCTGCTTGGCGTCGCGGGCCGCTTCGAGGCGGACGATCTCGGCCCGCAGCAGGTCGATGCGCTCGCCCAGCTCGGCCACCGAGAGGAGTGCGATGTCCTGGCCGATCTCGTGCCCGAGCTTGCGCTTGGGGCGGTCGTCCTCGTCGCCGATCGCCATGGCGGTCCTCCTCGTTCGGCCGGCCGGGGTCGTCGCGCGCCGCCTCCATCCCGGGGCGGCCACCCCCGCGGACGGCAATACAGGTTCCCTCGCGCCGGCAAAATGCTCTAGTGTGTCGGCCTGCCGTTGCGCCGCGCCCGGCGCGGCGACCTTGCGCCGAGGACCACCCGGGTGGCAAGCGCGCGCCGTCGGCGCGCCCTCGGGCCGGCCCGGTCGAACCACACAGGACTCCCCTTTCTCCATGACGTCGACGCCGTACCCCGTTCCCGCCCGCATGACCGCCATCGCCATCCGGGCGCCGGGCGGCCCCGAAGTCCTGGTCCCCGAAGAGCGCCCGGTGCCGGCGCCCGGGCCGGGCGAGATTCTGGTCAAGGTCGAGGCCGCCGGGGTGAACCGCCCGGACGTCGCCCAGCGCAAGGGCCACTACCCGCCGCCCCCTGGAGCGCCCGACATTCCGGGCCTGGAGATCGCCGGCACCGTGGTGGCCTGCGGCGAAGGGGCGACCCGCTTCGCGCTCGGCGACCGGGTGATGGCGCTGGTGGCGGGTGGCGGCTACGCGCCCTACTGCGTCGCCCACGAGAGCCACGCCCTGCCGGTGCCGGACGGGCTCTCGGCCGCCGAGGCGGCCGCCGTCCCGGAAACCCTGTTCACGGTCTGGCACAACGTGTTCGAGCGCGGCGGCCTGAAGGCCGGCGAGACCCTGCTGGTGCATGGCGGCTCGTCCGGCATCGGCACCATGGCGATCCAGCTCGCCAAGGCGTTCGGCGCCCGGGTGATCGTCACCGCCGGCTCGGCCGAGAAATGCGACGCCTGCCGCAAGCTCGGCGCCGATGTCGCCGTGAACTACCGCGAGCAGGACTTCGTCGCCGAGACCAAGGCGGCGACCGACGGGGCCGGCGCCACGCTCATCCTGGACATGGTCGGGGGCGACTACATCGAGCGCAACTACGAGGCGGCCGCGGTCGAGGGGCGGATCGTTCAGATCGCCTTCCAGGGCTCGCCCAAGGCGACCGTCGACTTCCGCCGCATCATGCTGAAGCGGCTGCACCACACCGGCTCGACCCTGCGGGCGCGCTCGACCGCCGACAAGGCCGCCATCGTGCGCGCCGCCGGCGAGGCGGTGCTGCCGCTGATCGCGGCCGGGCGGGTGCGGCCCGTGATGGACCGGACGTTCCCGCTCGCCGAGGCGGCGGCCGCCCATGCCCGCATGGAATCGAGCGCCCACATCGGCAAGATCGTGCTCGCGGTCTAGAGCATTTTCCGGCGAAGTGGATTCCGGTTCGCCGTAGAAAATGCGATCGAATTTGGCGCGACCATCGCGCGTCGTTTGGTCGTTCACCGCACCCCGCTCCCGGCTCGGTCCGGGGGTGAGAGCCTGGAGGTTCGGCTTGCTTCGAGGTGTCCGCGCCGCGCTGGTGTCGGCCGTTCTCGTCATCGTGGCGGTGCTCGCCGCGGGTCCGGCCGCGCACGCCGTGCAGGCCGTCAGCGTGCGGCCCGACGTGCCGGCCATCGATCTCACCGAGGCGGTCGAGCTCCAGCAGACCGAGGGCGACCGCGTCCAGGTGTCGACCGCGCCCGGCCCCGACGGCATCGTCCGCCGCATCGAGGTGCGGGCCCGCGACGGCGGCAACAGCTGGGCGGTGCTGGCGCTCGCCAACACCAGCGACGAGCAGTTCGACCGGCTGATCGTCGTGCCGCACTACCAGATGGTCGGCTCCGGCCTGCTGTGGCCCGATCTCGGCCTGTCGCGGGTCGCCACCATCACGCCGAGCGCCGGCGACCGCCCCGACCGCCAGGACAGCCCGACCGCCGACATCTTCCGCGTCACCCTCGATCCCGGCGCCGTCATCACCTTCGTGATCGAGCTGCGCACGCCGCGGCTGCCGCAGATCTATCTGTGGGAGCCGGAAGCCTACAAGGACAAGGTCAACAGCTTCACGCTGTACCACGGCATGGTGATCGGCATCGCCGGCCTGCTGGCGCTGTTCCTCACCATCCTGTTCGTCGTCAAGGGCAGCGTCATGTTCCCGGCGGCGGCGGCGCTGGCGTGGGCGGTGCTGATCTATATCGGCGTCGACTTCGGCTTCTGGGGCAAGGTGTTCGACATGTCGGCCGGGGCCGAGCGGGTGTGGCGCGCCTGCGGCGAGGCGATCCTGGCCGCCACCCTCGTGGTGTTCCTGTTCGCCTATCTCAATCTCAGCCGCTGGCATGTCCGCTACGCCCATGTCACCGCCGGCTGGCTGGTGGTGCTGGCGACGCTGATCGGCGTCGCCCTGTGGGACCCGGCGATCGCCGCCGGGGTGGCGCGGCTGTCGCTGCTGCTGGTCGCGACCCTCGGCCTCGCCCTGGTGATCTATCTCTCGACCCACGGCTTCGACCGCGCCGTGCTGCTGATCCCGACCTGGTTCCTGCTGGTGGTGTGGGTGCTGGCCGCCGGCATGACGGTGACGGGCGCCGTCACCAACGACATCGTCGGTCCGGCGCTGCTCGGCGGCCTGGTGCTGATCGTCATGCTGATCGGCTTCACGGTGATGCAGCACGCCTTCGCGGGCGGCGTCACCCAGGGCATCGTCTCCGATGTCGAGCGCCGCGCCCTGGCGCTGACCGGCGCCGGCGATCTGATCTGGGACTGGGATGTCGGCGCCGACAAGGTCTTCACCAGCCCCGAGACCGAGCAGGTGCTCGGCCTCAAGCGCGGTACCCTCGACGGCCCCGCCGCCAACTGGCTGGAGGTGCTGCACCCGCTCGATCGCGACCGCTTCCGCGCCGCGCTCGACAGCGCGCTGGAGCAGCGCCGCGGCCGCCTGATGCAGGACTTCCGCCTGCGCACCGCCGACGGCCATCACCTGTGGTTCACCCTCAAGGCGCGGCCGGTGGTCGGCTCCGACGGCGAGGTGGTGCGCCTGGTCGGCACGCTGACCGACATCACCGAGTTCAAGACCGCCGAGGAGCGGCTGCTGCACGACGCCGTGCACGACAACCTCACCGGCCTGCCCAACCGACAGCTCTTCCTCGATCGCCTCCAGGCGGTGTTCGCCTTCGCCAAGGCCGATCCGACGATCCGCCCGACCGTGATGGTGATCGATCTCGACCGCTTCAAGCAGGTCAACGACTCGGTCGGCATGGCGGTCGGCGACTCGATCCTGCTGACGCTCGCCCGTCGGCTCGGCCGCCTGCTGAAGCCCCAGGACACGCTGGCCCGCCTCGGCGGCGACCAGTTCGGCCTGATCCTCCTGTCCGAGAAGGACTCGGGCCGCATCGTCGGCTTCGCCGAGACGATGCGCAAGGCGATCAATGCGCCGATCGGCTTCAACGACCGCGAGATCATCCTGACCGGCTCGATCGGCCTCGCGCTCGGCGACGGTCAGCCGCAGCGCGCCGACGAGATGCTGAAGGACGCCGAGCTGGCGATGTATCACGGCAAGCGCATCGGCGGCGATCGCATCGAGATCTTCAAGCCCGCCATGCGGGCCCGCAAGACCGACCGGCTGACGCTCGAGTCCGAGCTGCGCCGCGCGCTCGAGCGCGAGGAGATCACCATCCTGTACCAGCCGATCGTCCGGCTGGAGGACCGCTCGGTCGCCGGCTTCGAGGCGCTGGCGCGCTGGGACCATCCCAAGATGGGGCGGCTGTCGCCGTCGGAGTTCATCTCCATCGCCGAGGAGATCGGCCTCATCGTCGATCTCGGCCTGTTCGCCATGGAGCGCACCGCCCGCCAGCTCGCCATCTGGCAGCGCGCCGTGCCGACCCGCCTGCCGCTGTTCGCCAGCGTCAACGTGTCGTCGCGCCAGTTCCTGCGCCACGACCTCATCCACGACCTGCGCACCGTGATGGCGCGCTCGGGCCTGCTCCGCGGCAGCCTCAAGCTCGAGCTGACCGAGAGCCTGGTGATGGAGAATCCCGAGCTGGCGACGCAGATCCTCCAGCGCGTCAAGGAGCTGGGCGCCGGGCTGGCGCTCGACGACTTCGGCACCGGCCACTCGTCGCTCGCCTATCTGCAACGCTTCCCGTTCGACACCATCAAGATCGACAAGTCGTTCGTCCGCACCACCGCGAAGGGCACCCGGCCGGTGATCCTGCGCTCGATCATCGGGCTCGCCCACGACCTCGGCATGGAGGTGGTGGCGGAGGGCGCCGAGACCGACTCGGACGCCGTCGAGCTGTATCAGCTCGGCTGCGAATACGTGCAGGGCTTCGTGTTCGGCGAGGCGATGCCGGCCGAGGCGGCGCGCGAGCTGCTGGCCCGCGACCGCCTGGCGCTGGCGACCCGCTGATGCGCCGCCGCGGCTATCCGGTCGCCGCGTTCCGCGATGCCGCGTCGAGATGCTGAACCAGGCCCGGGTCGAGCTTCAGCCCGGCGGCGAGCCGAGACAGAAAGGCCGTTTCGGCGACGTTGTCGGGATTGATGGCGAGCCGCGCCGCCGTGTAGACCTGCGCCGCGACCGCCGGCGTCGTCGCCGCCGCGACGAGCTGGTCGACCGACAGCGGCGCGGCGAACTCGCGCGCCAGCGCCGCGGCCGCCTCGGCATCGGAGGCGGCCTTGCCGAGCCCGCCGACGATGTGGCGTCGTTCCGCCTCGTCGACGACGCCGTCGGCCGAAGCCGCCGCGATCATGGCCCGCACCATCAGCAGCGCCGTCGCCTGATCCTGGGCATGGTCGGCGGTCTCGCCGAACGGGCTCGCATCGGGCGCCGGCGCCACCGGGCCGCCGAGATCGATCAGCGGCTTGCCGGCCTGATAGTTCTCCCACGCCTTGTAGGCGAGGCCGCCGATCACCGCGAGGCCGCCGAGCCGCGCCGTGCTGGCCGCGATGCCGCGGCCGGCGCCGGTGCCGAGCAGGATGGCGGCGAGGCCGCCGAGCGCAGCGCCCGCACCGAGCTTGTTCTGGCTGGCGAGATCGCGCGCCTTGGCGAGCAGATCGCCGGCGCTCGACCCGATCGCATCCTTCAACGCCTGATCGGCCTTGCCGCCGATGCCGGTCTTGGCCTCGACGTCGCGCGCGGCCGTCTGGAGACCGGAGGTCGCGGCACCGAGGACTTGGCCGATGATCGAGGCGAAGCTGCCGGAGCCGAGCGGCTTGCCGGCGGCGCCCTCCTGCATGCCGGCGCGCAGCTCGGTCGCGACCTGGCCGAGCAGGTCGCCGAGCCCGCCGGCAGCAGCGCCCTGCTGCGCGGCCCCGGCGGCACCTGGCGCCGCACCGCCACCCATGATGGCGTCGAGAAGCTTCTTCGAATCCATGCCACGATCTCCTTCGGGGGGAGCACGACGGGCCACCGGCGCGCGGAAGCGAAGCCGCGGCACTGATCGCCGACGCGCCGCGACCGAGCACCACGACGCGGGGCTCGCACGATGAACGAGAGTGCAGGAAGCGAGTACCGCACGAATGCGGCCGTTGCGCGACAGCTCGCGTCGACGATATCGGCAGCATCGGCAGCGCGATCACGACGCATCATGACGGCGGCGGACAGCGACCGACGCGGCGCTGCGCCTCGTGGCTAGTCCATCACCTTGTCGGCCGCCGTGATCAGGCCGTGGGTCGGGTTCGTCGCGCAGTAGGCGCCGAGCTTCTCGGCCTTCTCCTTCAGCTTGCCGAAATCGAGCACCGGGGGGTCGTCCTCGTCGGTGTAGTAGCCGAGCATCCAGGCGATCACGAAGTCGAGCCGGTCCTTGCTGCCCTCGAAGAAGTCCTTGCAGGTGATGGTCGACAGATCGAGGCTCTGGGCCGCCGCCGGAAGGGGCGTGGCCGCCGTCAGGGTGGCGGCGAGCAGCAGGGCGGCAACCGGAGCACCTGGAGTCCTCATGGGCCTGTCCTTTCGAGGCAATGCGAGCGAGTCGCGACGCCTCCAGGTGGCATGGACGCCCCGGCCGCCACAACGCACGAAGTCGAGATGAGCGCGGCGGCGCCGGACCGGCTCGCCGCGCATGCCGCCCTTCGGCCATGCCGTCCAGGCAGGATGCGATTCGCGGCGGCTGGCGGAACCGACGGCCCTGTCGGGCGTGAATACGAGACACGCTCGGATCGGAGACACGAGGCGTGCGAGAGCCTGTGAGCAGCGAGCAGACGAGTGGTGGAATGACGAGCAGCGGGACGATGGGTAGCGGGACGACGCGGAGCGAGAAGCAGAAGATGCTGGCCGGCGAGCTCTATCGCCCGGGCGATGCCGAGATCCAGGCCGACCAGGCCGCCACCAAGGCGTGGCTCGCCCGCTACAACGCCGCCGCGGCGGCGCCACCGGCAGAGCGCCGCGGGCTGTTGCGCGAGCGCCTCGCCGCGGTCGGCGACGGCGCCGTGATCCGGCCGCCGTTCTTCTGCGACTTCGGCTTCAACATCACGCTCGGCCGCGACGTCTTCCTCAACTTCAACTGCGTGATTCTCGATGTTACGCCTGTCGAGATCGGCGACGGCACCCAGATCGGTCCGGCCGTGCAGATCTACGCGGCGGATCATCCGCGCGAGGCGGAGCCGCGGCGCCAGGGGCTGGAGTTCGGCCGCCCGGTGCGCATCGGGCGCAATGTGTGGATCGGCGGCGGCGCCGTGATCTTGCCGGGCGTCGTCGTCGGCGACGACGCGGTGATCGGCGCCGGCAGCATCGTCACCCGCGACGTGCCGGCCGGAGCCACCGTGGCCGGCAACCCGGCGCGACCGCTGCGCTGAGGCGGCGGGCGCCGCGCCTCACTCGGTCATCGCCATCGCCCGCAACGCCATGCGCTCGCGCACCGACAGCTTCTCGGTCGCGCTCTTGAGCTGGCCGCAGGCGGCCAGGATGTCGCGGCCGCGCGGCGTCCTGACCGGCGACGAGTAGCCGGCGTTGAAGACGTACTCGGAGAACGCCTCGATCTGCTCCCAGTCGGAGCACTCGTAGCGGCTGCCCGGCCACGGATTGAACGGGATCAGGTTGATCTTGGCCGGGATGCCCTTGAGCAGCTTGACCAGCGCCTTGGCGTCGGCGAGCTGATCGTTGACGCCCTTCAGCATCACGTACTCGAAGGTGATGCGCCGCGCGTTGGAGAGACCGGGATAGCTCCGGCACGCCTCCATCAGCGCGGCGATCGGATACTTGCGGTTCAGCGGCACCAGCTCGTCGCGGATATCGTCGCGCACCGCGTGCAGCGACACCGCTAGCATGACGCCGATCTCGGCGCCGGCGCGCGCGATCATCGGCACCACGCCGGAGGTCGACAGCGTGATGCGCCGCTTGGAAAGGCCGAGCCCCTCGTTGTCGGCGACGATCAGCAGGGCGTCGCGCACCGCCTCGAAATTGTAGAGCGGCTCGCCCATGCCCATCATGACGATGTTGGAGACGAGGCGGCCGCCGTCGGTCGGCACGATGCCGTCGGTGGGCGGGGTGCCGCCCGGCCAGTCGCCCAGCCGATCGCGCGCGACCAGCACCTGGCCGACGATCTCGCCGGCCGTGAGGTTGCGCACCAGGCGCTGCGTGCCGGTGTGGCAGAACGAGCAGGTCAGCGTGCAGCCGACCTGGCTCGACACGCACAGCGTGCCGCGGTCGCTCTCCGGGATGTAGACGCACTCGACCTCGTGGGCGCGGCCGGCCGCCGCGCCGGTGCCGTCGCCCGGGAGCCGCAGCAGCCACTTGCGAGTGCCGTCGGTCGACACCTGCTCGGCCACCACCTCGGGCCGCGCCAGGGTGAAGTGCCGGTCGAGCACCGCCCGCAGGTCCTTCGACACGTTGGTCATCGCGTCGAAGTCCCGGGCGCCACGCACATAGAGCCAGTGCCAGAGCTGCTGGGCCCGCATCTTGGTCTGGGCCGGCGGCACCCCGATGCCGGCGAGCGCGTCGCGCAGCCCCGCGCGCGACATCCCGACCAGCGAGGGCCGCTCGGGCGCCACATAGGTCTCCAGCGCGGTCTTCTCCAGCGGCGCCGGAGCAGCGCCGGCGGCGGCAGCGGGGGTGTCGAGCGAAACGGTCATGGGGTCTCTTCGGGCGGTCTCGTCGGGCGTCGCCCGGGATCTCGGTCGGGGTGCGGCTCGTCGCCGCCCGTTATCTAGGGGTTCGTGGCCGAGATGTCCAAATCGCATCGCCGAGAGGGCCAAGACGCCGAGGCGCCGCGCCCGTGGCCAGGGTATCGGGAAGGCGGCGGCCGCTTCGCCCGCCTCTCCTATCTGAATCCTACCCGAACGCCCGCGGCGCCGCCGACACCACCTCGGTGCCGCCGCCGGTCACCTTGAGCACCGCCAGGCCGCGCTGGTTGGTGCCGTCCTGGCGGAAGCGGAACACCCCGTCGATACCGGCGAAGCCCGAGGGGTTCAGCAGCGCCTCGTCGGTGATGCGGCCGCCGCCCTGCTGCTTGAGCAGCGCCGCGACCAGCGCCACCGCATCGTAGGCGAGCGTCGCGGTGCGCACCGGGTCCTGGCCGTAGCGGCCGCGGTAGCGGGTCGCGAAGGACCGGAAGCCGGCCGAGTCGGGGGCCGCGAACCAGCCGCCGCCGAGTGCCGGATCGGCGAACACCCGGCTGTCGTCCCACAGCCCGGTGCCGATGAGCTGGAGCCGCCGCGGATCGACCCCGCCGGCCTGGAGCGCCTGGACCACCCGTGGCAGCGCCTCGCCGGCATCGGCCAGGAACAGCGCGTCGGCGCGGCCGGCCGCCTCGGCGATCCGGCGCACCGGCTCCTGGAGCCCCCCAGCCTCGCCGCCCTTGTAGCGGGCGATGGCGGCGACCCGCCCGCCCTGGCGCGACACCGCCTGCTTGAACGCCGCCTCGGCGACGCTGCCATAGGGGTTCTCGGGCAGGAGCGCCGCGAAGGAGCGCTTTCCCTGCTGGGCCGCGTAGTCGACGATGCGGTCGACATCCGACTCGGGCAGGAAGCTCAAGAGGTAGACACTGCGCGCCGCGACATTGGAGTCGGTCGAGAAGGCGATCATCGGGACGCCGCGCTCGCGGGTCACCCGCGCGGCGGCGCCCACCGCGTGGGCGAACAACGGGCCGAGCACCACCACGGCGCCCTCGTCGATCGCCTGCCGGGCTGCCGCCTGGGCGCCCTGGGCGGTGCCGCCGTCGTCCTTCACGTCGAGCTGGACATCGGGGCTGTTGAACTCGGCGAGCGCCAGCTCGGCGGCGTTCTTCATGGATTGTGCCGCCGCCCCGGCATTGCCGCCGGCCGACAGCGGCAGCAGCAGGCTGACCCGGGTCTGCCCGAGGGCGGGCGGCGCCCCGCCGCCGGCGGGCGGCAGCGGCTCGGCGACCGGCCCGGCACCGCCGCCGGGCGGCGGCTCGGCCGGCCCGCGCGACGATCCGATGCTGCCGAGATCGACCCCGGCGCAGCCCGCCGCCAGGACGGCGGTGCCCAGCCCGAGGACCCGCGCGGCGGCGCGGCGGGTCATCCCCGGGCGGATGGGATCGCGTGAGGCTGCCATGACCGGAACTCCCCCGCAGCGGCCGGCGCGGGCCTGAAAAGATGCACCGCCCCACAGCGCCACACCACACCGGGCGGGTCAATCCTCCTGGTGGCCGGGTTCGGTCGCACCATGTGACCGCCTCGTCGACGGCGTACCGGCGTCCACTTCGCCGGGAAATGCTCTAGAAAGGAGACGATGAGAGACCACCACGACACCGATCCGGCCGCCCCTGTCGGCCCCGACGACCGCAGCTTCGTGCTGCTCGGCG
Organism: Rhodoplanes sp. P11; assembly: GCF_964266735.1. NCBI lineage: Bacteria > Pseudomonadati > Pseudomonadota > Alphaproteobacteria > Hyphomicrobiales > Nitrobacteraceae > Rhodoplanes > Rhodoplanes sp. P11. The sequence continues at coordinate 445,985 of NZ_CAXWGY010000012.1, forward strand.
CCACCCACCGGGTGCCGCCGGCGGCCGCCGGGCTTCACGTCGTCGCCACCCCGATCGGCCATCTCGAAGACGTCTCGCTGCGGGCGCTGACGACGCTGGCGGGCGCCGACCTGATCGCCTGTGAGGACACCCGCGTCACCCGCAAGCTGCTCGGCCGCTACGCCATCACCCGACCGTTGACCCCCTATCACGAGCACAATGCCGCCGAGGCGCGGCCGAGGCTCCTGGCCCGGCTGCACGACGGCGCCGCGGTGGCGCTGGTGTCGGACGCCGGCACGCCGCTGGTCTCCGATCCCGGCTTCCGGCTGGTGCGTGCGGCCCGCGAGGCGGGTATCGCGGTCACGGCGGTGCCCGGCCCCTCGGCGGTGCTGGCCGCGCTGGCGGTCGCCGGGCTGCCGACCGACCGCTTCTTCTTCGAGGGCTTCCTGCCGCCACGCCAGGCCGCCCGCCAGGCCCGCATCGCCGAGATCGCCGCCATCCCGGCGACTCTCGTGCTGTTCGAGACCGGCCCGCGGGTGGCCGCCGCGCTCACCGATCTCGCCGCCGGGCTCGGGGCGCGCGAGGCCGCGGTGTGCCGCGAGCTGACCAAGCTGCACGAGGAGGTGCGGCGCGGCGACCTGGCGGCGCTCGCCGACGCCTATGCGGCCGACGACGCCGAGCGGCGCGGCGAGTTCGTACTGGTGATCGGCCCGCCGGCGGCCGCCGCGGCGGCCGGGGCCGACGAGATCGACGCCCTGCTGGCGACCGCCCTGCGCTCGGCCTCGCTCAAGGACGCGGTGGCGAGCGTGGTGGCGGCGACCGGCTCGCCCCGCCGCACCGTCTATCAGCGGGCGCTGGCGCTCGAGCGACGGGAAAGCCACGTTTCGGAGACCGGCGATGACGAGCCCTGACGAGGACGAGCGCGGCGACGAGGCCGGTGGAGATGCGCCGCCGCCGCGCAGGCGTGCCGCGCCGCTCGCTCCCGCCACGGTGACCCGGCGCCTGAAGGGACCCGGCGAGATCGCCGGTCTCGACCCCGCACCCCCGCCCCCCGCTTCAGCCCCCGCCCCGGCGGCCCGGCCGGCCTCGGCCCGACAGGCCGCCCAGCGGCTCGGCCTGTCGGCTGAGAGCCGCGCCGCCGCCTACCTGATGTCGAAGGGCTACCGGATCGTCGCCCGCCGCTACAAGACGCCGTTCGGCGAGATCGACATCGTGGCGCAGCGGCGCGACACCGTGGTGTTCGTCGAGGTGAAGGCCCGCGCCAACCTGACCGCCGCCGCCGAATCGATCTCACCGCGACAGCGCAGCCGCATCGTCGACGCGGCGCGCCACTGGCTCGCCGGCCATCCGCAGGTGGCGGGCCTCGCCCTGCGCTTCGACGTCATCCTGATCGCGCCGGGAACCCGGCCCCAGCATCTCGCCGGCGCCTTCGAGGCCGACGACTGAGCGGTCCCGGCGGCGCCGGGGTCAGGCCGCCTTGGCGGTGGTCGCCATGCCGCCCTCCTCGCGTAGGCGAGTGAAGAATGCCTGCACGGTCTCGGCGATCAGGGCGGTCTCGCGCGAGAGGTCACCGACCGCATCGAGCACGCCGGTGGCCGAGCGCCCGGTCTCCCCGATCGCCGCCGTCACCTCGCCGATATTGCCGACCAGCGCAGTGTTGCTGCGGGCCGCCAACCCGGCGCTCTCCGAGATCTCGCGCGAGGCGGCCGCCTGCTGGGCGACCGCGCCGGCGATCGTCGTGGTCACCTCGGTGATCTCCCGCATGGCGGCGCCGATCTCGCCGACCGCCGCGGTGGCGCTGCGGGTCGAGGTCTGGATGGCCGCGACCTGCTCGGCGATGTCGCCGGTCGCCTTGGCGGTCTGGCCGGCCAGCGCCTTGACCTCCTGGGCGACGACCGCGAAGCCCTTGCCGGCCTCGCCGGCCCGCGCCGCCTCGATGGTGGCGTTGAGGGCGAGCAGGTTGGTCTGCGCCGCGATCGCCTGGATGAGCTGCATGACATCGCCGATGCGCTCGCTCGCCGCCGCGAGCCCCTCGATCTCGGCCACCGAGCGCTCGGTGCGGGCGCCGGCCTCGGCCACGATGTGGGTCGCCCGATCGACCTGGCGGCCGATCTCGCCGACCGCCCCGGTCAGCTCCTCGGCCGCGGTCGAGACGGTGCGGATGCCGGTGCTCGCCTGCTCGGTCGCGTCGCCGGCCTGCCTGGCCTCGCGGGCGGCATCCTCGGCCATGCGGACGATCGACTGGGTGGCGGCCCGCATGGCGCCGGCGTCGCTGGTCAGCGCCCGGACGATCTCCTCGACCGAGCCGCGGAACGACTCGATGGCCGCCTCCACCCGTCGACCACGGCCGGCGATCGCCTCGGTCTGCGCCTTGACGGCGACGGCGAGCTCGCGATTGCGCGCCATCGCGCCCTGGAACACCTCGACGGCGCGGGCGAGGGCGCCGATCTCGTCGCCCCGATTGGTGTAGGGAATCGCCTCGGTCTGACGCTGCTCCGCCACCGCCCCGATGGTGCGGGTGATGGTGGACAGCGGGCGGGCGATCGAGCGCCAGATCATCACCACGCCGGCACTGCCGAACGCAAAGGCCAGCAACGCGATGGCGGCCTGCATCAAGGTGTTGGTGGTGGCGCTCAGCTCCAGCGTGCGGGCCCGCTCGGCGCGCCCCACATAGACCTTGACCAGCCCGTCCAGGTCCTTGTTGAGGGCCGTGCGCACCGCCCGGTTGGCGTCGTTGTCGCCCCACTCCCGGCCGGCGGCGGGCGACACCTCGACGGCGCGCCGCACCAGCTCGCGGCGAAACTCGCGGAACTGCCGCACCCGATCGGCGAAGGCGTCGAACTGGGCGGCATCGGCAGGTGCCACGAAGCGGCGCCAGGCGTCGACCACCTTGCCGATCTGTTGCTCGTAGCCGAGCAGACCGTCGCCGTAGCGCTTCACCACCTTGGGATCGGTCGACATGTAGATGCCGCGCGATTCCATCACGACGGCATAGATGAGGCCGTTGATCTGCTCGATGCTGCGGGCGCCCTCGGCGGCCGCCTCGGCCTCGGCGGCGATCTCGGACTGAAGGGCGGCGCTGCGATACTCCAGGGCAGCCAGGGTGACGAGGGCGAGGCCGAGCACGGCGAAGACCGAGTACAGCTTGGCGGCGATGGACACCCGCGTGAACGCATGCAACACGGGACGTTCTCCACGATCGATCTGGACGACTTGGGGCAGTCTGGACACCGGGCGTTAAGCAACGGTGTCGTTCTCGGCCCGAACGGGGTGAATCGAGATGACTTTTCGCGTCGCGGTGCAGATGGACCCGATCGAGCGGATCAATATCCGCGGCGATTCCACGTTCGCCCTGCTGCTGGAAGCGCAGGCGCGCGGACACCGGCTCGGGTATTACACCACGGACAGGCTAGCTCTTCGGGACGGTGAGGTATTCGTCCGCACCGCATCGCTGACGGTGCGCGACGAGCCGGGCAACCACTTCGCCTTGGGCGAGGAGCGGCGCGAGCCCCTCGCCGGGTTCGACGTGATCCTCATGCGCCAGGACCCGCCGTTCGACCTCGCCTACATCACGGCGACCCATCTGCTGGAGCGCGTGCACCCGAACACCCTGGTGGTCAACGACCCCGCCCATGTGCGCAACGCGCCCGAGAAGGTGTTCGTGACCGAGTTCCCGGAGCTGATGCCGCCGACGCTAATCACCCGCGACCGCGACGAGATCAGGGCGTTCCGCGACGAGTTCGGCGACATCGTGATGAAGCCGCTGTACGGCCACGGCGGCGGCGCGGTGTTCCGCGTCACCCGCGACGACCTCAATTTCGGCTCGCTCTACGACATGTTCGCGGTGACCTACCGGGAGCCGTGGGTGGTGCAGCGATTCCTGCCGGCGGTGGCGCAGGGCGACAAGCGCATCATTCTGGTGGACGGCACGTTCGCCGGCGCGGTGAACCGGGTGCCGGCGGCCGACGACCTGCGCTCCAACATGGTGCGCGGCGGCGCCGCCGAGGCCACGGATCTCACCCCGCGCGAGCGCGAGATCTGCGAGCGCATCGGCCCGGCGCTGCGCGCGCGCGGCCTGCTGTTCGTCGGCATCGACGTGATCGACGGCTTCCTCACCGAGATCAACGTGACGTCGCCGACCGGCATTCGCGCCATCAAGGCGCTCGGCGGGCCCGACATCGCGGCGCGGATCTGGGACGTGATCGCGGCCAAGCGCGGCGGCTGACGCACCGGCCCGCATGCGGGTGGCGCGCGCCTGCATGGACCGGGCGCGCTCCGGGCCGGCCATCTCCGCCCGGGGGGATGCGACCCGGAGGCCACGTCGAAGGCCCACGCCCGCCGGCGGGTGCCGGCGGGCGCGGAGAGAGGGGCCACGATCGCGACGCAGCCGCCCACGGCGCGACCTCGTCGCGACCGGCCCCGCGACCGGACTGCTGCCGGCAATCCGGTCGAATCAGGTCGCCGAGAACAGGTCCGGCTCGGTGGCCCGGCGCCCGAAGGGCAGCCGGTACCAGGCGCGCTCGGACCCCCGCACGGCGTCCAGCAAGGTCTCGATATCGCACGCCAACGCCTGCGCTTCCAAGCGGGCCCGACGGGCCTGCTGCAACTCCCGCTGAAGCGCGCCGACATCGATCATGGGTCACTCCGGGCATAATCTATCCGGAGTTTCCGTATCGTATCCTCTATGTTCCGTCTACGTTCATATTATGCAACTTACACAAGTGTAAGGTTGTATTTCGGACCCCGATCGTTCTCGCCCCACCGGGCGAGGCTTCGCCTGGACGAGCGATGCCGGGCGGGTGAGGGCGATTCCGATCACGTCACCAGCGATGTGACCTGCCGGGCGAGCCCAGCCGGCGTGATCGCCGGCGACGCCGCTGCCGTCAGCACGTCGTCGGCGAGGACGGCGGCCGTGTCGGCGCCGAGGCTCGGGCCGGCGAGGCGGAGAAACTTGGCCCGCACCTCGTCCTCGGACATCGGGTCCTGCGGATCGCCGTGGCTCCCATGCGCCTCGGCCGTGCGGGTGGAGCCGTCGGCAAGGTCGACCTCGACCCGGGCGGCCCGCACGCCGGGGAACAGGGCCGAGAGCGCGGGATCGTCGGCGACCGTCACCCGCTCGGCGAGCGCCGCGATGTCGCGCCGCGACAGCACCGGCTCGCGGAAGGCGTCGTCGCCGAGGCCGCCGTGTAGCAGCCGCGCCGCCACGATGTAGGGCAGCGAGAACTTGGCGGCGAGCGGGGTCGGCTGCGGCCGCAGCGCGCCCGTCGCGGCGACCGCCCGCGCATAGGTGAAGGCGCGCACCGCCACGATGGCGTCCGGTGCCACGCCGTCGACCGCCTGTTCCAGCGCCGCGACGCTGGCATGGGTGTGGCGGCAGCAGGCGTAGGGCTTGAAGTAGTTCTCGCAGATCAGCCAGCGGTGACCGAGACCGTCGGTGGCGGCGGCGCGGTCGAAGCCGGTGCCGAGCACCCGGCCGAACACGCCGGCCGGCGCATCGGCGGCCGCCGAGAAGCCGGCGCGTGCCAGCTCGACCGCCATGGTGCCGGCGAAGCCCGCCATGCCGGACCAGGCGTTGCGGACCAGCGCCCCGGCATGGACGGTCTGATAGTCGGTCGCGACCGACAGGCTCGCGGCAGCCCGGATCGCGGTGGCGATCATCGGGGCCGGCAGGCCGGCGAGGCGGCCGAGCGCCGCCGCCGCCCCGCAGGCGCCCCAGGTGCCGTGCGGATGGATGCCGTCGCGGAACGTGGTCGCCGATCCCAGCCGGGCCGCCACCTCGTAGCCGGCCACCAGGGCGGTCAGCAATGTGTCGGCATCGGCGTCGTGGCCCGCCGCCATCGCGGCCAGGAGGGCCGGGACGACATGGACGCCCGGGTGGCCGCGCGAGGGCGCGCAGCCCTCGTCGAGCTCGATCGCCACCCCGGCGGTGCCGAGCACGAAGGCGAGCTGGGCCGGTGCCGTGGCGCTGCCGGCGCGCAGGGCCGCGGCGAGCGCCGCGATCTCGGTCTCGCGGGTGCCGGCGACGATCGCCCCGACGGTGTCGAGCAGCACCAGGCGGGCGTGGCGCCGCACCGCCTCGGGGATCGCCGCGGTGGTGAGCGACGCCGCGAAGGCGGCGAGCTCGTCCGCATAGGCGGCCGGCGCCGGGACGGCCGCAGGAGCGGCAGCGGGGGTGGCGGTGGAAGCGAGGGCGGTGCTGCTCATCGGCTCACCGCACCGGCTCGGAAGAGGGAGCGAGCGCCGCGGCCCGCGCCAGGCGATGCTCGGCGGCGTCGTTCCAGACGTCCTGGCGGCGGATTCCCTCGCCGTCGATCTCGAAGCGGTCGACGAAGCGGATGCCCTCGAACGGCGCCCCGTCGATCCAGCGGCCGTGCAGCGTCCCGCGGCAATAGACGACGAAGCCGCCAGCCGGCGCGTCGTAGGCTTCCACGGCCTCGAAATGCTTGCCGACGAACTGATAGCGGCCACCGGACCCGCTGACGATGTCGGCGACGCCGGCGCGGCGATGCCCGCCCGGGAAGGTCAGCACGGCATCGGCCGCGACGCAGCGCGCCGCCTCGTCGAGCGCGCGGCGCTCCATAGCGTCGAGATAGCGCCGCGCCAGCGCGGCGGCCTCGTCTCGGGTTCGGACAGGCACGTTACTCTCCTTCGGGGGATCAGCCGCGGCGGCCGGCCGGCCACCGCGTCGCGTCGAGAGCGGGTGGCGCCGTGCGCGGCGCCCTCGGATCAGCCGGTGCGGGCCATGCCGAGCCGCTTGAGCATGTCGAGGAAGAAGGCGTTCTCGGTCTCCAGCTCGCGGCGGAACTCGGCCGGGCCGACATAGTCGATCTCGGTGCGGCTCTTCTCGCAGAAGGCGACGAAGTCGGGCGCCATGCTGCCGACCCGGATCGCCTCGGCGAGCTTGGCGACGACGTCGTCCGGGGTGGCGGCGGGCGCCCAGAAGCCGGTGAGCGGCGGCATCGCCAGGTCGACCCCCATGTCGCGGAAGGTCGGCACGTCGGGCAGCACCTTGGTGCGCTTGGGGCCGAACTGGGCGAGAGCGACCAGCCGGCCGCCGTCGACCTGCGGCATCACCGCCTGGGCGAAGCCGAAGGCGAGGTCGACGGTGCCGCCGACCGCCGCCGCCACCGCCGGGGTGACGCCCTGAAACGGCACATGGGTGAGCTTGATGCCGGCCGCCTGGGCAAACGCCTCGCCGGCCAGATGCAGGGCGCCGCCGGTGCCGGCGCTGCCATAGGTCACCTTCTCGGGGTTGGCCTTGGCGTAGGCCACCAGCTCGCGGACGTCCTTGAACGGAGCGCCGACGCGGGCCGCCATCATGTTGGGGCCGACGGTGAGGCGGGCCACCGGCTTGAGATCCGCGAAGCCGTAGGGCAGCGCGGTCTGATGCGGCGCGATGGTGTGGAAGGCGCTGACCCCGAAGATCAGCGTATGGCCGTCGGGCTTGGCCCGCTTGGCCACGTAGGAGGCGCCGACGCTGCCGCCGCCGCCCGGCTTGGTCTCGGTGACGAGCGGCTTGCCGAGCGTCTTCTCCATGCCCATGCCGAGCACCCGCACGAGCTGGTCGGTGGTGCCGGGGGCGTACGGGATGATCACCGTGACGGGCTCGGTCGGGAAGGCCCGGGCGACGCGGAGGCCGAGGCCGCCGAGCGCGGCGGCGCCGGCGGCCGCGACCAGCACGGCACGGCGGCTCGGTCCCGGCGGCGGATGAGTCGATGTGGTCATGGGGGTTCCTCCCTGCGGCCGCAGCACGCGGCTCTGATCGAGTTGTTCGGATCTCGTCGATGCCACCGAGCCCGCGGCTCAAGCGGCCGACGTGTCGGTGTCGCCGGCTTCGGCGGGCGCCCGGCTGATCACGTTGGCGGCGGCGCGGGCGATATGGGAGCGCATCAGCGACTCGCTCAGCTCGCCGTCGCGGTTGCGCAGCGCCCGGTAGATCTGGCGATGCTCGGTCAGCGCCTCGGACTTGCGGGTGACGGCGGCGCCCGACCAGCGGCGATACATGCGCAGCAGGTGATAGAGGTCCCCGCACAGCGTCTTGACGATGCGGCCGTTGCGGCTCGCCCGCACGATGCGCTCGTGAAAGTCGAAGGGCGTGCCGTCGAGGGCCGCCGCCGCAGCCTTGTCGGCCTGCGCCTCGAGATCGGCCGCGAGCGCATCGAGCTCCTGGTCGGTCATGCGCTCGGCCGCCAGCCGGCAGGCATAGCCTTCGAGGGCCTCGCGCATCTCGAACAGGTCGCGCACCGCAGCGGGATCGAAGGTGATGACGCGGGCGCGGGTGAACGGCTCACGGGTGACGAGCTGGATGCCCTGGAGGCGGCGCACCGCCTCGCGCACCGGGCCGCGGCTGAGGCCGAAGCGCGCCGCCAGCACCGACTCGTTGAGGACGGCGCCGGGCGGCAGCTCGCAGCGGTAGATCATGTCCAGGATGCGCTCGAAGACGCCGTCGCCACGGGTGGCGGTGTCGGACAGGCTCGGGGTCGCGAGAATAGGGGTCGCGAGAGTCGGCGTAGCGGAAGGAGGGGGCTGCATTCCGGCGCTCCGATCGAAGTGTAGACAGGATGAGGTGAAAGCCGCCGTCTCGTCAACTGGGGTCGAACGGCCGCCGAATTGCCTCCACGTCAGCCATCTCAGGCATCATGGCCTTTGCTGGATCGGTTTCGGCGATGCTGGCGCCGGCCGGTCTCCATTCCTCCCGAGCGGCACCGCGCAAAGTGTCGACACTTTCTGTCCTGCCCACGGATCGAGGCAGTCCTTCATCGGCACCAGAGGAGACGCGACGCCCGCCCCCTCCCGGAGGTGACCCGGCAATGATATCGCTCGGTCCGCCGCCTGGCGACGATCGACGCCCCCCTCCAGCCGCCGAAACCCGGTCCCAATGCCGAGACCCAAACTGCACAGCGATACGACCATCCTGAACGCCGCTCGGAGCGTGATGCTGCGCAAGGGACCGTCGGAATTCACCCTGTCGGATGTGGCGACCGCAGTCGGTCTGTCGCGCGCCGCGTTGATCCAGCGGTTCACGGACAAGGCGACGCTGCACCGCAGGGTGATGGAGCGGACGACCCAGGAGGTGCGGGACTATTTCGCCACCGCGGCGTTCGGCCCCGGCCTCGATCCGCTCTGGGCGATGCTCAGGGATCTGATTTCCGGCATGGAGGGCGACGACGACATGTCGGGCTATCTGCTGCTGTTCTGGAGCGACATCCAGGACCCCGGCCTGACCGCCCTGGCGCGGGAGCGCAACGACCTCGTGCACGCGGCCATCGCCGCAAGGCTACCGCCGACACCGCATCCGCCCGAGACGGCCGCGCGCATCATCCAGGCGGTGATCCAGGGCGCCTGCATGCTGGGCCTTGTGTCGCATCGGGAGAGCCTCGCGGCTTTCATGACCGAGCAGACCCGCCGGATTCTCCAAGTTCTCTATCCGGACCACGCCTTCACCTGAAGGCGAAGGCCCGGAAGCCGGACCTGCCGGACGGTGGCGGGCTGTGGATTGTTTATAACCGTCGCGTCAGTTACTAACTCGGACGTAGCCGGACCCGCTCCGGGCTCCCCGTGCGAGTCGACGCGATGCCGCCTCCCCCTGCCCTGCCCGCCCTTGCGCCGGAGCCATGCGCCGGTGTCCCACCCTCTCCGCCGCTGGCCCTGGGGCTCGACGCGACGGCCTTCGACGCGCTCGGCGCCGCACCGGACGTCGACTACCGGGCGCTGTTCGTGTCGCATGCCGATCCGCCCCGCCGGCTGCAACGCTGGGCCGCGGCACGGGGCGTGCGGTTGCGCGGCTTGCGCCCGATCGCCCGCGAGCGTGGCTCGCGCTCCGAGAAGGTGCTGTTCGGGCTCGACGACGGCTATGCCGTGGAGGCTGTGCTGATCCGCCGGGTCGACGGCCATACGGCCTGCGTCTCCTCGCAGGTCGGCTGCGCCTTCGCGTGCCGATTCTGTGCCTCCGGGCGTGCCGGGATGAAGCGCAACCTCGCGGCCGGCGAGATCGTCGAGCAGGTCGTGCGGCTCGGGCCGCGGGTCAATCGCATCGTCTTCATGGGAATGGGCGAGCCGCTGAACAACTACGATGCGGTCCTGGCGGCCATCCGCATCCTGCGCGACCGCCGCGGCCTCGACTTTCCGACCACCGGCATCACCGTGTCGACCATCGGGATTCCCAAGGCGCTGGCGCGGCTGCGCGAGGAGCATCTCGCCATCAACCTCACCGTCTCACTGCACGCGACCACGCAGGCGGTGCGCGATCATCTGATCCCCGGCGCCCGCAGGCATGATCTCGGCGAGGTCGTGGACCGGGCGCTGTCCTGGGCGATGCGCCACAATCGCGTGGTCACCTTCGTGTATCTGCTGCTGCCCGGCCTCAACGACAGCCCTGCCGACGCCGACCGTCTCGCCCGCATGCTGGCCGGACGGCCCGCCCGGGTGAACCTCATGCGATGGAACCCGGTTGCCGGCATCGCGCTCCCTCGCACACCGGACGGCAGCCTGGCCCTGTTCCGGGGCCGGCTGTCCCGAGCCGGCGTGCCGGCGGTGGTCCGCGATACGCAGGGACGCGACATCGAGGCGGCGTGCGGTCAGCTCTGGCTGCGCGGCGGCCCCGGCCCGCGGCACGACCAGGCCGCGCTGCGGGATGCCGAGACGCGCCGCTGACCACGCTCACCTCAGCGCGGCGAGCCGCCGGCGCGCGCCGCCCGCAGCCGGGCGATCTCGGCACGGATCGGCGCGAACGGCCCGTACTTGTGCTGCCGCTCGGGGAAGCCGTCCGCATAGGGCCCGTACGGCGTGTCGACCGGCTTCGCCAGCAGGTCGGGAAAGTCCTTGTCGAGACCGGCCCGCTGCGGCCGCGGCTGCGACACCATGAAGGCGGCGAGGTCCCAAGCCTCCTCCACCGACAGCCGCGGGTCGAGATAGTCGGTGCCGTGCGGCATGTTGAAGTGCAGGAAATTGGCCGCGGTGATCAGCCGCGCCATGCCGGCGCCGTCGTTGAAGCTGTCCGGCCCCCACAGCGGCGGCACCATGTAGCCGAGTGCCGTGGTCGGCAGGCCGCGGCGGATGCCTTCGCCGTCGCGGCCGTGACAGTCGAGACAGGCGCGGGCGTAGAGGGCGCGGCCGCGCTCGGGATCGGCGGCGCGGTCGAGCTCCGGCATCGCCCCGGTGCCGAGGCCGGAGACCGGCCGGCCCGGTGGGTAGCCGTCCGACAGGTGGCGCACATAGGCGACGAAGGCGCGCATCTCGGGCGAATCGGCCGGCAGCGGCCGGCCGTTCATGCTGCGGGTCATGCAGCCGTCGATGCGATCCTCGATGGTGATCTCGGCGCCGGCCCGGGCGCTGTACTGCGGGAACAGGGCGAGCAGTCCGTAGATCGGCAGGCCGAACTTCTTGGTCCCGGCGTGCAGATGGCAGTTGCCGCAGGCGAGATTGTTGCCGGCGTAGCGCCTGGCCGGATCGGCCACCGCCGGACCGATATGGGCGTAGGTGGCGGTGACGAGATCGCGGCCGCGGCGCACCAGCCGGCCGGCCTCGTCGTCGGCCAGCGCGCCGGGGTCGGGCGCTCCGAGGACGCGGTCGGGAAGCGCCGGCGCCGTCGGCGTCTCGGCCCGGGCGCCGGCCGGACCGGCCACCGCCGCGGCGACCAGCACGGCGGCGAGCGCGACGACGGTGGCGGTGGCACTCGGACGGCGGGTCGCGTGTCGGCCCATGACGGGTCCCTCGGCTGGTCGGCGGCCGCCCGGCGCGGCCGCGGGATGCACCTTCCGGCGCGATGCCTCACAGCGGCGGATCGTAGCCTTCGGCCTTGCAGGCGATGCTCGCCTCCTCGAGATCCAGCTCGCGCTCGATGCGGCGGCGCGCCTCGTCGGTGAGGGCACCATCACGCTCCAGCTGATGCAGGTGCTGCCGCTCGGCCGCGATCAGCTCCAGCCGCAGCCGGCCGCCGAGCTTCGCGGTCTCGAAGCCCTCCTCCAGGGTCCGCGGCACCTGGAGCACGCGCTGGTCGTTGCGGGCGGCGAGCAGGGCGTAGACGCCTTCGCCCACCGTGCCCTGCGCCAGCATGTCGGCGAGGCGCCGCTGCGCCGCGTCGATGGCGTCGTGGCGGGCGGTGAGCTCGCGCTCGCGCTCGATCCGCCGCTCGGCGATGCCGACCGCGGCGAGGCCGAGCCAGCGCATCACCAGCGGCATCATCAGGCCCTGCCCGACCAGCGTCATGACGATGACGCCGAACGTCACCACCACGATGAAGTCGCGATACGGGAACGGCTCCCCATTCTGAAGCGCGAAGGGCAGCGCCAACGCGGCGGCGAGCGACACGATCCCGCGCACACCGACGAAGGCGATCATGAAGGGGCGCTGCCAGATCGGCGCCGGATCGCGCCGGCGCACCCCGCGAAACAGCCAGCGCGGCAGGTAGATCGCCGGGAACACCCAGACGAAGCGGGCCACGATGCAGATCAGGGTGGTGACCGCGATGCCGAGCAGGATCTCGACCAGCGAATGCGACTCGATGCGCTCGATCAGGGCGCGCGCCTGCATCCCGGTGATCAGGAAGATGAAGCCCTCGATCAGATAGACCAGCAGATCCCAGAAGAAGACGCCTTGCAGCCGCGTCGCCGAGGAGATCAGCAGCGGGCCGTTCCAGCTCACATAGAGGCCGGCCGCGACGGTCGCCAGCACGCCGGAGCCGCCGAGATGCTCGGGCACCCAGTAGGCGAGATACGGCGTCATCATCGACAGCGTGATCTCGACCCGCGGATCGCGCGCCCAGTGCCGCATCCGCAGGCTGATCCAGCCGACCGCAAGCCCCCACGCCACCTCGCCGATCACGATCGCCGCGAAGGTGCCGGCCGCTTCCGGCAGCGAGAACGCCCCGGTGCTCACCGCCGCCACGGCGAAGCGGTAGAGGATCAGGGCGGTGGCGTCGTTGGCGAGCCCCTCGCCTTCGAGCACCACCAGGATACGGCGCGGCAGGCCGAGCCGGCGCGCGACCGCGAGCGGCGCCACCACGTCGGGCGGCGACACGATGGCGCCGAGCACGAAGGCGAGGCCCCACGGCAGGCCGAGCACGACATGGGCGCCGACCGCCACCGCGCAGGTGGTGAACACCACGCAGCCGAAGGCGAGCAGCGAGATGGAGCGCAGGTTGAAGCGGAACTCGCGCCAGCTCATCGACACGCCGGCCAGATAGATCAGCGGCGGCAGCACCACGAGAAGGACGAATTCGGGCGCCAGCTCGATCGTCGGCAGCCCGGGCACGAAGGCGACCGCGACACCGGCGATCACCAGCACGATGGACGGGGCGACGTTCAGGCGGCGGGCCATGACGGCGACCGCGACCAGGACGGCGAGGAGCAGCAGGAGGGTCTGGATGATCGCGGTCATGCCGGCGCAAACTGCGGGACTTCGCCGCGGGGCGCAAGGACGCGACGCACACGACGCGCTACGATCTCCGCCATGACCCTTGCCTCCTCGGTGCGCCCGGCCCGGCGGCTGGCCGGCGCCCTCAAGATCGCGATCCTGCTGGTGCTCGCGATCTTGCTGCTCCCCTACGTGCTGACGCCGCTGTACTGGATCGGGCAGCCGGTCTCGACGCTGATGCTGTGGCGCTGGGCGACCGGCGCGCCGGTCGACCGCGTCTGGGTGCCGCTGGACACCATGGCGCCGACCCTGCCGGTCGCCGTGATCGCCGCCGAGGACGCCCGCTTCTGCCGGCACCGGGGGATCGACTGGACCGAGATCCGCGAGGCGATCGCGGACGACGGGCTCGCCGAGGCGCGCGGGGCCTCGACCCTGTCGCAGCAGCTCGCCAAGAACCTCTTTCTGTGGCCGGGGCGCAGCTTCGTGCGCAAGGCGCTGGAGGCGCCGCTGGCGCTGTGGCTCGACCTGGTGCTCGGCAAGCGGCGGCAGATGGAGATCTATCTCAACGTCGCCGAATGGGGGCCGGACGGCACCTTCGGGGCGGAGGCCGGCGCCCGCCGCGCCTTCGGCCGCTCGGCCCGTGATCTCACCGCGAGCCAGGCCGCCCTGATGGCCGCCATGCTGCCCGACCCGCGCCGGCGCAACGCTGGCCGACCCGGCCCGGGGTTGCGCCGCCTCGCCGGCATCCACGAGCGCCGCGCCTCGCGAGCGCTGGCGAGCTGCGTGGTCGGGACCCGCCGGAACTGACGGCCACGCCCCGGCTCAAGGCCGCGGCGGATCGTCGGCGGCCGGCGGTGCCCGCATGCCGGCGGTGAGGAAGGGCAGCGCGAAGCGCAGCGCCCCGCCGACGTCGGACAGGCTGAACTCCGGGCCGAACAGACGTTGGAGACGGCCGTTGTCGGCGCGGATATACATCATGGCGCCGTAGACGCAGGCGAGCCGCCAAAACAGCTCCTCGCGGGAGAGCTGCGGGCACGCTGCCACCGCCGCGTCGACGAAGCCGCGCCCGACCGCGTCGTAGACGTCGAACACCACCCGGCGGACCTCCGGGTTGGAGTCGGTCGACGACCGCCCGGCCAAGAGGTTAAAGCGGCGGCCACCCTCGGTCTCCGACAGCCGCAGGACCGGACGGATGAAGGCGTCGAGCACGGCACCGACCTCGGGCCGCCCCCCGGCGGCGCGCACGCAGTCGGCCAGCAGGCCCTCGCGCTCGGCATTGATGGCGGCGAGGCGACGCTCGAACACGGCCCGCAGCAGCCCCTCCTTGGAGCCGAAATGGTAGTGGGCGGCCGCCACATTGGCCGTCGCGGCCTCGGCGATCTGGCGGGTCGAGACATTGCTGTAGCCCAGCTCGCCGAACAGGCGCTCGGCGGCATCGAGCAGGCGCCCGCGGGTGTCTCGGCCTGCGCGCCCGCTTCGATGCGCCGGACCCCCGACCCCCGCCGGCGCGTCGGCGCCGGATTCTTCGGCCGGATCGCCGGCGCGGTCGTGGTTCGGCGTCGTGAGAGTCTCGGTCGTGGGCATGTGGGTCCCGGGCTGGCGCTTCGACGATACTCGGCCGGCGGGCCGAAGGCCGCCGCCCACGAGCCCCGGATTGATGGCGAGTGCAAGGCCCGCCGGGAAGCCTAATTCAAGCAATTGCTTCAATCAAGCGATTGACACATGAGCGGGCGCATGGTGTCCTGCGGCCGTCGTCCCGCCCTCCCGCGGCCGCCGGGCCGCCCGTTCCGCGACATCGCTCCCATGGCCCCGCGCATCGTCGATCTCTCGGTCAGCCTCGACAACGACACCGTCGCCGACCCGCCGATGGCGCGGCCGTCGATCACCTACCTGGATCACCGGCAGACCTTTCCGCGGCTC
This sequence comes from Rhodoplanes sp. P11, assembly GCF_964266735.1. Classification (NCBI taxonomy): domain Bacteria; kingdom Pseudomonadati; phylum Pseudomonadota; class Alphaproteobacteria; order Hyphomicrobiales; family Nitrobacteraceae; genus Rhodoplanes; species Rhodoplanes sp. P11. Next base: position 461,237 of record NZ_CAXWGY010000012.1, read on the forward strand.
GGCGGCTTCTTCCCCGGCCTCACCCCGGACCAGCTCCCGGACGGCGCCGCCTGGGCGATCGAGACGGTGACGCTGACCACCCACAACGGCACCCATCTCGACGCGCCCTGGCACTTTCACCCGACCATGAACCACGCCGTGGTCGACGGCGGTGAGCCGGCCGCGACCATCGACCAGATCCCGCTCGACTGGTGCTTCCGGCCCGGCGTGAAGCTCGACTTCCGCGGCTTCCCGGATGGCTATGTGGCGACCGCCGAGGACGTCGCGGCGGAACTCGAGCGCATCGGCCACACGCTGCGGCCGTTCGACATCGTGCTGGTCAACACGGCGGCCGGCGCCCGCTACGGGCATCCCGATTATCTCGACGCCGGCTGCGGCATCGGCCGCGACGCGACGCTGCATCTCACCCGCCAGGGCGTGCGCATCACCGGCACCGACGCCTGGTCGTGGGATGCCCCATTCTCGGCCACCGCCCGCCGCTACGCCGAGACCGGCGATCCGTCGATCATCTGGGAAGGCCACAAGGCGAGCCGCGCCGTCGGCTACTGCCACCTGGAGAAGCTGCACAACCTCGAGATGCTGCCGGCGACCGGCTTCACGGTCGCCTGCTTCCCCGTGAAGATCCACGCCGCCTCCGCCGGCTGGACGCGCGCGGTCGCCATCCTGGACGACTGAGCGCCGACCGGCCCGCTCCCCGAACGAGAAGGACCGCCATGACCCGGATGCTCGCGACCGCTTCGCTCCTCGCTCTCGCCCTGGCGGCCGGGACCGTGCCGGCCGCCGCCCAGAGCGCGACGCCGAACTGGCCGACGCGGCCGATCGAGCTGATCGTGCCGTGGACGGCCGGCGGCGGCGTCGACATCGTGGCGCGTGCCATGGCGCAAGCCATGACGGGCGATCTCGGCCAGAACGTCTACGTCACCAATCGCGAGGGCGCCGGCGGCACCCTCGGGTTCCGGGCGCTGCTCGCCGCCGCGGCGGACGGCCACGTGCTCGCCGCCGGGCCGGCGACCCCGGTCACCAACGCGCCCTACCTGGTGAAGGGCGTCAGCTACGATGCCGACTCGTTCGAGTACATCTGCCAGTACTTCGAGAACGTCTTCGCCCTGGTGGTGCGGGCCGACTCGCCCCACACGACCGCCAAGGACCTGATCGCCGCGGCCCGGGCGGCCGAGCATCCGCTCACCTATGGCAGCCCGGGGGTCGGCTCCATCGGCCATCTGTCGGCCGAGAACGCCGCGGCGGCGCTGAACATGAAGGTGCAGCACGTCCCCTTCCGCGGCGACGCCGCCGGCCTGCCGGTGCTGCTGAAGGGCGACATCGACTTCCTGGTCCCGGCGGTCTCCTCGGTGCGCGGCCAGAACGTCCGCGTCCTCGCGGTGTTCTCGGACGAGCGCCATCCCAGCCTGCCGGACGTGCCGACCGCCAAGGAGCTCGGGGTCGAGCGGTCGCTGTCGCAGGGCCTCAACGGCCTGTTCGCCCCCAAGGGCATCGCGGCGCCCGTGAAGGCCGCGCTGGAGCGCGCCTGCGCGGCCGCCGTCAAGTCGGAGCCGGTCACCAAGGCGCTGGAGAACACCGGGCAGGTCGCCGCCTATCTGGACAGCGCCCAGTTCCGCGCCCGCATCCTCGACGACTACAAGCTGAAGGGCGAGCTGATCCGGCGGCTCGGCCTCGAAAGCAATTGAGCCATGACCGAAGCATCCGCCGGACGGGGAAAGCGCCCCGTCATCGTCACCTGTGCCCTCACGGGCGGCGGCGACACCGTCGGCAAGAGCCCGGCCGTCCCGGTCACGCCCGAACAGATCGCCGGGTCGGCCATCAAGGCGGCACAGGCCGGGGCCGCCATCGTCCACATCCATGTCCGCGATCCGGCGACCGGCAAGCCGGCGACCGACCTCGCGCTCTATCGCGAGGTGGTGGAGCGCATCCGTGCCGTCGACACCGACGTCATTCTCAACCTCACCACTGGGGCGGGGGCGCGGTTCATTCCGTCGGCGGCCGACCCGAAGGTCGGCGGCGAGGGCACCACGCTCGCCCCGCCCGAGATGCGGGTGCGCCACATCGAGGCGCTGCGGCCGGAGATCTGCACCCTCGACATCACCACCATGAACTTCGGCGAGTTCGTCTTCGTCAACACGCCGGCGCATCTGCGGGTGATGGGACGGGCGGTGGCGGCGGCCGGCGTGCTGCCGGAGCTCGAATGCTTCGACAGCGGCAATGTGCGGCTGGCGCTGCGCCTCATCGAGGAAGGGGTGCTGCACCCGCCCGCGATGTTCCAGCTCTGCCTCGGGGTGCCGTGGGGCGCCCCGGCCACCCCGGAAAGCATGCTGTTCATGCGCAGCCTGCTGCCGACGGGGGCGTTCTGGACCGGCTTCGGCATCGGCGGCGCCCAGTTCCCGATGGTGGCCCAGGCGGTGCTGCTCGGCGGCCATGTCCGGGTCGGGCTGGAGGACAACCTCTATGTCGAGCGCGGCGTGCTCGCCCCGTCGAACGCGGCGCTGGTCGAGAAGGCGGTGCGTATCGTGCGGGCGCTCGACGCCGAGCCGGCGCCCCCCGCCGAGGCCCGCCGCATCCTGGCCCTGCCGCGGCCGCCGGCCTGACGGTGGCGCCGACGCCGAGAGCCGAGGCCGGTGGCCGGCCAGGCCCCGCGGGCGGACCGGGGGCGCGCATTGCGCTCTAGCCAGCCCGCACCGCATGCTCTATAAGCCCCACTTTCCGGAAAACCGGGCCTCGGCGCGTCTCCGCAGCCGGCCCCTGTCGAGGAGACCGACCCCATGGCCGTGCCGAAACGAAAGACCTCGCCCTCCCGCCGCGGCATGCGCCGCTCGGCCGACGCCATCAAGGCGCCGACCTATGTGGAGGACAAGGATTCGGGCGAGCTGCGCCGTCCGCACCACGTCGACCTGAAGACCGGCATGTATCGCGGCCGGCAGATCTTCACGAAGAAGTCCGAGGACTGACGGTTCCGCCGGCGCGACCCGGTCGCGCCGCCGATCCCGCGTCCAACGATCCACATTCACGACCCGTTACGGGCGACGCCCGGGGTGCCCGCCCCGGGCGTTGTCGCGCGTCTGCGAGGTCCGGACCGCGCGGGGCTTCGCACGATCGGGCCGCGTCCCTCCCGCGGCGTCACGCCACGCCGGCGCTGCACCCGCGACGGGAACGTGCTTTAAGGGACGACGACACGCCGGACGGCGCCGAACCCGGCTGCCGTCTCGGCTCGAATCGGCTCGTCCCGTCGGGGGGATCGGACATGTTCATCGTGGGATTTCCGCTGCTGATCGTGCCCTTCGCGATCTACAACATCGTCGCCTTCCTGCTGCGCGGCTTCGATTGGACCGCCCCGCTGCTCCAGGTCTCGATGATCTCGCAGGCGACCTTCGCGCTGACCTGGGGCGATGCGCTGATCGTGGTCGGGCTGGTGTTCCTGTTCCTGGAGATCGTCAAGGCGACCCGGATGTCGCGCCGCAGCGTGGTCGATCACGTCCTGTCGCTGCTCCTCTTCATCGCCATGCTGGTCGAGTTCCTGCTGGTCCGCGAGGCGGCCACCGCGACCTTCTTCCTGCTTCTGGCGATCACCTTCGTGGACGTCATCGCCGGCTTCGTGGTGTCGCTGCGCACCGCCCAGCGCGACGTCTCGTTCGAGACGGTCGCGCGCGGCGAGGACTGAACCGCGCAGACGTCACCGCCGCGGGCGCCGCATCGAGGCACAAAAAAAGCCGGCGAAGCCGGCCTGTTGATCAATGTCCCTGATCGATGTCGATGGGGTCTGGGTCCACCCCGTCGTCAACCGGGGCGCGCGTCCTGCTGGCGACAGGGTCCGGCCCTTACGAGCCCGGGGGGCTGGGGGGCTGAGGAACCGGCTCTCTTCTCGGACCGGACCCTATGCCAACGGTCATTTCATGACAGTCCGGATCGACTTCGCCGGGGCCGAATTCCGGCAGCATTATGAACGGGCTGACGAATGCGTGATCGCCCCGTGAGAAGCCGTGAGCGGCGCCGGCCGTCATCCCTGTCAGCACCGGGGAACGCCGCATCACTGCCGCGACCCCACCGCCCTTGCCCTTGCCGGAGCGCAGGGGGATCATGACATGCCCATGACCGACACAGGACCGACCGTCGGCAGCAGGAGGAGCCATGAGCCTCGAGTGCGGGGACAACGAGCCCAGCGAGTTTCGCGGGGGCGACGGTGCGGGGCCTGCGGCCCTGCCTGGCGCCACCCCTGCCCGCGTGACCTTCAGCAGGCGGGAGCTGTCCCGCATCCTCGGCCTGTACGGCCGCAAGGTGGCGTCCGGCGAGTGGCGCGACTACGCCATCGACTTCCATAAGGACCGGGCGGTCTTCTCGGTGTTCCGCCGCACCACCGAGGTGCCGCTCTATCGGATCGAGAAGAACCCCAGGCTGGCGCGCCGCCAGGGCGCCTGGCGGGTGGTCTCGGCGACCGGCCTGATCGTCAAGATGGGGCACGAGCTCGACCGCGTGCTGCGCGAGCTCGACAAGGTCAGCCTGCGCATCGTCTCCTGATCGGCGTTCCCGCCGGACGATCCTGCCGCGGCGCGATCACGCCGGCAGGGTCGCGGCACCGTCGCCGAGCGGGCGCTGCATCAGCACCGAGCCGAGCCAGCGGCCGTGCTTGAAGCCGACGTTCTCCAGCACCCCGACCAGCCGGAAGCCGGCATCGCGGTGCAGCTCGATGGAGGCGATGTTCTCGGTGTCGCCGATCACCGCCACCATCTGGCGGAAGCCGCGCGTCTCGCTCTCCAGCAGCAACCGGAACAGCAGCGCGCGGCCGAGCCCGGCCCGGGTGGCGCTCGGCGCCACGTAGATCGAATCCTCGACGGTCCAGCGATAGGCGGGCCGCAGCCGGTACGGCCCCGCATAGGCGTAGCCCAGCACGGCGCCGCCGCTCTCGGCGACGAAGTACGGGTGATCGCTCGCCGCCAGCGCGGCCATGCGCCGCGCCATCTCGGCCTCGTCCGGCGGCTCGATCTCGAACGAGGCGGAGCCGGTCCGCACCGCGTGAGCATAGATGGCGGTGACGGCCGGAACATCGGCCGGGGTCGCGGGACGGTAGATCGTCGGCGTCGGCGTCAGGGTCATGATTCGGGCATGATGGCGGATCGCCGCATTCGCCGGAAGAGCGTGCCTCGGTGCGGCATGTCGCCGAAACGGCGACGCCCCGGCCGCAGGGCCGGGGCGTCGGACGGGATTGCGTGTGCAGCGACGGTGTTCCGAGACCGCGGTCAGCGACGGTCGCCGACCAGACGCAGCAGCATCAGGAACAGGTTGATGAAGTCGAGGTAGAGCGCGAGCGCTCCCATCACGGCCTTGCGGCCGCCCACCGTCCCGTCGTCCATCGGGTCGTACATTTCCTTGATCTTCTGGGTATCCCAGGCGGTGAGCCCGGCGAAGATCAGGACACCGGCGACCGACAGCGCCCAGTCGAGGCCGCTCGACTTGAGGAAGATGTTGACCAGGCTGGCGATGATCAGGCCGAACAGGCCCATGATCAGGAACGAGCCCATCCCGGAGAGATCACGCTGGGTGGTATAGCCCCACAGCGACAACGCGCCGAAGGCCGCCGCCGAGATGAAGAACACCCGGGTGATCGACGCCGCCGTGTAGACCATGAAGATCGACGCCAGCGACAGGCCGAGCAGGCCCGCATAGACGAAGAACAGCGTGCGGGCGGTGCTCGCCTGGAGCCGCTCGATGCGGAAGCTCAGATAGAACACGAGGCCGAGCGGGGCCAGCACCAGCACCCACATCAGCGGGCTGCCGAACAGCGCCTGGCCGAAGCCGGTGAGGCCGGTGATGTTGCCGGCCGCGTCGGTGACGGTGGCGAGCTGGAAGGTCAGCCAGGCGGTGATGCCGGTGAGCGCGACGCCACCGGCCATGTAGTTGTACACCGTGATCATGTGGGCTCGCAGGCCCTGATCCACCGCCACCGCCCTGTCGGCCGGATAGCCGCGGGACGCGACGGTATTGCGATCGAAGTCCGACATGGGGGAAGATCCTTTCGTCCACCCGCGGGCAGGCGCGGGGTTGCCTGCCGCAACAAACCGCCCCTCAATGTAGGACGGACCAATGGCCGCGAGAAGACCGCCGCGGCACCGCCCCGCATGACAAATTCGACATCATGGTGCGGCGACCGCCTGGGGCGGGGGCCTGCGCCGACGGCAGCACCGAGACGGGCGCTCCGGTGGAACCCAAAAAACAAGCCGGGGCCGCGATGCGGCCCCGGTCGACGTCGATCCCTCGATCTTCCGATCGGTCGCCCGATCACTCCTCGCGCTGGCCGAGAAGCTGGAGCAGCAGGGTGAACAGGTTGATGAAGTCCAGGTAGAGCGACAGCGCCCCCATGATGGCGGACCGCTCCAGCACGTCGCCCTCCATGGCGCCGTAGATGTACTCGTTCTTCAGCCGCTGGGTGTCGTAGGCGGTGAGGCCCGCGAACACCAGCACGCCGACCATCGAGATCACCCACTGGAGCATGGTGCTGCCGAGGAAGATGTTCACCAGGCTCGCGATGATGATGCCGAACAGGCCCATGATCAGGAACGAGCCCATGCCGGTCAGATCACGCTGGGTGGTGTAGCCCCACAGCGACAGCGCCCCGAAGGTCGCGGCCGTGATGAAGAACACGCGCACCACCGAGGTGCCGGTGAACACCATGAAGATCGAGCCGAGCGACAGGCCGACCAGCGCGGCGTAGAGCCAGAACAGCACCTGCGCGGTGGCCGGACGCATGCGCTCGACGCCGAAGCTGAGCGCGAACACGAGGCCGAGCGGCGCCAGCATGATCACCCACTTGAGCGGGCTCACGTAAACGGTGTAGCCGATCTGCGTGAGGTACATGCCTCCACGCATCATCATCGGCACCTCAACGCCGTTGCGCATCACCTTGGCGGCGCTCGCGGCGTCTCCGGTCACCGACAGCATGTACATGCCGAGTGCGGCGAAGCCGGTGATCGCGAGCCCGAGCACCATGTAGTTGTAGACGCGCAGCATGTAGGCGCGCAGGCCGACATCGATGGCGGCCGCCTCGGCCCGCGAGAGGGTGCCGTAGGGCGCGCCGATGGTGTTCCGCTCGTAGTCCGACATCGTCGAACCCCCTTTTCGTGTTGTCCACTCGTGTTGTCGCTCGTGCCGCGGTGTGGTCCCGCGGTTGGAGCCTCGGTGTTTACTTGCACATTATATGCGTCCGATCTGCGGATCGCGTCGGCGACGGATTGTCGCGCGGCGTAAATTTCGCAGTCCGGACCAGCATTTGCGGAGCGGCTAGTTGTCGCAAAGACGACGGGAAGGAAGACTCCGGACGGTTAAAGACGTCTCAATACCGCGGCCGGCTTGCGGCCCAGCGCCGCCACCGTCCCGATCAGCCCGCAGGCGACCGTGACGGCGAGGGCCGCGAGGGCCGCGGCCATCGCTGGACCGGCCTGCCAGACATAGGGCAGCGACATCAGGTCGGTCACCACCCGCCATCCGGCGATCGAGCCGGCGGCGACACCGAACAGAACCGCGGCGGCGCCGATCAGCAGGTACTCCAGCAAATAGACGGCGACAAGCTGTCGTCGCGAGGCGCCGAGCGTCTTGAGCACCACGGCGTCGTAGACGCGATGGCGGTGGCCGGCCGCGAGGGCGCCGGCGAGCACCAGAACGGCCGACACCAAGGTGATGCCGCTCGCCCCCTGCACGGCGCGGACGAGATTGCCGACGACGCGACCGGCCTGGTCGAGCGCATCCTTGACGGGCACCGGGGTGACGCTCGGCCACGCCTGCGCCACCGCGTTCAGCAGCGCCGCCTCCGCGGCCGGCGTGCCGCCGTCCGCGAACGTCACCGTGGCGATGTCGGTGTGGGGCGCGCCCGCGAAGGCGCCGGGCGAGAACACCAGCACGAAGTTGATGCCGAGCGACTGCCAGTCGACTGTCCGCAGATTGGCGATGCGCGCCGTGATGTTGCGGCCGAGCACATTGACCGTGACGGTGTCGCCGATCGAAACGCCGATGCCCTCGGCGATCTTCTTCTCCAGCGACAGCAGCGGCGGCCCGCGATAGTCGGCCCCCCACCAGTCGCCGGCGACCACGCGCGAGCCGGCCGGCACCGCGGTCGCGTAGGTGATGCCGCGGTCGCCGTGCAGCGCCCAGCTCGCATCCGGCCGCACCTTCAGGTCCTCGGCGCGCACGCCGTTGGCGGCGACGATGCGACCGCGCAGCATCGGCACCCGTTCGAGCCGCGCGCCGGGCGCCTGCGCCGCCACCAGCGCATCGAAGCGTGGCGCCTCGGCGCTCGGGATGTCGAGGAAGAAGAAGGACGGCGCCCGCTCGGGCAGCGCCGCGGTGAACTGCCGCCGCAGGTTGCCGTCGATCTCCAAGAGCGTCACCAGCAGCGCCATGCCGAGGCCGAGCGAGATGACGACGGTCGGGGTCAGCGCCGCCGGCCGATGGACGTTGGCGACGGCGAGCCGCAGCACCGCCGAGCGCGACCGCGGGGCGCGGCGCGCCAGCGCCATCACGCCGCTGGCGACGAGGCGCAGCAGCAGCAGCACCGCGACCGCGGCGGCGACGAACACGGCGGCGACGCGACGGTCGAAGGACGCCCCGATCGCCAGCGCCGCGAGCGCCACGCCCGACAGGACCGCGACGGCGACGTAGCGGCGCCGCGGCCGCCGCGGATCGGGCGCCACGGCATCACGAAACAGCGCCGAGACCGGCACGTCGTGGGCGCGGCCGAGCGGCCAGGCCGAGAAGGTCACCGCGGTGAGCAGCCCGTAGAGCAGCGCCAGCGCCAGAATGTCGGGATGCAGCGACGGGGCGAGCGGCAGCGGCAGCAGCGCGCCGAGCGCTGCCGACAGGCCGAACGGCAACGCCGCGCCGAGCGCCACGCCGATCACGCCGCCGAACGCCGCCAGCAGGAGGATCTGCGCGAAGTAGAGCGCCACCACCTGGCCGCCCGAAGCCCCCAGCGCCTTGAAGGTCGCGATGGTGTCGCGCTTGCGGTCGAGATAGTGGCGGGTCGCGTTGGCGACGCCGACGCCGCCGACCAGCAGCGCGGTGAGGCCGACGAGCGTCAGGAACTGGGTGAAGCGGTCGATGTTGCGCTCGAGCTGCGGCGACGCATTGGCGCTCGCCCGGATGTCCCAGCCGGCATCGGGGAAGCGGCGATTGGCCACATCGGTGAGGGCGTCGGCACGGCCAGCCGGATCGGGCTCGGCGAGCCGCAGCCGATAGAGCCAGCGCACCAGGCTGCCGGGCTGGAGCAGGCCGCTCGCCCGCAGGGCGTCGTCGCTCACCATCAGGCGCGGCCCGAAGCCGACGCCGCCGGCGAGCCGGTCGGGCTCGCGCCCCACCGTTCCGCGCAGCACCAGCGTCGCGGTGCCGACGGTGACGCGGTCGCCGACCGCGAGGCCGAGGCGGGCGAGCAGCAGTGGATCGGCGACCGCCCCGAAGGCGTCGCCGTCACGGCCGAGCAGCGCGCCGAGCGGCACCGCTGGATCGGTCTCGACCGCGCCGTAGAGCGGATAGGCGGCATCGACCGCCTTCAGCTCGACCAGCGCCGAGCGGCCGTCGCCGGTGCGGACGAGCGCCCGCAGGGCCGCCGCCACCGAGAGATCGCCGGACGCCGCCATGAAGGCGCGCTCGGCCTCGCTCGCCTCGCGCTGCACCAGCGTGAAGGAGAGATCGCCGCCGAGGATCGCCCGGCCCTGCCGGCCGATGCCGTCGGTGAGGCTGCGCGACACCGAGGCGACCCCCGCGATGGTCATCACCCCGAGCGCCATGCACGCGATGAACACGCCGAAGCCCGAGAGGCCGCCGCGCAGGTCGCGCAGCGCCAGGCGGGCGAGCAGCGGCCAGCGGCGCGCCGGCGGACGCCCGGATCGGTCGGCCGGGTCCCTCATGGCAGCGCCGGCTGGCTGGCCGGAGAACCGCCGGGCGTTGCGTCGGAGCCGGAGCCGGCGACCGGCTCGATGCGGCCGGAGCGCATGCGCACCACCCGGTCGCAGCGCGCCGCGAGGCTCGCGTCGTGGGTGACCAGCACCAGCGTCATGCCGCGCTCGGCCTGGCCGGCGAACATCAGATCGACGATGCCGCGTCCGGTCGCCTCGTCGAGATTGCCGGTCGGCTCGTCGGCGACCAGGATCGACGGGGACGGCGCCAGCGCCCGGGCGAGCGCGACACGCTGCTGCTCGCCGCCGGAGAGCTGGGACGGGTAGTGGCCGAGCCGGTCGCCGAGGCCGACCGCGGCGAGCTCGGCGCGGGCGACCGCCGCAGCGTCGGCACGGCCGGCCAGCTCCAGCGGCACCGCGACGTTCTCCAGCGCCGTCATGGTCGGGATCAGGTGAAAGGACTGGAACACGATGCCGACGCGGCGGCCGCGGAAGCGCGCCAGCGCGTCCTCGTCGAGGCTGCCGAGATCGGTGCCGTCGACCACCACGCGGCCGGCGTCCGGCCGCTCCAGGCCCGCCATCACCATCAGCAGCGTCGATTTGCCCGAGCCCGACGGCCCGGTGAGGCCGACCGCCTCGCCACGTCCTATATCCAGGGTGATGTGCTTGAGGATGTGGACCCGCGCCGCATCCCGGCCGAGGGCGAGATCGACCCCGGCGAGCGAGATGGCGGGTGCGAGGGAAGCAGGAATGATCGTCGGATTGCTGTCGTCCATCGTCGGGCGTCGTCTGGGGTCCTGGCTCGGCGTGCTCGGGTCGGGCGTGCTCGGGTCGGGCGTGCTCGGGTCGGGCGTGCTGTGGCGGCACGGGCTTCGGTCGCGCCCGGACGCCGCGGGCGCCGGCCGCGCCGCATGGTCGCCGCCGCGACGGCGGTCCCCCTCATATGGGGGGTGGAGCCGCACGGTCCAGCCGGCCCGCGGTGCTCCGGTGCCGGCCCTCGCGGTCACGGGGGCCCTCGCGGTCACGGGCGCACTGGCGCTCGGCCTCGCCCTCCCGGCGGGGGCGACCGGGGGCGGCGGCGCCGAGGGGCGGCCGCCACTGCGCATCGTGGCGCTCGGCGACTCGCTGGTCGCCGGCTACGGCCTGCCGCCCGGCGAGGCGTTCCCGGTGCGGCTCCAGCAGGCGCTCGCGGCGAACGGTCGCAGCGGCGGCCGGCCGGTCGAGATCGTCAATGCCGGGGTGTCGGGTGACACCGCCTCGGACGGGCTCGCCCGGCTCGACTGGGCGGTAGGCGACGACGCCGATGCCGTGATGGTCGAGCTCGGCGCCAACGACGCCCTGCGCGGCATCGACCCGGCGGTCACCCGCAAGGCGCTCGACGAGATTCTGCGCCGGCTCGCCGCCCGCGGCCTGCCGGTGCTGCTGGTCGGCATGCAGGCGCCGCCCAACATGGGGCCGGCCTACAAGCAGGCGTTCGACGCCATCTATCCGGAGCTGGCCGCCGCCCACGGCGTGCCGCTGGTGCCGTTCTTCCTGGACGGGGTGGCGGCCGAGCGGGCCCTCAACCAGCGCGACGGCATCCACCCCAATGCCGACGGCGTGCGGACGATCGTGTCCCGCGTGCTGCCCCAGGTCGAGGAGCTGGTGGCCCGCGCCGCCGCCCGCCGCGACCGCTCCTGAACCCCGGCCCCGGGCCATGCCGGCCCGGCGCCACTCCTGTTTCCGTGCCGCCCCGTCCGAGAGATCGCCATGCCCCGCCTGTTCACCGCTCTCGAAATCCCGCCCGCCGTCCGCGACGCCCTCGCGGCCTTGCGCGGCGGCCTGCCCGGCGCCCGCTGGGTCGAGCCGGAGAGCTACCACGTCACCCTACGCTTCCTCGGCGATATCGACGACGCCATGGCCCGTGACGTCGCCGCGGAGCTGGACGGCATCGACCGGCCCGCCTTCGATCTCGCGCTCGACGGGCTCGACGCCTTCGGGGGCCGCAAGCCGCGGGCGGTGTTCGCGGCGGTCGCCCCCAACCCGGCTCTCGTCGAGCTGCACGCCGAGCACGAGCGGCTGATGCGGCGCATCGGCCTTCCCGCCGAAAGCCGCAAGTTCTCGCCCCACGTCACCCTGGCGCGGCTGCGCGACGCGACCTCCCGGCAGGTCGCCGACTATCTGGCGCTGCGCGGCGGCTTCCGGGCCGGCCCGTTCCGGGTGGAGCGCTTCGTGCTGATGTCGTCGCGCGCCTCGGTGGGCGGCGGTCCCTATGTGGTGGAGGCCGACTATCCGCTGGCCAGCCCGGCGACCGCCGGGGCGGAAGACTGACGGCGTTCCCGATCAGGCGGCCCGATCGATCACCTGGCCGGGCTCACCGCCGGCCGCCTTCAGCCGCTCCACGATCGCCTTGGCGATCAGCTCCTCGATCGGGCCGCGGTCCTTCGGCTCCATGGCGGCGAGCGCCTCCTCAGTCAGGCCGAGCTGCTTCAGCACCTGCTCGCGCAGCCGCTCGATCGGGGTCTTGCGGATCTCCTTCAGGAAATCTGCCTCGACGTCGCGCGCCGGCCGCCGCTTCGACGTCCCCGCCTGGTCCGCCGCCCCGGTCGTCGCGGCCGCAGGCGTCCCGGCCGCAGGTGTCGCGGCGGCCCGCGCGGGCGCCGCAGAAGACACCCCGAAGCTCCCGATCCCGGCCATCGTGGACATCTCGCCCTCCATCCCGTCCGAGACCGGGGATGCAAGCACGAAGCCACTGGCTATGCAGCGGAAAACACTGGCTCCGGCGACCGCGCAAACGAGCGCCGACCGGGTCGACCTTGCCGATCCGGCAGAATTGGCCGGGTCACGGACCGGATCGGGAGGCGGACGCCGCGCCCGGCCGCGGCTGGCGGCCGGCTGCGGCGAAGCGGCCGGGGCGCGTCCGGTGGCGGGCGCGCCCTACTCGGCGGGCGAGGGCTTGGTCGGCTTCAGCAGCCGCGACTGGAGGTCGAAGCAGGCGGCCGCGAAGCTGTGGCCATCGGTGACCAGCTCCTGCATCACCGACAGCGGGGTGGGGCGCGGGTTCTGCATCTTGCCCACGACGGTGCCGAAATCGAACGACAGCTCGGCCTCGAACTTGCGGGCGAGCTGCTGCATGCGCTGGTTCTCGGACAGGCAGTTGACGTGCAGCAGCTTGACGCCACGGTTGCGCGCCACCAGCAGGCAGCGCTCCAGCAGGGCCGAGCCGACCCCATGGCTCTGCCACGGCTTCTCGACGCTGAACGCCGCCTCCGCCTCGTCGCCATGGCCCGGGCCGAGCATCCGCAGGTCCGCGGCGCCGCGGAGAATGCCGTCGACGAAGAAGCCGTGAATCACGATGTCGGGGCCATGGGAGGCATCGGCGTAGCTGCGGATCATCTCGTCCGAGACGCCGCCGCCGAAGCGGCTGCGGCGGCTCTCGGCGTCGAGGCGCAGCAGATGGTCCCGATAGGCGTGGGCCTCGATGGGCCAGAGTTTGCGGATCAGTCCGCCTTCGATGAATACTTCCTGCATTCCGGGGGATCTCCTGCGCTGTGCGCGTCTCTCGAAATCGGTCCCCGAACGTTTCCCCTCCCGTATGGAGCCGAGCCGTGGCCCCTATGGGTCATGTTGCACCGCAATATGGTGCTCGTGCGACTCGATTCCAGGGGAGGAGTATGGCGGCACCGACGCACACCGATTTGATCCAGCGTAAAGCGCGAGACGAATTCGGCTGTCGCGCCCGCGTTGTAGACTAAAGTCGTAGATGCCGGCGCCGGCCGCCGGGTGGCCGCCCCGGCCGCACGACGTGCTTGTGGAAGCGGGCCGTTCCCCGCTATCTGGACGCCTCCAGCCCGCTCCGGACCCCGGCTTGACCATCAGCGAACGATACGCGGCGCTCGTCGCCGCCGGCGAGATCGAGCGTGACCGCGCCCAGGCCCGCGTGGTGGAGGCCCTCGCCGGCTTGCAGGAGCGCCTCGTCACCGACCGCATCGCCCGCAAGTCGTCGGCGCTGGGCTGGCTGTTCGGGGCGCGCGAGAGCAAGCGGCCGCCCTTCGTCCGCGGCCTCTATCTCCACGGCGAGGTCGGCCGCGGCAAGACCATGCTGATGGATCTGTTCTACGCGACGAGCCGGGTCGAGCGGCGGCGGCGCGCCCATTTCCACGAGTTAATGGCGGACGTCCACGAGCGGGTGCACGCCTATCGGCGCAAGCTCAAGAGCGGCGAGCTTCCCGACGGCGACCCGATCGCCCTCACGGCCGCCGACCTCGCCGCCGAGGCGTGGCTTCTGTGCTTCGACGAGTTCCACGTCACCGACATCGCCGACGCCATGATCCTCGGCCGGCTGTTCACCCGCCTGTTCGGCCTCGGCGTCGTGGTGGTGGCGACCTCCAACGCGATGCCGGACGATCTCTACAAGGACGGCCTCAACCGGGCGCTGTTCGTGCCCTTCATCGAGCTCCTGAAGGAGCACATGGAGGTGATGCGGCTCGATGCCCGGACCGACTACCGGCGCGAGAAGCTCGCCGGGGTGCGGGTCTGGCACACGCCCGCCGACGCCGCCGCCGCAGCCGCGCTCGACGACGCTTGGCACCGCCTCACCCACGGCCACGAGAGCCGCGACCACGCCCTGGTGGTCAAGGGCCGCACCGTGCGGGTGCCGCGGGCCGCCATGGGAGCGGCGCGCTTCTCGTTCCACGATCTCTGCGGGCAGCCGCTCGGCGCCTCCGACTATCTGCGCATCGCCCACGAGTTCCATACCCTCGTGGTCGACCGGGTGCCCGTCATGGAGTTCCAGAACCGCAACGAGGCCAAGCGGTTCATCACGCTGATCGACACCCTCTACGATCACGGCGTCAAGCTGGTCGCCTCGGCGGCGGCCGAGCCCGAGGGGCTCTATCGCGCCACCGAAGGGGTCGAGGCGAACGAGTTCAAGCGCACCGTGTCACGGCTGATCGAGATGGCGTCGGAGTCCTATCTGGCGCTGCCCCATGGCCAGCGCACCGGCCCGTCGGGCGACACCGCCGGCCTGGTCGAGACATGACGGCGCGTCCGGGTCCGAACGGCCGCCCATCGTCGCGACCCTTCGGCCCGCGACGGGGCCGCGACTTGAACGCACCGCGGGAACGCGATAACACCCGAAACCCCCACCGGACACCAGGTTCGAGGACTCCCCCACTATGGCACGGCATAAAATCGCATTGATCGGCGCGGGTCAGATCGGTGGCACCCTGGCCCATCTCGTCGGGCTCAAGGAGCTCGGCGACGTCGTCATGTTCGACATCGCCGAAGGGATTCCCCAGGGCAAGGCCCTGGACATCGCCCAGTCCTCGCCGGTCGACGGCTTCGACGCCCGCTACGCCGGCACCAACTCCTATGAGGCCATCGAGGGCGCCTCGGTGTGCATCGTCACCGCCGGCGTGCCGCGCAAGCCCGGCATGAGCCGCGACGACCTGCTCGGCATCAATCTGAAGGTCATGGAGCAGGTCGGCTCCGGCATCCGCAAGTACGCCCCCGGCGCCTTCGTGATCTGCATCACCAACCCGCTCGACGCCATGGTGTGGGCGCTCCAGAAGTATTCGGGCCTGCCCAAGCACATGGTGGTGGGCATGGCGGGCGTGCTCGACTCGGCGCGCTTCCGTTACTTCCTGGCCGACGAGTTCAACGTCTCGGTCGAGGACGTCACCGCCTTCGTGCTCGGCGGCCACGGGGACACCATGGTGCCGCTGATCAAGTACTCGACGGTCGCCGGCATTCCGCTGCCCGACCTGGTGAAGATGGGCTGGACCACGCAAGCGCGGCTCGACGCCATCGTCGACCGCACCCGCAACGGCGGCGCCGAGATCGTCAACCTGCTCAAGACCGGCTCGGCCTATTACGCGCCTGCCACCTCGGCGATCGCTATGGCGGAGAGCTATCTGCGCGACAAGAAGCGGGTGGTGCCCTGCGCCGCCTATCTCAACGGCGAGTACGGCCAGAAGGACACCTATGTGGGCATCCCGGTGGTGATCGGCGCCAAGGGCGTCGAGCGCATCGTCGAGATCGAGCTCGCCGGCGCCGAGCGGGCGGCCTTCGACAAGTCGGCCGAAGCGGTGCGCGGCCTCATCGACGCCTGCAAGAAGATCGCGCCCGACCTCGCCGCCTGACACGGCCCGGACGCGGCGCGCAACGAGACGCGGGGCGCGCGACCGGCCGCAGCCGGCGCGCTCCGCCCAGATGCATCAAGGTGGAAACGCCGTCCGGCGCAGGCCGGACGCGAGCGGGGATCGCGCATGAACATTCATGAATACCAAGCCAAGGCCGTGCTGCGGGAGTTCGGGATTCCGACGCCGCGCGGGATCGCCGCCTTCTCGGTCGAGGACGCCGTGAAGGCCGCCCGCGAGCTCGCCTCGCCGGTGACGGTGGTCAAGGCGCAGATCCACGCCGGCGGCCGCGGCAAGGCCGGCGGCGTCAAGGTGGTGAAGTCGATCGAGGCGGTCGAGAGCGAGGCCAAGCGCCTGCTCGGCTCGACGCTGGTGACCCACCAGACCGGGCCGCGCGGCAAGGAGGTGCATCGCCTCTACATCGAGGAAGGCTCGGCGATCGACAAGGAGTTCTACCTGTCGGCGCTGGTCGATCGTGGCACCGGCCGGGTGTCGTTCGTGGTGTCGACCGAAGGCGGCATGGACATCGAGCAGGTCGCCAAGGACACCCCCGAGAAGATCGTCTCCTTCTCGATCGATCCGGCCACCGGCGTGATGCCGCATCACGGCCGCCGCATCGCCCAGGCGCTCCAGCTCAAGGGCGATCTCGCCAAGCAGGCCGAGGCGCTGGTCGCCAAGCTCTACCAGGCGTTTCTCGCCAAGGACATGAGCATGCTCGAGGTCAATCCGCTGGTCGTCACCAAGGACGGCAAGCTGATCTGCCTCGATGCCAAGATCTCGTTCGAGGGCAACTCGCTCTACCGTCACCCCGACGTCGTCGCGCTGCGCGATCTGACCGAGGAGGACGAGAAGGAGATCGAGGCGTCCAAGCACGATCTCTCCTACGTGGCGCTCGACGGCAATATCGGCTGCATGGTCAACGGCGCCGGCCTCGCCATGGCCACCATGGACATCATCAAGCTGTACGGCGAGGAGCCGGCCAACTTCCTCGATGTCGGCGGCGGCGCCTCCAAGGAGCGCGTCACCGAGGCGTTCAAGATCATCACTGCCGACCCCAACGTGAAGGGGATTCTGATCAACATCTTCGGCGGCATCATGCGCTGCGACGTGCTGGCCGAGGGCGTGATCGCCGCCGTCAAGGAGGTCGGGCTCAAGGTGCCGCTGGTGGTGCGCCTCGAAGGCACCAATGTGGAGCGGGGCAAGCAGATCATCGCCGAGTCCGGCCTCGACGTGGTGTCGGCCGACGACCTCGACGACGCCGCCCAGAAGATCGTCAAGGCCGTGCGGGGGAACGCCTGATGTCCATCCTGATCGACCAGAACACCAAGGTCATCTGCCAGGGCTTCACCGGCAAGAACGGCACCTTCCATTCCGAGCAGGCGATCGCTTACGGCACCAAGATGGTCGGCGGCGTGTCGCCCGGCAAGGGCGGCTCCAAGCATCTCGACCTGCCGGTGTTCGACACCGTCGCCGAGGCGCGCGAGAAGACCGGCGCCGACGCCAGCGTCATCTACGTGCCGCCGCCCGGCGCCGCCGACGCCATCTGCGAGGCGATCGACGCCGAGATCCCGCTGATCGTCTGCATCACGGAAGGGATTCCGGTGCTCGACATGGTGCGGGTGAAGCGGGCGCTCGACGGCTCCAAGTCGCGCCTGATCGGCCCCAACTGCCCGGGCGTGCTGACCGCCGGCGCCTGCAAGATCGGCATCATGCCGGGCAACATCTTCAAGTCCGGCTCGGTCGGCGTGCTGTCGCGCTCCGGCACCCTCACCTACGAGGCGGTGTTCCAGACCACCCAGGTCGGGCTGGGCCAGACCACCGCGGTCGGCATCGGCGGCGACCCGGTGAAGGGCACCGAGTTCATCGACATGCTGGAGCTGTTCCTGGCCGACCCCGAGACCAAGTCGATCATCATGATCGGCGAGATCGGCGGCTCGGCCGAGGAGGACGCGGCGCAGTTCGTCATCGACGAGGCCAAGCGTGGCCGCAAGAAGCCGATGGTCGGCTTCATCGCCGGCGTCACCGCGCCGCCCGGCCGCCGCATGGGCCATGCGGGCGCCATCATCGCGGGCGGCAAGGGCGACGCCAAGAGCAAGATCGCCGCCATGGAGGCGGCCGGCATCAAGGTGTCGCCGTCGCCGGCCCGCCTCGGCACCACGCTGGCGGCCCTGCTGAAGGCGTAGTACGCTCGCCGGGAGAGATCGGACGGCGCCGGTCGCTCGACCGGCGCCGTTTTCGTTTTAGGCGAGGCGGTTTTCCCGGGCGAGGCGGTGGGTCCCGCGTCGAGCAGCGATTCTCGAGCACCGGGGCGGCGTCGCCATGGCTCTGGTCGGCGTTCAGGTTCGCCTGGAGAACATCCGTCGCCCGGACCTCGCCCCCGTCGAGGCGCCCGCGCTCGCCGACACCGGCGCGCTCCACCTCTGCGTTCCCGAGCACGTCGCCCTGCAACTCGGGCTGGACGAGTTCGACCGCCGCGAGGTGACGCTCACGGACGGCTCGCGCCGGCTCGTCTCCTATGTCGGGCCACTTCTGGTGACGGTCGCCAACCGCAAGGGCCTGGCGGGCGCCATGGTGCTCGGTACCGAGATCCTGCTGGGCGCGATCCCGATGGAGGATCTCGACCTCGTGGTCGTGCCCGGCACCCGGCAGGTGATCCCCAACCCGGCCAATCCGAACATCGCGGTGTCGATCGCCAAGGGCGTACGGGTCTGAATGCCCCGGCGGCCCGGACGGTCCATGCCGGAGCCGCTGCGGCCAGCTCAATGAACCGAAATTCACTTGTAGGGTCCGCTCGGCGCATGAAGCCATTGTGGCGCCGCGACAAGGGGCTTAAATAGGGGCCGAACGGCCGTGCCGCCGGCCGTGGCGACGCCACCCGCTCCCCCAAGGGCTCCGCGCCCCCCGTATCAGGACTCGTTCATGTCCCGCCAAGACGCGAACGCCGCCTTCGCACTCACCTCGTTTCTCTACGGCGCCAACGCCGCTTATGTCGAAGACATGTACGCCCGCTACGAGGCCGACCCGAAGGCGGTCGACACCGAGTGGCGGGTCTTCTTCTCGGGCCTCAAGGACAACGCCAGCGACGTGGCGCGCGCCTCCCGCGGCGCCTCCTGGAAGGAGCCGCACTGGCCGATCGTCCAGGAAGGCCCGATCCGCCTCTTCGACAGCGAGGCCGCGGAAGCGGCGACCCGCCTGCACGACCGCATCGGCGCCAAGGCGCACCAATACGGCGTCGAACTGTCGCAGGCGGATGTCCAGCAGGCGACCCGCGACTCGCTGCACGCCCTGATGCTGATCCGCGCCTACCGCATGCGCGGCCACCTGCACGCCAATCTCGATCCGCTCGGGCTCGAAGCCATCAAGGACCACGAGGAGCTCGATCCCAAGAGCTACGGCTTCACGCCGGCTGATTACGATCGCCGCATCTTCCTCGACTACGTGCTGGGGCTGGAGTTCGGCACGCTGCGCCAGATCATCGCGATCCTCAAGCGCACCTACTGCCAGACCCTCGGGGTCGAGTTCATGCACATCACCGATCCGGCCCAGAAGGCTTGGATTCAGGAGCGCATCGAGGGACCCGACAAGGAGATCCACTTCACCCGCGAGGGCAAGCGCGCCATCCTCAACAAGCTCATCGAGGCCGAGGGCTTCGAGAAGTTCTGCGACGTCAAGTTCACTGGCACCAAGCGGTTCGGGCTCGACGGCGGCGAGTCGATGATCCCGGCGCTGGAGCAGATCATCAAGCGCGGCGGCGCCCTTGGGGTGCGCGAGATCGCCATCGGCATGGCGCATCGCGGCCGCCTCAACGTGCTCGCCCAGGTGATGGCCAAGCCGCACCGCGCCATCTTCCACGAGTTCAAGGGCGGCTCCTTCACGCCCGACGAGGTCGAGGGCTCCGGCGACGTCAAGTATCACCTCGGCGCCTCGTCGGACCGCGAGTTCGACGGCAACCGGGTGCATCTGTCGCTCACCGCCAACCCGTCGCACCTGGAGATCGTCAACCCGGTGGTGCTCGGCAAGACGCGCGCCAAGCAGGACCAGCACGGCTGCTCCAGCGACGACCGCACCGCCGTGATGCCGCTGCTGATCTCCGGCGACGCCTCGTTCGCCGGCCAGGGCGTGGTGGCGGAGTGCTTCGGCCTCTCCGGCCTGCGCGGTCACCGCACCGGCGGCTCGATCCACTTCATCGTCAACAACCAGATCGGCTTCACCACCTATCCACGCTACTCGCGCTCGTCGCCGTATCCCTCCGACACGGCCAAGATGATCGAGGCGCCGATCTTCCACGCCAACGGCGACGATCCCGAGGCGGTGGTGTTCGCCGCCAAGGTGGCGACCGAGTTCCGGCAGAAGTTCCAGAAGCCCGTCGTCATCGACATGTTCTGCTACCGGCGGTTCGGCCACAACGAGGGCGACGAGCCGTCGTTCACGCAGCCGCTGATGTACAAGAAGATCCGCTCGCACGAGTCGACGCTGGAGATCTACTCGAAGAAGCTGTTCTCCGAGGGCATCGTCACCGACGGCGAGGTCGAGAAGATGCGGGCCGACTGGCGCGCCCGGCTCGATGCCGAGTTCGACGCCAGCCACGGCTACAAGTCCAACAAGGCCGACTGGCTCGACGGCCGCTGGGCCGGCATGAAGGTCGCCTCACCGAGCGACGATCCGCGCCGCGGCAAGACCGACGTGCCCATCGAGGTGCTGCGCGACATCGGCGACAAGATCACCACGGTGCCGGCCGGCTTCCAGGCCCATCGCACCATCCAGCGCTTCCTCGACACCCGCCGCAAGGCGCTCGAGACCGGCGAGGGCATCGACTGGGCGACCGCCGAGGCGCTCGCCTTCGGCAGCCTGCTGGTCGAGGGCCACCCGGTCCGCCTCTCCGGCCAGGACTCCGAGCGCGGCACCTTCTCGCAGCGCCACTCGGTGCTGATCGACCAGGAGACCGAGAACCGCCACACGCCGCTGAACTACGTGAAGCCCGGCCAGGCCCGCTTCGAGGTGATCAACTCGATGCTGTCCGAGGAGGCGGTGCTCGGCTTCGAGTACGGCTACTCGCTGGCCGAGCCCAACGCGCTGGTGCTGTGGGAGGCGCAGTTCGGCGACTTCGCCAACGGCGCCCAGGTGGTGGTCGATCAGTTCATCTCGTCGGGCGAGCGCAAGTGGCTGCGCATGTCGGGCCTGGTGCTGCTGCTGCCGCACGGCTACGAGGGCCAGGGGCCGGAGCATTCCTCCGCGCGGCTGGAGCGCTATCTCCAGAGCTGCGCCGAGGACAACATGCAGGTCGCCAACTGCACGACGCCGGCGAACTACTTCCACATCCTGCGGCGGCAGCTCAAGCGCGACTTCCGCAAGCCGCTGATCCTGATGACTCCGAAGAGCCTGCTGCGCCACAAGCGGGTGGTGTCGCGGCTCGACGAGTTCGCCACCGGCACCTCGTTCCATCGCCTGCTGCCGGACGACGCCGAGCATCACCGCTTCGCCGGCGACCATGTCCGCCTGGTTCCCGATCGCAAGATCCGCCGCGTCGTGCTGTGCTCCGGCAAGGTCTATTACGACCTCTACGAGGAGCGTGAGAAGCGCGGCATCGACGACATCTATCTGTTGCGGGTCGAGCAGCTCTATCCGTTCCCGACCAAGGCGCTGCTCACCCGGCTCGGCCGCTTCAAGAACGCCGAGGTGGTGTGGTGCCAGGAGGAGCCCCGCAACATGGGCTCGTGGACCTTCGTCGAGCCCTATCTCGAATGGGTGATGAACCAGGTGGGCGGCGAGTATCGGCGGCCCCGCTATGTCGGGCGGCCGCCCTCCGCGGCCACCGCCACCGGCCTGATGTCGAAGCATCTCGCCCAGCTCCGGACCTTCCTGGACGATGCACTCGGCTGAGCCCGTGTGGCCGTCGCCGCTCCGACGCTTCCGTGACCGGACGAATGCCCGGTCACTCCGCTCCTCCACCAGAACCCCGTTGCGCGTGCCGACATCCGCTGCCTGCCCGCGTGATCTGCTTGGACGATGACGATGGTTGACATCCGCGTGCCCACCCTGGGCGAATCCGTGACCGAGGCCACGATCGGCCGCTGGTTCAAGAAGGCGGGCGACACGGTGACGGTCGACGAGCCGCTGGTCGAGCTGGAGACCGACAAGGTGACCATCGAGGTGCCCGCGCCCGCCGCCGGCACCCTGTCCGAGATCATCGTCGCCGACGGCGAGACCGTCGCGGTCGGCGCCCTGCTGGGCCAGATCGCCGAGGGTGCCGGGGCGAGCGCCGCCGCTCCCGCGGCCGCACCCGCCGCCAAGGCCGAGAAGCCGGCCGCCAAGCCCGCCGCCGCGGCACCCGCCGCCGCGACGCCCGCTCCTGCGGCGGCCCCCGCGGCGCGCTCCGATGCGCCGCTCGCCCCCTCGGTGCGCCGGCTGGAGGCCGAGAGCGGCGTCGCCGCCGCCGGCGTCGCCGGCACCGGCCGCGACGGCCGTGTCACCAAGGGCGACATGCTGGCCGCCATCGAGAAGATCGCCTCAACGCCCGCGCCGGTGCCGCAACCGCCGCCCGGCGTCGAGGTGCGCGCCCCGTCGGTTTCCGAGGATGCCGCGCGGGAAGAGCGCGTGCGCATGACCAAGCTGCGCCAGACCATCGCGCGCCGCCTCAAGGACGCGCAGAACACCGCCGCCATGCTGACGACCTTCAACGAGGTCGACATGTCGGCCGTGATGGCGCTGCGCAACCAGTACAAGGAGCTGTTCGAGAAGAAGCACCGGGTGAAGCTCGGCTTCATGGGCTTCTTCACCCGCGCCTGCGTGCAGGCGCTGCGCGAGGTGCCGGCCGTCAATGCCGAGATCGACGGCACCGACATGGTGTACAAGAATTACTATCACATCGGCGTCGCCGTCGGCACCGAGCGCGGTCTCGTCGTGCCGGTGGTGCGCGACTGCCAGGACAAAACGCTCGCCGAGATCGAGAAGACGATCGCCGACTACGGGCGCCGCGCCCGCGACGGCCAGCTCAAGCTGGAGGAGATGCAGGGCGGTACCTTCACGATCTCCAACGGCGGCGTCTACGGCTCGCTGATGTCGACCCCGATTCTCAACGCGCCGCAGTCCGGCATTCTCGGCATGCACAAGACCCAGGAGCGCCCCGTGGTGGTCGGCGGCAAGATCGAGATCCGGCCGATGATGTATCTGGCGCTCAGCTACGATCACCGCATCGTCGACGGCAAGGAGGCGGTGACGTTCCTGGTGCGCGTGAAGGAGTGCCTGGAGGACCCGGCGCGGCTGGTGCTGGATCTGTGAGGTGGGCGGATCGCGATGCCGACGGTGGCGATCATCGACGGCATCAAGATCCAGTTCTACGCGCGTGAGCACGCGCCGCCACATTCCATGCGATCTATGCCGAGCATCGCGCCCAGATCGCCATCGGGTCCTTGCAGGTCTTGAAGGGCGGTCTGCCGCTGGCCACGCTGGCGACCGTGCTGTCGTGGGCGGAGCCTCGGCAGGACGCCCTGATGCGCGCGTGGGACGCGACCATCGCCCTGCAGAAGCCGGAGAAGATCTCATGACCGCCGGAACTCTTCACATCGTCGCTGCCGAGCCGGTTCTCCACGGTGTTCTCAAGCTCACTTGGGACGATGGTTACGAGGGCATCGTCGATCTGCGCGGCATCATGGCTCACGGCGACATCTTCACACCGTTGCGCGATCCGGCGAGCTTCAAGACCGTTCACGTTTCACCGTTCGGCCATTCCATCTATTGGGGCGAGGAGGGCGACGAGACCGTCGACTTCGGCTGCGATCGCCTGCGCGACCTCGCCGAGCAGCAGGCTGCTCTGCTGGCTCGTGCGAGCTGACCACCGCCCCGCGATCACGGCTCGAACCGATCACCTGGACGATCCTGGTCAATGTCCCACACGGCCGAGTTCCTCTCCCTGATGGCGGTGTTTCTGGTGGCGGCGGTGACGCCCGGCGCCGATTTCGCCTGCGTGCTGCGCGAGAGCGTGGCGCATGGCCGCCGCGCCGGCATCGCGGCGGCGATCGGGGTGGGCTCGGCGATCCTCGTGCACGTCGCCTACACGGTGCTGGGCATCGGCCTCGTCGTCGCCCATTCGGTGGTCGCCTTTACCATCGTGAAGTGGGCCGGCGCCGCCTATCTGGTGTGGCTCGGCGTCAAGAGTCTCCGCGCCCCTCCTCCGGTGCTGCCCGATCCGGGCGGGCCGGATTCGGCGGCGCCGCCGCTGCGCCGATCGCTGGCCATCGGGGCGCTCACCAACCTCCTCAATCCCAAGGCCACGCTGTTCTTCGTGTCGCTGTTCTCCACCATCGTGTCGCCGACGACGCCGATCGTCATGCAGTTCGGCTACGGGCTCGCCATGGCGGCGGTGCTGGCCGGCTGGTTCACCCTCGTCGCCGTGTTCCTCACTACCCCGCCGGCCCGCGCCGCCTTCGTGCGCGCCGGCCGCTGGATCAACCGCGCCACCGGCCTGGTGCTGATCGGGCTCGGCGTGCGCATCGCCCTGCACCGCAGCCCGTGACGCGCGTCCCCGCCCGCCACCCGCACACCGCCCAGGTTCGTATCCGACGAGCAACCCGATGACCCCCGCGCCGCTCTCCCAGGAACTGCTGCTGCTCGCCGCCAGCGTGGTGCTGCTGGTGGCGCAGATCTTCCTCCAGTCCGCCACCATGACGCGCGAGCTCGGCCGCGACTGGAACGCCGGCCCGCGCGACGACGGCAGGAAGCCCACGGGTGTGCTGGCGGGTCGCGCCGAGCGGGCGCTGAAGAACCTGCTGGAGACCTATCCGGCCTTTGTCGGCCTCGTGCTCGCCCTCGTGATCACCGGGCGCACCGGCGGCCTCGGCCTCGCCGGGGCGCATCTGTGGTTCTGGGCGCGCGTCGTCTACGTGGCCCTCTATCTCGCCGGCGTGCCGATGGTGCGCTCGATCGTCTGGCTCGTCGCGCTGGTCGGCCTCGGCCTGATGCTGACCGCGCTCGTGCTCTGATCCCTCCCCGAACGGAACCCCACGATGTCCTCCTACGATCTCGTCGTCATCGGCACCGGCCCCGGCGGCTATGTCTGCGCCATCCGGGCCGCGCAGCTCGGCCTCAAGACCGCCGTGGTGGAGAAGCGCGCTTTCGGCGGCACCTGCCTCAACATCGGCTGCATTCCGTCCAAGGCGCTGCTGCACGCCTCCGAGCTGTTCGAGGAGGCGGGCCACGGTTTCGAGGCGCTGGGCATCAAGGTCGGCAAGCCGAAGCTCGATCTCGCCGCCATGATGAAGTTCAAGGACGAGGGCGTCGACGGCAACGTCAAGGGCGTCGAGTATCTGCTCAAGAAGAACAAGATCGATGCTCACATCGGCAGCGGCCGCATCGTGGCGCCCGGCAAGGTCGAGGTGACGGGCGACGCCGGCACCACGACGCTGGAGACCAAGGCGATCGTCATCGCCACCGGCTCCGACGTCGCGCCGCTGAAGGGCGTCGCGATCGACGAGACCCGCATCGTGTCGTCGACCGGCGCGCTGTCGCTGCCCAAGGTGCCGAAGAAGCTGCTGATCGTCGGCGCCGGCGTCATCGGGCTCGAGCTCGGCTCGGTGTGGCGGCGGCTCGGCGCCGAGGTCGAGGTCGTCGAGTTCCTCGATCGCATCGTTCCCGGCATCGATCTCGATGTGGCGCGCCAGTTCCAGCGCATCCTCCAGAAGCAGGGCTTCGCGTTCCGCCTGTCTACCAAGGTGACCGGCATCGACACGTCGGGATCGCGCCTCAAGGCGACCGTCGAGCCGGCGGCCGGCGGCGAGGCCGCGATCATCGAATGCGATGTGGCGCTGATCGCCATCGGCCGGGTGCCCTACACCGATGGGCTCGGGCTCGACGCCGTCGGTGTCGCCCGCGACGACCGTGGCCGCGTGATCACCGATGCGCACTTCGCCACCAACGTGCCCGGCATCTACGCCATCGGCGACGTGATCGCCGGCCCGATGCTGGCCCACAAGGCGGAGGACGAGGGCGTCGCGGTCGCCGAGATCCTCGCCGGCAAGGCCGGCCATGTGAACTACGACGTGATTCCGGGCGTCGTCTACACGATGCCGGAGCTCGCCAGCGTCGGGAAGACCGAGGAGGAGCTGAAGGCCGCCGGCATCGCCTACAATGTCGGCAAGTTCCCGTTCACGGCGAACGGCCGCGCCAAGGTGAACCGGCAGACCGACGGCTTCGTGAAGATCCTGGCCGATGCGAAGACGGACCGTGTGCTCGGCGTGCACATCCTCGGACCCGACGCCGGCAACATGATCGCCGAAGCCGCCGTCGCCATGGAGTTTGGCGCCTCGTCGGAGGACATCGCCCGCACCTGCCACGCCCACCCGACGCTCACCGAGGCCGTGAAGGAAGCGGCGCTCGCGGTGGAGAAGCGCGCGATCCACATGTGATACTGATTCCGAGTGATCAGTTCACCGTCGCTCCGGGGCGCGGCACCCGGAATCCAGCGGCAAACTCGGGGCTCTCGGCTGGATTCCGGACAGCCGCTTCGCGGCTTCCGGAATGACCATCGGCAGCACTCTCGGACTGCATCCTCCGTCATGGCCGGGCTTGTCCCGGCCATCCACGTCTTTGTTGCTGCTCGGCCTAAAGTCGTGGAGGCCGAGCATGACGAATCAGCATCAGCGGCCATCGGTATGAGCCGGCCAGGCGCCCGTGTATACTCAGGGCGATGCGTCGCCTGACCAAGCCGCTCTGGATTCTGCTCGCGCTCGTCTTCCTGCTGGAAGCGTGGCTGTGGGATCATGTGCGGCCGCTGATCGCGCGCCTCGTCGTGCTGATCGCCTGGCCGGCGCTGCGCGCCCGGATCGCGGCCGCGATCGCCCGGCTACCGCCCTATCCGACCCTGCTGGTGTTTCTCGTTCCCGTCCTGCTGCTGCTGCCGCTCAAGCTGCTCGGCGTCTGGATGTTCGCGCACGGCCATCTGGTCGGCGGCATCGCCGTGCTGGCACTCGCCAAGGTGACGAGCGTCGGCGCCACCGCGTTCGTGTTCGACGTGACGCGGCCGAAACTGATGCAGCTCGCCTGGTTCCGCCGGCTGTCCGACCTGGTGCTGCGCGGCCTCGCCTGGGCGCACGCGCTGATCGACCCGGTGAAAGCGGAGTTGCGAGCGTGGGCGGCCCACACCATTGCGCCGGCAATGCGGCGGCTGCGACGGCTTGCACGTCGGCTGCGCGCCGGTGGGCGCAGCGGGCTCGTGGGGCGCATGCTTCGCCTGCGGCGACGCCTTCGGCGTCACGGCCAGCCGAAGACCGCGCGCTGAGAACGGTGTCGTGACAGGGGACCACTGACGGCCGCGTCACGACCACGATCGTGGTGACGATGCGAGAGGATTGGTTTTGCTGCTTCCCATGCAGTCCGATGGATCATCGACACACCGGAATCCGGGATGCGCCTCACCGCGAAGTGAGTGGCCGACCTGGGGCTCGCGTAATATCCCAGGATCTGGATCGAATCGTTGTTGCAGAACACCCGCGCATCCGCGACTGTCCTGCAACCCTGGTGTCGGGCCGTCGGCCGATGCACCACCCGTAGACGGCAACGAGAAGAAGAGTAGAGCATGACGACGAGACGCGCCTGTCTGTTCCGCGGTCTCGCCGGCCTCGTGGTGATCGCACTCACGTCGAGCTTGGCCCTGTCCTCCGCGCGCGCACAGCCGACGTCCAGCCCCGCCCCGATCTCCACCAGTGGTGCGACCGTCTCGTCTGCCGCGGCCGCCGCGGCGGCCTCGGCGACCACCGCGGCGCGGCAGACGCGCGCCGTGGTCGAGCTGTTCACCAGTCAGGGCTGCTCCTCCTGTCCGGCCGCCGACCGTCTGCTGGGCGAGCTCAAGAAGGACCCGACCCTGATCGCCGTCAGCCTGCCGATCACCTACTGGGACTATCTCGGCTGGAAGGACACGCTCGCCGATCCGCGCCACACCGCGCGACAGACCGCCTATTCGCACGCGCGCGGCGATCGGGCCGTCTACACACCGCAAGTTGTCGTCAACGGACTCGCGCACGCCCTAGGGAGCGACAGGAGCGCCATCGAGACGGCCCTGGCGCGCAGCCGCGGCAAGGACACGCTCTCGGTGCCGGTCCGCGTCTCGGTCGCCGACGGCCGGATTTCGGTGAGCGCCGACACGGGTCGCACATTGCCTGCTTCGAGCCGCGCCACTGGCGAGGTCTGGCTGCTCGGCGTGTCGTCGTCGGTCGCCGTGCAGGTCGGTCGCGGCGAGAACACCGGCCGAACCCTGGTCTACAGCAATGTCGTGCGCCGCTGGGTCAAGCTCGGCGACTGGACCGGCGCGACGCGGACCTGGTCGGTGGCGGTCTCGGACATCAAGTCCGACAAGATCGATGCCGTGGCGGTGCTGCTCCAGGACGGCAACGCGAGCGCGCCGGGACCCATCCTCGGGGCCGCCTTCGAGCGCCTGAACTGAGGCGCTTCGCGACCCGCGCCGCTCACGCGACTCGCCGCGTCGCTTACGCGGCCAGATCCGCCACCACGGCGTCGAGCACCGGAAAGCCCGCGCGAGTGACGCGCAGCCGGCCCGCCCGGGTGGTCTCGACGAAGCCGAGCGTCGTCAGCTCGGCCACGCGGGCGGGATCGAGGGGCCGTCCGGCGATGCGGGCGAAGCGCCGCGGATCGATGCCTTCCGTCAGCCGCAGTCCCATCAGCAGGAACTCGTCGGCCTGCTCGGCGCGCGTCACCGTCTCGTCGACCACGAGGCCGTGGCCGCCGATCTCGACCCGCTCCAGCCACAGCTCGGGCCGCCTCTCGCCCGCGGTGGCGATGCGGCGGCCGTCGACATCGAGCCGGCCGTGCGCCCCCGGGCCGATGCCGGCATACTCGGCATAGCGCCAGTAGACGAGGTTATGGCGACACTCGGCACCCGGCCGCGCGTGGTTCGACACCTCGTAGGCGGGCAGGCCGGCAGCCGCGCACACCTCCTGGGTCAGGTCGAACAGATGCCGCGCCGTCGTCTCGCCCGGCACGCTGAGCTTGCCGGCGTCCTCCAGCAGCGCGAACGGCGTGTCGGGCTCGATGGTGAGCTGATAGAGCGACAGATGCTCGGCCGCCTCGCCGAGCGCGCGGATCAGCTCGCTCTGCCATTCGGCGGCGGTCTGGCCCGGCCGCGCATAGATCAGATCGAAGGAATAGCGGTCGAACACCGCACGGGCGATCGCCACGGCGGCGAGCGCCTCCTCGGCGGTGTGCAGCCGGCCGAGCGCCTTGAGGGCCGCGTCGTCGAGCGCCTGCACGCCGAGCGACACCCGGTTGACACCGGCGGCGCGGAAGCCGCGGAAGCGCTCCGCCTCCACCGAGGTCGGGTTGGCTTCGAGCGTCACCTCGCAGTCGGGCGCCACCGTCCAGTGCCGCGCCACCGCGTCGAGCACCGCCGCGACGGTCGCCGGCTGCATCAGCGACGGCGTGCCGCCGCCCAGGAAGATGGTCGAGACGGTGCGCGGCCCGATGCGCGCCGCGGTCGTCGCGATCTCGGCCGCGAAGGCGCGGGCGAAGCGCGCCTCGTCGATGCCGGCATGGCGGACATGGCTGTTGAAGTCGCAATACGGGCATTTCGACAGGCAGAACGGCCAGTGGACATAGACCCCGAAGGCCGCGCCCTCGTGGTCCGCCGTCTCGACGCGGTCGAGCACCTCAGGGTCGCTCAAGGCACGCCTCCGCCAGCTTCACGAACGCCCGCGCCCGGTGCGACAGGCCCTTCCCGCGCGGCGGCAGGCCGTGCTTCTCGTCGCTCGACATCTCGCCGAAGGTGAGCGCATGGCCGTCGGGCAGGAACATCGGATCGTAGCCGAAGCCGAGGTTTCCCCGCGGCGGCCACACCAGGACGCCGTCGACCCGCGCCTCGAAATCCTCGCGATGGCCGTCCGGCCAGACGACGCACAGGGCCGAGACGAAATGGGCGCGGCGCTGCGCCGGCGCGCTCGCGCCGAGGGCGACGAGCTTCTCGTGGATGTCCGCCATCGCCCGGGCGAAATCCTTGTCCGGCCCGGCCCAGCGGGCCGAGTGGATGCCGGGGGCGCCGCCCAGCGCCTCGACCGCGAGGCCGGAATCGTCCGCGAAGGCCGGCAGCCCGGTCGCCGCGGCGGCGGCCGCCGCCTTGATGTGGGCGTTGTCGCGGAAGGTGGTGCCGGTCTCCTCCGGCTCGCCCAGCCCGAGCTCGCCGGCCGACACGGCCTCGACCCCGTAGGGCGCGACCAGCTCGCGCATCTCGCGCAGCTTGCCGGCGTTGTGGGTGGCGACGACCAGCCGGCCGGTCAGCAGGCGATGCGGGCGCGCGCTCATCGGACGACCGACGGTCTGTTCGGCGTCATTCCGGGGCGCGGCGAGGCCGCGAACCCGGAATCCAGCCGAGAACACCGAATCCGCGGCTTTATTCCGGGTTCGGCGCGGTGCGCCGCCCCGGAATGACCGACCCGGATATCCGCCCGATCCGATCTCACATGACCGCCATTTTCTGTAGCTCGACCAGTCGCCCGACGCCCTTGCGGGCGAGCGCCAGCAGCGCCAGGAACTGAGCCTCGCTGAACGGCACCCGCTCGGCGGTGCCCTGGATCTCGACGATGCCGCCGTTGCCGGTGAGGACGAAGTTGGCGTCGGTGTCGGCGTCGGAGTCCTCCGCATAGTCGAGGTCGAGCACCGCGACGCCGTTGTGGACCCCGCACGACACCGCCGCGACGTGGTCGCGCAGCACCTCGCCGCGCAGCATGTCGCGCGTCTTCATCCAGGCGAGGCAGTCGTGCAGCGCCACCCAGGCGCCGGTGATCGAGGCGGTGCGGGTGCCGCCGTCGGCCTGGATCACGTCGCAGTCGATGGTGATCTGGCGCTCGCCGAGCGCCTCGAGGTCGACCACGGCGCGCAGCGAGCGGCCGATCAGCCGCTGAATCTCCACGGTGCGGCCGCTCTGCTTGCCGGCCGACGCCTCGCGGCGGGTGCGCTCCGAGGTGGCACGCGGCAGCATGCCGTACTCGGCGGTGATCCAGCCGCGCGCCTGGCCCTTGAGCCACGGCGGCAGCCGCTCCTCCAGGGTCGCGGTCACCAGCACATGGGTGTCGCCGAACTTCACGAAGCAGGAGCCCTCGGCATACTTCACCACGGCCCGTTCGAGCGAAACGGCTCGCAGCTCGTCGGGCTGACGGTGGCTCGGACGCATCGGGGTACTCCTTGGACGGCGATCGCCGCGGCGATCGGCTCGGCAGTCGGCTGCGGGCACGGCGCGGTCGGGCGAAGGCGGCGGGGCCGCCGCGGGCGTTCGACCGGCGGCACGCTTGTAGGTCGGCGCGGGCGGAGCGGCAAGGCCCTCCCCGGCGGGGCTCGGTTGCGACGGGACGGCGCGGGACGACGATCGGCGGCGCAGCGCGATGCCGGCGAAGACGGCCGGGGCCTGGCCGGGAGCCGCCGGCGGGCCCCGGCGCGAGCGCCTTGCGCTTCGCCCCATCGAGGGACAAATCTCTGGTCCTCCGATCCTTTTGTCCGGGAGACACCGCCCGTGTCCCAGCCCGTTCTGCCCTCCGATTTGCCGCTCGCCACCACGGCCACCAGCCTGGTGCAGCTCAACGAGCGATCCCGCGAGATTTTCCGCCACATCGTCGAGTCGTATCTGGCCACCGGCGAGCCGGTCGGCTCGCGCAACCTCTCGCGCCTGCTGCCGATGACGCTGTCGCCCGCCTCGGTGCGCAACGTCATGCAGGACCTGGAGCAGCTCGGCCTGATCTACGCCCCGCACACCTCGGCGGGCCGGCTGCCGACCGAGTTCGGCCTGCGCTTCTTCGTCGACGCGCTGATGCAGGTCGGCGACCTGCCGGAGACCGAGCGCCGCTCCATCGAGGCGCAGGTGGCGGCCACCGGGCGCTCCTTCGAGACCGTGCTGACCGAGGCCTCGACCATGCTGTCGGGGCTGACGCGGGCCGCCGGGGTGGTGCTGAGCACCAAGGCGAACGCCCGCCTCAAGCATATCGAGTTCGTCCGCCTGGAGCCGTCGCGGGCCCTGGTCGTGCTGGTCGCCGAGGACGGCCAGGTGGAGAACCGGCTGGTCGACCTGCCGATCGGCCTGCCCGGCTCGGCGCTAGTCGAGGCGTCGAACTTCCTCAATCACCACATCGCCGGCCGCACCCTGGTGGAGGCCAAGGCGGCGCTGGAAACGACTCTGGCGGCCAGCCGCGCCGAGCTCGACCAGCTCACCCGCCGGATCGTCGAGGCGGGGCTGGCCAGCTGGTCGGGCGGCGACGGCGACGAGCGGCGGCTGATCGTGCGCGGCCACGCCCATCTGCTGGAAGACCTGAAGGCGCTGGAGGATCTCGAACGGGTGCGCCAGCTGTTCGACGAGCTGGAGACCCAGCGCGGCCTGGTCGACCTGCTCGGCCGCGCCGAGTCGGCGGACGGCGTGCGCATCTTCATCGGCTCGGAGAACAAGCTGTTCTCGCTGTCGGGCTCGTCCACCATCATCGCGCCCTACCAGGACGCCGCCGGCCGCATCGTCGGGGTGATCGGGGTGATCGGCCCGACCCGGCTCAACTATGCCCGCATCGTGCCGATGGTCGACTACACCGCCCGCCTGGTCGGTCGCCTGCTCGGCGGCTGAGGGTCGTCGGCCCGCGCAAGCGGCCCCGCAGCGACCCCGCGGGGGCCGCAAGGCACCTCCGTGGCACGGCCGAACCGCTTGATTTTCCGAGCCCGGATGGCGATATGCGGGGCGACCCCAAGGTTTGAACGGACGGACCAGATCATGACCGAACCGAATGCCGGCGACGCTGCACCCGCCCCCGAGGCGGCGCGCGCGAGCCAGCCCGCCGATGCCGCCAAGACCGCCAACCCCTCGGCCGGCGCGGCACCCGCCGAGGCCACCCCGGAGGCCACTCCCGCCGTCGACGTCGCGGCGCTCCAGCAGGAGGTGGCCGAGCACAAGGACCGCCTGCTGCGGACCCTCGCCGAGATGGAGAACCTGCGCCGCCGCACCGAGCGCGAGGTCGCCGACGCCCGCACCTACGGCATCTCGGGCTTCGCCCGCGATCTCCTCGGCGTCGCCGACAATCTGCGCCGGGCGCTGGACGCCGTCGCGGCCGAGAAGCGCGATGCCCTGCCGGCCCCCGTGCTCGCCTTCGTCGAGGGCGTCGAGCTGACCGAGCGCGAGCTTCTCAAGGTGTTCGAGCGCAACGGCGTCCGCCGCTTCGATCCGAAGGGCGAGAAGTTCGACCCCAACGTCCATCAGGCGATGTTCGAGGTGCCCGACCCGAGCCAGCCGACCGGCACCGTGGTTCAGGTGGTCCAGGCCGGCTTCATGATCGGCGAGCGGGTTCTGCGCCCCGCCATGGTGGGGGTCTCCAAGGGCGGCCCCAAGACCGCGCCAGCATCGGCGCCCGCCGGCTCGCCGGCCGCCGCCGATGCCGCGGCGACGAGCGCCGGCAACGGCCCCGCCGCGAACGGCGCGGGAACGACGGGCGACAAGCCCGGGGCGTGAGCCAGTCTGCCGGCCGCGCCGCTGGCGCGGCCGCCGTCAGCCGCGCGGATTGACGCCGTCGCGCACCGCGCGGAAGCGCGGGAACGCCTCGCTCCAGGCGTCGTCGCGGGCGGCGCCGAGGATGCGCAGATAGGCGCCAGAGCCGAACCGCACCCACTGCACGAGCTTGAGCGGAGCGTCGGTCTTCGGGTCCTTGGCCTCCGCCATGACCTGGTGGGTATGGGCGCCGCCGCCGCCCAGGCGCAGCATCTCGGTGCCGACGATCCGCACGTCCTTGTAGGCGCCGAAGCCGGCGAGCAGGTTGCGCGCGAAGGTGTCGCGGGCGGCGTTCTCCTCCGGCCCGCCGCGCCCCACCGAGACGATCAGCAGCGGCTGCTCGACGGCCTCCAGGGTGTCCTTGGGGCCGTCGGTGAGCAGCGCCCCATTGCTGCCGAGCACCCGGATGGGCCGCATGCCCGAGCGCTCGTCGAGACGGATCGGCAGCAGCTCCAGCTGCTCCTCGATCGGCACGTCGGCCCGCTGCCGCACCGAGGCGAGCATGTCGCGCACCGCCGCCTCCGGATACGACTTGGCGGCCTCCTCCGGCACCTGCACCACCACCAGGGCGCCGGTGTCGCCGGCCGGCGCCAGCAGAATCCACTTGCGCACGGTGCGGCCGTCGCCCTCCTGGCGGCCGGCCACCAGGGTGCCCTTGCTGCCGGCCGGGAAGCTCTCGCGGCGCTGCTCGACGATGCCCTGCTTCTTGAGGCTGTCACGGCCGAGCTGCTTCGCGGTCTCGGCCAGGGCGGGGGGCGCGACCTCCAGCATCAGCACGGTGGCGCCGGTCTCCTTGTCCTCGAAGCCGGGAAACTTCTCGGCGACGCGCAGCCCGGGCGCCGGCGCGAGGCCGATCTTGAGGCCGGTCGGATAGACCGGCTCACCGGCGGCGGCGGGTCCCGGCAGCGCGGCACCGCACAGGGCCAGGCTGGCGACGAGCAGGCCGAGAGCGACCGGACGCAGCGTTCGGATCATCGACATCCCCTTGCCCGGCGACCGTCCGGGTCGGGCACAGATGTCAGCCCAATGCGGCACGGTTCGGGCAAGCAGGACGAGCCGGCAGGGGGTGAGCAGGCAGGAGCGAGCGGGCGGCGGCTCGCCGCCGGAGCGCTTGTCGGCGTGCCCTCAGCCCTGGCGGGATGCGGCGCGACGGCGCAGACCGCCGGAGGCCGGCGGCGGGCGGCCGGAGGGCTCGCCCCCCGACTGCGCCGGCAGGTCGTAGCGGCGGCCGCTGGGCATCACCACGGTGCGCGACACGATGCGCAGGATGCCGTGGCGGTCGGGCTCGCCCTCGACCACGAAGCGCGTGCCCACCGGGAAGCGGCGGGGCAGGCGGTCCTTGGGAAGGTCCTTGGGAGCGCCCATCTTGGACACACCCAGCTTCGACCCGCCCAGCTTGGACGCGGCTGCTTCGGGACCGCCCGCTTCGGGGCGAGCCTCGGCGCGGTCCTCGGGGCGCTGCTTGGATGGCGGCATGGCGGGCTCCCGACACCGGGCGCTGGCGCGGTCGGCGCCAGCCACGAGGGCACCGAAGGCGCAGGATCGGCGGGGCGGACCGAGCGATCCGTCCGAAACGCCAATCTGCCCCGCGGTAGGCGGATCGACGGCCGCTTCGCAGCCGGCCTGTCGACATGCTAGGAAAGCGGGATGACAAGGGAATGTCGGGCATGAGCGGATCGTCGACCACGACCAGCAGCCGGCCGATCGATCTCGCGGCGGTCCTCGCCGAGATCGGCCGGCGGGCGCGCGCCGCCGCGCGGGCGATCGGCCAGGCCAGCGCCACCGACAAGACCGAGGCGCTCGCCGCCATGGCGGAATCGCTGCGCGGCGCCACCCCGGACATCCTCGCCGCCAATGCCGAGGACGTCGCCGAGGCGCGCAGCCGGGGCTCCACCGCGGCCCTGCTCGACCGCCTGCGGCTCGACGAGAAGCGCGTCGCCGCCATCGCGGACGGTATCGGCGTGGTCGCCGCCCTGCCCGACCCGGTCGGCCGCGTGATCGACGCCTGGACCCGCCCCAACGGCATGCGGATCGAGCGGGTGCGGGTGCCGCTCGGCGTCGTCGGGGTGATCTACGAGAGCCGCCCCAACGTGACGGCCGATGCCGGCGTGCTGTGCCTGAAGGCCGGCAACGCCGTGATCCTGCGCGGCGGCTCCGACAGCTTCCGCTCGTCGCGGGCCATCCACGCCGCCCTGGTGGAAGGGCTGCACTCCGCCGACCTGCCCGCCGACGCCATCCAGCTCGTCCCCACCCGCGACCGTGCCGCCGTCGGCATGATGCTGGCCGGGCTCGGCGGCGCCATCGACGTGATCGTGCCGCGCGGCGGCAAGGACCTGGTGGCGCGCGTCCAGGCGGAGGCGCGGGTGCCGGTGTTCGCCCATCTGGACGGCAACTGCCACGTCTATGTCGACGCCGCCGCCGATCTCGAGATGGCCAAGACGGTCGTGCTCAACGCCAAGATGCGGCGCACCGGCGTGTGCGGCGCCGCCGAGACCCTGCTGGTCGACCGCGCCGTCGCGGCGACCCACCTGGCGCCGCTGGTCCGCATGCTGCTCGATGCCGGCTGCGCGGTGCGCGGCGACGCCGCGACGCGAGCGGTCGATCCGCGCGTCACCGCGGCGTCCGAGGAGGACTGGTCGACCGAGTATCTCGACGCCATCATCGCCGTGAAGGTGGTGAACGGCGTCGGCGACGCGATCGCCCATGTCGAGCGCTACGGCTCCCACCACACCGACGCCATCGTGACGGCCGACCCGGCCGCCGCCGAGCGGTTCCTGGCCGAGGTCGATTCCGCCATCGTCGTCCACAACGCCTCCACCCAGTTCGCCGACGGCGGCGAGTTCGGGTTCGGGGCCGAGATCGGCATCGCCACCGGCCGCATGCATGCGCGCGGCCCGGTCGGGGTCGAGCAGCTCACCACATTCAAGTACCGCATCCGCGGCTCGGGCCAGACCCGCCCATAGGCCCGGCCTCCCGGCCGGGAGGAGCGAGCGGACCCGGAGGGATCGTCGTCTTCATGCCCATGGCGTACCACTCGCTCCGGTCCGATCCGGCGCGGCAGGACACGGCGCTCCGCGGTCCGGACTACCGGGTGCCGCCGCATGTCCCCGGCATGCGGATCGGCCTGTTCGGCGGCACCTTCGATCCACCCCACGAGGCCCATCTCGCCGCCTGCCTGCTGGCGATGCGGCGCCTCCAGCTCGATCGCGTGTGGTGGCTCGTCACCCCCGGCAATCCGCTGAAGAACACCGCCGGGCTGGCGCCGCTGAGCGAGCGCATCGCCGCCGCCAAGGCGCTCGCCCGCCATCCGCGCATCGCCGTCACCGGCTTCGAGGCCGCCGTCGGGGTGCGCTACACCTACGACACCGTGCGGTATCTGGTGACGCGCAGCCCGGCCACCCACTTCGTGTGGATCATGGGGGCCGACAACCTGCGCAGCTTCCACCGCTGGAACAACTGGCGCGGCATCGCGGCGCTGGTGCCGATCGTGGTGGTCGACCGCCTCGGCCCGAGCCTCTACGCCAGCTCCGGGGTGGCCGGGCGAGCGCTCGCCTTCGCGCGCCTGCCCGAGGAGAAGGCGGTGCGCCTGCCGCTCCGCCGGCCGCCGGCCTGGACCTTCCTGCACGGGCTGAAATCGCCGCTGTCCTCGACCCAGTTGCGCGCCCGGCGGCGTCCCCTCCGCCCGTCGACCGAGACGGACGGCGACGCTGCCGCGTCGCGACCGAACGGCGGCCGTGCCACCGCCGACGAGCCGTCGTCCGCCCCCACGGCACCGATTGTGGCCCGGCCGCACGACTCCGAAAGAAACCTCCGACGCGGCCACGGAGGCGGTTGAATCCGTTTACCCCGACCACTTATCTTGTGAGTCGCCTGGGCGCAGCGGCCCGGGTCTTGCTGGAAGGACGGTCCCCTGACGACATCTGCGCGCTCGCGGGCGAGCGCCTCACGACAGCCCGCTTCGGTCGCCTCCCTGGTCGCCTCGCCGGCCCCGGCCTCTGTATCGGCGGTTCCGGGAGCGACGACCACGGCTTCGCCTCCGGTCTCCGTCGCGCCGGCGACGCGGCCCGAGCCCGACGAGATCCTGCGCATCGTCCTCGCGCAGCTCGACGACATGAAGGCCGAGGACACCACCACCATCGATCTGCGCGACAAGTCCGCCCTGGCCGATGCCATGGTGATCACCTGCGGCCGCTCGAACCGCCATGTCGGCTCGATCGCCGACCGGGTGATCGAAGGCCTGGGCGCCGCCGGCGTGCGGACCCGGGTCGAGGGTATGCCGCACTGCGACTGGGTGCTGATCGATGCCGGCGACGTGATCGTCCACGTCTTCCGTCCCGAGGTCCGCAGCTTCTACGCCCTGGAGAAGATGTGGGCCGGCCGGGGTGCGGGGCCACGCCGCCTGAGCTGACGACGGGTGCGCCATGCGGCTCGTGATCGCGGCCATCGGCCGTCTGAAGGCCGGGGCCGAGCGCGAGCTGGCCGATCGTTATCGTGACCGTCTGGAGAAGGCGGGGCGCGGAATCGGGCTGCGCGGTATCGAGGTGATCGAGATCCGCGAGAGCCGCGCCCACGACGTCGAGCGGCGCCGGCTCGAGGAGGCCATCGCGCTCGCCAACGTGATTGCGGACGGCGCCGCCACGGTGGCGCTGGACGAGCGCGGCGACAATCTCGACAGCGCCGCCCTGGCGGGCCACATCGGCGCCTGGCGCGACGCCGGCCGCGAGCAGGCGGTGTTCGTGATCGGCGGCGCCGACGGCCTCGGCGACGAGATCCGCCGGCGGGCCGGCCTGACGCTGTCGTTCGGGGCCGCCACCTGGCCGCACCAGCTCGTCCGGGTGATGCTGCTGGAGCAGCTCTACCGCGCCGCCACCATCCTGTCGGGCCATCCCTACCACCGGGCCTGATCGGCCCTTCCGAACAACGCCCCGGCCTCGACGACCGCCCCCATCCGACCCGCCATGATGAACTCGATTTCATCTCCGCCCGGCGGCGGAGACGCGAAGCCGCCCCAATCGGTCGCTACAGCCGTCCGGTTCCCGCGTTTCGCGACAGAGGCCCGGCCGCGCAACCGATGACGCCGCACCCGCTCACCCGTCCCGCGCAGGCCGCGTTCGCCCACGCTGCCTTCGCCCTGGCGCTCGTGGTCGCCTGCGCCGGGTCCGCCGGTCCGGCGGCCGCCCAGGCTTCGGCCCAGTCGGAGCGCCTGCCGCGCGGCCCCGCGGCGCTCGACACCATCCGCCAGCGCGATCAGGAGCTGGAGACGATCCGGGCTGAGCAGAAGCGCGCCACCGACACCGAGAAGGCGCTGCGGGCCGAGATCGACCGCCTCGGCGAGGACCGCCGCAAGCTGAACCAGGCGATGATCGACACGGCCGCCCGGGTGCGCGCCGCCGAGCAGGCGATCGCCGCCATCGAGGCCCGTCTCGATCTTCTGGAGAGCACCGAGCACGGCATCAACGGCTCGCTGGAGATGCGCCGCGCCGTCATCGCCCAGGTGCTGGCGGCGCTGCAACGGCTCGGCCGCCGGCCGCCGCCGGCCCTGCTGGTCGCCCCCGAGGACGCGCTGAAGTCGGTGCGCACCGCCATCCTGCTCGGCGCCGTGCTGCCCGAGCTGAAGACCGAGGCCGACGCGCTGGCCACCGATCTGGCCGACCTCGTGCGGGTCCGCCGCGAGAGCGCCGCCGAGCGGGCCAAGCGCACCAACGACCTCGCGGTGCTGTCGGAGGAGCGCACCCGGCTCGGCCTGCTGGTCGAGGAGCGTCAGCGCCGGCTAGGCGAGGTCGAGAAGGAGCTCGATCAGGCCCGCCGCCGCGCCTTGCAGCTCGCTCTCCAGGCCGACAATCTCAAAGACTTGATCGCCCGCCTCGAGCACAATCTCGATTGGGCCGGGCGTGCCGCCCGCGCCGCCGCCGAGCGCACCCCGGCCGAGACCCGCCGCGATCTCGCCGCCCTGCGGGACCCCGGACGGCTCGCTCCGGCGGTCGCCTTCGCGTCCGCCAAGGGCCTGCTGCCCTTGCCGGTCAACGGCATGCGGCTGCGCGAGTTCGGCGCCTCGGACCAGCATGGCGGCACCGAGAAGGGCGTGTCGATCACGGCCCGCCCGGGTGCCCAGGTGACGGCGCCGTGCGACGGGTGGGTCGTCTATGCGGCGCCCTATCGGTCCTATGGCCAGCTCTTGATCCTCAACGCCGGCGGCGGATATCATGTCCTGCTGGCGGGCATGGAGCGGATCACGGTCGACCTCGGCCAATTCGTCCTGACCGGAGAGCCCGTCGGGACGATGGGATCGAGCGGCCCGACCGCGGCGACTCCGATCGGAGTGGGCGCGGCTGTCGGAGTAGGCGCCGCCGCCGGCGCCTCGCAGCCGATCCTCTATGTCGAGTTCCGGAAGGACGGCCTCCCCGTCGATCCGTCCCCGTGGTGGGCAACCAACGATAGCGAGAAGGTCCGCGGATGATGCGAAAGACTTCACTGGTTCTCCTCGGGGCAGCCGCCGGCGCCGCCCTGACGGTGCTCGCGATCCAGCCGCCCACCGGCCTTCTGTGGACGAGCGCCAAGGCGGCCTCGTCCGACACCTACCGTCAGCTCAATCTGTTCGGCGACATCTTCGAGCGGGTGCGCTCGCACTATGTCGAGAAGCCGGACGACGCGAAGCTGGTCGAATCGGCCATCAACGGCATGCTCAACGGGCTCGATCCGCATTCGAGCTACATGGACCCGAAGAGCTTCCGCGACATGCAGGTGCAGACGCGCGGCGAGTTCGGCGGCCTCGGCATCGAGGTCACCATGGAGGACGGCCTGGTCAAGGTGGTGGCGCCGATCGACGACACGCCCGCGGCCCGTGCCGGCATCCGCGCCAACGACGTGATCACCCATCTCGACGACGACGCCGTGCAGGGCATGACCCTCAACCAGGCGGTCGAGAAGATGCGCGGGCCGGTCAACACCAAGATCCGCCTCAAGGTGATGCGCAAGGGCGCCGACAAGCCGCTGGAGATCGCCATCACCCGCGACATCATCCGGGTCCGCTCGGTGCGCAGCCGTATCGAGGGCACCGATGTCGGCTACATCCGCGTCACCCAGTTCAACGAGCAGACCACCGAGGGCATCAAGAAGGCGCTCGGCGACATCGCCAGCCAGATCCCGGCCGACAAGCTGCGCGGCTTCGTCATCGACATGCGCAACAATCCGGGCGGCCTGCTCGATCAGGCGATCTCGGTGTCGGACGCCTTCCTGGAGCGCGGCGAGATCGTCTCGACCCGCGGCCGCGATCCCGACGAGACTCAGCGGTTCAACGCCCGGCCGGGCGACCTGACCAAGGGCAAGCCGGTGATCGTGCTGATCAACGGCGGCTCCGCCTCGGCCTCCGAGATCGTCGCCGGTGCGTTGCAGGACCACAAGCGGGCGACGCTGATCGGCACCCGCTCGTTCGGCAAGGGCTCGGTCCAGACCATCATCCCGCTCGGCGCCGGCAACGGGGCGCTGCGGCTGACCACGGCGCGCTACTACACGCCGGCCGGCCGCTCGATCCAGGCCAAGGGCATCGTGCCGGACATCGAGGTGCTTCAGGACGTCCCCGAGGAGGTGAAGTCCCGCGCCGAGATGCGCGGCGAGTCCTCGCTGCGTGGGCACCTGAAGGCCGACGGCGAGGAGCAGGCCGGCTCGCAGTCCTACGTGCCGCCGGAAGCCAAGGACGACAAGGCGCTCAATCTCGCCCTCGACCTGATGCGCGGCGTCCAGGTCAACGCCGCCTTCCCGCCGAGCGGCAAGGCGGCCGCGACAATGCCGAACTGACGGCGCGGCCCGCACGACCAATCGACCAGAAGGGCGGCCCGGCGGCCGCCCTTTCGGTTTCTGGCATCATGCCGGCCAACCATCCGTCTGGAGCGGGCTCCTTGGTCGCGGGGCGAACCCGCACGCCCTGACAGTCAGGACGCTATCGAGGGTCCTGATCTGGACCGCCGACCCCGTGGTCCACCGTGACATGCGCCGATGAGCGCTGGTTCGCGACGAGGCCGTACATCAGCGGAATCCGCGGCATGCTTTCGGGAGGAGCCATCCTTCGACCGCCGATGTCGCGCATGCCGTCGAAGCCGCGCCAGCCATTGGCATACGGAAACTCGACCATTCTTTCGAGGATCAGACCGGCTCGGATGAGTGCGGAGACCACGTCACCCACGCCCCAATAGAACTCGTACGAGCGATGTGGATTGCGGAAGTCCACCACCCCCACCTCGGACGCGCCCGGAGTCAGTCCGTCACCGGACTGGGCCACATAGTCGCCGACACCGTCTTCCTCGACGGGCGCGCT
The DNA here is from genome assembly GCF_964266735.1 of Rhodoplanes sp. P11. Classification (NCBI taxonomy): domain Bacteria; kingdom Pseudomonadati; phylum Pseudomonadota; class Alphaproteobacteria; order Hyphomicrobiales; family Nitrobacteraceae; genus Rhodoplanes; species Rhodoplanes sp. P11. Next base: position 503,063 of record NZ_CAXWGY010000012.1, read on the forward strand.
CCTGAAATAGTCATAGTGCGGCTGCCACTGCTCGTTGAACACCATGGCGAAGGGGTGGAACTCGATGAAGGCGAATCGGCCTCCCGGCTTGAGCACCCCGGCGAGCCCGGACGCCCACCTGTCGAGATCCGATAACCAGCAGATGGTGCCGTAGGACGTGAACACGCGGTCGAACAGCCGGCGGTCGCGGGCGGCCTGCTCGAGCCATGTGAACAGATCCTCTCGCTCGAAGCGCGCCGGGATTCCGCTCTCGTCCGACAGGCGACGAGCAAATGCGATCGCCTCGTCCGAGATGTCGACGCCCGTCACGTCGGCGCCGAGCCGCGCGAGACTCAAGCTGTCCTGCCCGGCGTTGCATTGCAGATGGAGCAGGCTCAGTCCGGCGACGTCACCCAGAAGCTCGAGCTCCTCCGGGAACAGCGTCGAGCCCCCGTTGCGGAAGAAGGCGGCTTGATCGCCCTTGTGGCTGTTGTGCGCGATGGTGGCCGCATTCCAGGAGAGGCGGTTCGCCTCGTGAAGATCCTTGCGCATGAGAGGCTACTTTCCTGGTACTCGGGGCAATCCGCCTGCCGCGCGGCAACTTGCCGGCCCCGGCATGGGCACCGCGTTTGCCGGGATTTCGATTTTTCGGGAGGCTGCGATTCCGCCGGACCGCAGGGGGCTCTAGACTGGCGCGCGTTGATTCGCGAGGAGTCTTCCCGTGGCCGGCGACGATCTGGAACGACCGCTCGGCGTGCCGGAGACCGGCGCCAGCGGGACCGACGCGCGAGACGCCGGCACGACCAGGTTCGGCGCAGTCAGATTCGGTGCAGCCAAATTCGGCGCTCTGATGAGCCGACGCCGGCGGCGCCCGCTTCCGGTCGGCCCGATCGTGGTGGCCCTCTTGGCCCTGTGCCTTCTCGGCTTCGTCGGCTGGGCCATGGTGGGCGACGATCCGCTCGGCGGCGAGCCGATCGTGGTGGTCAAGCTGCCGACCGGCGACCTCGCCAAGCCCGACACCAAGAGCGAGGCCGGCGCCAAGCCGGAAACCGGCAAGCCCGCCGCCGAACGCGCCGAAACACCGTCCGGCCCGGCCTCCGGCGGCCAGACCGTCACCATCATCGACGGCTCCACCGGCAAGCGCCAGGAGGTCACCCTGCCGCCGGCCGGGGGCGACGGCAAGCTCGCCGCAGTCGGCTCGCATCTCCTCGAGGCGACCCGCCACGGCCAGGTGCCGCGCATCGGCCTCGACGGCACCCGCCCGTCCGCCGTCTATGCCCGGAAGGCCCCGCCGGCCGGCCCCGGCGTGCGCGTCGCCCTGGTGGTCGGCGGCCTCGGCGTCAGCGCCGGCGCCACCGCCGAGGCGATGAAGAAGCTGCCCGGCGTCGTCACCTTCGCGTTCCAGCCCTACGGCACCGACCTCGACAAGCAGGTGATGCGGGCCCGCGCCGAGGGCCACGAGGTGCTGCTCCAGATCCCGATGGAGCCGTTCGAGTATCCCGACCACGACCCGGGGCCGCAGACGCTGCTCACCTCGCTCACCGCGGACCAGAACATCGACCGCATGCACTGGGCGATGAGCCGCTTCCAGGGCTATGTCGGGGTGGTCAACTACATGGGCAGCCGCTTCACCTCCACCGAGACGGCGATCGGGCCGGTGCTGCGCGAGATGGCCAAGCGCGGCCTCGTCTATGTCGACGACGGCTCGTCGCCGCGCAGCCTGGCGGGCCAGTTCGCCGGCGCCAACAACCTGCCCTTCGCCAAGGCCGCCGTGGTGCTCGATGCGGTGCCCTCCAGTGCCGAGATGGACCGGGCACTGGCGCGGCTGGAGACGATCGCCCGCGAGGCGGGCGTCGCGGTCGGCATCGCGCGGGCGCTACCTTTGTCCATCGACCGGCTCGCCGAATGGACCCGCCAGGCCGAGGGCCGCGGCATCACCTTGGTGCCGATCACCGCCGTGACGGCGCGGGCGAAGCAGCCGAGCTGAGCGCGGCGGCGCGCGATTGTCCTCGGCGCATGGTGCGGCCCTCGTGCGGTCGCGTTTTTCTCCGGCGGGCCGATGTCCTCCGCGTGGAAAAATGCTCTAGATTGCGGGCCTCCGCATTTCACCCGTCGCCTCCCGGTCCTCCGGAGCCACCCCATGAAACCCGCCGCCGTCCTCGCCGCGCTCGCCGTTCCGGCCGTCGCCTTGCTGGCCGCGGTCGCGCCGCCGCGCCCCGCCGCCGCGGCCGACGACTATCCGACCCGCCCGATCACCATGGTGGTGCCGTTCGCGGCCGGTGGAACCTCGGACGTCATCGCCCGCGTCGTCTCCGAGCAGATGAGCCAGGTGCTCGGCCAGCGCGTCATCAACGAGAACGTGCCCGGTGCCGGCGGCTCGACGGCGCTCGCCCGCGTCGCCCGCGCGGCTCCCGACGGCTACATGATCGCCATCGGCAATGTCGGCACCAACGCGGCCGCCTACACGATCTATCCGGAGATCAAGTACACCAACGACGATTTTGTGCCGATCGGGCTGGCCGCCAAGACGGTGCCGGTGATCGCGGTGCGCAAGGACTTCCCGGCCACCGATCTCGCCGGCTTCATCGCCTATGCGCGGCAGAACCCCGGCAAGGTGAACCTCGGCCACGCCGGGGTCGGCTCGTCGAACTACCTGATCTGCAAGACCTTCACGGCGGCCGCCAAGATCGACGTGACGCTGGTCAGCTATCGCGGCGCCGCCCCCGCCCTCAACGACCTGATGGGCGGCCAGGTCGACGGCGTCTGCGACGCCGCCGCCTCGGTGACCGGCCCGATCCAGAACGGGCTGGTGCGCGGCCTGGTGGTCTCGGCGCAGACCCGCATGCGCACCCTCCCGGACGTGCCGACCGCCGCCGAGGCCGGCCTGCCGGAGTTCCAGCAGCAGGGGTGGAACGCCCTGTTCGCCCCCAAGGGCACCCCGCCGGCGGTGATCGACAAGCTCAATGCGGCGCTGCGCAAGGCGGTGGCGAGCGACGCCCTGCAACGGCGGATGGACGATCTCGGCTCCATCCCGGCGACCGAGCAGGAGCTCGACGCCGCCTATGTGGCCCGCCTGGTGCCGAGCGAGATCGACAAGTACCGCAAGGTGCTGGCCCCCTGACCCGGCGGGCCGGCGGGCGACGCCCCCGCCCGCCGCGCCCCATCGACGAGACCCGCATGACCCGCTTCGAAGACCTGCCCTACCGCCCCTGCGTCGGCCTGATGGTGCTCAACCGCGACGGCCTCGCCTTCGTGGGCCGCCGCACCGAGGGACCCGAGCATGTCGACGCCGTGCACGCCTGGCAGATGCCGCAAGGCGGCGTCGATCCGGGCGAGGACCCGTGGCCGGCCGCCTTGCGCGAGCTGTGGGAGGAGACCTCGATCCGCTCGGTCGAAAAGCTCGGCGAGATCGACGAGTGGCTCGCCTACGACATTCCGCGCGAGATCGTCGGGCAGGCGTGGAAGGGCCGCTACCGCGGCCAGACGCAGAAGTGGTACGCGCTGCGCTTCGTCGGCGACGAGCGCGAGATCGACATCGCGACGCCCGGCGGCGGCGCCCACGCGCCCGAGTTCGCCGAATGGCGGTGGGAGCCGCTCGCCAACCTGCCGGGCCTGATCATCCCGTTCAAGCGCCCGGTCTACGAGCGCGTGGTCGCCGAGTTCGCCCGCTTCGCGGCGGCCTGACGGCCGGCCGCGGCCGCGGCCGCGCGGGATGGTCGGCGGCGTCGCCGGGCGCATCGAGGATAGCGCGGCCCCGGGCCGTGAGGACGACGGGTGCGGCGTCGCGGGTCGGGGCGCCGGCTCCGACCGCCACGAGGCCGCCGATCACCGCGTCTTCCCAGATCGACAGCCGCGGGCAGCTCGTTCGCCACGCCGCCATCACGTCGGCGTAGCAGCGCGGTTGTTCGGCGAGCCACGCCAAGAACTGGCGGGTGAGCGCCGGGGTGGGATCGTGCAAGCGAGCCTCCTTCCCTCTGGAACCCCTCCGGGACCTCGGCATGTCGTCCCGATCGGAACCGTCCGTCCGGGTGCGGCCCCGGCCGAGGCGGGCTGCCCAGGGCCGCGGACCGGCCGTTCGTCGGCATGGTGAACGGCGGATCAACCATGAGGATACGGCCATACCGTCCCGAGAATCCGCCCCTGCGGGCTTCCGGCGGGCGGTCGTCGGCATTGCGTCGCTCGTGGATCGGCACAAACGACCATTAAGAGTTTAATCGAAAGCTCCGGGCGTCCAACAACGCGAGACGCCGAGCCCATGACGATCCTCTCCGACAAGCCCGATCCCGCCGGCCGGCCGCAGGCCATCGGCGACCGCCTGCTCAGGCTGGCCGCCGCCGTCACGGCCGTGGTGACGCTGATCGCCCTCGTCGCCATCGCGACGGTGTCGCACCACGCCGGCGAGGACACCGGGGTGCCCTGGATGCTGGCCGGGCTCGCCGTGGCGGCGCTCGGGCTGGTGCTGGTGACCGCCCTGGTGGTTCGGCGCAGCGTGGTCGAGCCGCTCGGCGACATCACCAGCGCGACCCTCGCGGTGGCAGCCGGCGACACCCGCACGGCGATCCCGCACACCGCGCGCGGCGACGAGATCGGCGCGCTGGCCGGCGCCATCGACGAGCTGGAGCATACGCTGCGCGACAACCAGCTTCTCGATGCCCACTGGATCGCGGTCGCCGAGCAGCGGGCCGAGATGATCGACGGGCTGCGGCTGCGGAGCCAGCAGCTCGACACCGCCCTGAACAACATGGCGCATGGCGTGCTCGGGCTCGACGCCTCGATGCGGCTGGTGCTGTGCAACGACCGCTATCTCGCCTTGTACCGCCTGACCCGGGACAGCGTGGCCCCGGGGCTGCCGATCGACGGCCTGCTGCGCCGGCAGGCTCGGGTGGGCACCTTCCCGGGCGACGCCGACGCCTTCGTCCGCTGGATGGCCGAGGGTCGCGAGACCATCGGCGAACTCGAGCTCGCCGATGGTCGCATCATCCGCGTCACCAACCGGCCGCTGCCGGTGGGGGGCTGGGTGTCGACCCACGAGGACATCACCGAGCAGCGCCGCGCCTGGGACGGCCTGGCGCGCGCCCAGGGTTTCCTGGCCGCCGTGGTCGAGACCATGCCGGAGGCGCTCACCGTCAAGAATGCCGGCGATCTGCGCTACGTGCTGGTCAATCGCGCCGCCGAGACGCTGTACGGGGTGCGGCGCTCCGCCATGCTGGGACGCACGGCGCGCGAGGTGTTTCCCGAGGACACCGCCGACCTGATCGAGGCGCACGATCGGGCGCTGCTGGCGGCCCGCGGCTCCGTCGCCGTCGACGAGCACGCCATCGCGACGCCCGGCAGCGGGCCGCGCATCGTCACCGCCAAGCACGTCCCGATCAACGGTCCGGGCGGCGAGCCGATGTTCGTGCTCAGCCTGACCGAGGACCGCACGTCGCGGGTCCGGCAGGAGAGCCGACCCGACATCCGGCCCTTGCGCCGGTTCTCCGCCGCCGGCTGACCGGCGCCGCCGACCCTTGGGCCGGCACTGCCGGGGGCATCCGAAACGACCGAGGGCGCCGCGATGACGCGGCGCCCTCGACACGATCATCCCGCGAGAAGGCGCGGCTCAGTGGCCGAGTGCGTCCTTCAGGGTCTTCAGGTTGGCGAGACGCTCGGCCGCCTTGTCGCGGCTACGCTCGTCCTTGGCGTCGGCGACGTCCTCCTCGGCATCCTGGATGGCCTGGCGGATCACCTCGGGCTGAAGCTCGTCGACCGGGACGACCTCCTGGGCCAGCACGGTGAGGCCGTTCGCCCCCACCTCGGCGAAGCCGCCGCGCACCACGACCAGGGTGGGCGAGGGCGAGCCGCCATACACCGTGAGAACACCGGGCCGCAGCGTCGCGACGAACGGCGCATGGCCGGCCAGGACGCCGAAATCGCCCTCCTCGCCGGGCACGTCGACCTGCTCGACCTCGCCGGAGAAGATCAGCTTCTCGGGCGACACGAGTTCGAAGTGGAAGGTGGCCATGGTCGATTTAGCGACGGGCGAATGCGAGTGGTTGAGGACCAGCCCGCGGCTCCGCTTCCCTGCTCGCTACTCCCTATTCGCTGTTCGCCGACTGCTCGCCTGCACGCCCGTCGTGGCCGCTCACGCGGCCTCGGCGGCGAGCCGCTTGCCCTTCTCGACCGCCGCCTCGATGGTGCCGACCATGTAGAAGGCCTGCTCCGGCAGGTGGTCGTACTTGCCCTCGCACAGCCCCTTGAAGCCGCGGATGGTGTCGGCGAGCTCGACGAACACGCCCGGCGTGCCGGTGAACACCTCGGCGACGTGGAACGGCTGCGACAGGAAGCGCTCGATCTTGCGGGCACGGGCGACGGTGAGCTTGTCCTCTTCCGACAGCTCGTCCATGCCGAGGATCGCGATGATGTCCTGGAGCGCCTTGTAGCGCTGGAGAACCTGCTGCACCTGGCGGGCGACCGTGTAATGCTCCTCGCCGACGATGCGCGGGTCGAGAATGCGCGAGGTGGAGTCGAGCGGATCGACGGCCGGATAGATGCCCTTCTCGGCGATCGAGCGCGACAGGGTCGTGGTGGCGTCCAGATGCGCGAACGAGGTCGCCGGCGCCGGATCGGTGAGGTCGTCGGCTGGCACGTAGATGGCCTGCACCGAGGTAATCGAGCCCTTGGTGGTGGTGGTGATGCGCTCCTGGAGGGCGCCCATGTCGGTGGCCAGCGTCGGCTGGTAGCCCACCGCCGACGGGATGCGGCCGAGCAGCGCCGACACCTCCGAGCCCGCCTGGGTGAAGCGGAAGATGTTGTCGACGAAGAACAGCACGTCCTGGCCCTGGTCGCGGAAGTATTCGGCGACGGTGAGGCCGGTGAGGCCGACGCGGGCGCGGGCGCCGGGCGGCTCGTTCATCTGGCCGAACACCAGGGCGCACTTGGAGCCCTTGGTGTCGCCGTTGGTCTCGTGCGGGTCCTTGTTGACGCCGGACTCGATGAACTCGTGATAGAGGTCGTTGCCCTCGCGGGTACGCTCGCCGACGCCGGCGAACACCGAGTAGCCGCCGTGGGCCTTGGCGATGTTGTTGATCAGCTCCTGGATGATCACGGTCTTGCCGACGCCGGCGCCGCCGAACAGGCCGACCTTGCCGCCCTTGGCGTAGGGGGCGAGGAGATCCACCACCTTGATGCCGGTGACAAGAATCTGCGACTCGGTCGACTGCTCGGTGTAGGCGGGCGCGTCCTGATGAATGGCGCGCTTCTCGGTGTGCGGCACCGGGCCGGCCTCGTCGATCGGCTCGCCGACCACGTTGAGGATGCGGCCGAGCGTGCCCTCGCCGACCGGCACCGCGATCGGCAGGCCGGTGTCGGCGACCTTCTGGCCGCGGACCAGCCCGTCGGTGGTGTCCATGGCGATGGTGCGGACCGTCGACTCGCCGAGATGCTGGGCGACCTCGAGCACCAGGCGGCGGCCCTGATTGTCGGTCTCGAGCGCGTTGAGGATCGCCGGCAGGTGATCCTCGAACTGCACGTCGACGACGGCGCCGATGACCTGAGTGATACGTCCGACCGTTTGGGTTTGGGTGGCCATGGAAATCTCCTTGGAACTCGAACCGCGGCGCAAGTCGGCCCGAGCGATACGCGATGTCAGTCTCAGACGACGGTCAGCTTGACCGGCACGTTGTTCCGCGTCGCGCGGGAATAGGGGCAGATGCGGTGGGCGTCCTCGACCAGGGCCTCGACCTTGGCGCGGTCGGCGCCCGGGATCGACACCTTGATCTCGGCCGAGAGCGCGAAGCTCACGTCGTCCTTGTCGATGCCGATCGACACGGTGACGCGGGCCGCCTGGCCGTCGACGCCGTGCTTCTTCGACAGCGCCAGGATCGCCTGACCGAAGCAGGACGACCAGCCGAGCGCGAAGAGCTGCTCGGGATTGTGGCCCTCGCCGGAGCCGCCCATCTCCTTCGGCAGCGCCATGGCGAGCCCCAGCCCGCCGTTCTCCAGGACCGCGCGTCCGTCGCGGCCGCCCTTGGTGGTCGCCGTCGTGGTGTAGGCCATGGGGGGTCTCCTTTTTCGCCTGTCGGCTCGCTACAGCGCCTCCGCGCCCGAGATGATCTCGATCAGCTCCTTGGTGATCATCGCCTGGCGCGTGCGGTTGTACTTCAGCGTCTGCTTGCGGATCATCTCGCCGGCGTTGCGGGTGGCGTTGTCCATGGCGGTCATCTGGGCGCCGTAGAACGACGCGGCGTTCTCCAGGAGCGCCTTGAACACCTGCACCGAGATGTTGAGCGGCAGCAGCTCGGCGAGGATCTGCTCCTCGTCGGGCTCGTACTCGTAGGCGACGGTGCCGCCATCGGCGGGTCCGCCCTCGAACACCGCCGGGATGAGCTGCTGGGCAGTCGGGATCTGAGCGATCACCGACCTGAAGCGCGAGAAGAACAGCGTGCAGACATCGAACTCGCCCTTGTCGTAGAGGGCGATGATGCGCTGGCCGATCTCGTGGGCGTTCTCGAACCGGATCTGGCGCACCGCGCGCAGATCGATCAGGTCGATGATCTCGTCCTCGAACTGGCGCTTGAGCTGATCGAAGCCCTTGCGGCCGACGCAGAGGATCTTGACCGTCTTGCCCTCGGCGAGCAGCCCATTGGCGTGATCACGGGCGAGACGGACGATGGCCGAGTTGAACGGGCCGCACAGGCCGCGCTCGCCGGTGCAGACGACCAGCAGATGGACCTGGTCGCGGCCGGTGCCGGCGATCAGCCGCGGCGCCTCCGGATTGTTCTGCACCGAGGCCGCGATGCTGCCGAGCGTGCGCTGCATCCGCTCCGAATAGGGACGCGCCGCCTCGGCCGCCGCCTGCGCCCGGCGCAGCTTGGAGGCCGCGACCATCTGCATGGCCTTGGTGATCTTCTGCGTCGCCTTGGTGGAGGCGATCCGGTTTCGCAGGTCTTTCAGGCTGGGCATGGCTTACCCGATGGCTCCGGCTCGCTCCCTCCACCCTTGTGGGGGAGGGCTGGGGAGGGGGGCAGACGGCGGGGCATGGCCTCGCGGCCGACCCCCCACCCTAACCCTCCCCCACAAGGGGGGAGGGGACACGCTGTTCACCGCGGCGATGCCTCTGGGCCGCCGCCCATCGCGATCACGCGAAGGTCTTCGCGTACTCGTCGAGCACCGCCTTCACCTTGGCGGCGGTGGCGTCGTCGAGGTCGCGGGAGGTCCGGATCGCCTCCAGCACGTCGGCGTGCTTGGTGCGGAACAGCGACAACAGCCCCTGCTCGAACGCCCGCACGCTGCCGACCGGGATCGGATCGAGATAGCCGTTGACGCCGGCATAGATGACGACGACCTGCTCCTCCATCTTCAGCGGCGAGAACTGCGGCTGCTTCAGGAGCTCGGTCAGGCGGGCGCCGCGGTTGAGGAGACGCTGGGTGGTGGCGTCGAGATCGGAGCCGAATTGCGCGAAGGCCGCCATCTCGCGGTACTGCGCCAGCTCGCCCTTGATCTTGCCGGCGACCTTCTTCATCGCCTTGGTCTGCGCCGCCGAGCCGACGCGCGACACCGAGATGCCGACGTTCAGGGCCGGGCGGATGCCCTGGTAGAACAGGTCGGTCTCCAGGAAGATCTGGCCGTCGGTGATCGAGATGACGTTGGTCGGGATGTAGGCCGAGACGTCGTTGGCCTGGGTCTCGATCACCGGCAGCGCCGTCAGCGAGCCCGAGCCGTAGTCCTTGTTCATCTTGGCGGCGCGCTCGAGCAGCCGCGAATGCAGATAGAACACGTCGCCCGGATAGGCTTCGCGGCCCGGCGGGCGGCGCAGCAGCAGCGACATCTGGCGATAGGCGACCGCCTGCTTGGAGAGGTCGTCGTAGAAGATCACGGCGTGCATGCCGTTGTCGCGGAAGTACTCGCCCATGGTGCAGCCGGCGAACGGCGCCAGGAACTGCATGGGGGCCGGATCGGAGGCGGTGGCCGCGATCACGATCGAGTATTCGAGGGCGCCGTTCTCCTCCAGCGCCTTCACGAACTGGGCGACGGTGGAGCGCTTCTGGCCGACCGCGACGTACACGCAGTACAGCTTGACGTGCTCGTCGGTCGACTGGTTGAGCGGCTTCTGGTTGAGGATGGTGTCGAGGACGATGGCGGTCTTGCCGGTCTGGCGGTCGCCGATCACCAGCTCGCGCTGGCCGCGGCCGATCGGGATCAGCGCGTCGATCGCCTTGAGGCCGGTGGCCATCGGCTCGTGCACCGACTTGCGCGGAATGATGCCGGGCGCCTTGACGTCGACGCGGCACCGCTCGGTCGCCTGGATCGGCCCCTTGCCGTCGATCGGGTTGCCCAGCGCGTCGACGACGCGGCCGAGCAGGCCCTTGCCGACCGGCACGTCGACGATGGCGCGGGTGCGCTTGACCGTCTGGCCTTCCTTGATCTCGCGGTCGTTGCCGAAGATGACGATGCCGACATTGTCGATCTCGAGGTTCAGCGCCATGCCGCGGACGCCGTTCTCGAACTCGACCATCTCGCCGGCCTGGACGTTGTCGAGACCGTAGACGCGGGCGATGCCGTCACCGACGGAGAGAACCTGACCGACCTCGGACACCTCGGCTTCCTGGCCGAAGTTCTTGATCTGCTCCTTGAGGATCGCAGAAATCTCTGCGGCGCGGATGTCCATCAGCCGACCTCTTTCATCGCGTGCTTGATTGCATTCAGCTTGGTGCGGAGCGAGCCGTCGACCATCCGGCTTCCGACCTTGACCACGAGCCCGCCGATGATGGCGGGATCGACCTTCACGTCCACCTGCACGTTCTTGCCGGTGACGCCGTCGAGCGCCGCCTTGATCTCGGCGCGATGCGTCTCCGCCAGCGGCTCGGCCACGGTGACCACGGCCGCAACCTCGCCCTTGTGGGCCGCGACCATCTCGCGGAAGGCACGCAGCATGTCGCGCACGGCGAACAGGCGACGATTGGCCGCGACCAGCCGCAGGAAGTTGGCGGCGATGCCCTCGATCTTCGCCTTGGTGAGCACCGCGGTGATCGCCCGGGTCTGCTCCTCGGCGGAGAACACGGCGCTGCGCACCAGACGCATCAGGTCGGGATTGTCGGCGAGCATCGCCTCGAAGCGGGCGAGGTCGCGGATCACCGTGTCGAGCGTCCCGGCCTCACGGGCGAGCTCGAACAGGGCGGTCGCATAACGTCCTGCCATTCCGGCAACGATCGGCTCGTCTCCTGCCACGGCGCTCTCTTTCGGGTTCGGGCATCCGAGGTCCCGCCGCGGTTCCGGGGGCCAGGCGCAAGCCCCTGGATTCGTAGCGGGACCAGGATTGTGTGGGGCATGCGGAGCGGCCGGCGCCCCGTTGAAAAACCGCGGGTTTGCTAACACAGCCCCGGGGGCGGTGCAATATGGCGAACGCAACCCGGCGAAGGGCCTCGGCGCGGCCGCGGAGGCCCTGGCGGCCCCGTCGCGACGGGGCCGGACGGGCGTCCCCTCGGAGGAGCCCGTCGAGCAGGCGGGAGAACCGGACGCGCGCCGGATCGCCGCACACGCCCGCGCGGTCTCCGCACCTGCCGGCCCGCCGGACCGGACAGGACCGGCCGGACCGGGAGGCGGCGGCGTGTCTCAGCCGGCCTTGTGGCGCGGGCGCACCAGCAGCGGCCCGTAGACCAGGCAGAAGCCCCAGAAGGCCGCCACCCAGGCGAGACCCGCGGCCCACAGCAGCGGCGTCGCCATCTCGGGCAGGAGGCCGGCGGCGATCCGCAGGGCCGCCGCCGCCAGCACGGCGCCGTAGACCAGCCGGGTCGAGGGCGGCGCCTCCAGGGCATGGCCGGTGTGGCCGCGGGTCGCCCGCGTCATCACGGCGAGCGTCATCACCCCGACGGCGCCGACCGACCAGGCGTGGATGCCGGCGGCTTCGGGCACGACCGGCCACAGCGCGGCCGCCGCCAGCAACAGGAAGCCGAGCGGCACGAAGGCGTAGCCGAGGTGCAGGATCAGCACCAGGGCGTCGCGCCCGGTGCGGTCGCCGGCCCAGCGGGCGAGCCGCACCGCATGGACGAGGCCGGCGCCGATCAGCAGCACCGCCGTGACGACGGCATCGGGCGCCGCCAGCCACGCCGCCAGCGCCGCCACGGCGAGCCCGATGGCGACCGCGTCGAGCCGGTCGAACGGAGCCGGCAACCGGCCGGGGTTCTCGCGCACCAGCCAGTTGCGGGTGAAGCTCGGGATGATGCGGCCGCCGATCAGCACGATCAGCATGACGACGGCGGCGAGGGCCAGCCGGCGCCCCAGCATCGCGCCGCCCCACAGATGCGCCTCGACATGGAACACCAGGTTGGCGAGGGCGAACACCGCGAGGATCACCAGGACGCGCAGGTTGCGCCAGTTCCGGCCGGCGATCACCTCGCGGCCGGCCGCCGCCAGCACCAGCAGCAGGAAGGCGGAATCGATCACCGCCACGAGCCCCCAGCCGAGCAGGCCGCCGGCCGCCACCGCGAGCCGCCCGGCGAGCCACGCCAGCACCAGCACCAGCAGCGGCAGGCCGGCGAGCGGCAGCCGGCCGGTCCAGTTCGGGATGGCGGTGAGCAGGAACCCGGTCACCACCGCGGCCACGTAGCCGAACAGCAGCTCGTGGGCGTGCCAGTCGGTCGGCGTGAAGACACCGTCGAGCCCGATCCGGCCCTCGTAGACGGGCAGCCACAGCAGCACCGTCAGACCGGCCCACAGGGCACCGACCAGGAAGAACGGACGAAAGCCGTAACTGAGCACCGCCGGGCCGGTGAACGCGGCGACGCGGGGAACGGGGGTCATGGACACTCCGGATACGGTCGCTGTCGTCGACTCGAACCGGCGACCGCCATCCCGGTTCGAACCTTCACGTCACCTTTGCCATTAGGAGACGATGAGGCGCGGCGGAAAGCCGCGAGTGCGGCGGCGCTTGATTTTCGTCAAGCTTCTGTCTTCTTGCTGAACGCGGACCTCCGCGTCTCCGGCCCCTCGGGCTCGCCGGCCGGTCCTCGAGAACGAAAGGGAACCAGGCACTATGATGATGAGAGCATTCGTTGTCGCGTTCGCGTTTGCGGCTTCGACCGGCATTGCCGCCGCCCAGGACGTCGAGGCCGGGGCGGTTTCGTTCCGCAAGTGCGCGCCGTGCCACGCCGTCGGCGAAGGCGCGGCCAACAAGGTCGGCCCGGTGCTCAACGGCCTCCCGGGCCGCAAGAGCGGCACGATCGCCGGCTTCAATTATTCCGACGCCAACAAGAATTCCGGCATCACCTGGGACAAGGCGACGTTCAAGACCTACATCACCGATCCGCGCGCCAAGATCCCCGGCACCAAGATGGTCTTCGCGGGTATCAAGAACGACAAGGAGCAGGACGACCTCTGGGCCTACCTGTCGCAGTTCGGTCCGGACGGCAAGAAGAAGTAGTCGCTGCCGTCGCCATTTCTCGCGCCTTCGAGTCGGCGCGCCACCGCCCCGTCGGGCCGTGGCGCGCTTTTTTTGACCGCGGCGCTCCCCTTTTCAACCGCCGCGCTCCCCTGGCGGGCTCGTCCCTTCGGGACCCCCACCGTCCGACGGCCGCAACGGCCGCGCCTCCTCGGACGAGATCCGGCCGATCCGAGAGCCCCGCGTTTGCCGCCGGTGCCGGCCTCTGCTCCCCCGACCGCTCTCGGTAATATTAGTTACACAACGTGATGGAACCCAAACGCCTCGCCATGTTGAGGGCACATTCGGCCGCTTAAAGCGCTGCTTCCCTCAAACAACACGGAGACTATGCAGCGCATGGCGATGCTGATCCTCGTTCGGTCTATTGCTGTCCTGGTCGCAGTATTCGCTGTCTCGATGCTTTCTTCGAAGGCCGAGGCATTCACTCAGTCAGGTATTGCTTCAGTCTATTCGGGAGGCAAGACCGCCAACGGCGAGCGCGCGCATTCGGGCGCCCTGACGGCGGCGCACCGCCACCTCCCCTTCGGGACCATGGTGCGGGTGACGCACCGCAAGACCGGCCGCTCGGTGGTGGTCCGCATCAACGACCGCGGCCCCTTCGTGCGCGGCCGGGTGATCGATCTGACTCCGGCCGGTGCCCGGGCGATCGGCCTCGGCTACGGCCTGGCGCCGGTGTCGCTGGCGGTGCTCGGCCGCAACTGAGGCCGCGCCCGCGACCCTCGCAACGTCGCCTTTCGAAAGAGCGTCGCACGACCCGTGCGGCGCTCTTTTCGCGTCCGGGCGGGCTCGCGCAGGGACGCGCCGGGCCGGCACCGCGAGCCGCCGGGCTCCGCCTCTGGCCGTCAGGCCCCCTACTGCGGTATGGCACGAGGGTTGCTTTTTTTGATCCGCCCGGCCGCGACATCGCCGCCGCGCCGGGTCGCGCCGGAGAGCCCGCGGACCACGTCGACCGAGGCACAGGACGAACCGGGGAAACGGGACGAAGGAGGGGCACGCCACCATGAGCACGACCGCTCCCGCCGCCTCCGGCGCGGCACTCCGGCGCGCCGCTCCGGCGCCGCACCCTGGTGCGGCGCACCCAAGCGGCGGACGCCCCGACGAGACCTTTGCGCGGCGGCCCGCGTCTGTGCCACAAAGGCGGCCGGATGCTTGCCACGCCGACTCCTGTATTGCATTGCATCGACTGCGACTGCGCGAGAGGGGGCCGACATGATGACGAGTCCGACGAGACTGCCGCGCCGCCCCCATGCGGTCGCGCCGGGCTCGCCTCCCTCACCCGGCCGCACGCCGCGGGACCGGCTCGCCGGCCCCGCCGGGCACCATGCCCGCCGCCCCGGACGTCTCCGGTGACGGCGGTGAGCGGCGCGAACCCGGTCCCTCGCCGGACTCACTCGTCACCAGGCCCAACCGTCGCGGAGCAGCAATGATCGAGGTCGCGCGCTATCTGTCGGTCAACCGGATCGCCTACTTCTCCATGGAGGTCGGCATCCGGCAGGAGATGCACACCTATTCGGGCGGCCTCGGGCTCCTGGCCGGCGACGCCGCCCGCTCGGCCGCCGATCTCGACCTGCCCATGGTGTTCGTCACCCTCGCGTCGCGCGAGGGCTCGATCAAGCAGCAGATCGACGCCGACGGCAACCAGATCGACGGTCCCGATCCGTGGAACCCGGAGGAGTGGGCGACCCCGGTCGGCGCCATGGTGGCGGTGCAGATCGAAGGCCGCCAGGTATGGATTCGCCCGTGGCTCTACGAGCTGAAGTCGGCGCGCGGCCCGCAGGTGCCGGTGCTGCTGCTCGACACCAACGTTCCGGAGAACGATCCACGCGACCGCATCATCACCAACCGGCTGTATTTCGGCGACCAGAAGGATCGCATCAAGCAGGAGGTGGTGCTCGGCGTCGGCGGCGTCCGCGTGCTGCGCGCACTCGGCTTCACCATCGACACCTATCACCTCAACGAAGGCCACGCCGCGTTCCTGTCGCTGGCGTTGCTCGACCACCATCGGCTCAACCGCATCCCGGGCATTCCCGAGCCGTTCGACTACGATGTCCACGCGGTGCGCGAGAAATGCGTGTTCACCACCCACACGCCGGTGGAGGCGGGGCACGATCGGTTCTCGTATGACGACGTGCGCGCCATCGTGGGCGACCTCATCGAGCTCGATCAGCTCAAGCTGCTGGCCGGCCCCGATCACCTCAACATGACGCAGCTCGCCCTCAACCTGTCGCGCTACGCCAACGGCGTCGCCCGCCGGCACGCCGAGACGGCGCAGAAGATGTTCCCGGCCTACCCGATCCGCACGGTCACCAACGGCGCCCATGTGCCGACCTGGATGCACCCGGCGATCGCCGACCTGTTCAAGACGCTCGCCCCGCACTGGGCCTACGAGCTGGAGGACCTGCTCAAGGCCGATCAGGTGCCGGACGAGGCGCTGTGGGCCGCCCATCAGCAGGCCAAGCGCGAGCTGGTCGATCTGGTGCGCGACACCACCGGGGTCGCCATGGACCCCGACGTGCCGGTGATCGGCTTCGCCCGCCGGATGACCGGCTACAAGCGTCCGGACCTGCTGTTCCACGACATCGAGCGCCTGCGGGCGATCGCCGGCCGCCGGCCGTTCCAGGTGGTGATGGCCGGCAAGGCGCATCCGCGCGATTTCGAAGGCAAGGCGATGATCCGGTCGATCCATGCCCATATGAGATCGATCAAAGACATCCCCATGGCTTTTTTGCCAAACTACAGCATCGCCATCGCCAAGCGGCTGGTGGCCGGCTCGGATGTGTGGCTCAACAATCCGGTGCCGCCGCTGGAGGCATCGGGGACGAGCGGCATGAAGGCGGCGTTCAACGGCGTGCTCAACTTCAGCGTCCTCGACGGCTGGTGGCTGGAGGGCTGGGTCGAGGGCGTCACCGGCTGGTCGATCGGCAGCGACGGCAGCGATCCCTCGCCCGAGGCGCACGCGGCCGCCATGTACGCCAAGCTCGAATCCACCGTGCTGCCGCTCTATCACGAGGACCGGGCGCGCTGGATCTGGATGATGA
Source organism: Rhodoplanes sp. P11 (assembly GCF_964266735.1). Lineage (NCBI taxonomy): Bacteria > Pseudomonadati > Pseudomonadota > Alphaproteobacteria > Hyphomicrobiales > Nitrobacteraceae > Rhodoplanes > Rhodoplanes sp. P11. Next base: position 519,494 of record NZ_CAXWGY010000012.1, read on the forward strand.
AGCAGACCATCGCCAAGATCGGCGCGGTGTTCAACAGCGCCCGCATGATGCGGCGCTACGCGACAGAGGCCTATCTCCGGGCGTGACCGGCGCGCCGCGGCGCGCCGTCGGCACGGCGCGCGCGGTCCCGACGATCGGAGCGGGCAACGGATTCGGAGGACGGACTTCTCAAACTCAGGCGAGGCAATTCAGTGCCGTTTGACCATTCCTTGTCGGGGCCGCTCGCCCGTAGCGCGATGGCCTATGTGCTCGCAGGCGGCCGTGGCAGCCGGCTGCACGAGCTGTGCGACAACCGCGCCAAGCCGGCGGTCTATTTCGGCGGTAAGTCCCGCATCATCGACTTCACGCTCTCCAACGCGCTCAATTCGGGCATCCGCCGCATCGCGGTGGCGACCCAGTACAAGGCGCACAGCCTGATCCGCCACATGCAGCGGGGTTGGAACTTCTTCCGCCCCGAGCGGAACGAGAGCTTCGACATCCTGCCGGCGAGCCAGCGCATCGCCGGAGCGAGCTGGTATGCCGGCACGGCCGATGCCGTCTACCAGAACCTCGACATCATCGAGAGCTACAATCCGGAATACATCGTCCTTCTCGCCGGCGATCACGTCTACAAGATGGACTACGAGCCGATGCTCCAGCAGCATGTGGAGCAGAAGGCCGACATCACCATCGCCACCATCGAGGTGCCGCTCAAGCAGGCGACCCATTTCGGCGTGCTGCATGTCGGCGCCGACGATGTGGTTCTCGACTTCGTCGAGAAGCCCGAGAAGCCGCCCCACATGCCGGGCAACCCGGCGCTGGCGCTGGCCAGCATGGGCATCTACGTCTTCAACACCAAGTTCCTGATCGATCAGGTGCGGCGCGACGCCCAGGACCCGCACTCGACGCACGACTTCGGCAAGGACATCGTCCCCTACCTCGTCAAGTACGGCAAGGCGGTGGCGCATCCGTTCTCGCGCTCCTGCGTGCGCTCGCGCGAGGAGGCCGAGGTCTATTGGCGCGACGCCGGCACCATCGATGCGTACTGGGAGGCCAATATCGACCTCACCGCGGTGGTGCCGCAGCTCGACCTGTTCGATCACAACTGGCCCATCTGGACCTATGCGGAGATCACCCCGCCCGCCAAGTTCGTGCACGACGAGCAGGGCCGGCGCGGCACCGCGGTGTCGTCGCTGGTGGCCGGCGGCTGCATCGTGTCGGGCGCCTCGATCCGCGGCTCGCTGATCGGCACCGGCTCGCACGTCCACTCCTACGCCTATGTCGAGAACTCGGTGGTGCTGCCGCAGGTCGACGTCGGTCGCGGGGCGCGGCTGCGCAACGTGGTGATCGACAAGGGCACCATCATCCCGGCGAAGCTGGTGGTGGGCGAGGACCCGGAGCTCGACGCCGAGCGGTTCCGCCGCACCGAGAACGGCATCTGCCTGATCACCCAGCACATGATCGATCGGTTGTGAGTGGCGCGAGTCCGATCCTCGTCCTGTCCGTCGTTTCCGAGATCTTCCCCTTCGTGAAGACCGGGGGGCTCGCGGACGTCGTCGGCGCTTTGCCGGCGGCGCTCGCCCCCGAGAACGTGCGCACCGTCACGCTGATCCCCGGCTATCCGGCCGTGCTGGCGGCCCTGCACGACGTCTCCACCGTGCTCGAGGTGCCGGACCTGTTCGGCAGCCCCGCCAGGCTGCTGCACGGCCGCGCCCGCAATCTCGAGCTGATCGCCATCGCGGCGCCGCATCTCTACGACCGCCCCGGCAACCCCTACATGGCGGTCGACGGCCGCGACTGGCCCGACAACGCCATCCGGTTCGGCGCCCTCGGCCTGATGGCGGCGCGCCTGGCCGCCGGCGAGGTCCCGGCCCTGCGGCCCGACGTGCTGCACGCCCACGACTGGCAGGGCGGGCTTGCGGCCGCCTATCTGCGCTACCGCTACGAGCGCGGCCCGCGCACCGTCCAGACGGTGCACAACCTGGCCTTCCAGGGCCTGTTCCCCGCCTCGCTGCTGCCGGCGCTGGCGCTGCCGCCGCAGGCCTACAGCATCAACGGCGTCGAGTTCCACGGCGAGATCGGCTTTCTCAAGGCCGGGCTGGCGCTCGCCGACTGGATCACCACGGTATCGCCCACCTATGCGGCCGAGATCCGCACCCGTGAATACGGCATGGGGCTCGACGGCCTGCTGCGCAGCCGCACCGAGCGGCTCTCCGGCATCCTCAACGGCATCGACGACGCGGTGTGGAACCCGAGCCGCGACCCGCTGATCGCCGCCCGCTTCGACGCCCGCCGCATCGCGCCGCGCATCGCCAACAAGTCGGTGCTGAAGAAGCGCATGAACCTCGCGCCCGACGATGCGCTGCTGTTCGGCGTGGTCAGCCGGCTGACCTGGCAGAAGGGCCTCGACATGCTGGTCGAGGTGCTGCCGACGCTGCTCGCCACCGGCTCGCAGCTCGTCGTGCTCGGCTCCGGCGAGCGCAATCTCCAGCAGGCGTTTCTCGATGCCGCCCGCATTCATCCGAGCCGCGTCGCCTGCGTGGTCGGCTACGACGAGGAGCTGGCGCACCTGATCCAGGCCGGCGCCGACGCGCTCTTGATGCCGTCGCGCTACGAGCCCTGCGGGCTGTCGCAAATGTGCGCCCTGCGCTACGGCACCCTGCCGGTGGTGAGCCATGTGGGCGGACTCGCCGACACGGTCATCGACTGCAACGACATGGCGATCGCCGAGGGCGTCGGCACCGGCATCGTGTTCACGCCGACCATCGGCATGCTGGAGGCGGCGGTGCTGCGCACCACCGCGCTGTGGCGCAACGGCCGGGTGTGGCGGCGCGTGCAGCGCAACGCCATGCGGGCCGACGTGTCGTGGCGCCGCTCGGCGCGCCGCTACGCCCAGCTCTATCGCGATCTCCTCGCCGAGCGCCGCCGCTGAACGACGGCACGCCGGCAGCCGCGCCGGCTCAGTAGCGGCCGGCGATCGGCAGCTCCTCGGCCGGGAACAGGGTGATCAGCCGGCAGCCCTTGTCGGTGACCACCACCTCCTCCTCGATGCGCGCCGCCGAGTAGCCGTCGCCGGCCGGGCAGTAGGTCTCGATGGCGAACACCATGCCCTCCTTGATCTCGGTCGGGTGATCCATCGACACCACCCGCGAGATGATCGGCCGCTCGTGCAGGGCGAGGCCGAGCCCGTGCGCGAATTGCAGCCCGAAGGCCGCCATCTCGTCCGGGAAGCCGAACGCCTCGGCCTTGGGGAACACCTCGCAGATGTGCGCCGTGGTGACGCCCGGCCGGATGCGGGCGATGGCGTTGTCGAGCCACTCGCGCGCCCGCCGATAGGCGTCGTGCTGAGCCGGGGTGGCGCGGCCGACATTGAAGGTCCGGTAGTAGCAGGTGCGGTAGCCCATGAACGCCTGGATGATGTCGAAGAACGCCTGATCGCCCGGCCGCAGCATCCGGTCGGTGAAGTTGTGCGGATGCGGATTGCAGCGCTCGCCCGAGATGGCGTTGATCGCCTCCACGTCGTCGGAGCCGTTTCGGTAGAGGAACCTGTTCACCTCGGCGACCACGTCGTTCTCGCGCACGCCGGGCCGCAGCATGTCCCACACGACCTGATAGGCGCCGTCCACCATGGCGGCAGCCCGATTGAGGAGCGCGATCTCGTCGGCCGACTTGATCTCGCGCGCCTCCAGCATCACCTGCTGGCCGTCCGCCACAGTGACGCCGGCCTTTTGCAGGGCGAACATCATCGGCGGCTCGACCACGTCCATGCCGACCGGCATGTCGGCGACGCCGGCCTCGCGCAGCAGCGCCGCGATCTCCTCGGCGTGGCGGGCCATCAGGCCGAAGGCCGGATCGACGGTGCCGCGCAGGCCGACCAGTCCGGCCCGGCAGTTCTCCGGCTTCAGCCACGGCGCATACAGCTTGTGATGCACGGCGGCGGAGCCGAAGTCCCACAGGATCGGCTCGCCGGTGCGGGTCAAGAGCGCCCAGCGGGCCAGCTTGTCGCGCTCCCATTCGCCGATCTTGGTCGAGGTGAGATAGCGGATGTTGTTGACGTCGAAGACCAGCAGGGCGCCGAGGTCGGAATTCTCCAGCGCCTGGCGGGCGCGTGACAGTCGGTAGCGATGCAGACGGCGGTAGTCGACCCGCTCCTCGAAATCGACCCCCATGGTGCCGAGCGCCGGCAAGGCGCGAGTCCAGTCGTGGCGCGGATCGATGTCGTCGGCGCGGATTTCGCGCAGGTGCTGGTCCATGGCGGTCTCCTCGGATTATGGGCGGCGGCGCTGACGGCCGGCCTTGGGCGGGTGTCGCATTATAGGGGGAAGCCGGAGCGCGGCGAAAGGCGGCGCGGCGGCGGGACGCCGGACGGAACGTCCGACTCGCCGAGGCGTTGACGGGCGATCGAGACGCCGGCGCGGCGTCCGGGCGGGAGCCGGACAAGGCCGTCGAGGGAGGCGCAGATGCAGCACCGTGGCCTGGCTCGGAGTGTGGTTCGCAGTGGGGTTCGGGGTGTGAGTTGGGTCGTGGCCGCAGCCGCGCTGACGCTCGCCGGCCTCGTCACGATGCCGGCCGCCGCCCAGCCTGCCGGCGCCCCGCCGGCGCCGGAGTTCGCCGCGCCCGAGCCCCCGGATGGGGCCCCGGATGATCCCCCAGGTCCTGCCGAGGCGGGACGCCCCGCCGCGGCGAGCCGCGGCCCGACGGTCGGGCTCGACAATCCGGGCTGGGCGGTATTCACCGACCGGGCCGGCACCCGCGTCGACTATCCGTCCAACATCTTCACGGTCGAGCTGGGGCCGGCCCGCCGCGGCGCGGGGGTGGAGCTCGGATCGGCGGACGGCCGCGCCCGGCTGATGGTCTATGTCGAGCCCAACGCGGAGAATCACTCGCCGGCGCGCTTCGTCCGCAGCAATCTCCGCGTCCCCGCCAGCGCCATCGACTATCGCCGCATCACCGACCGCTTCTTCGCGGTATCGGGCATCGCCGAGGACGACATATTCTACAGTCGATGCAATTTCCCGGCGCGGGCGGCGGGTCCGATGCACTGTATCTACATTGCATACCCGCGATCCGAAGAACGCGCCTGGGACGCCATCGTGACCAGGATCAGCCTGTCGTTACGGGCGCCACGCAACTGATCGCGCTGCCGCTTGGTGTGTCTCACTGCGCCATGCGCGCGCCTCGCGTACGTGCAGTGCACCGCAACTCCTGCGCCTGCGCAAATATCCCCATGAGACGGGATGTCGCGTGTCAGGAATTCTACACGTTCTCGCAGCGGGAACGCCGTGTTAGAAAGCACATCGATGCGTCGTCTCCCCGACGGTGCATGTGTGACGACGGACCCCCTACTCGAAATCAGCAAGGCAATGGAACCGCTTTACGATCGCCAGGGCCGCGTGCGGGCCTGGCTCCAGGAAGAGCACGGCCGGATCATCAGCCTCCAGGGCTGTCATCTCGCCTCGATCGAGGGACACAGCGTCTACGACCGCTTCGGCCAGCACATCGGCTGGTGGAAGAACGGCCATATGCGCAACTCGCGAGGCGCCGTGGTGGTGTGGGCCGCCGATGCCTTCGGGCTCGGCGTGATTCGCCCGCCGCTGCTGCCGCCGCCGGCGGAGCCCACCGCTCCGCACGTCGCCGCCACCTGGCAGACCCGCGCGACGCCGCCGGCACATCCGGCCCGCAGCGCCTCCTGGGCGGTCGAATTCCCGTTCTGATTCGGTTCGGACGGCCTCGCGCATCTCGCGCGCCCGCGATGAGCCACCGCGCCGCCGCCTCGTCTCCGACATGATCGGTCGCCTCGCGCGCGTTTCGCGCCACGATACGCCGTGCGCGTCGGCGCCGGCGCAACATCGTGCGCGGCGGCCGCGCTGATCAGAGGATGAAGCGGCTGAGATCGGCGTTCTTGGCGAGATCGGCGACGCGGCTGTTCACATAGTCGCCGTCGATCGTCAGCGTGTCGCCCGACTTGTCGGGCGCCGTGAAGGAAATCTCGTCGAGCACCCGCTCCATCACGGTCTGCAACCGGCGGGCCCCGATGTTCTCGACGGTGGCGTTCACCGAAACGGCGACATCCGCGATGGCGTCGATGGCGCTCTCCTGGAAGTCGAGCGTGACGCCCTCGGTCGCCATCAGGGCGACGTACTGCTTGATCAGCGATGCCTCGGTCTCGGTGAGGATGCGGCGGAAGTCGTCGCGCGTCAGCGCCTTCAGCTCGACCCGGATGGGCAGCCGGCCTTGCAGCTCCGGCAGCAGATCGGACGGCTTGGCCAGATGGAAGGCGCCCGACGCGATGAACAGGATGTGGTCGGTCTTCACCGTGCCGTGCTTGGTCGACACCGAGGTGCCCTCGATCAGCGGCAGCAGGTCGCGCTGCACGCCTTCGCGCGACACGTCGGCGCCACCGCGGTTCTCGCGGGCGCAGATCTTGTCGATCTCGTCGAGGAACACGATGCCGTTGTTCTCGACCGCCCGGATCGCCTCCTGCACCAGCTGGTCCTGATCGAGCAGCTTGTCGGATTCCTCGGCGATCAGGATCTCGTAAGACTCCTTCACGGTCACCCGGCGCGTCTTGGTGCGGCCGGCGCCGAGCTTGCCGAAGATGTCGCCGAGCGACACGGCACCCATCTGAGCGCCCGGCATGCCGGGAATGTCGAACATCGGCATGCCACCGCCGCCGCCCGCCTGCACCTCGATCTCGATCTCGCGGTCGTCCATCTCGCCGGCCCGCACCTTCCTGCGGAACGTCTCCTTGGTGGAGGCGGACGCATTGGCGCCGACCAGCGCGTCGACGACGCGGTCCTCGGCGGCGAGATGCGCCCGCGCCGCGACGTCCTTGCGCTTCCGCTCGCGGGTCAGCGCGATGCCGACCTCGACGAGATCGCGGACGATCTGCTCGACGTCGCGGCCCACATAGCCGACCTCGGTGAATTTGGTGGCCTCCACCTTGATGAACGGCGCCCCGGCGAGCCGGGCGAGCCGGCGCGAGATCTCGGTCTTGCCGACGCCGGTCGGGCCGATCATCAGGATGTTCTTCGGCATCACCTCCTCGCGCAGCCGCTCGTCGAGCTGCAACCGCCGCCAGCGGTTGCGCAGCGCGATGGCGACGGCGCGCTTGGCGTCGTGCTGGCCGATGATGAAGCGGTCGAGCTCGGAGACGATTTCGCGGGGCGAGAAGTCGGTCATGGGTCGCGTACCATCAGGAGCGCCGGGCCGTCCGGCGTGTCGACCACGCGGTCGCGGCGGAAGCCGGCCTTTTCATAAGCGCGGATCGCGCGCGGATTGTCGGGGTCGGGATCGGTGACGACGCGCGGCACGCCGCGCGCCAGGAGATCGTCGGAGAACTGCCGCACGAAGGCGGAGCCGTGGCCGCGCCCGAGCATGTCGGGCTCGCCGATCGACTGGTCGATGCCGCGCGTCCCCGCCGGCTGCGGCCCGAAGCCCTCGTTCCAGACGCCGAGCCGATAGCACTGGATATAGGCGAACGGCCGCCCGCCAGCGATCACCAGGAACTGGTCCATGTCGGGATGGTCGAGATCGGAGGCGACCAGCGCGAGCTGCTCCTCCGGGTCGCCCCACCATTCGCGGACGTGTGGCCGCACCAGCCAGGTCGCCATCAGCGGCAGGTCGGCGGCCGTGAACGGACGGAACTGGTAAGGCTCAGCCAACCGGCAGGGTCTCGATGGTCAGGTTGCCATTCGTGTAGACGCAGATATCGGCGGCGATCTGGAGCGAGCGGCGCACGATGGTCTCGGCGTCGAGATCGGTGTCGATGAGCGCCCGGGCGGCGGCCAGGGCGTAGTTGCCGCCGGAGCCGATGCCGACGACGCCGTTCTCGGGCTCCAGCACGTCGCCATTGCCGGTCAGCACCAGCGAGATCTTCGGGTCGGCGACGATCATCATGGCTTCGAGCCGGCGCAGGTAGCGGTCAGTGCGCCAGTCCTTGGCGAGCTCGACCGACGCCCGCATGAGCTGGCCCGGATACTGCTCGAGCTTGGCCTCCAGCCGCTCGAACAGCGTGAAGGCGTCGGCGGTGGCGCCGGCGAAGCCGCCGATGACGTCGCCCTTGGCGAGCCGGCGGACCTTTCGCGCATTGGCCTTGACGATGGTCTGGCCGATGGAGACCTGGCCGTCGCCGCCCACCGCCACGATGCCGCCCTTGCGGACCGTCACGATGGTGGTGCCGTGCCAGGATGGCAGTTCGGAGCGGGTGGAATCGGGATGCATGGGAAATCGGACCTGGTGACGCCCTGATTTAGGAACCGCCCGGCCGCATTGCAACGCGGCGCCGATTCCGTCTCGCACGTCGGGACACGCTCCTCGAAAAAACTTCTCTCTGCCCCTTGAACTCCTGGCACTCCGACCCGATTTCGAGGCCGCGTGCATGGAGACCTGAACACACGCATAAGCATTATTCGCAACAGCAGGAGAAACCGAGACCATAAGCAAACGCATGATTCCATCCGAAGCTTTCGTCTCCGAGTGTGCCGCCATTCGAGGTTCAACGGCTTCCGTTGAGTTGACCTTGGATGCGGTCAACCGGATCCCGTGATCATCGAAGTGGCGCAACACAAGGAGACGCCTCATGCGTCGCTACAAGTCTCTGGTCTACTCTGCCGGTGTCAACGCCATCTTTTCGGCGCTGCCGATGTGGATGACCCTCCTGATCTTGGGGCTGCTGTGGGCGAGCGAACAACTTGCCTCGACGGGCAGGCGGCCGTATCGTGCGGTCACTGAGTTCCGGTAGCCGTCCTCACGAGTAGACTCCATTCGCATCTGTCCAGGCACCCGTTGTAGTCTGGTCAGGCAAATGCAGCGTGGCTCGTGCCTTCCGCGGCGTCATCGCCGCGGCCTCATTGAAGCGGCAACACTCGAAGACTAAAGCTTCGAATGGAAGCCATCTCAGCTCTGAAATCCAGCACATTGCGCCGCTCCCTTTTGGGGGCGGCTTTGTTTTTTGCGGGCCTTAATCTGGGTCCGAAGAATCCCGCTGTGGCGGCCATAAGGCAGCGCTGATAGAAGCACCCAGATCAACGCATAGGGCAGCCATGCGCACCGCAACCGTGACGCGCACCACCAAGGAAACCGACGTCGAGGTCTCGGTCGATCTCGACGGCACCGGGACGTCGTCGATCGACACCGGGGTGGGCTTCCTCGACCACATGCTCGACCTCCTGTCGCGGCATTCGCGCATCGACCTCGCCGTCCGGGCCAAGGGCGACCTGCATATCGACCAGCACCACACCGTCGAGGATGTCGGCATCACGCTCGGCCAGGCGATCCGCCGGGCGCTCGGCGACATGAAGGGAATCAATCGCTACGCCGACGTCCACATGCCCATGGACGAGGCGCTGACGCGGGTGGCCATCGACATCTCGGGCCGCCCCGTCCTGGTGTTCCGCACCGGCTTCCGCCACAGCAAGATCGGCACCTTCGACACCGAGCTGGTGCGCGAGTGGTTCCAGGCGTTCGCCATGAATGCCGGCGTCACCCTGCATGTCGAGACGCTGTACGGCGACAACGACCACCATATATCCGAGTCCTGCTTCAAGGGGCTCGCCCGGGTGCTGCGGGCCGCGGTGGCGATCGATCCGCGGGCCAAGGGCGAGGTCCCGTCGACCAAGGGGACGCTCGGCGGCTGATCGGCGCCACCCCGCCGGCCGGACGCCTGGTCCGGACGGCGGCGCAGCGCGAGCCCGCGACCTTCACGAGGACGGATGATGGCGGTTTATGCGGTGCTGGAGCCCCCTGCCCGGCCGGACGGCCAGCCGGTCGATCTCGACCGCGTGCAGCTCGTGCCGGACGGCTTCTCCTGGGGTGCCTTCCTGTTCGGTCCGCTGTGGATGCTGTGGCACCGGCTGTGGCTGGTGCTGCTGGGGTGGCTCGCCGTGACGGTCGCCCTCGCGGTGGCGCAGGGGCTGCTCGGCGTGTCGGGCAACGGCCGGCTGGTGGTGGCGGCCCTGGTGGCCCTGCTGGTCGGCCTCGAAGCCGGCATGCTGCGGCGCTGGACGCTGCGGCGCGCCGGCTGGCGCGACCACGGCATCGTGGTGGCCGACGATGTCGAGGCGGCCGAGCAGCGCTATTTCGTCCGTGCCACCCGCGAGCGCGACGCCGCCGCGGTGCCGCCGTACGAGGCCGATCGTGGCCCCCTCACCGCTCCGCGGGCCACGCCGCCCAGCCGCGGCGGCGTGCTCGGCCTGTTCCCGCTGCCGGGGGGCGGCCGATGACCGTCGCCATCGTGGATTACGGCTCCGGCAACCTGCACTCGGCCGCCAAGGCGTTCGAGCGGGCGGCGCGCGAGAGCGGCCACGACCAGCCGATCCTGGTGACGCGCGACCCCGACGCGGTGCGCCGCGCCGACCGCATCGTGCTGCCCGGCGTCGGCGCCTTCGCGGACTGCCGCCGCGGCCTCGACGCGGTGCCCGGCATGGTCGACGCGCTGACCGAGGCGGTGCGCCGCGGCGGCCGCCCGTTCCTCGGCATCTGCGTCGGCATGCAGCTCATGGCGGAGCGCGGCCGCGAGCATGTGGTGACGGAGGGGCTCGGCTGGATTCCCGGCGAGGTCGACCGCATCACCCCGGCGGACCCCGGCCTCAAGATCCCGCACATGGGCTGGAACACCCTCGATGCGCGCCGGCCGCACCCGCTGCTCGACGGCATCCCGACCGGCCCGGACGGGCTGCACGCCTATTTCGTCCACAGCTACCACCTGGCTGTCGCCGATCCCGGCGACCTCGTGGCGCAGGCCGACTATGGCGGCCCGCTCACCGCGATCGTCGGTCGCGACACCGTGGCCGGCACCCAGTTCCATCCCGAGAAGAGCCAGCGGCTCGGCCTCGCCCTGATCGCCAACTTTCTGAAGTGGACGCCGTGATCCAGACGAGTTCCCGTTTACCGGGCTTGCGGCAGGCCGCCCTTTTTCCCTCTCCCCGTTTACGGGGAGAGGGTGGCTCGCCGCGTAGCGGCGAGTCGGGTGAGGGGGGGCTTCCGGATCCACCAGACGCCCCCGAACCCGACNCCCCCCCCCCCCCCCCCCCCCCCCCCCCCCCCCCCCCCCCCCCCCCCCCCCCCCCCCCCCCCCCCCCCCCCGCTTCCGTATCCACGAGACGCCCCCTCACCCGACGTCCACGCTGATCGCGCGAACGTCTACCTCTCCCCGCGCGCGGGGAGAGGTAGAGAATGCAGCGGAGTCCGCCCGTGATTCTGTTTCCCGCCATCGATCTGAAGGATGGGCTCGCCGTGCGCCTGGAGCAGGGCGACATGGCGCGCGCCACCATCTTCAACCGCGATCCGGCCGAGCAGGCCCGCCTGTTCGAGGAGACCGGCTTCCGCTACCTGCACCTCGTCGATCTCGACGGCGCCTTCGCGGGGCGGCCCGTCAACACCGCGGCGGTCGAGCGGATTCTGGAGACGGTGTCGATCCCAGTGCAGCTCGGCGGCGGCATTCGCGACATCGCCACCATCGAGGGCTGGCTGGCCGAGGGCATCGACCGGGTGATCATCGGCACCGCGGCGGTGCGCGACCCGGAGCTGGTGAAGGATGCGGCGCGCCGCTTCCCGGGGCGGGTGGCGGTCGGGCTCGATGCCCGCGGCGGCCGCGTCGCGGTCGAGGGCTGGGCGGCGGTGTCGGACCTGCCGGTGCTCGATCTCGCCCGCCGCTTCGAGGACGCCGGCGTCGCCGCCATCATCTACACCGAGATCAGCCGCGACGGCATGCTGACCGGCCTCGACCTCGACGGCACCATCGCGCTCGCCGAGGCGATCTCGATCCCGGTCATCGCCTCGGGGGGGCTCGGCTCCATGGCCGACATCGAGAAGCTGACCGCGCCGCGGGCCGGAAAGCTCGCCGGCGCGATCGCCGGCCGCGCCCTCTACGACGGCCGGCTCGATCCCAAAAAGGCGCTGGCCATGCTGGCGGCCGCCGAGGGAGCCGTGCCATGACGGTCGCCGTTCCGGCGACGGACGCCGTCCCAGCACCCCGCGCCGCGTCGGCGCCCGGCGAGCCGCGCTATGTGGTCGCCGACCTCGCCGCGATCCCGCCGGTGCCCTGCCCGTGCGGCGAGGCGCGGCGCGCCTTCGCGACGCCCGACAACACGGTGGCGACCCTGCACATCACCGACATCACGGCCGATGCCCGCACCCACTATCACAAGGCCATGACGGAGATTTACTTCGTCCTGGAGGGCGAAGGCGTGCTGGAGGTGGACGGCGACCGCGTGCCGCTGAAGCCCTACACCAGCGTGATGATCAAGCCCGGCTGCCGCCACCGCGCGGTCGGCCGGCTGCGCATCGTCAACATCCCGATCCCGGCCTTCGATCCCGCCGACGAGTGGTTCGACTGACGGCGCCCGGCCGCGCCCGCGGGCCGGCCGGTGCGCGAGACCCGCACCGATGTTCAAGGTCCGCGTCATCCCCTGCCTCGACGTCAAGGACGGCCGTGTCGTCAAAGGCGTCAACTTCGTCGACCTGCGCGACGCCGGCGACCCGGTCGAGGCGGCGATCGCCTACGACGCCGCCGGCGCCGACGAATTGTGCTTCCTCGACATCACGGCGAGCCACGAGAACCGCGGCACCATCCTGGACGTGGTGCGCCGCACCGCGGAAGCCTGCTTCATGCCGCTGACGGTCGGCGGCGGCGTGCGCACCGTCGACGACATCCGGGTGCTGCTGCAATCGGGCGCCGACAAGGTGTCGATCAACACCGCCGCGGTGGCGAACCGCGGCTTTGTCCGCGAGGCGGCCGAGAAGTTCGGCAGCCAGTGCATCGTGGTGGCGATCGACGCCAAGCGCGTCTCGGCGGCTGGCGAGCCCGACCGCTGGGAGATCTTCACCCATGGGGGCCGCAAGCCGACCGGCCTCGACGCGGTCGCCTATGCGCGCGAGGTGGTGGCGCTGGGGGCGGGCGAGATCCTGCTCACCTCGATGGACCGCGACGGCACCCGGGCCGGCTTCGACATCCCGCTCACCCGCGCCATCGCGGACGCCGTGCCGGTGCCGGTGATCGCCTCCGGCGGCGTGGGCAACCTCGATCACCTGGTGGACGGCATCCGCGACGGCCACGCCACCGCGGTGCTGGCCGCCTCGATCTTCCACTTCGGCGAGCATTCGATCCGCGAGGCCAAGCTCCACATGGCCCGGGCCGGCCTGCCGATGCGGCTAGACCCTTAACTCGAAACGGATTTTCCCTCACCACGGAAGCGCCCGATGACCGGCTTCACCCTCCACGACCTCGAGCGCCGGATCGCCGAGCGCGCCGCCGCCTCGGCCGAGATCTCCTACACCCGCAAGCTCCTCGACCGTGGGGCCGCCCACTGCGCCCGCAAGCTCGGCGAGGAGGCCATCGAGGTGGTTCTCGCCGGCGCAGGGGAGACCCGCGAGCGGGTCATCGCGGAGGCGGCCGATCTCATGTACCATTTGCTCGTCCTGCTGAAGGCGCGCGACGTCCGGCTCGCCGAGGTGGAAGCGGAGCTCGAGTCCCGGACCGCACAGTCCGGCCTCGCCGAAAAGGCATCGAGGAAGGATGTCTGATCCCATGGACCAGCTCGTCGCGCCACGCACGGACAATCATCTCTCACCCTACCGGGTGTTCTCGCGCGACGACTGGGCGGCGCTGCGCGAGGACACGCCGATGACGCTGGAGCCGGACGAGGTGATCCGGCTGCGCTCGGTCCACGACCGCCTCGACATCCCCGAGATCGAGGAAATCTATCTGCCGCTGTCGCGCCTGCTGTCGCTCTACGTCGCCGCCACCCAGCGGCTGTTCCGGGCCCAGCAGCGGTTTCTCAACACCGTCGACGCCAAGGTCCCCTATGTGATCGGCGTCGCCGGCTCGGTGGCGGCCGGCAAGTCGACCACGGCGCGCGTGCTGCAAGCCCTGCTGGCGCGCTGGCCCAATGTTCCCAAGGTCGATCTCGTCACCACCGACGGCTTCCTGTTCCCCAACGCGGTGTTGGAGCAGGAGGGCCTGATGGACAAGAAGGGCTTTCCAGAGAGCTACGACCTGTCGGCGCTGCTGCGCTTCCTGTCGCACATCAAGGCGGGCCGCCGGCCGGTGCGGGCGCCGGTCTACTCGCACCTCGTCTACGACGTGGTGCCGAACGACTGGATCGAGATCGACCGGCCCGACATCCTGATCGTCGAGGGCGTCAACGTGCTCCAGACCGGACGCCCCCCGAAGGACGGCAAGGCGATCCCGTTCGTCTCCGACTTCTTCGACTTCTCCATCTACATCGATGCCGACGAGGAGGTGCTGCGACACTGGTACGTGAAGCGCTTCCTGGCGCTGCGCACCACCGCGTTCCGCGATCCGAAGTCCTACTTCCGCCGCTACTCGCAGCTCACCGACGAGCAGGCGATCGGCATGGCGACCGACATCTGGTCGCGGATCAACCTCGTCAATCTCCAGGAGAACATCCTGCCGACCCGGCAGCGCGCCGACCTCATCCTGAAGAAGGGCGAGACCCACCGCATCGCCGAGGTGGCGCTGCGCCGGCTGTGAGTCGCGCTGCGTCCCGGACCGCGGCGGCTCACGCCGCGTGGCGCTCGGCGCCGGCCCCGAAATGGCCGATGTAGCGGGCGCTGATGGCGCTCACCGGCAGCACCACGAGAATGTCGGTGGTGCCGAACTGGCGGTCGATCACGGCACCGTCGCCGACGCGCGCGCCGAGCCGCAGATAGCCCTTGATCAGCGGCGGCAGCGCATGCAGCGCCGCCTTGGGGTCGACCGCCTCCCGGTCCATGCGGTCGAGCCGGACGTGCCGGCCCGGCAGCGCCCGCGCCCGCCACGGCTCGGGGGCGGCGGCGAAGTGATGCAGGAACGACAGCGGCAGCGCCAGCGCCTCCGGATCGGTGCCTTCGAGGCTGGCGCAGCCGAGCATCACGTCGACCCGGTGGCGCAGCACATAGGTCCAGATGCCGTGCCACAGCAGCTCGACGGTGCGCTTGTTGCGGTAGGGCGGCAGCACGCAGGAGCGCCCCAGCTCCAGGAATGTCAGCCCACGATGGCGGGCGATCAGCGGCGCGATGTCGAACTCGCCCGCCGTGTAGAAGCCGCCGCACCGCTCGGCGATCTCCTGGCGCAGCAGCCGATAGGTGCCGACCACCGCCGGCCCATGCCGGGTCGGCCGCCCATGATCGAGCACCAGGAGATGGTCGCACACCGCGTCCCACGCATCGACGTCGCGCCGCGCCAGCAGGGTGGCGGCGTCGGCCACCGCCGACATCTCCTGATAGAACACGTCGAAGCGCAGCCGCTGCGCCCGCCGGATGTCGACGGCGCGGTGCGCGAGCCGCACCTCCAGCGCACCGATGCGGCCGAGCGTCTCCTCGGATCGACTGAGCCGCGGATCGGAGACGCGCAGGCCGCCATACGCCTTGAGGGCGGCGAGCCGCGGCACCCGGGAGACGGCCGGCCGCGGCCGGATCATGCCGAACAGCCCCTTGGCGGACGGCTCACACGGACGGCTGTGCATCGAACGGCTCCCGAGCCGGAACGGCGCCGCGGCACGAGCGCCGCTGCGGATGCGGGCTGACCGTTCCCCTGTTCGGCGAAACTAATCACGGGCCGCCACGGTTTTGTGACACCGCCGACTACATTGACGGATCATACACCAATCCGGTGCACCGCGGCAGGCGGCACGCAGCCGCGTCGTGGGGTGTGCGGTGGATGGCGAGCGGAGCGACGGGCGGCTGACGCCAGAATCAGGCCGAGAGGCCGCCGCGGTCAGGCGGCCGACGAGCCGCGTCAGGCGGCACGCCTGCCGTCGCCGAGATCGGCGAGGAGCGCCGCGAGGCGGTCGCGGTCGAGCGGCTTGACCAGCACGGCGTCCAGGCCGGCGGCACCGAAGCGCTCCGGCTCCGCCGGTGAGGCATCGGCCGTGAGAGCGACGATCGGGACCCGGGCGCCGCTGTCGGCTTCGAGGGCGCGGATGCGGGCCGCCGCCGCGACGCCGTCGAGGCCCGGCATATGAAGATCCATCAGCACCACGTCGAACGGACGGCCCGCGTCGCGAGCTGCCGCCCAGGCGGCCACCGCGGCGGCGCCGTCCGGCGTGAGGGTGACGGCATGGCCGAGCCGCTCGACCAGCGCCCGCACCAGCAGCGCATTGATGGGATTGTCCTCGGCCACCAGCACGGCGCGCGGCGACGCGGAGGACTGCGGGACGACGGGCGGGACTGCGGCGGATGGGAGCGTGGCAGCGAGCGCGTCCGCCGGCTGGCCGAAGCGCCCGGCCAGCGAGGCCGCCCGCACCGGCTTGACCAGATAATCCGAGAAGCCGGCGGCGGCGAGCCCGGCGAGCGCCGCGCGCTCGCCCGGGCGCAGCAGCAGGATGCGGCGAGCCGGACGGCCGTCCGCCGTTCCCGCCGGCAGGCCGGCGAGAGCGGTCGCCGCCGTTTCCCCGACGCTGCGATCGACCAGCAGGGCATCGACGCCGCCGTCGGCGAGAGCGGCGGGCGCCGCCGCGGGCGATCGCATCCGCACGTCGGCGCCCCATGCAGCGAGCTGGCGACCAAGCGGCGCCAGGGCCGGCGGGTCGGCGGCGACGATCACCACCCGCGTGCCGGTGAGGGCGGGCGGCGGCGCCACCGCGGGCGCGGGCGCCGCCGCCAGCGGCAGCGCGGCCCGGAAGCAGGAGCCCTCGCCCGGCGCGCTCGACACCGTCACGGTGCCGCCCATGCGCTCGACCAGCCGCCGGGTGATGGCGAGGCCGAGCCCGGTGCCGCCGAAGCGACGCGCCGCTCCTCCCTCGGCCTGCTCGAACTCGCCGAAGATGCGCGCCTGGGCCGTGGGCGCGATGCCGATCCCGGTGTCGCGCACGGTGAGCACGACGCCGTCGGCCTCCTCCCCGGGCGCCGGCGCGGCGGGCTCGACCGCGACCACGACGCTGCCGCACTCGGTGAACTTCACCGCATTGCCGACCAGGTTGAGCAGCACCTGGCGCACCCGCGCGGCGTCGCCGGTCACCCGCGCCGACAGCGCCGGATCGACGAAGGCGCCGATCTCGACGTCCTTGGCGTGGGCGCGCGGCGCCAGCAGCTCGACCACCTCCTCGATCACGGCGGCGAGATCGAACGGGCGCGGCACGATCTCGATGCGACCGGACTCGATCTTGGCGAAGTCGAGAATGTCCTCGATCAGCACCAGCAGGGCCTGGCCCGACGTCCTCACCGCCCGCGCATAGGTCGCCTGGGCGGGCGACAGCGGCGTGTCGAGCAGCAGATCCGTCATGCCGAGGATGCCGTTCAACGGCGTGCGGATCTCGTGCGACACGGTGGCCAGGAAGCGGGTCTTGGCCCGGTTCGCCGCATCGGCGGCGTCGCGGGCCTCGGCCAGCGCCCGCTCGGCCGTCACCCGGTCGGTGACGTCGCGGCCGACACTGTGGATCGCGAGCCCGTCGCCGTCGCGCACCACCGCCTCGCGCCAGGCGATCCAGCGCGGCCCCGAGGCGGTCGCGATCTTCTGGTCGTGCGTGCGGGTGCCGTCGGCCAGCACCGTGACCGGCCCCTGCTCCAGCACGGGCAGCTCGACGGCACGCCCGAGCACATCGATGCGCTCCGCCCGCAGCAGGGCACAGACGGCATCGTTGACGGCGGTGACCCGGCGGTCGCCGTCGCGGCGCACCACGAGATCGCCGGGCAATTCGACGATGCTGCGGGCGCGCTCCTCGGCGTCGACGCGCGCCCACCGGGCGTCGGCGAGGTCCTCGACGCGCGCCTCCAGCCGGGCCACCTCGCGGCGGAGCGCGCGGTTGCGGCGCACGAGCACGAGCCCGAGCCCACAGGTCGACGCCAGGACCACCGCCAGCACCGCCACCGGAGCCGGGTCGGACGCCGCCGCGCCGCCGCTATGCAGCGCCACGAGAGCAGCCACGACCGGCGCGATCAGCAGGACGGCGATCAGCGCGGCCCCGGCGAACGGGGCAGCGCCGTGGACAAACCGAGCAAGCCGGTCACGGAGGGGTGCCATGGCTCATGCGGCCCGGGCCGGCGCGCGCGCCGCGACGGCACCGAGCAGCCGCGCGAATGCCGCGTCGAGACGGTCGATCTCGGCCACGCAGGCGGCCGGCGGGCTCACCGGGGCGGAGCGCTCGAGACCGCGGGCGAGCGCGGACAGCTCGGCGGCGCCGAGGGTCGCGGCCGCTCCTTTCAGGGTATGGGCCTCGATCGCGATGGTCTCGCCAGCCCCTTCGCCGGCCAGGGTGCGCAGCCGATGCAGCCGCGTCTCGGTCTCCTGCACGAAGACCCGCAGGGCGAGGTCGGCGGCCTCGGGACCGATCTCCTCGCTCAAAGTGGCGAGGGTGGCCGGGTCGAGCACCACGAGGTCGGGCGCGACGGGCGCCGCCGGCGCCCTGCCGCCGTCCGCTGGGGGCGGCGGCGACGACGGCGCGAGTGGCGGCAGGCCCACCCCGGTGGTGAGCGGCAGCAGCGCCTCGCGCAGCGCCTCGATCAGCGCTTGCTTGCGTACCGGCTTGGCGACGAAGCCGGTCATCCCGGCCGCGCGGCACTGCTTGACGTCGTCCGCATAGGCGTTGGCCGTGATGGCGACGATCGGAACCCTATCCTGCGGGCCGCCGCGCGCGCGGATCGCCCGGGTGGCCTCCAGCCCGTCCATCTCGGGCATGCGCACGTCCATCAGGACGAGATCGAACCTGTCGCGCGCCGTGACGGCGACCGCGGCGACGCCGTCGCCGACGATCCGCAGATCGAGACCGAACTCCTCCAGCATCTTGACGGCGACGAGCTGGTTGGTCGGATTGTCCTCGGCGAGCAGCAGGCGGAACGGACGGCCGAGCATCGCCAGCCGCGCCTTGACCTCGGTCGTGAGATCGCTCTCGGCCGGTTGCTCGGGAGCGCACGGCTCGGCCTCCGGCAGGACCAGACGCACCCGGAACGTGCTGCCTAGCCCCTCGACCGATTGCACCTCGATCTGACCGCCGATCTGGTCGACGATGTGCTTGCAGATGGCGAGCCCGAGGCCGGTGCCGCCGAAGCGTCGGTTGATCGAGCTGTCGGCCTGGGTGAACTTGTTGAACAGGCGCGGAAGGCGATCGGGCGGAATGCCGATGCCGGTGTCGCGGACCACCCACTCGACGGTGGCGCGCCCGTCGACGACGGTGAGGCAGCGCACCGCAACCTCGACCTCGCCCTGAGCCGTGAACTTGACGGCGTTGGAGAGGAGATTGAGCAGCACCTGCCTGATCCGACCGGCATCGCCGACCAGCGCGGGCGGCAGCGCGGGGTCGATCACGGTGCGCAGCGCGAGGCCGCGGCTCGCGGCGCGCCGCCCGATCATGCTGACGACGTTGTCGACGAGCGCGGCGGGCGAGAAGGGGAGCTGCTCGAACTCCAGGCGGCCCGCCTCCAGCTTGGAGAAGTCGAGGATGTCGTTGAGGATGCGCAGCAGGTTGTCGCCCGCGTTGTGCATCGCGGTCACCGAGGCGCGCTGGGCCGGCGTCAGCGCCGTGTCGAGGAGCGTCGAGGCGAGCCCGATCAGCCCGTTCATGGGCGTGCGGATCTCGTGGCTCATGGTGGCGAGAAAGTCCGACTTGGCCCGGTTGGCCGCCTCGGCCGCCTTCTCACGCTCGCGCAACAGATCGGTCTCGGCGCGCGCGCGGGCATTCTCGGCTTCCATGTGGGCCGTGCGGGCCCGCACGGCGCGGTCCTGCTCGTGCCACCACAGCCCGATCGACAGCGCCGCGACCACGACGACGGCGGCCGCCACCGACAGGAACAGCGACAGGCGGACGATGGGGTGCCAGCTCGCCAGGGCGTGATCGAGGGTGGTGGAGGTGACGACCACCAGCGGATACCCCTTGAGGGCCCGCATCGACCGCACGCGCTCCTGGCCGTCGAACGGGCTCACGGCCCGCCGCACGCGCCCGGCCGGCTCGATGCGCTCCCGCAACCGGCCCGGCTCCACCCGAGCGCCCGGATAGCGCATCAGCACGGTGCCGTCCTGCTGGAGCAGCGCGAAGGCATCGGCGGGCGCGAAGCCGATCGAGCGGTAGAACTCCTCGAAATAGCCGAGCGAGAGCCCCCCCGCCACGGACCCCAGGAAGGAGCCGTCGGCGGCCTCGATGCGCCGATGCAGGCGCAAGAGCGGCACCCCGGTGAGGTACTGCTTGATCACCGGGCTGAACACCAGGCCGGCGGCGCGGTCGGACTTCAGCCGCTGGAAATAGGGCTCGCGGCCGAAATCGTAGATCGGGGCCGGCCACGACAGGGTGAAATTGACCAACTTGCCGTGCTGATCACTGATCGACACCGCTTCGAGCTGGGGCAGGCCGGCGCGGCGCTCGCGAAGCTGCTTGAAGACGTCGTAGCCGGAGAGCCGGATCGGCAGCGCCTCGGCCGTCAGGTCGAGGGCGGCGACACGGCCGGCGACCTCGATCAGGACGAGATCGATGGACTGGAGGGCGCGCTCGGCGTGCTCGGCCAGCATGGCGCTGCGCTGGGCCAGCATGTCCTCGGCGCCTTTGAGGGCGCTTTCCCGCAGGTTGGCGAGCACCAGCGCGTTCATCGCCACGATGGCGGCGATCATGAAGGCGGCGCCGGCGACGAGCGCCAGATAGGGACGCGTCATCCGCGCCACGGGACCGTCCGGGCGTGGGGTCGGCGCCGGGGAGCCGGCCGGGTCGGTGATCTGGTCGGTGTCCGATGTCACGCCACATGCCAGCCGAGGGGGGCGAGGCCGATCGCCTTGCGCTGCTGAAGCTCGGCCAGAAGCCGCCGCAGATGGGCGAGATCGACCGGCTTCGGCAGGGTCTGGACGACGTTCAGGCTGAGCAGGTTGGCCATCGCTGCAGTCTCCCGCCGGATGGTCTCGTTGGAGCCGCTGACGATGATGATCGGGGTTTTCAGATCCATCGCCGCGATGGCGTGCAGAACTTCGGCGCCGCCGTGCTCGCCGAGCGTCAGGTCGAGGGTGATGACCGCGTAGGACCGTCCGTCGAGCAGCCGCACCGCTTCGTCGTAGGAGGAGGCACCCACCGCCTCGTAGCCGGCGCGGGCACCGACCTTGCACAGGATCATCCGGTGGACGGTGTCGTCGTCGATGACGAGCAAGGCGGGGGCCGGACCGGGCGCGGCAGATGATCCGGCCTCCATGTCGACATGACCTCCGTGGTCGTCGGTCCGGTCCAGCATGATGCGCCCCGTGACTGCCTTTTGGTACTGGAGCCAGAATGGCAGCAAGCCGGAAACAATCGATTAATCGCATGACAGCGGTGGGCGTCCCCACGAGCCCGCGGGCGGCCCCGTGCTCGAGCTTATTCCGGCCAAGTGGACGCCGGTTCGCCGTCGAAAAATGCGATCGAATCAGGACTTCTGGAGCGAAGCCCGGCCCCGTTGGATCGGACTCCGTTCTAGGTCTTTGGGATGAGATCACCCGAGGGCGGCCGGCGCGATCGTGATCACGTCGCGCACCAAGAAGGGGCGGCGGGTCAGGCGGCGCGCCGCACCTCGTCGAGGCGGGTCCGGTAGGCCAGCGCCTCGGCGACATGGACGCGGCCGACCCGGTCGCTGCCGTCGAGATCCGCGAGGGTACGGGCGACCCGGAGAACGCGGTGATAGCCGCGGGCGGTGAGCCGCATGGCATCGGCGGCCTCGCGGATCAGGACCAGGCCGGCCTTGTCGGGGGTGGCGACGTCCTCCAGGAGCCCGCCCTGGGCGCGGGCATTGGTGCGCACATGCGGGAAGCCGAGCGCCTCGTAGCGGCGCATCTGCATGGCGCGGGCGCGCGCCACCCGGGCCGCCGCGGCGGCGCTGCCCTCCCGCGCCGGCGGCAGCACCAGGTCGGCGGCGCTCACCGCCGGCACGTCGATATGAAGATCGATGCGGTCGAGCAGCGGCCCCGACAGCCGCGCCTGATACTCGGCGGCGCAGCGTGCCACCGGGCCGCGGCGGCACGCGAAGCCGGGCTCGTCGGCGCGGCCGCAGCGGCACGGATTCATCGCGGCGACCAGCATGAAGCGGGCCGGATAGGTGGTGCGATGATTGGCGCGGGCGATCGCCACCTCGCCGGTCTCCAGCGGCTGGCGCAGGGCATCGAGCACGCGCGGCTCGAACTCCGGCAGCTCGTCGAGAAACAGCACGCCGTGATGGGCGAGCGAGATCTCGCCCGGGCGGGCGCGCAGGCCGCCGCCGACCAGCGCCGCCATGCTGGCCGAGTGGTGCGGGCTGCGGAACGGCCGCCGGTCGGTGAGGGCGCCGCCCTCGATCGCGCCCGCCACCGAGGCGATCATCGACACCTCGAGCAGCTCGGCCGGCGACAGCGGCGGCAGCAGCGACGGCAGCCGCGCCGCCAGCATCGACTTGCCGGCGCCGGGCGGGCCGACCATCAGGAGATTGTGGCCGCCGGCCGCGGCGATCTCCAGGACCCGCTTGGCACTCTCCTGGCCCTTGATGTCGGCGAGGTCGAGGGCGCCGGGCTCGGAGGGGCGAATGCAGGGCTGCGGCCGCGCCAGCACCTGGGTGCCGCGGACGTGATTGGCGAGCTGGATCAGCGAGCCGGCCGCCACGATGGTCATGTCGGGGCTGGCCCAGGCGGCTTCCGGGCCGCAGGCGGCCGGGCAGATCAGCGCCTCGCCGCGGCCGTTCGCCGCGATGGCGGCGGGCAGCACGCCGGCCACGGGGGCGATCGTCCCGTCGAGCCCGAGCTCGCCCAGCACCGTGCAGCCGTCGAGCGCATCGGTCGGGATCGCCCCGATGGCGGCCATCAGGGCCAGCGCGATCGGCAGGTCGTAGTGGCTGCCTTCCTTCGGCAGGTCGGCGGGGGCGAGATTGACGGTGATGCGCCGCGCCGGCAGGGCGAGCCCGGACGCCACCAGGGCGGCGCGCACCCGTTCGCGCGCCTCGGAGACCGCCTTGTCGGGGAGGCCGACCACCGTGAAGGCCGGCAGGCCGGGCGCGACCTGGACCTGGACGTCGACGGCCCGCGCCTCGATGCCCTGGAACGCCACCGTGGTGACCCGCTGGACCATCCTCCGCCCCCTGATGCTCGCCATGGTAGCAGCGAGGCGAGAGGGCGGCAAGAACATCAGGAGAACGTCGGCGCCGAGCCGACCGCCGCCTGGTCGCGCAGGACGCGGTGATCTCTCGCAGCAGGCGGCCGCGACGGCGGCGCCGCAATCGCGGCCGGCACCGTCCCGGCAGACCATTTCGGCCGATGGCGCTCAGGACCCGTCGAACAGCAGCCCCTGCACGCCGCGCGCCATCCGGTCGAGCAGGCGGAGGCCGAAGCCGCCGTCGCCGCCGCCAGTCTCGACCACCAGCCGGATGCCGAGATTGGCGGGCGGGAGGCCGGCGGCGCAGCCGCCCGCCTTGGGGTCGCGGATGAAGTCGGTCATGTAGCTGCGGTGCTGCCCCTGCACGACACGAACGCCGCAATTGGCGGTCACCGTCCGTGTCTCGCCCGACGGCGCGACGATCGACCGCTCGAAGCAGGTCGTGGTCCACTCCCAGACATTGCCGGCCATGTCGACGAGACCGCGGCTGTTGGCGCCGAAGGCGCCGACCGGCTGCGGCGCCGGATCGACGACGGCGCGCGAGGACTCCGCCTCGTAGCGGGCGAGCCAGGCGCGGATCGGATCGTCGACCGCGATCAGCGGTCCGGCCTCGGTGTCGGCCTTCTCGGCCGCCGCGAAGACCCATTCGTCGTCGGTCGGCAGCCGGTGGACGACCCCCGTCGTCCGCGTCATCCACTCTGCATAAGCGACGGCGTCCCGGAAGCTCACACCGACCATCGGCCGGTCCGGGGTGGCGCCCGCGCCGGCGCCGGCGATCACCGGGCAGGCGGAGGCGGAAACGCAGGCCGCATACTCGGCCCTCGTCACCTGACGGGCCATGATGACGAGGGGACGATCGCGCCGCACGGTGCGCAACGGCGCCGCCGCCGGCCGGGCCGCCACCGTGTAGTCCCCGGCGGGGCGATAGCGCACCTCGCCGGGCGCCACGGCGACGACGGTGTGGGGCAGCACCGGCGTTGTCGCCGGCTCCAACCACGCCATTCCGACCACTGTCGCGGCAGCGGTCACCACCGCCGCGGCGAGCGCCATCCCGATCTCCGTCGCGAGCCGCACGGCCGTCTCCCGCGCTGGGTCTCCGGTCCGCGGCCGAACCGCGGACCGGAGCGGCGTCATCGCCTCACTTGGCCACGGTGCCGGTCTCGATCGCACCGACCTTGCCGGGAACGATCGGGCCGGGCGGCGTCACCTGCTTCATCAGGTCGTCGCTCCACTCGCCGTCCACCTTGACGTGAGCGGTGGCGCCGAGCTCGGCGGCCTCGATCAGATTGTGGTTCACGTAGGCGTAGACACCGGGCTGGAGGAACGTGTAGAGCGCCGCCGCCGCGGAGCCGCCACGGACGAACCAGGTCTCCAGATTCTTCTCTGGCGGATTGGCGAACTTGCCGGTCTCCCACACATGGTCGCCGTGTCCGCCAATCAGGTGCGGACGGGTGTCGCGATTGGCCTGCGAGTGGACGATCAGCACCGTCTCGCCGACCTTGGCGGTCAGGGCGTTCTTGCCGGTGAGGGCGCCGACGCGACCGTTGAACACCACATGGGTGGGCGTCAGCTTGCGCATCACCTCGAGCGTGTCGGAGTAGGACTCGGCGAGCGACGGGTAGCTCTTGTACTTGCCGTCCTGGTCGCGCGGAACGTAGAGGTCGTGCTCGCCCACGTAGTAGATGCGGTCGTAGCGCAGCGGCTTGCCGTCGCGATCCTTGAGGCCGTCGCGCGGCAGCACCATCACGGTGCCGCTCATGCCGGAGACGACGTGCCACGGGATCATGCCTTGCGGGGCGCAATGATAGACGAACACGCCGGAACGGGTCGCCTTCCAGCGCAGCACCACCTGCTCACCCGGGTTGACGTTGGTCAGCGCACCGCCGCCGAGCGCCCCGGTCGCCGCGTGGAAGTCGATGTTGTGCGGCATCGTGTTGGTGGCCGGATTGACCAGGGTCAGCTCGACATAATCGCCCTCGTGGACGACCATCATGGGGCCGGGCATGGAGCCGTTGTAGGTCATCGACTGGAGCTTGGTGCCGGCGTCGTCGATCACCACCTCCTTCTCGCTGATCGTCATCTTGAACTGGACGATCTTGGGCCCCTCCTTGGTGGCCTGCTCGTGCGGATGCACGAAGGGCGGGGCGACCAGCTCGACGGACTTGCGCGGAAGATCGGGTTCGGCAGCGAGCGCGGGCACGGCGACGAGCAGGGCGGCCATGGCGGCGCCCATCAATGCGGACCTGCGGGTCATCGAGACCCCTCCTGTCTGGGTGATTTGGCGGGAGTGACGCTAGGCGGAACGGCAAGCTGCTTCATTGCGCCGCGACAAGGAGAGCGTGCATCGCGGTTCGGACCGCGCCGTTGTTTGCGCACGAGCAATCTTTGTCGTGCCGCAAACAGCGCGCGGCATGCCGGCGGTCGGGTCGCCCAGCCGCCAGATCAGCGTCCGTCGCGGGGGCGCTCGCGGCGCGCGTCGACGTCGCTCTTGCCCGCCTTGCGGCGCAGGAACGGCTCGGGGGAGAGGCTGAAGGTCGAACAAGGGGGCGCTATACCCCGGGCAATCGCTTCGTTCGGGGCGTCCAACGCCGAGGTATGGTCCGATGCCAGTTCTGACCCGCCGCGAGCTGCACGATCTCGTCTGGTCGAAGCCCGTGCCACGGGTGGCTGCCGAGTTCAGTATATCGGACGTCGCGTTGGCGAACCGCCCGGCTGGTCCACACGGGTGGTCCACATGGTGCTCGCGCGCCCCTCGCCCCGTCCTCTCCTCACCACGCTTCCTGATCGCCAAGCCTCCCTGGGCACCAGGCGCGAGCCCAAGCCCTTGATTCAAGGCCGCCGCGAGATTGGTAGAAGAGCGGTCAGGCCGGAACGTCGAACCCCGCGGGGGGCTCGCCATCCTGACGGCGCCGCCACATCTCCCGATAGGCCGCCTCGATGTGCCGGGTGAACCGCGTGGTGTCGAACAGCGGCGCCGTCTCCCGCGTTTCGCCGAGCCTCGCCCGCAGCGCCGCCAGACGACCGCGATCGGCGGCCAGCGCCAGCGCGGTCGCCTCGTAGTCGACGAGCGACGCGGCGACGAGCTCGGGCAGGCCGACCGCCCGCAGCAGGCTCGCACACACCCGACCCGCGAAGGTGGTGCCTTCGCAGGTCACCACCGGCAGGCCGCTCCATAGCGCGTCGCTCGCCGTCGTGTGCGCGTTGTAGGGCATTGTGTCGACGAACAGATCGGCCAGCCGGTGGCGAGCCAGATGAGCGGGCAGCAGACATCGCGGCGCGAACACCAGCCGGTCCGGATCGACGCCCCGCGCCTGCGCCTCCCGTCGCAGGTTGGCGCGCCACGGGATCGTCGTCGAGCAGCCAGAGGACACTGCCCTCGACGGCCGCCAACAGCCTTATCCACACGTCGAACACGGCCGGCTGAATCTTGAAGCTGCTGTTGAAGCAGCAGAACACGAAGGCGTGGTCGGGCAAGCCGTAATCGGACCGCGACGGCGTCTGCGCCGCGATGGCGCGGCGGTCGTCGTTGACCTGGTAGCAGTACGGCAACCGGACGACATGCTCCGCGTAGTGATGCCGCTGCGCGTCGGGGATCACCACCGGGTCGGCCACCAGATAATCGATGCAGTCCGAGCCGAGCGTTCCGGGGAAGCCCAGATAGGTCACCTGGATCGGCGCCGGTCGCCGGGCCAGCACGGGGAAGCGGTGGCCCTCGGTGAACCCCATGAGGTCCACCAGAATATCGATATCCAACGCAGCGATCAGGGCGGCTGCCTCGGCGTCCCCGTGACCGCCGATGTCGACGACGCGGTCCATCGCGGCATCGATCCGGCGGGCGATGTCGGAGCCGCCGCGCTCCCCCCAGACGACTGCGATCACCTCGAATCGCGAGCGATCGTGATGCTCGAACAGACCGGCGGTCAGGTAGGCGGTGGGATGGTCGCGCAGATCGGCCGAGGCATAGGCGATCCGGATGCGATCGCGGTGCTGTGAGTCGCGCCACTGCGGTTCGCGCCGCCGCGGAGGCGCCACCGTCGCCGTCACGTCGTTGGCGTAGATCTCGGCGCATCGACGCTGATCGGCCGGCGATGCCGACAGCACCAGGATGTTGAACGGCTGCGCGACCCGTCGCCCGTCACGAACCGCCGCGAGGAGCCGCGCGACCTCCGCGTCGAGATTGGTCCAGTCGCAGAGCTGCAAGCGGGTCTGGAGCCGCGCCCCGGGAACGAGCTCGAGATCCGGATCGATCGCGAGCGCCGCGTCGAAGGCCGCCAGAGCGCCCGCGAAGTCCCGCGAGGCGGACGCGATGTCGGCGCCCACCACCCAGGTCTCGACGGTCGCGGCCGGGACCGCGGCGCGCCCCCAGGCCTCGCGCGCCTCCGCGAAGCGGCCGAGCGCCGCGAGCGTGGTGCCCCGCCCTTGCAGCGCCTCGGGCAGATCGGGCCGTAGGCTCAGTGCCCGATCGAACGCCGCGAGCGCCTCGTCGTGACGCTTCAGTTCTCCGAGAGTCTTGCCGCATCCGAGCCACGGCTCCGGCGCATCGGGCTTGGCGGCCGCCACCTGCTCGTACGCTGCGAGCGCCTCGGGGAAGCGGCCGAGCTGACCGAGCAACCCGCCGCGGGCCACGAGGGCGTCGGTTCTGGCGGACTCGAGCGCCAGTGCGGCATCGATCTCGGCCAGCGCCTCGTTCAACCGGCCCAGATCGCGCAATACCCCGGCGCGGGTGATGCGGGTGTCGGCGACGCCGGGGTTCACCGCCAGCGCCCGGCCGAGCTGCTCCAGGGCTTCGGCCGGCTTGCCCATCTGCTTCAGGACGAGGCCGAAATTGTACAAGGTCACGTCCGAGCCGGGGGTCTCGCGTGCCGCGCGGCGCGCATAGGGCTCGGCGTCGGCCCAGCGCCCGAGCCGCATCAGCAGGACCGTGTAGAGATTGAGCGCCGCAGGGTGGCGCGGGCTCAGCTCGAGGGTCTTCCGGAAGGCGCGCTCGGCCTCGCCGGGACGCCCGCCTGCAAGGCCGCGACGGCCCGACCAAACGCTTCATCGACGGAACGAGCCATGCGACGGAATTCCTCGGCCACGACGCGCCGGGGGAGGCTTCTCCCCGGACATCGGGCGCAGGAACCGCACCGGGCGCTTGGCCGTCAATCGGAATTCGTCGTCGAGCGCCGCTCCTGGCGGGGACCCGCGGGCCGAGAAGGCCCGCCCCCTAGGGCTCGCGTCGGAGCCGGCGCCACGTCGCCGGCGTCACATGGACGTCTGCACCCCGGCCTGCCGCTGCGGCCGCGGCGCCGCACGCAGGCATGCCTTGGCGGCCTGGATGGTGGCTTCGCTGTATCGCTGGGCGCGCGCCCAGCTTTCCATCTGGGCCACCGTGTAGGTCTTGGCATAGTGCCGAATGGTGTCGCAGGGGACCTGCTCGGCGCGGGTCGGCGTCGCGGCGGTGACGACCGCCAGCATCGCAAAGGCGAGTGTCTTCAAATTCCGAATCTCCGGATCGTGTGTGTCGAGGAACCACGCCCGGAGTGTGTCGGGCCGAACAGCCGGCCGGGCGCGCATCGTCTTGCTCGCCCTCACGACGAACAGTCCGTGTCGCGCCTGTAAAGCTCGGTCGAGATGTCAATTCTGAGGCGACGATCCGCCTCGGCTCACGATTTCGAAGTCGACCGTGCGAGAACATTAACCCCACAGGCGGGGATGTGTTCCGGGAGACAAGGGCTTGACCGGGTGACCTGCCGGCGAGGAGGTGCCACTACACTTTCGTCCGAGTCGCTCATCGAAGTATTACTGTCGGGGTCGACGAATACTGTCGACCCATCTCGCGCAGCCCAGGCGGCGGCTCCCGCGGCCGGCCGGCGGCCGCGAGGGACCGCTCCGGCTCCGGCCCGGGGCGACCCATGCGCCCGCCTTCCCCATCTCGATGACGTCTACCCCCGCGAGGCCGCCGGCGCCGGCACTGGCGCCGGGCGCTCGCCGAAGATCGCGGTGCCGACCCGCACATGGGTGGCGCCGAACCGGATCGCCACCGCGAAGTCGTCGCTCATTCCCATCGACAGGAGCTCGAGCCCGTTGCGGGCCGCGATCTTGGCCGTGAGGGCGAAGTGCGGCGCCGGCGCCTCGTCGGCGGGCGGAATGCACATCAGCCCGGCGACCGTCAGGCCGTAGGTGGTCCGGCACGCGGCCACGAAGGCGTCGGCCTGCTCGGGCAGCACGCCGGCCTTCTGGGGCTCCGCCCCGGTGTTGATCTCGACGAACAGCAGCGGCTGGCGCCCCGCCCGCTGCACCTCCTTGGCGAGCGCGGCCGCGAGGCTCGGCCGGTCGAGCGAGTGGATCGCGTCGAACAGCGCCACCGCCTCGCGCGCCTTGTTGGACTGGAGCGGCCCGATCATGTGCAGGGCGACGCCGGGGTGCCGCTCCCGCAGCTCGCCCCACTTGGCCTTCGCCTCCTGCACCCGGTTCTCGCCGAAGGCGCGCTGGCCGGCGGCGATCACCGGCTCGATCACCGCGGCCGGCACCGTCTTGCTCACCGCGACGAGGGTGACGGCGCCGGGATCGCGCCCGGCCTCCCGGCAGGCGGCCTCCACCTCGGCCCGCACGGCGGCGAGACGAGCGGCAGCGCCGGCCGTCTCCGCAGCGGTGTCGGAGGCGCGATGGTCGGGATTCGTCATGGCAGATTCACTCGCATTTTACCGTTCGGCGAAACGAGACCTTCACCGCGACCGGCTAGGCTCCGCGCGGGGTGGGATACGCCAGCCAGATGCCGAACACTCAGCCGCGGTCTTCTAGCACGCGCCGGCGCTTCACGCCGAGGCTCAGCATCCGGGCCCGCCTGATGCTGCTGGCGCTGCTCGCCGTCGTGCCACTCGTCGTCGACCGCGTGCATCTCACCGAGCGCACCCGGGTCGAGCGGGTGCAGACCGCCTATGCCGAGGTGGTGGGCCTCGCCCGCCGGGCCCGCGACGCCCAGGTCGAGACCCTCGACGCCACCCGGGCGCTGCTCCAGGTGGTGGCCCGCGCCTACACGGCAGCGGCCGCTCCGGCGAGCGACTGCACCGCCTTCCTGCGCGGCTTCATCAGCGACGCGCCGTGGATCTCCAGCCTGTCGGTGGTCGGCGCCGACGGCCGCATCGCCTGCTCGACCCGCCGCCCCGCCGTGGGCCTCGACCTGTCGGATCGCGACTACATCCGCGACGTCCAGCGCACCCGGGAGTACGTGCTCAGCGACTACCTGCTGGAGCGCTCCTACGAGAAGTCGACGGTGCTGATGGCGTTCCCGATCATCCGCCCGGACAGCCCGGAGACCGCGGTGCTGCTCGCCCCCATCGACCTGCATTGGCTCGCCCGCATCGGCGAGGGGGTGGAGAGCCGGCCCGGCACCGCCGCCTATCTGATCGACGCCAAGGGCACCGTCCTGGCCGGCTTGCAGAACCACGAGCGGCTGGTCGGCAAGCGCTATGGCGGCCATCCGCTGGTCGCCGCCGTCCAGACCGAGCCGAACGGCTCGGCCACCCTCGCGGGCTTCGACGGCGTCCGCCGCATCTTCGGCTTCGCCCAGCTGCCCGGCACCGACGTCCGCATCGTGGTCGGCTTCGAGGAGCGCGAGGTGCTGGGCCGGATCGAGCGCGACGCTTGGATCGCCTATCTGCACGTCGCCTTCTTCGCTGCCCTCACCATGATGGCGGCCTGGCTGGTGGGCGAGCACCTGATCGTCGAGCCGATCCGAGCGCTGGCGCGCACCGCCACCCGCATCGGCCAGGGCGATCTCGAGGTGCGGGCGGAGCCGGAGAGCTGGGCGCCCGAGTTCGCGCCGCTCGCCACCGCGCTCGCCGACATGGCCGGGCGGCTCGCCGCCCGCGAGCGCGAGCTGCGCGCCGCCAACCGGCATCTCGAGGAGCTCGCCTCCATCGATCCGCTGTCGGGCCTCGCCAACCGGCGCAGCTTCGACGCCCGGCTCGCCTCGGAGTGGCAGCGGGCCGCCGCACTCCGTCACGGCATCGGCCTGCTGATGATCGACGTCGATCATTTCAAGCTGTTCAACGACGGCTACGGCCATGTCGAGGGCGATGCCTGCCTGCGCCAGATCGGCCAGGTGCTCGCCGCCGTCGCCGATGGGCCATCCGAATTCGCCGCCCGCTGGGGCGGCGAGGAATTCGTGCTACTGCTGCCCGGCGCCGATGCCGCACGCGCCCGCGAGACCGCCGAGCGGCTGCGGCTCGCCGTGATGGCGCTGCGCATCCGGCACGATGGCGCGCCGGCGGGCTTCATCACGGTCAGCATCGGCGCGGCCCGTCTGGAGCCCGCCCCCGGCGCCCGGCCCGACGAGGTGGTCGAGGCCGCCGACGCGGCCCTCTACGCCGCCAAGCGGCGCGGCCGCAACACCGTCGTGGTCGACGAGCCGGCACCGCTCGCCCGCGCCGGCTGAGCCGTCCCCCGGAAACACCGTCGTCCCTGCCCCACGCGAATGGCCGGGTGCCGCCGGGCGCCACCCGCGAGCGTTGACCCCGTCGCCGCAATGATGTCCAACGGGACGAACCATTTCGCCGCAAGCGAGCCCGATCTCATGACCGCAGACCGCTACAACGCCCGCGTTGCCGAGCCGCGCTGGCAGAAGACCTGGGAGGAGCGGGCGATCTTCGCGACCGCCAACGACGACCCGCGTCCCAAGTACTACGTGCTGGAGATGTTCCCGTATCCGTCGGGGCGTATCCACATGGGGCACGTGCGCAACTACACGATGGGCGACGTGGTGGCGCGCTACAAGCGGGCCAAGGGCTTCAAGGTGCTGCACCCGATGGGCTGGGACGCCTTCGGCATGCCGGCCGAGAACGCCGCCATGGCCCACAAGGTGCACCCGCGCGAGTGGACCTACGCCAACATCGCGACCATGAAGGCGCAGCTCAAGTCGATGGGCCTGTCGCTCGACTGGCAGCGCGAGATCGCCACCTGCGATCCCGCCTACTACATGCACCAGCAGCGCATGTTCCTCGACTTCCTGAAGGCCGGCCTGGTCGAGCGCAAGACCTCGAAGGTCAACTGGGACCCAGTCGATCAGACCGTGCTGGCCAACGAGCAGGTGATCGACGGGCGCGGCTGGCGCTCCGGTGCACTGGTCGAGCAGCGCGAGCTGACGCAGTGGTTCTTCAAGATCACCCGCTTCTCGGAGGATCTGCTGGCGGCGCTCGACCGGCTCGATCGCTGGCCCGAGAAGGTGCGCACCATGCAGCGCAACTGGATCGGCCGCTCGGAGGGTCTGCACGTCCGCTTCGCGCTCGATCCGGCGACGACGCCGAACCACGAGAGCGAGCTGGAGATCTTCACCACCCGGCACGACACGCTGTTCGGCGCCAAGTTCATGGGCCTGTCGGCGGACCATCCGCTGGCGCGCGCCGCCGCCGCCAAGAACCCGGCGCTCGCCGCCTTCATCGCCGAGTGCAAGCGGATGGGCACCGCCCAGGAGGCGATCGACAAGGCCGAGAAGCTCGGCTTCGACACCGGCATCCGCGCCATCCATCCGTTCGATCCGTCGTGGCGGCTGCCCGTCTACGTCGCCAATTTCGTGCTGATGGAGTACGGCACCGGCGCCATCTTCGGCTGCCCGGCGCACGACCAGCGCGACCTCGACTTCGTCAACAAGTACGACCTCGGCAACACCCCGGTGGTGTGCCCGGAGGGCCAGGACCCGGCGACCTTCGTGATCACCGACGAGGCCTATGTGGGCGACGGCCGGATGATCAACTCGCGCTTCCTCGACGGCATGACCTTCGCGCAGGCGCAGGAGGAGGTGGCCAAGCGGCTGGAGACCGAGATCCGCGGCGGCGCCCCGGTCGGTCGTCGCGAGACGATGTATCGGCTGCGCGACTGGGGCGTCTCGCGCCAGCGCTACTGGGGCTGCCCGATCCCGGTGATCCACTGCCCGTCCTGCGGCGTGGTGCCGGTGCCGGTGGCCGAGCTGCCGGTGCGGCTGCCCGACGACGTCGACTTCGACCGTCCCGGCAACCCGCTCGACCGCCATCCGAGCTGGAAGCACGTCGCCTGCCCGCAGTGCGGCGGCAAGGCGACGCGCGAGACCGACACGATGGACACCTTCGTCGACTCGTCGTGGTACTTCGCGCGCTTCACCGACCCGTGGATCGCCACCAGCCCGACCGACCGCGCCGCGGTCGATTCCTGGCTGCCGGTCGACCAGTATATCGGCGGCATCGAGCACGCGATCCTGCACCTGCTCTATTCGCGCTTCTTCACCCGCGCCATGAAGGCGACCGGGCATGCCGGGCTGGACGAGCCGTTCGCCGGCCTGTTCACGCAAGGGATGGTGGTGCACGAGACCTACCGCAAGGCCGACGGCACTTTCGCGGCCCCGGCCGAGGTGGCGATCGAGGGGCTCGGCGAGGTCCGGCGGGCGAGCCTGATCGAGACCGGCGAGCTGATCGAGATCGGCCCGATCGAGAAGATGTCGAAGTCGAAGCGCAACACCGTCGATCCCGACGAGATCATGGGATCGTACGGGGCCGACACGGCGCGCTGGTTCATGTTGTCGGACTCGCCACCCGACCGCGACGTGATCTGGAGCGAGGAGGGCGTCCAGGGTGCCGCCCGCTTCGTCCAGCGCGTGTGGCGGCTGATCGGCGAGGCCGCGGCCGTCGCCGCCACCGGCGACCTGCCGCGCCCGGCGCTGTTCGGCGAGCCCGCCACGGCGCTGCGCAAGGCCGCCCATCAGGCGCTGTCGCGAGTGTCGGAGGATATCGAGAAACTGCGCTTCAACCGCTGCGTCGCCCATGTGTACGAGCTGGCCAACACGTTCCAGACGTCGTTGACGGCAGCCGGCGGCGACCCGCCCGCCGATTACCGCTGGGCGGTGCGCGAGGCGGCCTCGATCCTGGTGCGGCTGTTCCACCCGATGATGCCCCATCTGGCCGAGGAATGCTGGGCGGCGCTGGGCGCGGCCGGCCTCGTGGCCGAGGCGGAATGGCCCGAGGTGGAGGCCGATCTCCTGGTCGAGGACACCGTCACGCTGCCGGTCCAGATCAACGGTAAGAAGCGGGGTGATGTAACGGTGCCACGCACGGCCGGAAAAGCGGAGGTGGAGGCTGCCGTTCTGGCGCTCGACGCGGTACAACGAGCGCTTGGAGGCGCCGCCCCCAAAAAGGTCATCGTCGTCCCGCACAGGATCGTCAATGTGGTGGCTTGATCGCAGGCGGACCGATCGGATGCAGGCGGACGGCGTCGACGCCGTCCGGACGGGCGAACTGCCGGCCGGGCGCGCCGTGCTGGCGCGTGGCCTGCGGTGCCTCGCGGTGCTGGCGCTCGCCGCCCCGCTCGCCGGCTGCTTCCAGCCGCTCTACGGCAGCCGCACCCTGGACGGCGGCCCCTCGGTCAATCTCGCGCTCAGCCAGGTCGACATCGCCCAGATCCCGGCGCCCAACGGCACCCCCGAGGCGCGGATCGCGGTCGAGCTGCGCAACCAGCTCCTGTTCGGGCTGGCCGGCGGCAACCCCGCCCCGCCCACCCACCGGCTCGACATCCGCATCACCACCACCCGCGTGTCGATCATCGTCGACACCCAGACGGCCCGGCCGGACGTCGAGAACTTCGGCATCACCGCCACCTACAACCTCGTCGATCTGAAGACCGGCAAGCCGGTGGTGACCGACCAGGCCTTCAGCCGGGTGTCCTACGACATCCCGGGCCAGCAGCAGCGTTTCGCCCGCCAGCGCGCGCTGCGCGATGCCGAGAACCGCGCCGCCGGGGTGATCGCCGAGACCGTCCGGTCGCGCCTCGCCTCCTACTTCGTCGCCGGCACCTGACCACCCCAGCCAGGGAGGCTTCGTCATGGCGGCCCTCAAGGGCGCCGAGATCGACGCCTATGTGAGCCGGCCCGATCCGGCGCGACCGATCGCGCTGGTCTACGGCCCCGATGCGGGGCTGGTGCGCGAGCGCGTCGAGGCCCTGGTGCGCGCCTCGGTCGACGACCCGTCCGACCCCTTCGCGCTGGTGCGGCTCGACGGAGACGCGGTCGAGCCCGGCCGGCTCGCCGAGGAAGCCCATACGGTGCCGCTGTTCGGCGGCCGCCGCGCCGTGTGGATCAAGGCGGGGCGCAGCAATCTCGCGCCGGCCGTCGAGGCGCTGGTGGCCGACCCGCCGGCCGACTGCCGGGTGGTGGTCGAGGCCGGCGATCTCAAGAAGGATTCGGCACTCCGGCTCGTCTGCGAGCAGGCCCGCACCGCGGTCGCCCTGCCCTGCTATGTCGACGGCGACGCCGACCTCGCCCGGCTGATCGACCAGGAGATGCGGGCGGCCGGGCTCGCCATCGAGGCCGAGGCCCGCACCCTCCTGGTGTCGCTGATCGGCGGCGACCGCCAGGCGTCGCGTGGCGAGATCCGCAAGCTCGCGCTCTACGCCCACGGCACCGGCCGGGTGACGGCCGATGACGTGCTGGCGGTGATCGCCGACGCCTCGGCACTCGCCCTCGACGAGGTGGTGGACGCGGTGTTCGCCGGCAAGCCGCAGGGCTTCGACACCGCCTTCGCCCGAGCCCGGGCTGCCGGCACCCACCCGGACCGCATCGTCGGCGAGGCACTGCGCCATGTCGCCAGGCTCCACCGCGCCCGCGTCGCCATCGATGGCGGACGGGCGCCGGCGGACGCGATGCGCGAGGCGTTCCGCGGCCTGTTCTTCAAGCGCGAGGCGGTGGTGCGGGGGGCGCTCGCGGCGTGGACGACGCCGCGCCTCGCCCAGGCGCTGGCGGACCTGGCCGAGACCGCGGCGATGCTTCGGAAGCAGGGCGACCTGGCCGAGCCACTCGCCCACCGGGCGCTGCTGACGCTCGCCCTGAAGGCGCGGCAGAGACGGTGAGGCCGGGTCGGAACGCCCGATCGGAAGGCCGGCCGGCTCCCCTCCGGCGATCCGCCAGGAAGGAATGCGCCAGGATGAATGCGCCAAGACGAAGAAGTCCCGGGCCGTGGCGCGACCCGGGACCGGACCGTCGTGGCGGACGGCGATCTCTCCCTGCCGCTACTTGTAGTAGCCCACTCCGCAGGCTTGGCCGCCGACCTTGATCAGATAAGTCTCCTTCGGCACGGGATCGCTGCCGCCCGGCCGCGGAAACTTGTACTGCACGGTCGTCACCGTGCCCTCCTGCTGGGCCGCGAACAGCTTCTCGCCCAGCGGCGAGCCGTCCTTCTCCTTGAGATTGCGCACGTCGGAGCCGACCAGCGCCTTGTTGGGATGGGCCGTGAAGGCGCCGCCCTTGCTGTCGAAGCAGAACACGTAGAGGTCGCGGTCGCGGAAGCCACCGGCGGCATCGTTGAACTTGGCGAGCGCCGCGGCCTCGCCGTCCTTCAACGTGACGGCGGCCTTGTCGATCATGGCCTTGGCCTCGGCCGCGGTGCCGAACTCGGCGGCCGAAACGGCCGTGGGCAGCGCGACGGCGACCGCGATGGCGAGCGCGGAGACGAGTCGTCTCGTCATGAATTCCTCCCGAACACAATTGGATGTCGATGACAATCGAGGACGAGGCCGAGAGGCCGGCGCCGGATCACGGACGCCGGACTCCCGGCCCGGCCGAAGTACGGCCGCCGCGAGTATGAGTGTGGCCGGACCGGGCCGCAACCGGGTCGCGGGATCGATCGTGCGTCGGTTTGTCCGACGACGAAAGTACGAGACGGCACCAGCGCGTGAGGCCGCCTCCCCCACCGGCTGGTTAACCTGCTGGTAGGGCTGCTGCGCGAAGGTCAGGCCACAACCGACGATCGCGTTGGACGAAAGTTGCAATACTGGAGGAAAACGATGGCAGTGCCCCAGGCGGCGACCGGGGATGAGGTGGTTCGCACCATAGCCCGAACCGCGGGGGTCCTCTCGGTGGAGCTGGCGGATGTCGCCGGCAGCATCGCCGACGTGGATGCCCGGGCCCAGCAACTGACGAGCGAATGCCGCAACCTGTCGGAGGCGGCCACCGAGCTGACCGGATCGAACCGCAGGATCGGGGCCGCCGCCATCGCGGCCGATCAGACCATCGTGGCGGCGTGCCAGGAGATGGACTCCTCGGCCGACCAGGTGACGGCGTCGCTCGCCGAGATCAGCGCGCTGGCCTCCGCCACGGCCGGCTTCGAACGCAAGCTCGAGGGCCTGCGTGGCGCGCTCGAACGGGTCGCCAAGGCGGCGGGCGGCATCGACGCCATCGCGCGCCAGACCAATCTGCTCGCCCTCAACGCCGCCATCGAGGCGGCGCGCGCCGGCGCCGCCGGGCGCGGCTTCGCCGTGGTGGCGAGCGAGGTGAAGGAGCTGGCCAAGCAGACCTCCCAGGCGACCGCCGAGATCGCCGCCACGCTGGCGCTGCTCGATACCCAGACGCGCGGCCTGGTGGCCGAATCGGTGGAGACCGTCGGCCGGGCCGCCACCGTGCAGGCCGGCACCGCGGCGATCCGCCAGGTCATCGGCCATGTCGGCCCGGCGATGACGCGCATGCGCGGCGACATGCGGCTGATCGTCGACTCCAACACCGACATTCAGGCTCGCTGCGACGCCTTGCAGGCCGCCTTCGAGGCGATGGCGGACCATGTGGTGCGCTCCTCCGAGGAGCTGCGCGCCGCCGACCATCGGGTGCACGCGCTGCTCGGCCGGGCCGAGGAGCTGGCCGTGCTGACCGCGGGATCGGGAGTCGAGACCGACGACACGCCGTTCGTCGCCCTGGTGACCGCGGCCGCCGAGGAGATCGCGCGGCTGTTCGACCAGGCGCTTGCGGCCGGTGAGACCACGCTCACGGACCTGTTCGACGAGACCTATGTTGCGGTGCCGGGCAGCGACCCGCCGCAGGTGACGACGCGCTTCACCGCACTGTGCGACCGGCTGCTGCCACCCGTCCAGGAGCCGCTGCTCGCGCGCAATCCGGCAATCGCCTTCTGTGTCGCGGTCGACCGCAACGGCTACCTGCCGACCCACAACAAGAAGTTCTCGCTGCCGCAGCGGGCGGGCGAGACGGCGTGGAACACCGCGAACTGCCGTAACCGGCGCATCTTCAACGACCGCACCGGGCTCGCCGCCGGGCGCAATACCAAGCCGTTCCTGTTGCAGACCTACCGGCGCGACATGGGCGGCGGCAGCTTCGTGCTGATGAAGGACTGCTCGGCCCCGATCATGGTGCGGGGCCGCCACTGGGGCGGCTTCCGCATGGGCTACAAGGCCGGCCTGGCGGCATGAACGACGGCAGGAACGGGCGCGCCGCTCAGCCGGCTTCGAGCCGGCGCAGCACCTCGTCGAGCTGATCGAGATCGCGGTAGTGGACGTGGACGGTGCCGCCGTCGCCCTTGTGGTCGATCACCACGGTGAGGCCGAGCGCATCCGACAGGCGCTTCTCCACCGCGCGGGTGTCGGCGTCCTTCTGGGGCGCGGCGGAGCGCGGCTTCGGTCCGGGCCGCGGCCCGTCGCTGCGCTCGCGCACCAGCGCCTCGACCTGGCGGACATTGAGGCCGCGGGCCACGATGTCGCGGGCGAGCGACTCGGCATCGGGCTGGCCGACCAGCATGCGGGCATGACCGGCGGTGAGCTGGCCGGCCGTGATCATCGCCTTGACGCCGTCCGGCAGCTTGAGCAGGCGCAGCGTGTTGGCGACATGCGGCCGGCTCTTGCCGACCGTGCGGGCGACCTCGTCCTGGCCATAGCCGAAGCTGTCGAGCAGCGCCTGATAGCCGGCCGCCTCCTCCAGCGGATCGAGATCGGCGCGCTGGACGTTCTCGATGATGGCGATCTCCAGCGCCTGCGCGTCGGTGACGTCGATCACCACCACCGGCACCTCGTGCAGCGCGGCGCGCTGCGAGGCGCGCCAGCGCCGTTCGCCGGCGACGATCTCGTAGGCGTCGGTTTTGCCGGCGACGGAGCGCACCACGATCGGCTGGATCAGGCCGCGGGTGCGGATCGAGGCGGCGAGCTCGTCGAGCTCGGCCTCGGCGAAGCTGCGGCGGGGATTGCGCGGGTTGGGGCGGATGAACTCGATCGGCACTTTGCGGGCGCCGGAGCGCACCCGCTCGGCATCGCGGTCACGCTCGCGCGGCGCAGCCGGCGCGGCGGCCTGCGACGGCTCGACATCGCCGATCAGCGCGGCCAGTCCGCGTCCCAGTCGCGAGCGCGGGGCATCTTCGGCCATGGCGGTCTCCCGGATACTCGTCATACAAAGTATAAAAATGACGCTCGCAGCGCCCGCGGGACGTCGCGCTCAGCCGGCGGGCCGCTCGGCGAACGCCTTCTCGCGCTGGATCACCTCGGTGGCGAGCCGCAGATACGCCTCGCTGCCGGCGCAGCGCAGGTCGTAGACCAGCACCGGCTTGCCGTAGGACGGCGCCTCCGAGACGCGCACATTGCGCGGGATCACGGTCTCGTAGACCTTGTCGCCCAGGAAGGCGCGGACATCCGCCACCACCTGGCCCGACAGGTTGTTGCGGGCGTCGTACATGGTCAGCACGATGCCGTGGATCTCGAGCCCGGGATTGAGCGTCGCCTTGACCTGATCGACCGTCTTGAGCAGCTGCGACAGCCCCTCGAGGGCGAAGAACTCGCATTGCAACGGCACCACGATGGCATGC
This sequence comes from Rhodoplanes sp. P11, assembly GCF_964266735.1. Lineage (NCBI taxonomy): Bacteria > Pseudomonadati > Pseudomonadota > Alphaproteobacteria > Hyphomicrobiales > Nitrobacteraceae > Rhodoplanes > Rhodoplanes sp. P11. The sequence goes on from NZ_CAXWGY010000012.1 coordinate 559,044, forward strand.
GCGGCCGCCATGGCGTTGATGGTGAGCAGGTTGAGCGACGGCGGGCAATCGATCAGCACATAGGTGAAGGGCGGCTCGCCCGGATCGCCGTTGAGCGCCGTGACGGCGTCGCGCAGCCGGTGGGCGCGATCGCGACGCTGGCCGATCTCCAGCTCGACGCCGGCGAGGTCGAGGGTCGAGGGCGCGATCCACAGATGCGGCACCGCGGTGGGCCGCACGATGTCGCGCAGCGCCGCCTCGGCGGAGAGCACGTCATAGGTGGAGACGTCCCGGCTCTTGTGGTCGATGCCGAGCCCCGTGGAGGCGTTGCCCTGCGGATCGAGATCGACCACCAGCACCTCCTCGCCGGTGGCGGCGAGCGCGGTGCCAAGATTGATGGCCGTGGTGGTCTTGCCGACGCCACCCTTCTGGTTGGCGATCGCCAGCACGCGCGGGCCGCGATGCGGCAGGGTGGCGGACGGGACGGCGACGTCCTCTCCGGTGAACGATTCAGACATCGCAATGGCTTTCACTGGACGAGAGCGGAGGACGCCGCAGGGCGCCGCACCGTCGCGGAACGAGTGGGCAATCCGGCCGATGGGTCATCGGGTGCGCGCCTCGAGGCCGTGAACGACGACGATCCGTCCCTCCGGGCTGGTCTTGCTCGGAACGAGATCCGCCTTTATTTTCCACGACTTGGATGCCTCGCTCAGTTCGGCCTCGACGTCCTGGCCCTTGGCCAGCAGGGCGCGGCCGCGCTTGGTTAAGAAAGGATAAACGTAGCCGAGCAGAACGGGAAGCGGCGCGAGGGCCCGCGCCGTGACGATGTCGGGGATCACCGCCCGGCGGCGGCCGAAATCCTCGATCCGTTCTGAATGAACCCGCACCGGCAGGGCGAGCGCGGTCGCCGCGTCCTGGAGGAACGCCGCCTTCTTGCGGGTGCTCTCGACCAGATGGACCACGGCGCCGGGCCGGTCGGCCAGGGCGCAGGCGAGCACCAGGCCGGGGAAGCCACCCCCGGAGCCGAGATCGACGATCGTCCTGGCCTCGTCGCCGATCAGCGGCAGCAGCTGGAGCGAATCGGCGACGTGGCGGGTCCACAGGGTCGGGATGGTGGACGCCGCCATCAGGTTCATCACCGCCTGCCGTTCCAGCAGCAGCGCCACGAAGCGATCCAGCCTCGCGGCTGTTTCACATGAAACAGGGGTGAGCGCCAGCGCCGCGGCGCGGTCCGCCGGATCGATCGCGGGCAGGGCGCGAGCGGGCTTCATGCGGCACCCGCGGTGTCGCGCCCCCGGCCCGGCCGGCGCAGATGGGCCGCCAGCAGCATCAGGGCCGCAGGCGTGAGCCCGTCGAGCCGTCCGGCTTGGCCGAGCGTCCGCGGCCGCGCCGCAGTGAGCTTCTGTCGCGCCTCGTTGGAGAGCCCCGGCACCGCCGCGTAGTCGAGATCCTCCGGCACCGTGATCCCCTCGTCACGCCGGAACGCCGCGATATCGGCGTGCTGACGATCGAGATAGACGGCGTACTTGGCGTCGATCTCGATCTGGGCCGCGATGGCGGGATCGAGCGCTCCCAGCTCAGGCCAGATGCGCGCGACGTCGGCGAGCCCGATGGTCGGATAGGCCAGGAGATCGAAGGCACTGCGCCGCTGGCCGTCGCGATTGAGGGCGAGGCCGTGGCGGGCCGCCTCGGTCGGGGTCACCGTCAGCGACCGGGCGAGCGAGCGGGCGGCGTCGAGCGCCGCCATCCGGGCGCGGTAAAGCCCGGCCCGCTCGGCGCCGACGCAGCCGATCTCGATCCCGCGGCCGGTGAGCCGCTGGTCGGCATTGTCGGCCCGCAGCGTCAGGCGGTACTCGGCCCGCGACGTGAACATCCGATAGGGCTCCGTCACCCCCCGGGTGACGAGATCGTCGATCATCACGCCCAGATAAGACTCGGCGCGGTCGAACACGACGGGCTCGCCGCCCCCGGCCCGCCCCGCGGCGTTGAGCCCGGCCACCAGCCCCTGCCCGGCCGCCTCCTCGTAGCCCGTGGTGCCGTTGATCTGCCCGGCCAGGAACAGCCCGCCGACACGGCGCGACTCGAGGCTCGGTCCCAGCTCCCGCGGGTCGACATGGTCGTACTCGATGGCGTAGCCGGGCCGCTCGATCACGGCCCGCTCCAGCCCGGGAATGCTGGCCACCACGGCGGCCTGGACGTCCTCAGGGAGCGAGGTCGAGATGCCGTTGGGATAGACCGTGTCGGTGTCGAGCCCCTCCGGCTCCAGGAAGATCTGGTGCCCGTCGCGATCGCCGAAGCGGACGATCTTGTCCTCGATCGACGGACAATAGCGCGGGCCGCGGCTGGCGATCTGTCCCGAATACATCGGCGAGCGGTGGACATTGGCGCGGATCACCGCATGGGTCGCCGCCACCGTGCGGGTGATGCCGCAGTCGACCTGCGGGGTGGTGATCCGGCCCGTCATCGGCGAGAACGGCTCGGGCGGGTCGTCGCCCGCCTGCCGCTCCACCGCGGCCCAGTCGATGGTGCGTCCGTCGAGCCGTGGCGGTGTTCCCGTCTTGAGGCGGGCGAGCTGGAGCCCGAGGCGTTCCAGCGTCGTCGACAGACCGAGCGCGGGAGCCTCGCCCACCCGCCCGGCCGGGATCTGGCGCTCGCCGATATGGATGAGGCCGCGGAGGAAGGTGCCGGTGGTGAGCACCACGGCGCCGGCCCCGAGCACCCGGCCGTCTTGCATCCGCACCGCCGTGACCCGGCCATCCGTGACGACGAGGTCGTCCGCCTCGCCCTCGACGACGGTGAGCCCGGCGGTGCAACGAATCGCCGCCTGCATGGCGGCCGCATAGAGCCTGCGGTCCGCCTGGCAGCGCGGCCCCCGCACCGCTGGCCCCTTACGGCGGTTCAGCACCCGAAACTGGATTCCCCCCTGGTCCGCGACCCGGCCCATGAGGCCGTCGAGGGCATCGATCTCGCGCACCAGATGGCCCTTGCCGAGCCCGCCGATCGCCGGGTTGCACGACATCGCCCCGATGGTGGCGAAGCGGTGCGTCACCAGGGCGGTGCGAGCGCCCATCCGGACGGCGGCCGCCGCCGCCTCGCAGCCCGCATGGCCGCCCCCGATGACGATCACGTCGTAACGCTGGTCCATGTGCGATGCCGGGGGTTTGGAGACCATGTTTCACATGAAACACCGCGCCCGGCGTGCGGCCGCCGCGGTCAGGTCGCCCACGGACGACCTCCGCTGCCTCTATCACTTGCCGATGCAGAAATCACGAAAGATGACATCGAGCACGTCCTCGACATCCACCCGCCCGACCAGGCGGCCCAGGGCCCGCCCGGCCAGCCGCAGCTCCTCGGCCACGATCTCCTCCGGGCCGCCCGCCCCGGCCGCCGCCCGGTCGAGTGCCGCCACCGTCTCCTCCAGCGCCGCCCGGTGCCGGGCCCGCGTCACCAGAGCCGGATCGCCGGCTCCGATGAGCGTCGCGGCGGCTTGCTCCAGCGCCTCCATCAGCGCCGCGATGCCCTCCCCGGTCCGCGCCGAGGTGAGGTGAGTGTCGGTACCGGCCCATCGGGTCCGCGTCGCCTCGTCCAACAGGTCGGCCTTGGTCACCACCCGCCACACCCGGCCGGCCAGCCCATCGGGTAGCACTGCCCCGTCCGGCTCGGCCCCGTCCTGAAGCCACAGCAGCAGATCGGCCGCGGCCGCCCGATCCCGCGCCCGCCGCACCCCCTCGCGCTCCACCGGATCGTCGGTCTCGCGCAGGCCCGCCGTGTCCACCAGCGTGACCGGCTGGCCGCCGAGATCGAGATGCACCTCGATGGCGTCTCTCGTGGTGCCCGGCAAGGCCGACACGATGGCCGCCTCGCGTCGCACCATCCTATTGAGCAAGCTCGATTTTCCGGCGTTTGGCGGGCCCGCCAGCGCGACCACCAGGCCGTCCCGCAGCCGCTCGCCGCGGCGGCCGTCGGCCAGCACCGCGACGATCTCGGCCCGCAGGGCCGCCGCCTCGGCCAGCGCCGGCCCGACCAACTCGCCCGGCACGTCCGCCTCGTCGGAGAAGTCGATCCCGGCCTCGATCAGCGCCTGAGCGCCGATCAGCCGCTGCCGCCACGCCTCGGCCTTGTCGCCCAGCAGCCCGCCGAGCTGCGCCAGCGCCTGCCGCCGCTGCGCCTCGGTGTCGGCACCGATGAGGTCGGCGAGCCCCTCCACCCGGGTGAGATCGAGGCGGCCATTGTCGAAGGCCCGCCGGGTGAACTCGCCCGCCTCGGCGGGCCGGCAACCCGGCACGCGGCCGAGCGCCGCCAGCACCGCCGCGATGACGGCCCGCCCGCCATGTACCTGGAACTCGACGGTGTCGTCGCCGGTCTCGCTCGCCGACCCCGGAAACCACAGCACCAGCGCCTGGTCGATCGGCTCACCCGTCGCCGGCTCGCGCAGCGTCGCCAGCGTGGCCCGCCGCGCCTCCGGCACCCGGCCGACGAGCCGCCGCACGGCCTCGCCGGCTTGTGGGCCGGACACCCGAACGACCGCGATGGCGGCCGGCGGCCGCCCCGACGAGAGAGCAAAAATAGTGTCAGCCATGCTGCCGACTGGACCGTCTCAGGAGAATGCCGGCCGGCCGCCGGCGACAGCCCACGCCCTCAGGGACCGTACTGGCACCCTGCCGCCGCATAGACGACGTGCACCACACCATACCGATCGGTGACGTCCCGCGGGCGGCACCGCGTCTGCCAGACGGCGCGCTCGTCGGCGCTGACCTTGCGCATCTCGACATAGTCGAGCTGGCCCGCCACGGCGACCGGACCACTGAGCCATTTGGACTGGCAGAACACGCTGCGCGAGCCCCATCCACAGCCGGTCGTGAAGGTCTGGGCCGCCGCCGGGCTCGCCAGCAGCAGCATCATGGCGCAGGTCGACAACAGTCGCATCGCTCACCTCGCTACCAGGACGCCCCTCACGATACACCCGGTCCCGAATCCTCCACCATTTACCCCTCATTAACCTCAACGTCGACCACCCCGTCATCGATCGGCTGTCCTGTCGCGCCCGGCACCCCTGTCGGTTTGGCCGGTTCTCCCTGATAATGGCCGAAACCCCCGGGAGACCCATGGACAGCCCCAGCCCTGCCGCGCCCTCACCCGCTAACCGCCTCGCCGGTGAGACGAGCCCCTATCTGCTTCAGCATGCCGCCAATCCGGTCGACTGGTGGCCCTGGGGGCCGGACGCCCTCGCCGAGGCCAGGCGGACCGGCCGGCCGATCCTGCTGTCGATCGGCTACGCGGCCTGCCACTGGTGCCATGTGATGGCGCACGAGAGCTTCGAGGACCGCGACACCGCGGCCGTGATGAACAGGCTGTTCGTGAACATCAAGGTCGACCGCGAGGAGCGCCCCGACATCGACCAGATCTACATGGCGGCGCTGCATCATCTCGGCCAACAGGGCGGCTGGCCGCTTACCATGTTCCTGACGCCGGAGGGCGAGCCGGTGTGGGGCGGCACCTACTTTCCCAAGACCTCGCGTTACGGCCGCCCGTCCTTCGTCGACGTGCTGGAGGAGGTCGCGCGCCTGTTCCGCGAGGAGCCCGATCGCATCACCCAGAACCGCGACGCCCTGATGGGCCGCCTCGCGGCCCGCGCCGAGGCCGCCGGCCCGGTGACCATCGGGGTCGCCGAGCTCGACCGCGTCGCCCAGCAGGTCGCCGGCCTGATCGACCTCACCCATGGCGGGCTCCGCGGCGCTCCCAAGTTCCCGCAGCCGGCCATGCTGGAGCTGCTGTGGCGGGCCGGCCAGCGCGCCGACCGCGCCACTCCCCAGCCGCCGAGCCCCAACCTCTATGTCGATCTCGTCGCCCACTCGCTCGAACGCCTGTGCGAGGGCGGCATCTACGATCATCTCGGCGGCGGCTTCGCCCGCTATTCCGTCGACGAGCGCTGGCTGGTGCCGCATTTCGAGAAGATGCTGTACGACAACGCCCAGCTCCTCGAGCTGCTGGCGCTCGCCCATGCCCGCACCGGCCACCCGCTGTTCCGCCGGCGTGCCGCCGAGACGGTGGCCTGGCTGGCCCGCGAGATGACCACCCCCGAGGGGGCCTTCTGTGCCTCTCTCGATGCCGATTCCGAAGGCCACGAGGGCAAGTTCTACGTCTGGACCCCGGACGAGATCGCGGCCGTGCTCGGTCCCGACGATGCCGACCTGTTCGCCCGTCATTACGACGTGACCCCGGGCGGCAATTTCGAGGGCCAGACGATCCTCAACCGCCTCGCCGCCCTCGACGAGCATGCGCGTGCCCGTACCGGATCAAGCCCATCGCTCCGGCCCGACGACCCCGATCTGGAGACCCACCTTGTTGCACTGCGCAACAAGCTGCTGGAGGCGCGCGCCGGTCGAATCCGCCCCGGCCTCGACGACAAGGTGCTGGCCGACTGGAACGGGCTGATGATCGCGGCCCTGGCGAATGCGGGAACGCTGCTCGGGGAGCCCGATTGGGTGGCCCGCGCCCGCCGCGCTTTCGACTTTGTTGCAACGCACATGACCCGCGGCGACCGTCTCGGTCACTCGTGGCGCGACGGCCGCCTGCTGATGCCCGGCCTGGCCAGCGACTTCGCCGCCATGGGGCGCGCCGCCGTGGCCCTGCACGAGGCCACGGGGGACCGGGATTTCATCGATAAAGCCTTGATTTGGCAGGCCGCTCTGGAGCGTCACCACGCCGACCCGACGACCGGGGGCTACTTTCTCACCGCCGACGATGCCGAGGGCCTGGTGATCCGTCCGGCCGCCACCCAGGACGACGCGACCCCCAATCCCCACGCCGTTGCGGCGCAAAATCTGATTCGCCTGGCGGTGCTCACCGGCGCCGACACCTGGCGCGAACGCGCCGACCGCCTGTTCGACGGGGTGCTGCCGATGGCGGCCAGCAATGTGTTCGGCCATCTCGGCCTGCTGAATGCCCTCGACCTGCGGCTGCGCGGTGTGGAGCTGGTCGTCAGCGGCCAGGCCGCGCACAATGCTGCGCTCATTGACGCGGTGCAGCACGTTCCGTTCACCGAGCGGACGGTCCTGTGGGCCCCACAGCCGGATCGGCTGCCGCCCGATCATCCGGCCCGCGGCCACGCCGCAGCGACGGCGGGCGCCGTCTTCGTGTGCACCGCCGGGCGCTGCTCGCGTCCGATCGACACCCCGGCAGCCCTGGCCGCCACCCTGGCGGCCCTCGGGCCAAGCGCCTGATCACGGGTCAGCCGATGCCCGCGGGCGACCGGATCCCGGGCGGAACGACCGGCAGCGCGGCGCGCAGATCGAGGCCGAGGGTCACCACCCCCGGCCGCGGCGCCCGTGAGCGCACCACCTGGAAGCCGCCCTTCCGGTAGACCTCGCGCGCCGCCCGGCAGCCGTCCCCGACCTCGACCATCATGCGGCGATAGCCCACCGCCAGCGCCGTGGCGATCAGCCCATCGAGCAGCACGCCGGCGATACTGAGCCCCCGGAACGCCTCCCGCACGAATAGCTGGTCGATCTCGCACACGCCGACCCGACGCCGGCGGAACGCCGCCACCCCGACCGGATCGGACCCCGCATGCGCGACCAGGATGCAGCCATGCGGCATCCGATAGCGACCCGGCAGCCGGGCGAGCGGCACCTGCGGCCCGCCCGTGCCCGCTCTGGGTCCCGCCCAGGCGGCGAAGTCGCGAATCAGCCCCTCCACCAGCGCCCGGTCCTGCGGCCAGCGTGCCTGTCCGACTGCCAGCCGCTGGGGAGGGTCGCGCATCGCCTCACGTGTTCATGGAGTCGAAGAATTCGCCGTTGTTCTTGGTATTGCGGAGCTTGTCGAGAAGGAAGTCGATCGCATCCATGGTGCCCATCGGGTTGAGGATGCGGCGCAGGACGTAGATCTTCTTGAGGGTCTGGTTCTCGGTGAGCAGCTCTTCCTTGCGGGTGCCCGAGCGGGTGATGTCGATCGCCGGGAAGGTCCGCTTGTCGGCCACCTTGCGGTCGAGAATGATCTCGGAGTTGCCGGTGCCCTTGAACTCCTCGAAGATCACCTCGTCCATGCGGCTGCCGGTCTCGATCAGCGCGGTCGCGATGATGGTGAGCGAGCCGCCCTCCTCGATGTTGCGGGCGGCGCCGAAGAACCGCTTCGGGCGCTGGAGCGCATTGGCGTCGACGCCGCCGGTCAGCACCTTGCCGGAGGACGGCACCACCGTGTTGTAGGCGCGACCGAGGCGGGTGATCGAGTCGAGCAGGATGACCACGTCACGGCCGTGCTCGACCAGCCGCTTGGCCTTCTCGATCACCATCTCGGCGACCTGCACGTGGCGCGCCGCCGGCTCGTCGAAGGTCGAGGAGATCACCTCGCCCTTCACCGAGCGCTGCATGTCGGTCACCTCCTCGGGCCGCTCGTCGATGAGCAGCACGATCAGGTAGCACTCCGGGTGATTGGCCGTGATGGCGTGGGCGATGTTCTGGAGCAGCACCGTCTTGCCGGTGCGCGGCGGCGACACGATCAAGGCGCGCTGGCCCTTGCCGATCGGCGCCACGATGTCGATCACCCGCGCCGACAGATCCTTCCGGGTCGGGTCCTCGACCTCCATCTTGAGCCGCTCGTCCGGATAGAGCGGCGTCAGGTTGTCGAAGTTGATCTTGTGGCGCGCCTTGTCGGGGTCTTCGAAATTGATCGTGTTGACCTTGAGCAGCGCGAAATAGCGCTCGCCTTCCTTGGGGCTGCGGATCTGCCCCTCGATGGTGTCGCCGGTGCGCAGGCCGAAGCGGCGGATCTGCGACGGCGACACGTAGATGTCGTCCGGCCCCGGCAGATAGTTGGCCTCCGGCGACCGCAGGAAGCCGAAGCCGTCTTGCAGCACCTCGACCACACCCTCGCCGATGATCTCCACGTCCTTCTGCGCGAGCTGCTTGAGGATCGCGAACATCAGCTCCTGCTTGCGCATCGTCGAGGCGTTTTCCACCTCGTGCTCGTCGGCGAAGGCCAGCAATTCGGTCGGAGTCTTGGACTTGAGGTCCTGAAGCTTCATTTCCCGCATGCGGGTAATCCTGTGTGTCGATGGAGGGCCGATCGACGCTGGAAGGGGAACTCACAGGTCTCAGGGCAAACGGGCTTGTCGCCTCTGGCCCCGATGCTGCGACTCGGCTCGTTGGAAGCCTCGTTCGACTGCATCTGCCTGCGTTCGGGGAGATGGGGCCAACATAGGTAAAGAGCGCCGACCACGCAAGAGCGAACCCTGCCCAAACCGTGGGCGCCCACTGCCGGTCAGAGCGGCTTGACCACCGCCAGCAGCACCGTTCCGACTGCCAGAATGCCGCCGATCACGCCGAGCGGAATATAAAATCGGGCGTAGCGCGGCGACCCTTGCGCCAGCCGCCGGATTTCCGCCGACAGCATGCCGTGCAGGCCCGACAGCACGATGACGAGCGCCAGCTTCGCATGAAACCAGCCGCTCGACCACCAACCGCCGTTCCACAGCAGCCAGCCGCCCACCCCCCAGGTCACCACCATGGCCGGGTTGACCAGATGACGCATCACCCGGTGCTCGATCTCGCCGAGCAGGTCGGCCGCCGGCCCAGAGGCGACCCGGATATGCCGGGCGAACAGCGGCGGCAGCACCAGCATGCCCCCCACCCAGCACGCCACCGCGACCAGATGGACGGCCCGCATCCACAGATAGGCCCCGACCGGCACCACGACGACGAGTCCGACCGCCAGGCCGAGCGGCGCCACGAGCCCCACCGCCGCCCGCAGGAGCCGACGTGCCGGCGAGGCGATCTCGCCCCGCCGATCGTCCGCCGGCGCGCCCCGCGGGTCTTCCGTCAACCGCCCCTGACCCGCGCCAGCATGCGCTCCACATTGGCGATCGGCGCCTCCGGCGTGATGCCGTGGCCGAGGTTGAAGATGAACGGGCCGTCGCGGAACGCCTCCATGACGGCGTCGACGCCGCGGTCGAGCGCGTCGCCGCCGGCGACCAGCAGCAGCGGGTCGAGATTGCCCTGCACGGCCACTCGGCTCTGGATTCGCTCGCGCGCGAAGGTGAGATCCATCGTCCAGTCGAGCCCCACGGCGTTCACCGGCACCTTGTCGATGAAACGCTCGAGCTGCGTTCCGGCTCCACGCGGGAAGGCGATGATCTTGGCGTCCGGCACCGCGGCCCGCACGCCGGCGACGATGCGCGCCGTCGGGGCGATCACCCACCGGTCGAACTCCGCCGGCGGCAGGATGCCGGCCCAGGTGTCGAACACCTGCACGGCGTCCACCCCCGCCCGGAACTGCTCGATCAGATAGGCGATCGAGGCATCGACCAGCCCGTCGATCAGCCGCTGCATGGTCTCCGGATCACGATACGCCAACGAGCGCGCCGGCCCCTGGTCCGAGGTCCCTTCCCCGGCCACCATGTAGGTCGCCACCGTCCACGGCGCCCCGCAGAAGCCGAGGAACGTCGTTTCCGCCGGCAGCCCGGCCCGGATCAGCCGCACCGCCTCGAACACCGCCGCGAGCTTCGCCTGGTCGAAGCTGCCGGAGAACCGGCCGACATTGTCCCGGTCGACCCGCGGCGCGAGGCGCGGCCCTTCGCCGGCCGCGAAGCTCACCGTCTGGCCGAGAGCGTGCGGCACCACCAGGATGTCGGAGAACAGGATCGCGGCATCGAAGCCGAACCGACGGATCGGCTGGAACGTAACCTCGGCGGCGAGCTTTGGATTGAAGCACAGGTCGAGGAAGCTGCCGGCCTGCTCGCGGGTGGCGCGGTACTCGGGGAGGTAGCGTCCGGCCTGACGCATCATCCAGACCGGCGGTGTTGCCTGACGCTTGCCGGCGAGGACGTCAAGGACCGCACGGGTGGGAGTGTTCGGAGAGACAGCAGGATTGTTCATCGGCTCTATCAAATCAAAAGATTAAGAGAATCTTCATTGTTGAGTCTATTGGGGGCGGGAAAAGACTCACGACTCCCCCGTCCACACCAGCCGCAACGTCATCCACAGCATGGTCCACCGTCCTGTGTGTCGAGCGATCCTGTCGACTGCACTGCGACCGCCTGTGCCGCAGCGGTTGGTGACCGCCCTGCTCGGCCCGCCTGATATCATTGCCGCTCTTCACAATGAAGGAGTATAAATCCTCGACTCGTCGTCCCGTCCTGTGAATTTGTGATCCGGGGTGCCGCGGGACCACCGGCCCGTCCCGCGGAGGCGGCGCCCGCGCGGTGTTCTCCCCAGCCGTCCACAGCTGTCCTCAGGGCGTGAAGCAGCGGGGTGTGACCCGGGAGGACCCGAGACCGGAGACATGATTCCGGCAGCACGATTTCGCCAGCACGATTTCGCCAGCACGATTTCGGCGGCACAATTCCGGGGGGCGCGATTCCGTGGGGCCGATGACGAAACCGACCAGCTTCTTCCACCTGCATCTCGTCTCCGACTCGACCGGCGAGACCCTCATCACGGTCGCCCGGGCCGCCACCGCGCAGTACACCCAGGTCTCGGCGGTCGAGCACGTCTATCCGGCGGTGCGCACCGCCAAGCAGCTCGATCATGTGCTGGCCGAGATCGAGCAGGAGCCCGGGGTGGTGCTCTACACCCTGCTCGACGAGACGTTGATCGAGAGGCTGGAAACCACCTGCCGTGATCTCGGCCTGCCCTGCCTGTCGATCCTCGGCCCGGTGCTGCGCCTGTTCGAATCCCATCTCGGCCACGAATCGACCCCCAAGGTCGGCGCCCAGCACGTCCTCAATGCCGAGTACTTCAAGCGGATCGACGCCCTCAACTACACCATGATGCACGACGACGGGCAGCTCGCCGACGATCTCGAGCGCGCCGACGTGGTGCTGGTCGGCGTCTCCCGCACGTCCAAGACCCCGACCTCGATCTATCTCGCCAACCGCGGCGTCAAGACCGCCAACATCCCGCTGGTTCCCGGCGTGCCGCCGCCGCCCGCCCTGGAGACCCTCCAGAAGCCTCTGGTGGTCGGCCTGTTCGCCAGCCCGGAGCGCATCGTGGCCATCCGCCAGAACCGTCTGCTCGGGCTCAAGGCCCACAACGAGGACGACCAGTACATCGACCGCGAGGCGGTGACCGAGGAGATCGTCTACTCGCGCCGCCTGTGTGCCCGCCGCGGCTGGCCGCTGATCGACGTCACGCGCCGCTCCATCGAGGAGACCGCCGCCGCCGTGTTGGCGCTGCTGGCCGAGCGGCGCCGTCAGCCGGAGGGCCACTGAAGTGCTCTGGCTCGCTCCGCAGCCCCTGGTGGTCGCCTCGCGCAGCGCCGCCCGTCGCGCCATGCTGGAGGCGTCCGGCATTCCGATCGAGCCGACCGAGGCCGACATCGACGAGCGCCAGGTCGAGGTTCGCGCCGGCCCGGTGTCGCCCGCTCAGGCGGCTCTCGTGCTGGCGCGCGAGAAGGCCCGGGTGGTGGCGGTGCAACGCTCCGGTTGTTACGTGGTCGGTGCCGACCAGACGCTGGCGCTCGGCGACCGGCGCTTCAACAAGCCGGCCGACCGGGATGCCGCCCGCGAGCAGCTCAAGGCCATGAGCGGCCGCACCCATGCGCTGCACTCGGCCGTCGCGGTCGCCAAGGACGGGCGGGTGATCTTCGGCCATGTCGAGACGGCGCAGCTCACCATGCGCCGCCTCACCGATCGCTTTCTCGATGCCTATCTGGACAGCGCCGGCGACGCCGTCACGGCGAGCGTCGGCGCCTATCAGCTCGAACGGCTCGGCATTCATCTGTTCGAGCGCATCGACGGCGATCACTTCACCATTCTGGGGCTGCCGCTACTGCCATTGCTCGGCTTCCTGCGCCGCGAAGGCTGCCTGGTCGGCTGAGCGGGCGCGCGGTGCGCCCGATGGAGATCAAGCATGCGGATCATCGGCCTCACCGGGTCGATCGGCATGGGCAAGTCGGTGACGGCACGGCTGTTCGCCGAGGCCGGCGTGCCGGTGCACGATGCCGATGCGGCCGTCCACCGTCTCTACGAGGGAGCCGCGGTGGCCCCGATCGCGGCGGCGTTTCCCGACGCCGTGGTGGACGGCAAGGTCGATCGCACCCGCCTGGGGCCGCTGGTGATGAACGATGCCGCCGCCCTCGCCCGGCTGGAGGCGATTGTGCATCCGCTGGTGCGGCGGGAGGAGGAGGCGTTTCTGGCGCGCGCCGCCGCGGACGGGGCGGCCGTCGCGGTGCTCGACATTCCTCTTCTGTTCGAGACCGGCGCCGACCGCCGCGTCGACTTCGTGGTGGTGGTGTCGGCCCCCGCCGCCGTGCAACGCGCCCGCGTGCTGCGCCGGCCCGGCATGACCGAGGAGAAGTTCGCCGCCATCCTGGCCAAGCAGATCCCGGACGCCGAGAAGCGCCGGCGCGCCGATTTTATCGTGGACAGCTCCGGCGGCTTCGATTCCGCCCGCACCCAGGTTCGTGCCATTCTCCGCGCCGTCGCGTGCCGGGAGCCGCGCCGCCCGTCCACGGCGGCGGACGGCTCGCCGCCCGGCGACAGCGGGAGCCCGGCCACGAGCCATGATGCGTGAGATCGTCTTCGACACCGAGACCACCGGCCTCGATCCCTATCAGGGTCACCGGCTGATCGAGATCGGTTGCATCGAGCTGCTCAACCGCATCCCGTCCGGCCAGACCTTCCACTACTATCTCAACCCGCAGCGCGATGTGCCCGCCGAAGCCTTCGCGGTGCACGGTCTGTCGGCCGAGTTCCTCGCCGACAAGCCGCTGTTCGCCGATGTGGCCGAGGCTTTCATCGCCTTCGTGGGCGACGCCCCGTTGGTCGCCCACAATGCGAGCTTCGATCTCGGCTTCATCAATGCGGAGTTGGAGCGCTGCGGCCTGCCGGTGATCCCGCGCGCCCGTCTCGTCGACACGCTGCTGCTCGCCCGCCGCAAGTATCCGGGCGGCCAGAACCGCCTCGACGATCTGTGCGCCCGCTTCCGCATCGACACGTCGCGGCGCGTCAAGCATGGCGCGCTGCTCGATGCCGAGCTTTTGGCCGAGGTCTATCTGGAGCTGATCGAGGCCCGCCAGGCGCAGCTCGGACTGGAGACCGCGAGCGCCTCGGTGGTGGTGGCGACATCGGGCCGGGCGCGGCCGCGACCGACGCCGCTCGCACCGCGGCTGTCCGCCGACGAGATCGCGGCTCACCGCGCCTTCGTCGACAGCCTCGGCGATCAGGCGATCTGGCGCGACTATCTGGCCGCGGCCGAGCCGGCGCCCGCCGCGGCCCGTTCGGCCGGCTGATCCCGTCATCCGGCCGCGCGCCGCCTGCACCCAACAGAAAAGGCCGGGCGTGTGGCCCGGCCTTCGTGTGTCTCGATCGCCCGGCGCGGGCCGGCCTGCGTCAGGCCTGCGTCAGGCCTGCGCGGACGGCTGCTGCGCCTGAAGATTGGCGATCCGCTGCTGGAACAGCGAGACGAAGTCGATCGGATCGAGCAGCAGGGGCGGGAAGCCGCCGTGGATCACGGCGTTCGCGACGATCTCGCGGGCGAACGGGAAGAGAAGCCGCGGGCACTCGATCATCAGCAACGGCGGCAGGTTGTCCTGCGGGATGTTCTGGAGACGGAACACGCCCGCATAGAGCAGGTCGAAGCCGAACAGCGTGTTGCCGTCGATCTCCGCCTTGCCGTCGAGCTTCAGCTCGACCTCGTAGTCGGTGTCCGACAGCGCGTTGGTGTTGACGTTGATCTGCACGCTGATGGTCGGCTGCTTGGGCGACTGCATCAGGCTGCGCGGCGCGTTCGGGTTCTCGAACGAGAAATCCTTGACGTACTGGGCGAGCACGTTGAGCGACGGCCCCGAGGGCTGCGCCTGGGCGGCTGCCGCGTCGCCCCCGTTGGTGGTCGTGGCCATGGGCTCTCCTCGAGCAGATCGGGCGCCCGTGCAAACCGGGCGTGTGCGATGCGAATTCGGTCCGTCCGGCGGCGGCCGGCGCGGCGTCGAGTGGCTAACACAGCCGCCGGGGACCGACAAGCGCACCCCCGCGGGGGCCGCCCCCCTGCTGCTCACCCGCCGGGCGGGCGTCCGGCGGGAGTGTGCTCGGCGGGTGGCCGGCGCCGGCGTCGCCGGGGCGGCGGGTCGGGCACGTCCTGCCACTCGTCGGGCGCGAGATCGACGATCGGTCCTCGCCCGGGATGCCGGCGGGCGAAGCCCGGTCCCGGCGCGCCGCGCGGCGACCCGGTCCCGAGCAGCGCGTCGAGCCGCTGGCGCACCGCCGGCACCAGCAGCAGGGCCGCCGCCGCGTCGGTGAGGAAGCCCGGGACGGCCAGCAGCACGGCCGCCAGTGCCGGGATGGCGGGGACCGGCCGATCGGGATCGCGGGCCACGGTACGGCCGGTGATGAGATCGCGGACCTCTTGCAGCCAGGACGGGCCGTGCCGGTGCAGCACCAGCACGCCGATTCCCGAGCCGGCGATCAGCAGGACGGTGGCGCCGCCGAGCCCGATCACCGCCGCCACCGCGACGAAAACCAGAAGCTCGGCCAGCGGCAGAAGGAGCAGACCAGGGAGCAGCCACTTGCCGATTTTCATTGATCTCGCATCCGGAAGCGGTCACAAATACCACGCTAGGCCCGTGCGCCCGACGTCGCGACGGCGTCTGTTCACCGCCCGTCCGAAGCGGTATCCAGCGGATGCCGGCTTCGTCCGGAGCAGACCAAATCCGGAGCAGATCCTATCCGGAGCACGGGTCCGACGCCGCAGCTTGGAGCCGCACCCCCCTGGACCGACGACACGACCATACCTAGATCATGTCAACCAGGGATCATGGCCACCACGGTGCCGGAACCCGCCTATCGACCCCGTGTTAGCCCGAAGCTGGCCATTCTGTTCCCATCAACGTCTGCGAGAGCGTGCGGGACGTGTTTGACATCTATACCATCATCTTCCTGGCGCTCGCGGTGTTCATTTTCCTGCGGCTGCGCAGCGTGCTCGGCCAGCGGACTGGCCGCGAGCGTCCGCCTTATGACCCGTTCTCCGGCCGCGACGGCGTGCGCGGCAGCGCCAATGCCAACGACAAGGTGGTGACCCTGCCGCCGCGCGGCGATGCCGCCGCCCGCCCCGCCGAGGTCGCGGCCGAGACGGCCGCCGCCGTCGGCGAGCGGCTGAAGGGCATCGCGGTGCCGGGATCGGCCGTCGCATCCGGACTCCAGGCCATCGCCGAGGCCGACAGCAGCTTCGATCCGCAGCACTTCCTGGCCGGTGCGCGGGCCGCCTACGAGATGATCGTCACCGCCTTCGCGGAAGGTGATCGCCGGTCGCTGCGCAACCTGCTCTCCAAGGAGGTGTTCGAGGGTTTCGACGCCGCCATCCGCGACCGCGAGAGCCGGGGCGAGACCGCCGAGACCAAGTTCGTGTCGATCGACACGGCCGAAATCTCGTCGGCCGAGCTGCGCGGCCGCATCGCCCAGGTCACCCTGCGTTTCGTCTCGCAGCTCATCTCGGTCACCCGCGACCGCACCGGCGCCGTCGTCGACGGCAGCGACGAGAAGGTCACCGAGGTGACCGACGTCTGGACCTTCGCCCGCGACGTGTCGTCCCGCGACCCCAACTGGAAGCTGGTCGCCACCGAGGCCGGCCACTAGCGTCGCCGCGATGTCGGCCGCCGCCCTGCCGCGACGGCGCACCGCCTCGGCGGTGGCGAGCCTGTTCGGCCTGGCGGTCGCCTTCACGGCGGGGCTGTGGGTCGGGATGAATGACGCCGAGGCGCGCCGGGGCGAGACGCCGCCCTTGCCGTTACCGCGACCCGCCCACTCGGCCGAGGTGCCGCTCCACTTCGACGACGCTCAGCTCGATCCGATCGACTGGACCGACCTGCCGGGCTGGGCCGAGGACGACCACGCGGCCGCCTTCGCGGCGTTCCGCATCAGCTGCGGCCCGATCGTGCGCGGCGATGCGGCGGCCGATCCGCGCGCGATCCGGCGCGCCCTGGTGCCTCCCTGCCGGCGGGCACTCGCCGCCCGGCTGCGCGGTGGCGACGCCGCCCGGCACTTCTTCGAGGATCACTTCCGGCCCCTGGCCATCACCCGGCTGGGCGAGAGTGCCGGCTTCCTGACCGGCTATTACGAGCCGATCGTCGACGGCTCCCGCTTCGCCAGCCCGACCTTCAAGGTGCCGCTCCACCGCCGGCCGCCGGACCTCGTCGCGCCCGGCCAGAAGCCCGGCCAACCCTTCCCCAACCGCGGCCAGGCGCTGCGCATCACACTCGACGGCGAGCGGGTGCCCTACTGGGACCGCGGCGAGATCGAGGACGGGGCGCTCGGCGGCCGCCATCTGGAGCTCGCCTGGCTCAAGGACCCGGCCGAGCTGCTCACCATCCAGATCCAGGGCTCGGCCCGGGTGCGGCTCGAAGACGGCACGCTGCTGCGGGTCAACTACGACGGCCACAACGGCTATCCCTACACGCCGGTCGGCCGGGTGCTGATCGAGCGCGGCCACATTCCCCGCGAGGAGATGTCGATGGCGCGCATCCGCGACTGGATGCTGGCCAATCCCGAGGAGGCGAACGACGTTCGCCGGCAGAACCGCTCCTATGTGTTCTTCCGCGTCACCGGGCTGAACGACGAGCGCGAGCCGGCCGGTGCTCAGGGGGTGCCGCTCACCGCCGGCCGCTCCATCGCGGTCGACCGCATCCACGTCTACGGCACGCCGTTCTTCATCTGGGCCGACCTGCCGATCACCGGGCCGCGCAGCGCGGACCCGTTCCGCCGCACCATGATCGCCCAGGACACCGGGTCGGCGATCGTCGGGCCGGCGCGGGCCGATCTCTATTTCGGTGCCGGCGACGAGGCCGGCCGCATCGCCGGCCGCATCCGCCAGGCGGGCCGTTTCGCCCTGCTGGTGCCGCGCGAGATCGATCCGGTGGCGGTCGGCGCCCGCATGCCGCTGCCGCTCGCCCGTCCGGCTCCGGAGCCCGAGAAGCCGGCGGTCAAGCGCCGCCCCGGCCGCGGCGAGCCGCGCGCCGTCCGCCGCCACCGCGGCCGTTGAGGCGGGCCGGGAGCATTCGCCATGATCCGCAGGCTGAACGAGGAGGAGCGCCGGCTGTGGGCCGGGGTGGTGCGCTCGGTGCGGCCCTTGCGTCCGGCCCAGGCGGCCGCGATGGCGTCGCTGTCGTCCGAGGCCGCCGGTCCGCCGGCGGCGGAGCCGCGGCCGACCGCGGGGTCGCGCAGCGCCGGCCCCCGGACCGCCGGGCCCGACACGCCGCCCTCGCCTCCGTCGCTCGCGCCGCTCGGCCGCCGCGACACCAAGCGGCTGACCCGCGGCCACACCGAGATCGATGCCCGCCTGGACCTGCACGGCATGACCCAGGCGGAGGCGCACGCGGCGCTGCGCCGCTTCGTGGCGGCCGCGCAGGCGCGCGGCGCCCGCTTCGTGCTGGTGATCACCGGCAAGGGGGGCGAGGGCGACGCCGGTCCGGGCCGCGAACATTCTCGCGGCGGCCATCTCCACCACCAGGGCCGCGGCATCCTGCGCCGGCAGGTGCCGCTGTGGCTCCAGCTCCCCGAGTTCCGCGCCTATGTGGTGGGCTTCGACGCCGCCGCCGGCCACGGCGGTGCCGGCGCCCTCTATGTGCGGATCAGGCGGCCGCGCTGACGCGGCGCCTGTCCGTGGACGGGCGGCCGGTCAGTGCTCCAGCCCGGTCGGCACCGCGACGTTCTCGGGCGCGAGCGTCATCCCGGACAGCAGCGCCATGGTTTCCATCAGCGCCGCGAAGTCCTTCTCCAGATAGGCGTCCGGATCGGATTTCAGCATGGCGGCGCCGAAATGGGCCTGGAGCATCTCGCGGGCCGCCGCCGTCACCGGCATCGGCACGTCCTGCTCGCGGCCGAGTTCCAGCCCGAGGTCGAGGTCCTTGCGCATCAGCTCGGGCGTGAACGTCGTGGTCCAGTCGAGATTGACCAGCGCCGGCGACTTGTAGGCCGTGAAGGTGGAGCCCATCACGCTGTTGTTGAGGAACGCCAGGAAGGCGTGGCGCGGCACCCCGAGCTTGTTCACCAGGAGGGTGATCTCGATCAGGTTCTCGATGACGACGCCGAGCAGCACGTTGTGGGCGATCTTGCAGACGCGGGCCAGCTCGCCGTCGCCCACATAGGAGACGCCGTGTGGCGCCACCACCCGGATCACATCCTCGACCTTGCGGAACGCCGCCTCGGGACCGGAGGCGACCGCCGACAGCTTGCCGGCCTTGATCACCTTGGCGTTGCCGGAGACCGGACAGGCGACGAAATCGGCGCCGCGATCGGCGAGCTTCGCCCGGATCGCGGCCGAGGCGTCGACCGCGATGGTGGAGCAGTCGACCAGCACGGACGGCACCGCGCTCCCGGTGACGGCGCCGTTCGGACCGAAATAGACCTCCTCGAGGTCCTTGCCGGTCGACACGATCGAGAACAACACGTCGACGCCGCCGAGATCGCTGGGCCGGTCGACCACCTTGCCGCCCAGCTTGGCGAGCGGCTCCGCCTTGGACCGCGTCCGGTTCCAGATCGAGACGTCGTGGCCGGACTTCACCAGCCGCTCGGCCATGGCGTAGCCCATCCGACCCATGCCGATCCAGCCGACCCTGAGCGTGTTGTTGGCCATCCTGATGGTCTCCTCGGATTCGGTTTTTCGTCGTTGGGGGGAGTGTGTTGGGGGGAGTGTGCGGTGGGAGAGGTTGGGGAAGGAAGGCGCTTGCGGTATCACAGCCGTCCCGGCGCCGAAACGCAAGCGCTCCATCACCCCAGCATCACCGCCGATCCTGCCATGGCCGACATCGTCATCGCCGACACCACGCGCCGCTACGACGGGCGTCACCTGGAGACGCATCCGCTCGGCGGCACCGAATCGTCGGTGATCCGGCTCGCCCGCGAGCTGGTGCGCCGCCGCCACGCCGTCACCGTCTACAGCAACTGCGACGCCCCCGTCGAAGACCACGGCGTGCAGTGGCGACCCATCACGGGCGCCCGCCCGGAGACCTGCGACCTCTACGTCGCCTGCCAGCATCCGCGGCTCCTGCGCTTCGTGCGGCGGCCGCGGCGGCGCGCCATCTGGGTGCTGTGGCAGCCGAACCACCTCAAGCACTACAAGCAGATCGGCCGGGTGTGGTGGTATCGGCCGGTGCCGGTGCTCCAGAGCCTGCACCAGGTCCACATCTACTCGCCGTTCCTGCCGCGGCGCGATCCGCACATCCTGATCCCGCTCGGGCTGCCCGAGGACGTGCGCGGCCAGGCCCCGCTTGCGGCGCCGCCGCCGCGGCGTGCCATCTTCGCCTCCAATCCGCAGCGCAACCTCAAGCGTCTCGTCGAGATCTGGGCCGAGAAGGTGCTGCCGCGGGTGCCCGACGCGGTGCTCGACGTCTACGGCGTGCACGAGATGCCGGCGGACGCCGACTTCTGGGCCGCCTGGGGCGGCTCGCTGCTGCCCGCCGGCCAGCCCGATCATGTCCGCGCCTCGGTGCGGATGCACCCGACGGCGACCCGCACCGGCCTGATCGAGGCGATGCGGGGCTCGCGGGTGATGCTCTATCTCGGCCACAAGGTCGAGGCGTTCTGCCTGGCGGTGGCCGAGGCGCAGGCGCTCGGCGTGCCGGCCGTGGTGGCGCCGGTGGCGGCGGTGCCGGAGCGGGTGCTGGACGGCATCACCGGCTTTCACGAGGCCGATCCCGACCGCTTCGCCGAGCGGGCGGTGGCGCTGCTCACGGACGACGCGCTGTGGCGGCGTCAGCACGAGGCGGCGCTGCGCCACCAGCAGGGGATCTCGTGGTCGGAGTATGCCGGGCGGTTCGAGGCGGCCCTGCTGGCCGATCGGTTCCCGATCAACCGCTCGGTGCTGGCGGTGCCGCCGGAGGCTGACGGGGACCAGTGATGTTGTTCCGGAGGATCAGTTGGCCGTCGTTCCGGGGCGCGGCGAAGCCGCGAACCCGGAATCCAGCGGCAATCATCGAAGTCTCGGTTGGATTCCTGTATCTTTCGGCTGTCACTGGCATAGTGGCGGGCTGACGGGGACCGCTCGTTGGATTCCCGGCCCTGTGTGGCCGCTATTCCGGCTCGGGCGTCTCCGTTCCGCTCGTCGATCGAACAGTCGCACGGGTGCCGGCCCGCCC
>NZ_CAXWGY010000013.1:0-255 GCF_964266735.1 Rhodoplanes sp. P11
GGCGATGGACTTGCGGTCGCGGTGGCCGAGTTCGGGCAGGTCGGTGACCAGCACGGTGGCGATGCGGGTGCCGATCCCCGGGATCGATGTGAGGATGCGGGAGACTCGGACGAGCTCGGCGTCGGCGACGATCCGGCGAGCGAGTTCGGCCTCGATTCGCTCGCACTGCGCGGCGAGTTCGGCGATGGTGGCACGGTGGCTCTCGATCAGAAGTGGCTCGAGCGTCTGCTTGAGCCTGGTCTTCTCCATGGCGAT
>NZ_CAXWGY010000014.1:0-247 GCF_964266735.1 Rhodoplanes sp. P11
ACCATCGCCATCGCCGCCCTCGGGATGCACCGGGGGCGGCTTTGTCGCGTCAACGGTCATGTTGTAAAACGCTGTAAAACAGTCGGGGAAATAGCACTAATTTCTAATGCGAGGCCGAAATCGCACAATGCGTCATCTAAGTTGATTGTTGAGTAGCTATAGATATTTGCGTTTTACAAGATAGATGCGGAAAAACGCGAACAATAACAGAACATATGGGGAAATTGTAAAACGAATTCGCCTGCTT
>NZ_CAXWGY010000015.1:0-205 GCF_964266735.1 Rhodoplanes sp. P11
TCTCTCGATAGTCAATTTTCGGCGTCGCTCTCACTCCTGAAAAGATAAAGTATTTCAATAGCTTTTCACGGAGATGGCTGGCGCGCTCGGAGAGATTCGAACTCCCGACCCTCAGATTCGAAGTCTGCCGGGCCTATTTCCGTTTTCCTCGTGTGGACAACGATTTGGCCGACTTATCGGCGCGGTTCAGGGCCTTTTTCCGGGA
>NZ_CAXWGY010000016.1:0-621353 GCF_964266735.1 Rhodoplanes sp. P11
CTCTATCTCGCCGCCCTCGTCGCCGTCCGCCACAACCCGAAGCTCAGGGACGATTACAAGGCCATGCGCGACCAGGGAAAGCCCGCAAAGGTCGCCCTCATCGCCGTCGCCAGGAAGATCCTCGTCGTCGCCAACGGCCTCGTCAAAGCCGACGTCGTATACGCACCCGCTTGACATCCAAGACAGTCGCCGGACAGCCGCTTCGCGGCTTCCGGAATGACGCCCAAATGGATCAGCCGGATCTCGTATGAAACCGCCGATCCCGCCTCGCGCCGCGGCAGGCGCCATACCCGACACGGCGGAGTGGAGGGGGTCGCCTCTCACGCCGCCCGCCGATGCCCCGACAGGTCGGTGATGGTCGGATGCTCGCCGGTGAGCGGATTGGCGGGGTCCCAGGCGTAGCGCAGCGTCTCGAAGCGCGGGCCGCGGCCATCCACCATCAGCAGCCGACCGACCAGCCCCTCGCCGAAGCCGACGATCTCGCGCACCACCTCGACCGCCATCAGGGTGCCGAGGACACCGGCGAAGGCGCCGAGAATGCCGGCTTCCGCGCAGGTCGGCACGGTGCCGGGCGGCGGCGGCTCGGGAAACAGGCAGCGATAGGTCGGGTTCAAGGTGCCGTCCGGTCCGCGCTCGAACGGCCGCAACGTGGTCAAAGTCCCGTCGAACACCCCGAGGGCCGCCGTCACCAGCGGCTTGCCGGCGAGGCAGCAGGCGTCGGAGACGAGATAGCGGGTGGCGAAGTTGTCGGAGCCGTCGGTGACGAGATCGTAGCGGCCGATCAGGTCGAGCGCATTGTCGGGGCCGAGCCGCACCGGATGGCGTTCGACCGCCACATGCGGGTTGAGGGCGGCGATCGCGGCGGCGGCACTCTCGACCTTGGCACGCCCGACGTCCGGCGTCCCGTGGATCACCTGGCGTTGCAGGTTGGAGAGCGACACGGTGTCGTCGTCGACGATGCCCAGGGTGCCGACCCCGGCGGCCGCCAGATAGAGCAGCAGCGGCGCCCCGAGCCCGCCGGCGCCGACCACCAGCACCCGCGCCTGCTTGAGAGCGTTCTGGCCGGGACCGCCGATCTCGTGCAGCACGATGTGCCGGGCGTAGCGTTCGAGCTCGTCGGATTGCAGCATGACGGGGCCTTTCTGGCAGGCGGCGGTCGGGACCCGGACCGGCGGAGGCCCCGCCGGTTCTCGTGACGCCGGGTCTCGCGACGCCGGTCCTCGTGACGACGATCGTCGTCACAAGGACGATCCGGCCCGGCCGTTCCGGTACTGTCCCGGACAAATATCGTCCGACGCAAGCTCGTATCCGATCGTGGCAGGATTCGCTCGACGCCGGCCGCTCGCCCCTTCGTCCATCGACGGCCAGCGCCCGGCACCACGGCGGGGGGCGACATGTTGGCCGCTCGGCGTCGTGCCCCCGGGCGGCGGCTGCCGCGTGGCTACTCGGCCGCCTCGGTGAGATCCGGCGGGGTCTTGTGGTGCAGCTCGTCGAAGCGCGGCGGCCGCTTCTCCAGGAACGCCGCCATGCCCTCGCGCTGGCCCTCGGTGCCGAACATCGCGTGGAAGGCGCGGCGCTCGAAGCGCAGGCCCTCGGCCAGCGGCAGCTCGTGGGCGCGCTGCACCAGCTCCTTGGCGGTCATCACGGCCGGCAGCCACATCGACGCGATGGTCTCGGCCGCCTTCATGGCCTCGTCCATCAGCTTGTCGAGCGGCACGACGCGGGAGACCAGGCCGCAGCGCTCCGCCTCGACGGCGTCCATCATGCGGCCGGTCAGCACCAGATCCATCGCCTTGGCCTTGCCGAGCGCACGGGTGAGGCGCTGGGTGCCGCCGAGCCCGGGCACGATGCCGAGGGTGATCTCGGGCTGGCCGAACTTGGCGTTGTCGGCCGCGATGATCAGGTCGCACTGCATGGCCAGCTCGCAGCCGCCGCCGAGCGCGAAGCCCGCCACCGCCGCGATGCTGGGCTTGCGCGAGCGCGCCGGGCTGTCCCAGTTGGCCATGTAGTTGGCCTTGAAGGTGTCGATGAACGACTTCGGCGCCATCTCCTTGATGTCGGCGCCGGCCGCGAAGGCGCGATCGGTCCCGGTGATGACCACGCAGCCGATGTCGTCGTCCTGATCGAACTGCGCGAACGCCTGCCGCAGCTCTTCGGCGAGCCTCGAATTCAGAGCATTCAACGCCTTGGGCCGGTTCAGCCGGATCAGGCCGACTCGTCCGACCGTTTCGACGATGAGGGTTTCGTAGGTCATGAGACCAGTCCTTGCTGAACCGAGCCGGGCGGCTCGGGCGCCTGTCGAAGCGCGTCGCGGGGGGTTCTGCAACCGCAATGGCGGAGCGGCGGGGGCTCCGAACGTGCTGCATTGCAAAAGCCGTAACGCACCCGGCTGTTCCAAGCAATCACGATTCGCTTAAAACGGAGTGATCATGGGAGTTCCGCGCCGATCGCAGAGCACAACGACAAGATGTTGCAATGCAGAGAGGACGGCGACGTCTCGCCGTGCGGCCGAGGGTCCCGACGAATACTGATGGGCGATCGCGCCGGACCGCGCCCGGCCTTCCAGCCGGTGCCGGCGGGCCGCGCACCGGCGGGCCGCACGCCGCCCCCCATCGCGCTGCATCCTGTCCGGCACGTCCGGGCGCGCATCGCGATCGAAACCCCGGCGGAGACGTGCTAAGGCGGCGCCGACCAATGGTGCCCGGGGAAGACATGTCCGTATCCACCACCGCCAAGGACGCGCGTGCGGAGGCGCTCGCCGCCACCTATGCGCGCGCCGGCTACGACCGCGTCGAGCCCGCGATCCTCCAGCCGGCGGAGCCGTTCCTGGCCCTGTCGGGTGAGGACATCCGCCGCCGCATGTATCTGATCCCCGACTCCGGCGGCGACGATCTCTGCCTGCGGCCCGACCTGACCATCCCGGTGGCGCTCGACTACCTCGCCTCCCCGGCAGCCGGGCGGCCGGCCCGGTTCAGCTATCTTGGCCCGGTGTTCCGGCAGCGGCCGAGCGCTTCCGGCGAGTTTCTCCAGGCCGGCATCGAGTCGTTCGGCCGCCTCGACAAGGCCGAGGCCGACGCCGAGGCGGTCGCCCTCGCGCTGGAGGCGACGGCGCGCTACGGGCTCACCGGGCCGGCGCTGCGCATGGGCGACATCGGCCTGTTCGCGGCGCTGATCGAGGCGCTCGACCTGCCGCCGGTGTGGCGCCGCCGCCTCGCCAAGGACTTCACCCGCCAGAGCGTGCTGGCCGACGACCTGAGCCGCCTCACCGCGCCGCCCGCCAACGGGCCGCCGGAGTATCAAGGCGTGCTGGCGGCGCTCGCCAACTCGGACCCCAAGGCGGCCCGCGCCCTGGTGACCGACCTCCTGTCGATCGCCGGCATCACCACGGTGGGCGGCCGCTCGGTCGGCGCCATCGCGGCGCGCTTCCTGGAGCAGGCCGAGCTCGGCGCCAGCGCCACCCTGCCGGCCGAGACGCGCGACCTGATCGGCCGCTTCTTCGCCATCGCGGGCGATCCGTCCGCGGCGGCGGCGGCGCTGCGCCGGCTCGCCACCGACGCCCGGCTCGATCTCGCCGCCGCCCTCGACACCCTTGAGCAGCGCACCGCGCTCCTGGCGCGCGCCGGGGTGGACGTCGCGGCGATCCGCTTCGCCACCGCGTTCGGGCGCGGTCTCGACTACTACACCGGCGTCGTGTTCGAGCTGCACGATCCGCAGGGTCGGGTGGACGGCCAGCTCGTCGCCGGCGGCCGCTACGACGGGCTGTTCGCCCGGCTCGGCCACGACACGCCGATCCCGGCGGTCGGCTTCGCGGTGTGGATCGATCGTCTGGTGGCGCTCGGCGAGGGCGCGGGAGCGGCACGATGAGCGCCTTCGTCATCGCGGTGCCGGCCAAGGGCCGGCTCCAGGAGAACGCCGAGACCTATTTCGCCCGCGCCGGGCTCAAGCTCGCCAAGCCGCGCGGCGCCCGCGAGTATCGCGGCACCGTGGTGGGGGTGCCGGAGATCGAGGTGGCGTTCCTGTCGGCCTCGGAGATCGCCCAGCAGCTCGCCGCCGGCACCGTGCATTTCGGCATCACCGGCGAGGATCTGATCCGCGAGAGCATCCCGCGCGCCGATGCGCATGTCGTGCTGCTGCACCCGCTCGGCTTCGGCCACGCCACCGTGGTGGTGGCGGTGCCGCAGGCGTGGATCGACGTGCGCACCATGGCGGATCTGGACGACGTCGCCACCGCGTTCCGGCTCGACAACGACGCGCGGATGCGGGTCGCCACCAAGTATGTCAACCTCACGCGCGCCTTCTTCGCCCGCCACGGCATCGTCGACTACCGCATCGTCGAGAGCGCCGGCGCCACCGAGGGCGCGCCCGCAGCCGGCACCGCCGAGCTGATCGTCGACATCACCTCGACCGGCACCACGCTCACCGCCAATGCGCTGAAGATCGTCGACGACGGCGTCATCCTGCGCTCGCAGGCGAACCTCGTGGCGGCCCGTGGCGCCCGCTGGGACGCCGCGGCGCGCGAGACGGCGCGGCTGGTGCTCGACCGCATCGCCGCCTACGACCGCGCCGCCTCGTTCCGCGAGATGCGCACCCGCTTCAAGGCGTGCGACGACGCCCTGATCACCGAGGCGCGCGAGAGGTTCGGCGTGGAGACGCCGTTCGGCGGCCCGACCTCGTCCGGCATGCTGACCCTGCACTGCCCGCCCGACCAGGTGCACGCGCTCGCCACCTTCCTGCGCGGCCATGGCGCCGCCAGCGTGGTGGTGGGGCCGCTCGACTACGTGTTCGCCTGCGAGAACCCGCTGTTCGACCGGCTCGAAGCGGCGCTCTGAGAGCGGATCACGTCGGCCGCGACGGATCGGCCGCGGTCGCGGCGGGGCGCCGCGGCCGGAACACGACGAAGTGCGACATGGTGAAGTTCACCACGAAGCTGACCAGGATGGCGCAGCCCTTGGCGAACCACACCGGCATGGTCTGGGCGACCAGCACCAGCGTCGCGGTGTTGGCGACCGCGCCGAGCACGCCCGACGCCACGAAGGTGCCGTAGTCGCGCAGCCGCAGCCGGCGGCCCGACTCCGCCGCGAAGGTGACGGTCGAGTTCATCACATACGAGCCGCTGACGCCGACCATCCAGCCGAGCACGTTGGCGACGATCAGCATCAGATCCTCGGGATCGCCGCAGCCGCACAGGCCGGCTGCGGCCCCGAAGGCGCGCACGCTCGCCGGCAGTGTCGTCAGCCCCGCATAGGCGGCGAAGAACACGGCGGCGTCGACCGCGGTGTTGACCAAGCCGATCAGCGCGAAGCTGATCGCCTTGCGCAAGAAGACGAGGCGCGCCGTCCCGGGGGACGGGGACGTCTCGGCGGACGGCATCCGCGGCGGTGCGGCGTCGGTCGGGGCCGGCTCGCTCATGGTGTGGGATCGCTCATGGGGCTCCGCATAGCATGCCGGGATGCCGGCCGGGAAACCGGCCGCCGCGACAGGCACGGCCGCCTACGCTATAAGGCGCCCGATCGCCAACCAGCACGGACCCTTCCAGCGCATGACGTCGGGTGAACCAGCATTGCGGCCGGACGCGGGCACGGACCCGTCCGGCACCGCGGCGACGACCCGTGCGGCCGCCGGCCTGTCGATCGTCATGCCGGTCTACAACGAGGCGGAGGGGCTCGCCGCCCTGCACCAGCGCCTGGTGGCGGTCGCTACCGGGCTGCGGCGGCGCTGGGGCCTCGCCTGCGAGGTGGTCTATGTGGACGACGGCAGCCGCGACGCCTCGCTCGCCGTCGCCACGGCGCTGCCGGCCGACGGCATCGACGTCCAGGTGGTGGCGCTGTCGCGCAACTTCGGCAAGGAGGCGGCGCTGCTCGCCGGCCTGGAGCACGCCCGGCTCGGCGCCGTCCTGTTCATGGATTCCGACGGCCAGCATCCACCCGCCATGGTGGAGCGGCTCGCCGGCCACTGGATCGAGGACGGCTACGACGTCGTCTTCACCGCCAAGGCGCACCGCAAGACGGAGTCGCTGCCGCGCCGGCTCAGCGGCCACGCCTTCTATTCGCTCATCAACTGGGGCTCGCGCCACAAGATCCCGGAGGACGCCGGCGACTTCCGGCTGCTCTCGCCGCGGGCCGCGGCGGCGCTGCGCCGGCTGCCGGAGCGCAACCGCTTCTTCAAGGGGCTGGCGAGCTGGATCGGCTTCCGCCAGCTGCGCATCGACTACGAGCCGGCGGCCCGCGAGCACGGCGCGTCGAGCTGGAACATCGGCGCCCTGATCGGCCTGTCGATCGAGGGCCTGACCGCGTTCTCGGTGGCGCCGCTGCGCATCGCCAGCCTGCTCGGCCTGGCGCTCGCCGCCACCGCCCTGCTGTTCGGCCTCAAGATCCTCGTCGAGGCGCTGGTCTTCGGCACCGACGTCCCCGGCTACCCGTCGCTGGTCGTCGGCCTGATGGTGATCGGCGGCGTCCAGCTCCTGATGATCGGCGTGATGGGCGAGTACATCGCCAAGATCCTGTCGGAGACCAAGGGCCGGCCCGTCTACTTCGTGGCCGAGCACCAGGTGAAGCGCGCCGACACGACCCCTGCCCCGGCCGAGACCGCGCCGCCCATCGCGGCCGCCGCCGAGGGTGGCGCGAGCGTGCCGGAGCACCGCGCGTGACGGCGGCAGACGGCCATGGGGCGGCGCGCCGGCTGATCCTGTGCGCCGACGACTACGGCCTCGCGCCCGGCGTCGACGGCGCCATCCTCGATCTGATCGCGCGCGGCCGCCTGACCGCGACGAGCGTCATGGTGCTGCCGCCGACCTTCGCGGCCGCCGAGGCGGCCCGCCTCGACGCCGTGGCCCGGGAGAGCGGACGCGCCGCCATCGGGCTGCATGTCACCCTCACGGCCCCGTTCCGGCCGCTGACGGCGGGCTTCTCGCCGCTGGCGCCCGACGGCACCTTCCTGCCGATCGGCCGCATGCTGGTCGCCGCCCACCTGAAGCCGTTCGATCGCACCGCCGTGGCCCGCGAGGTCGACGCCCAGATGGCGGCCTTCGTGGCCGCCTTCGGCCGGCCGCCCGATTTCGTCGACGGCCACCAGCACGTCCACCTGCTGCCGGGGGTGCGCGACGCGGTGCTGGCCGCCGCCCGCCGGGCCGGCCCCGCCGTGTGGGTGCGCCAATGCGGCCAGGTGACGAGCCCCCTCGCCCGGCTCCGCGATCCCAAGAGCCTGGTGCTCGATGCGCTCAGCGGCGCCTTGCGGCGGCGCGCCACCGCCCTCGGGGTGCCCACCAACCCGGCCTTCGCGGGCACCTACACGTTCCGGCCCGGCACCGACTATGCGGCGCTGTTCCCGGGCTTCCTCGCCGGCCTGCCGGATGGCGCCGTGGTGATGTGCCATCCGGGCCGGGTCGACGCCGAGCTGGTCCGCCTCGACCCGCTGACCGGCCTGCGCGAGGCCGAGTACGCCTATCTGGCCGGCGACGCCTTTCCGGCCGCCCTGACGCAGGCCGGGATGGTGCTCGCCCACCCTGCCGCCTGAGCTTTCGCCATGCGGCAGGCTGCCACGGGGGCCGGCCGCCATTCCGCTCGCCGCCATGCCCCCCATATTGGAGGGGCGCGAGACGGCGCGGCGGCGGCGAGGCCGCCCGACCGCCGCCGCTCACCTTCTTGCCGGCCCTCTTCGCCGGCCCCCTCGTGCCGGACATGGGCCACACGGACGTGGCCCGACATGGATATGGGCCACAGGAGACCCGAGATGACCCCGCAGGAACGCCAGCTCGTCGACGACTTGTTCCAGCGCCTCGCCACCCTCGAACGCGAGCCCCGCGATCCGGAGGCGGAGCGCGCGATCCGAGACGGGCTGTCGCGCGCCCCCAACGCCGTCTATGCGCTGGTGCAGACCACGCTGTTGCAGGACGAGGCGCTGCGCCAGGCGCACGAGCGCATCGCCGAGCTGGAGGCGGCGCTGGCGCCGCCGCAGCAGCAGGGCGGCTTTCTCGGCAGCCTGCGCGGCATGTTCGGCGGCGACGCGCCGCAGCCCGGCCAGGGGCGCGGCTCGGTTCCCTCGGTCCGGCCCGGCGAGGGCGGCGACCCGCGGTGGAACACCGGGGGCACCGGCTTCGGTGCCGGCAGCGCGATGGGTGGCCCGATGGGCGCCCCGCCCGGCTTCGGCCAGGGTCCGCAGGGCGGCCCGCAGCCCGGCGCCCCGTGGGGCGGCGGACCCGGCTATGGCGGCCCCGGTGGTGCGGGATATGGCGGTCCTGGTTATGGCGGCCCCGGCGCGGCGCCGGGCGGTGCCTTCGGGGGCCGCGGCTCGTTCCTGGGCACGGCGGCGGCCGCGGCGGCCGGCGTGATCGGCGGCTCGTTGCTGCTCGACGCCATGCGCGGCATGACGGGCGGCGCCCACGCGGCGGCCGGCGGGGCGGCCGGACAAGGCGCGCTCGATCCGGGCGCCGGTGGCGGCTCGCCATTCGGCGGCGGTGCCGGTGGCGGTGACCTGTCGCGTGAGGCCGGGGTGGACGACATCGGCGGGCGTCGCACCGCCGCCTACGAGGACCCCGGCACGGACGACGGCGGCGACGATTTCGGCGGTGACTTCGGCGATTCCGACTACGCCTGACGGGGCGTTCCGCCACGGATCGGAGACGCCGACGCCATGGCCGATCCCATGGCCGGCGCCTCGTCGTCAGCGGCCGCGCGCTTTCGCCAGCTCACGCTCGGCGAGCGGCAGCCAGCGCGATTGCTCGGGGCTCAGCTTACGGCGGGCCGCGAGGTCGCGCAGCGTCACCACCACGGCCCGATACCGCTCCGCCGGCTCGTCGCCGGCGCTCGCCAGCCGCCAGTGCAGCACCGCCAGCTCCCACTGCCACTGCACATTGGTCGGATCGAGCAGCGCCAGCTGCTGGCTGACCGCCAGCGCCGCCCGGTAGCTCGCCAGCGCCTCGGCGCCCTGTCCCTTGGCGGCGAGCGCGTCGCCGATCTTGCTCTGCGCCACCGCGACGTCGCGCTGGGCGGCCGGCGACGGCGCCTCGGTGGCGATGCGCACGCGCGCCGCCAGGCTGGTGCGGTAGGCGGCCAGCGCCTCCTCGGCCGCTCCCTTCGCCATCAGGACGTCGCCGATGCGCTCCTGCGAGACCGGCAGGTCGCGCGGCCAGCGGCGAAGCGGCGGATCGCCGGCGGCGAGCCGCTCGCGGATCGCCAGGCTCGCCCGATAGGCGGCGAGCGCGTCGTCGTAGGCGCGCTGCGCCTTGAGGACGTCGCCGATGCGCTCGTAGGACACCGAGAGATCGCGGCGCGCCTGGGCGTCGGCGCGATCCACCACCGCGAGCTGGAGCGCGAGGCCGGCGCGGTAGCTGCCGAGCGCGTCCTCGACGGCCCCTTGGGCCATCTGGGCGTCGCCGATCTTGTTGTAGAGAATCGACAGGCTGCGCTGCCAGCCGGCGCCGGCGGCCGGATCGACGGCGGCGAGCCGCAGCGACAGGCCGGCGCGGTAGCTCTTCAGCGCGTCGTCGAGGGCGCCGCGCGCCGCCGCGACGTCGCCGATGCGCTCGTGGGCGACCGACAGATCGCGCCGGGCCGACGCGCTCGCCGGATCGAGCGCGGCGAGCTTGTCGCGGACAGCCAGCGCCGCCCGGTAGTGCCGCAATGCGTCGTCGAGGGCCGCGCGGGCGACCAGCACATCGCCCATGGCGGTCGCGGCCCGCGACAGGTCGCGCTGGCGGTCGGGGCTCGACGGATCGAGGGCGGCCAAGCGCTCGGCCCCGGCGAGCGCCGCACGGGCACTGGCGAGCGCCCGGTCGGTCTCCCCATGGGCGAGCCGCGTCGTCGCCACGGCGAGCCGGAGGCCGACGAGCGTGCGCACCAGCTCCAGGTCGTCCAGCCGCTCGCCCGACAGCGGGTCGAGCAGGGTCTCCACCGCCGCGACCCGAGCGCGCCCGCCATCGGCCAGGCCGAGGGTCTCGCGGTGCTGCGCAAAGGCGAGCAGGATGGCGGCGCGGCGCAGCCGGAGGCGCGGGTCGTCGCCGCCGGCCATCGCCAGATCGTGCAGCATGGCCCCGGCGGGCTCCGCGATGGCGATCGCCGCGGCGGGCGGCAGGCCCAAGCGCTCGGCCGCCGTCAGGCTGGCGAGCGTCGCCTCGGTGGCGCCTCCCAGCACCGCATCGAACAGCGGCGGATGGGCCGGCAACGCGAACCGCACGACCGCCACGCCGCCGCCGACCACCAGCAGGATGGCGGCCGCGGCGCCGAGCCAGCCGCGC
Organism: Rhodoplanes sp. P11; assembly: GCF_964266735.1. Lineage (NCBI taxonomy): Bacteria > Pseudomonadati > Pseudomonadota > Alphaproteobacteria > Hyphomicrobiales > Nitrobacteraceae > Rhodoplanes > Rhodoplanes sp. P11. The sequence goes on from NZ_CAXWGY010000016.1 coordinate 10,232, forward strand.
AGGCGGCGGCGATTGCGGACCGCGCGCTCGGCCGGGCCGCGGAACTCGTCGACGCCGAGCCCGAGCAGGGTGGCGGCGATCCGCATCACCACCTCGGATGGGGGCGTCCGTCCCGACCGGGCGTCGATCACCACCGGGGCGACCGGCTCCTCGGGCTCGTCGCCGACGCTGCCGTCGGGACGCAGCCGCCGGGCCAGCGCCGGCGGGCACAGGGTCCGCTCGGACGCCTCCGGATCGCCGCCGGCCAGCACGGCGACCACCCGGTCACCGCGGCCGAGCGACTTGAAGCGCCGCACCGCCTCGTCGACGACCTCGCTCGTCGCCGCGTCGGGCGAGCACAGCACGATCAGGTGGCGGGCCTCGACCAGCGCTGCCACGGCCTCGTCGGACAGGACCGGCGCAGCGGGGGCGAGCAGGATCGGCGCGTCGGGCGGCGCCGCGGCCACCGTCTCGGGGGCGGGCGAATCGGTGGACGACTCCGTGGGCGATGCGGGGGGTGCCGGCGTTTCGGCGGCCGCGGGTGATTCGCCGGCGGCCGGGATCGGGGCGGCGGGCGGCTCGCCCGCGACGGCGGGCGCGTCGGCCGCCGGCGCGGTGCGCTCCGGCACGGTGCGCTCCGGCATCACCGCGGGGGCGGGCGCCAGCAGCCGGAACAAGGGCCGCAACGTCTTCGGCACCGGCCCTTGCGGGGTGTCGCGCCCGATCAGCGCCCACGGCACGAGGATGTCTTCGAGGCCGCGCTGGAGCGCCCGCGCCAGGGCGTCGTCAGCCTTGGCGTGCACGATGAAGGCTCGATATGTCGGCCGCACCACCTGTCCCACGACACCCTCCCGGGCCGCCCCCGCGGCCTTAGAGCCCGTTTGGAAACTCCGACGGGGCTGCGCCGGAGCCGATTTCGGCCGATCCGGCAGGAGCCGATCGAAGGGCGTACCAGGGAGTACGGTCGAGATCGGCGACGCACCGGGCGGCCGAAAGCGGCCCGGCCCCTGAACTCGGGCTCGCCGAGTTCAGCTCGTCATGCCACGCAAGTCGGGCAGGCCCGACTTGCGGGGGGGTCGCGATGCGAACGCCGGCCGCGGCGTCGAGAATCTCGCCGATATCCCCGATATCGGCGTCGCTTCTCTCCTGGCCTCCGGCTGTTCGCATTGCGACGCAACCTCCGTCCGAGTTTCCAAACGGGCTCTTATGGCACCGAGCAGGACCGTATGGCCAAGATTTTGACCCTCGCGTGTCGAAGCACGGCCGCGGTTTCGCCGCAGCCGGCCTTCACGGGCGCCCATGCAGAAACGCGCCCGGTCCGGGAAGGACCGAGCGCGCCCCGCGCCAGTCGTCCGATGCCACATCGGACGTCGATGCCGGCGCCACCCTCGGGCGGCGCGACGGAAATCTCCTCGGCGGCGGAGCCGCCGGCCCGCGTCAGATCACCACCACCTTGGTGCCGATCTTGACGCGCTCGTAGAGGTCCATGACGTCCTCGTTGCGCATCCGGATGCAGCCCGAGGAGACCTGGGTGCCGATGGTCCACGGCTCGTTGGAGCCGTGGATGCGGTAGAGCGTGGAGCCGAGATAGAGGGCGCGCGCCCCGAGCGGGTTCTGCGGCCCGCCCGCCATGTAGCTCGGCAGATGCGGCTGCCGGCGCAGCATCTCGTCGGGCGGCCGCCAGTCCGGCCATTCCTTCTTGGCGCTGACGGTGTGGACGCCCGACCAGGTGAAGCCGGGGCGACCGACGCCGACGCCGTAGCGCATGGCGGTGCCGTTCCCTTCCACGAGGAACAGATAGAACTGCCGGGTGTCGACGATCACGGTGCCGGGCGGCTCGCTGCCCGAATACGCCACCCGCTGCGGGCGAAAGCGCGGATCGACGGCGGTGCGGCTGTACTCGGCCGGATCATGCGCCGCATAGCGGCCCCCGTAGGCCGCCACCGGGTTGCCGTACTGGTCGACCGCATAGGTCTGCGGCTCGCGGGCGGCACGCGGCGGGGCGTCACCGCCCCCGAAGATCGCCTCGATGAAGCCGCCGCCCATATTGGTGCGCCCCGGGCGCGCCGCCGGCGGTGCCGCATAGCCGCGCGGCGCCGACGGGGCGGACGCATACGCGCCGGAGGCATACGGGCCGGACCCGTAGCTGGGCGTGGAGGCGCCGGACGCATACGCGCCGGACGCATAAGGACCCGGCACATAGGGCTGGGCGGTCGCCAGCGATCCCGACAGGGCGGTCGCGGCCAGGGTGCAAAGGAGTACGCGATACATGACGGGGCTCTGCACTCGCTACTGCATGAACGGTTCGGACACCAAGCCTTGGTGCATTTCCAGTAAAAACCAGAAGTGGACACCAAGTCGTAAAAACGAGAGCCCGATGATTTACTGTAAAGCGAGCAGCTACGAATTTCAGAGAACCATGGTGATCGAAACGTAAACACGAAAAAATTATAGTTAATGATGGGTCAACAGAACCAACATGGTAAACAATTCGTCGACATCTCTGGATGGAGCGATGCGTCGACGCATGCCTGCAACCTGTGGGCTTCGCCCGGGCCGGGAGGTGTGAACCCCGCGTTAAAGGTTGATCCGGTAAAAGCGTAAAGAACACCTCGAATTGCGATGTCGCCATGCAGCCGCGAAAGCTCTTCCGCATCGAGCAGTATCGTCCGGTCGACGAGGTCACCGCCGGCGTGGCGGGTGCGGCCGTCGCGGCCTCCGACGGTGTACCGCCCGCCTCCGCCAACGACGCGGATGCCGCCCTGCGCCACCTCGAAGTGATCACCGAGATTCGCGGCGTGCGTGCCCTGATCGAGGGCCGCGCCCGCGAGGCCCAGGACGCGCTCGACAAGGTGCAGGCTCAGTTCAAGGAGCTGCACAAGCTCAAGGTGGAGCTCGACGTCATCGAGAGCGCCATCACCGAGACCAAGCGCGAGCTGGCCACCATCCACGTCACCGGCTTCAACGGCCAGGACATGTCGCGGGTGGCGAACGAGCTGGACGCGGTGGTCGACGACACCGAGCAGGCCACCCAGGCGATCCTCGGCGCCGTCGAGGACATCGACGCCCGCGCCGACGCGCTCGCCTCCGGGCTGACCGACGACGCCCACCGGGCGACGGCGCGCGAGATCCAGGACTGCGTCATCCGCATCTTCGAAGCGTGCAACTTCCAGGACCTGACCGGCCAGCGCATCAGCAAGGTGGTGGCGGCCCTGAAGTTCATCGAGGATCACATCCGGCGGATGGAAGAGATCTGGGGCGGCATCGAAGCCTTCGGCACCGTGGCGCCGGTGGTGCAGGTCCCCGAGCAGACCGAGGAGGACAAGCTCCTCAACGGGCCGAAGCTCGACGGCGACATCGGCCACGCCTCCCAGGACGACATCGACGCCCTGTTCGGCTGAGCCGCGGGCGCGGCGCGACGCGCCGCCCGCCCGGGTCAGCCGGGCCGGCGGATCACCGAGAAGCAGGCGAGCGCCACGCCGGCGCAGCCCGCCGCCACGGCGAGCGCGACCGCATCCGACGTCCGTTCCGCCACCAGCGCCATCGCCAGCGGCGCCACCGCCTGCATCACCAGCCACGGCGCCGCCAGCCGCCCGACCAGCACGCCGAAGCCCGACGGCCCGAACAGCGCCAGCGGCACGGTGCCGCGCGCGATGGTGACGAGACCGTTGCTCGCCCCGAACATCACATAGAAGAGCGCGGCCGCCGGCACCGACAGGCCGGCGCCGGCCAAGAGCCCGAACGCCGCCAGAATCAGCCCGAAGGCGAAGCGGGCCAGCAGCAGCGGATGAGTGCGTCCCGCAAAGGCGAACTCGGCGACCCGCGCCAGCACCTGGCACGGCCCGAACAGCATGCCGACGAGCACAGCGGTCGACGGGTCGAGACCGCCGCGTTGCAGGATGGCGAGGAAATGCGCCGCCAGGGCCGAGGGCACGAACGCATAGGCGGCGAAGCCGGCCATCACCAGGAGGAACGGCCGCCCGCGCGGCGGCAGCACCGGGGCGGGGGTGGGAGACCCCGGCGCCGATCCCAGCCCGGAGTCCGCCGCCGGGACCGGATCGGCGGGCCGGCGCGGCAACGCCAAGGCGAGCAGCGGCGCCGCGACGCCGGCGAGGAGCGCCGCATAGACCAGGAGGCAGCCGCGCCAGCCCAGCGCCGCATCGAGCGCCGCGGTGGCCGGCCAGCTCACCGTGGAGGCGAGGCCACCCACGAAGGTCAGCAGCGTGATCGGCCGCCGCGCCGCCGCCCCGAACAGCCGCCCCAGCGTCGCGAAGGCCGACTCGTAGAGCGACGCCGCCATGGCGACGCCGACCACCGCCCACGCCGCCACATAGGCGACGGGATGCGCCGCCAGGGTGAGGCCGACCAGCCCGGCCGCCCCGATCAGCGCTCCGGCCGTCATCACCCCGTGGCCGCCACGGCGGTCGATGGTGCGGCCGACCAGCGGCGCCACCAGGCCGCCAGCGAGCAGCGCCGCCGAGTACCCCGCCATGGCGAAGGACAGCGACCAGCCACGCTCGGCGGCGATCCGCGGCACGATCAGCACGGCCGGATAAATCAGGCTGCCCCAGGCGAGCACCTGGGTGACGCCGAGAACGGGCAGCGCCCGCCACGGGCCGTCCAACAGCAGCTTGCCGGAGAGGAGCTTACGAGAGAGGAGCTTGCGCCGCTTCGCCATTCACGTCCCGACGCCGCGCCATCGCGCCGCTCCTGCGGACGGGCACCGGAGCGCGCCGCCGCTACCCGACCCGCTTGTGCATCACGCCATCGGGGGCCGGCAGCCGCGCCGCGATGGCGTCCGGAACCGTGCCGGCCGGACAGGGCGCGTAGCCCTGCTCGGTGAAGAAGGCGACCTCGCCCCCCGGCGCCACATAGAGGATGCGGCAGCCGAGCGCCGCGGTCTCACCCTCGAGGGCCGTCGCGATGGCGGCCCCGAGGCCGCGATGGCGCAGCACCGGCAGGGTGACGATGCGCAGAAGACCGGCATCGCCATGCACCTCGACGCCACCGAAGCCGACCGGCACATCGTCCTCCTCGAACCGCCAGTACCAGCGGCCGGGTGCGTCGACGTCGTCGTGGGGAAGTCCGGCCCGCTTCAGCGCCGCGCGGGCGCCGTCACGCTCGAACGGCGCCAGTGGCAGCCACAGCAGGCGCGGATGGCGCGCCGTCATCTCGCGTCCCTCGCTCCGGTCAGCGCGCTGGGGCGGGTGCCGGGCGCGGAGCGCCGCGCGAGGCGGTGCCCTCGGCGCCACAGCGCACCAGCACCATGGTGCCGTAGCGGCCGGCCACCTCCTGGTCGACCCACCTCATCACCAGCACGCGGCCGTCGAACGACACCACCTCGCGGTCGTCGGCATCGCCGGACTGCGGGTTCGGCCCGATGAAGGTCTTGCCCTCGTAGCTGCCCTTCACCAGCATGTCCTGCACCTGCGGATTGTCGTGACCGAGCATCGCCACGCCCACCGAGCTGCGGTTGATGACGAAGGGCTGGGTGCAGCCGCGCCGGGCCGCCGCCTCGGTGCGGGCGCGATCCTCCGGCCGATGATAGGCGGCGAGCCCCCAGCGGCCGACCAGGTCCTCGGGGCGGATGTTGGAGGGCGGCGGCGGCGCGCTCGGCTGCGGCTCGGGCGCCGAGCCACCGCCCGAGAACGACGGAAGAGTGCTGGCGCAGCCAGTGAGCGACAGCAGCGCGACGGCCATCAGCGCGCGCGCGACGCCCCGGAACGAACCGAACATGACGATCTCCGACAATGACGGCCCACTCTGATGGGCGAAAGGCTTCGGTGCAAGCGGGACATAACCCGCCTCGGGCGGCAGCGCGCCGCCACCGCGCGGCTCGCGAGGCAGGGTCGAGCCGTGGCTTTGACCCATCAGGTGGGCGTTTCGATGACGGGGTAAACACCGTCGTGGCACGGTCGCGGCATTGTCGCGAGCCGCCGCGCCCGGCACGGTTTCGCCGCAGGTGTCACCCGCCGGGAACAGCCGGCCGCCGGACACCCCAGCGCCAGCTACCCCAGCGCCCCGCAGGCGGCGCGGCTTGCCGAGGCCGGCCGTTGGCGTTAGGACCACGGGGGGCGCCGCCGGGTGCGCTATAGCCGTGCGGTCGGCGAGACCGCGCGGCTTCCCCCCCTTCTGGGGCGAGCCGCCACGGCTCGGCCGACGATCGCCACCGGCATTAACCGCAGCCGCAGCGCCCCTCCGCGCCGCATCGCTCCGGCCGCCTGCCCGCCTTGACAGCCCCGGACCTACTCCCTATGTCCGGCGCGGCGCTGGCACTCTCGATGTCCGAGTGCTAGCCTCCCATCACGAGTTTCCAACGAACCCAGCCACCTCCGGTGGCGACGAGGATACCTGATCCATGGCGAAGACCACGTTCCGCCCGCTGCACGACCGCGTCGTCGTGAAGCGCATCGAGGCCGAAGAGAAGACCGCCGGCGGCATCATCATCCCGGACACCGCCAAGGAGAAGCCGAGCCAGGGCGAGGTGATCGCGGTCGGCCCGGGCGGGCGCGACGAGGCCGGCAAGCTGACCCCCCTCGACGTCAAGGTCGGCGACCGGGTGCTGTTCGGCAAGTGGTCGGGCACCGAGGTGAAGCTCGACGGCGTCGATCTCCTGATCATGAAGGAGAGCGACATCATGGGGATCGTCGGCTGACCGACGCCCCGCGACGTCGTCTGTGAGGCGCGGGCGCCATCGGCGCCGCCCCGGACGACGCTCCCCCGACCATTCGAATTCGGAGCAAGCAAATGGCTGCCAAGGACGTCCGCTTTTCCACCGACGCGCGCGACAAGATGCTGCGCGGCGTCGACCTGCTCGCCAACGCCGTGAAGGTGACGCTCGGCCCGAAGGGCCGCAACGTCGTCATCGAGAAGAGCTTCGGCGCGCCTCGCATCACCAAGGACGGCGTCACCGTCGCCAAGGAGATCGAGCTCGAGGACAAGTTCGAGAACATGGGCGCCCAGATGGTGCGCGAGGTCGCGTCCAAGACCAACGACATCGCGGGCGACGGCACCACCACGGCGACCGTGCTGGCCCAGGCGATCGTCCGTGAGGGCGTGAAGTCGGTGGCCGCCGGCATGAACCCGATGGATCTCAAGCGCGGCATCGACCTCGCGGTCACCGCCGTGGTGAAGGACATCGAAGGCCGCGCCAAGAAGGTCGGCTCGTCCGCCGAGGTCGCCCAGGTCGGCACCATCTCGGCCAACGGCGACAAGGGCGTGGGCGAGATGATCGCCGGCGCGATGCAGAAGGTCGGCAACGAGGGCGTCATCACGGTCGAAGAGGCCAAGTCGCTCGACACCGAGCTCGAGGTGGTCGAGGGCATGCAGTTCGACCGCGGCTATCTGTCGCCGTACTTCATCACCAACGCCGAGAAGATGACGGCCGAGCTGGAGGACGCCTTCGTCCTCCTGCACGAGAAGAAGCTGTCGGGCCTCCAGGCGATGCTGCCGGTGCTCGAGGCGGTGGTGCAGTCGGGCAAGCCGCTCGTCATCATCGCCGAGGACGTCGAGGGCGAGGCGCTGGCCACCCTCGTGGTCAACAAGCTGCGCGGCGGCCTGAAGGTCGCGGCCGTCAAGGCGCCCGGCTTCGGTGACCGTCGCAAGGCCATGCTGGAGGACATCGCGATCCTCACCGGCGGCCAGGTGATCTCCGAAGACCTCGGCATCAAGCTCGAGAACGTCACCGTGCAGATGCTCGGCCGCGCCAAGAAGGTGATCATCGAGAAGGAGAAGACCACCATCGTGGACGGTGCCGGCAACAAGGCCGACATCGAGGGCCGCGTCGGGCAGATCAAGGCGCAGATCGAGGAGACCACCTCGGACTACGACCGCGAGAAGCTCCAGGAGCGCCTGGCGAAGCTCGCCGGCGGCGTCGCGGTGATCCGCGTCGGTGGCGCCACCGAGATCGAGGTGAAGGAGAAGAAGGACCGCGTCGAGGACGCCCTCAACGCGACCCGCGCGGCCGTCGAGGAGGGCATCGTCCCGGGCGGCGGCGTCGCCCTGCTGCTCGCCAAGGCGTCGGTCGGCAAGCTGAAGAACGACAATGCCGACGTCCAGGCCGGCATCAACATCGTTCTGAAGGCGCTCGAAGCCCCGATCCGCCAGATCGCCGACAATGCCGGCGTCGAGGGCTCGATCGTGGTCGGCAAGATCCTCGAGAACAAGTCGCAGACCTTCGGCTTCGACGCGCAGAACGAAGAGTATGTCGACATGGTCGAGAAGGGCATCATCGACCCGGCCAAGGTCGTGCGCGCCGCCCTTCAGGACGCCGCCTCGATCGCCGGCCTGCTGGTGACCACCGAGGCCATGGTGGCCGAGCTGCCGAAGGACAAGCCGGCCCCGGCGATGCCGCACGGCGGCGGCATGGGCGGTATGGACTTCTGATCCGGCCCCCGAGCCTCTGACGACGACATGACGAAGGGCCGCCGCGAGGCGGCCCTTTTGTCATTCGGTCCCGGTCGCAGCTCGGCGGGGCACGCGGAGCCCGGAGCACATCTGCGACGGGCACGCAAACATGAGGGCACCCGTCCTCACCCGAACGGGTTCTTGCTCGCGAGCTGCGCCTCCGCCTCGATGGCCGGCGACAGGTCGAACAGCTGCTCCTTGGTGACACTCCCCGACACCAGCTTCATCTGCTCGGTCCAGAACGTCCCCTGCGCCATGCAGGATTCGATGTTGGGCTGTCCGTTCTCGTTGAACCAGGTCCAGCGCGGCGCCGCGGCCTCGATCAGCGGCGGCGGCACCTTGGTGGCCTCCGAGATGATCCTGATCACGTCGGGATCCTTGGCGGCGGCCGCCTTGTTGTAGAGCCGCCCCGCATGGGTGTGCACCATGGCGAAGCGCACCGCCGCGGACTTGTTGCTCTGGAGATACTTCTGCGACATCGCCCAGCAGGCGAGCTGGGTGTTCGGCTCGATGTCCCAGCCGGAGAAGACGAGCTTGCCGAAATTGTTCTTCTCGACCAGGAAGCCGAGCGGCACCGGCACATTGGCGGCATCGGCCTGGCCAGCCCCCATGGCCTTGACGATGTCCGGATAGGCGAGCCCGCTCGACCACTCCACGTCGGTGCGCGGATCGAGACCGGCGCGCCGGACGCCGAGCCCGAGCAGATACTGATCGATCCCGCCGGGCGCCTGGATGGCGACCTTCTTGCCCTTCAGCAGGGCCATCTTGTCCGGTGCCGTCATGCCGGCCTTCACCAGCTCGTTCGACGCCGCGATGGTCATCGAGCCGGAGCCCGGCTTCTCCGAGCCGCGATCGAGAACCAGCTTGAACGGCGCGCCCTTCGCCACCGTGTTGAACAGGCCGGCATTGAGCGTCGCCACGGTGGCGTCGAGCTCGCCGGCGATCAGCGCCGGCATCGCCAGCACGCCGTCGGCGAAGTAGCGGATCTCGACGTCGAGCCCGACCTTATCGAAGAAGCCCTTCGCCTGGGCCAGGAAGACCGGACCCGAGGAGATCAGCGGCACGACGCCGATGCGGATCTTGGCCCGCTCCTGGCTCCGTGCGACGCGAGGCATCGCGAGTGCCGCCGCGGCCGCGGCGGTGGTGGACACGAAACGTCGGCGATCGAGGGAGCTGGTCATGGGCGCCTCCGGGGGTGGGACGACGACATCGGCGAGGCACCGAGCCCAAACACGAGATCGATGCCGGGCGGATCACGACTTTATATGCACTGTGCACCACGCATCGTCGCACCCGCAAGGGCGTCGGCGGCGGCCCCGCTGCGGCGTTTCGCCCGGCGGGACCCCGGTGCGGCAGGCGCGACAGCGACGCGCGCCGGTCACGCCGAACCGCTGTCGCGCCCGTCGGCGGGCGGAACCTCACTCTCGAACGATCTCAGAAGCTTGCGCAGCAACTGCGCGAGCTCGTCCTGCTCGGCCGGGGTGAGCTGATCGGCGATGCGGCGCGAGCGGGCGGCGTGCTCCGCCATGGCGCGCGCCGCGAGCCTGGCGCCGCGGCGGGTCAGCGCCACGCGCGTGGCGCGCCGGTCGTCCGGATCGGGACGGCGCTCGGCGAGCCCGAGTTTCTCGACGCGATCGATGCGGCTGGTCATCGCGCCGGACGACAGCAGGCACGCATCGGTGAGCGCGGTCGGGCGCAGCCCCTCGGGCCGGCCGGAGCGTTGCAACGTCACGATCAGGTCGAACACGTCCCAGGTGAGGCCGAACGGACGCAACCAGCCGTCCACCGCGTCGCGCAGATGCGCCGACAGCCGCAGGATGCGGCCGAGCGTCGCCAGATAACGAACATCGAGATCGGGCCGTGCCGCACCCCATTCGGCGATGAAGCGGTCCATGGCATCGACATCGCCCCGGGCGACGCCGGTCGACCTGCGATCGAGGGGGGCGGCTCGGAGATCGGATGAGGGCAAGGCTGCGATCCGCATTTATCTTGACATCAAGATAACACGGCCGCACCCTTTCCTGACAAGAGCCGTTCTGAAAGTCCTCGGCGCAAGCACGCAGAGAACTTGCGCAGAGAATTCACCTCGACGACACGATCTGCCGAACCGTTCCGTTGACGACCGAGGCGTCGGTCGAAAGACCACGCGCCATCCCCGCGACCGCCACCGGAGACCGCCGCGACGATGCCTCCTGTCGGTACAGCCGCCGCCGTCCCGGCCGCCAGCACCGGCGCGGTCGCCACCACCGTCGCGGTCGAGCAGGTCGGCCTCGTCTTCCCGTCGCGGTCGGGCGAGCCCACGGTGGCGCTCGCCGACGTGAGCTGCCACTTCGCCCCCGGTGCGGTCACCGCCATCATCGGGCCGAGCGGCTGCGGCAAGAGCACGCTTCTTCAGATCATCCGCGGCTTTCTGGCGCCGACGCACGGACGGCTGCGCTTCGTCGCCGGCCCAGGTGATGCACCGCACAAGGCGCCCCACTCTGCGCCCCACTCCACACCTCACTCCACCCCCCACATGGCCACCGTGTGGCAGGCCTTCAATCTGTTTCCGTGGCGCACCATCCTGGACAATGTCGCCTTCGGGCTCGAAGTCGCCGGCGTGGGACGGGCCGAGCGTGAGGCGCGCGCCCGCGCTGCCCTCGCCAAGGTCGACCTCGCCGGCTTCGAGCGGAAGTACCCGCGCCAGCTCTCCGGCGGCATGCGTCAGCGGGTCGGCCTCGCCCGCGCGCTGGTGATGGAGCCCGAGCTGCTGCTGCTCGACGAGCCGTTCGGCGCCCTCGATGCGCAGACCCGCCTGGTGCTCCAGGAGCAGCTCGCCGCGCTGGTGGAGACCAGCGGCACCACCGCGATTCTCGTCACCCACTCGATCGAGGAAGCGGTGCTGCTCGCCGACACCATCCTGGTGATGACGGCGCGGCCCGGCCGCATCGCCGCCGAGATCGCGGTCGATCTGCCGCGCCCCCGCAGCATGGCGACGACGCGCGATCCCCGCTTCGCGGCGCTGTTCGATCACATCTACGGGCTGCTGCGCCAGGAGGTGATCCGCGCCATGGCGACCGAGGGAGGCGGCGCGTGAGCCACCAGCCGTCCGCGCCGCCCGCCGTTACCGGCCCGTCTGTGCAGAGCACGCCGGCGCGGAGCCTTCTGGCGCGGCTCGGCGAGCCGCGCGTGCTGAGCTGGCTCTCGGTGGTGATCGTCCTGGCCGGCTGGGAGCTCGCGGTGATCGCGCTCGCGCTCAACCCGATCTACCTGCCGCGGCCGAGCCGCATCGTCGTCGCGCTGTTCGAGATGTTCCGCACCGGCGGCCTGACGTCGGATCTGGTCGCGACGCTGTCCCGGATCTTCGGCGGCTTCTTCCTCGCGCTCGGCCTCGGCGTCGCGCTCGGCGTCTGGATGGCCACCTCGGAGCGGGTGCGCGCCGTCGCCGACACGTTCATCGCGGCGCTCTATCCGCTGCCCAAGGTGACGCTGATTCCGTTGCTGATCATCTGGCTCGGCACCGGCGGCCCGTTCATGCTCACCATCAGCATGCTGGGCGCCTTCTTCCCGATCGTCATCAACACGGTGCTGGGCATCGGCCAGTGCGACCAGGGGCTCGTCCTGGCGGCCCGCGACCTCGGCGCCTCACGCCGCCAGATCATCCGCATGGTGCTGCTGCCGAGCGCCATCCCGTCGATCTTCGCCGGCATCCGGCTCGGCCTCGGCGTCTCCATCATCCTGGTGGTGGCGGCCGAGATGGTGATCGGCAAGGTCGGGCTCGGGGCACGGCTCTATCTCGCCGGCCAGGTGCTGGAGACCGAGCAGGTGTTCGCGGTGCTGATCGTGCTCGCCACGCTCGGCATCGTGGTCACCAAGGCCCAGGACATGATCGACGTCCGCCTCGGCCACTGGCGCGTCAACTGACCCACACTCTCACGATCGGAAGAAGCAGCGGAGCCGCCCATGACGTTCGAGCTGAAGTCGATCCATCCGGACCCGTCGCAGGCCCACAAGATGCCCTATGCGCCGGCCGTCCACATCGTCGGCGCCTGCGACCTGATGTTCATCTCGGGCGCCACGGCGTCGCCGCTCTATCACGATCATCCGCACCGCGACGAGGAGCACGTCCACCCGCACTCCATCGAGGAGCAGACGCGGAACGCCATGGAGGCGATCAAGTCGATCCTCGACCATGTCGGCGCGAGCTGGACGGACGTCGTCAAGGTCACCAAGTACCTGACCGACATCCGTGACGGCGACGGCATGCACAAGACCATGCGGAGCTATTTCGGCGACTGGCGGCCGGCCAGCACCATGGTGTGCATCAATCAGCTCTCGTCGCCCGGCGCCCGGGTCGAGCTCGACATGATCGTGGCGCTGCCGAAGAAGGGGTAGATCGCGCGGCGGCGGCCCGCTTCTCCCCCTGGGAGAGCATTCCGCAGGAGCGCGTCGCCAACCAAAATTCACCGAGGTCGAACAGCGCCCTACCCGGCCGCGGCGGCGACGCGCTGGTGGCCGGGCCGGCCGTGCAGGAAGCCGTTGGCGAAGATAACGCCCGGCATCAGGGCGGCGATGCGGGCCTCGCCCTCGGCGCCGGTGATCGCGCCGTCGAGCACGTCGCGGAACACCTGCGCCACCGCCACCATGTCGCAGGTATGCGGCGACAGTCGGAACGCGCGCACGCCGCGCGCCGTCAGCGTACCGAGATCGGCGACGTGATTGACCACGGTCCGGCTCAGGGTCTGCACGCCGTTGACCGACAGGAACTCCTTGCCCTCCAGGGTGTCGACCGCCAGGCCGTCGGGGTCCTGGTTGCAGATGAACTGGCAGGAGTCCTTGGCGAGCCCGTGGACGCGCGCGTGATAGCAGCGCGCCGAGATGGCGAGCGGCGCCCGGCCGAACGCCCAGGTCTCGACGACGGCGGTGCGTGCCGCACCGGCGAGCGCCCCGACGGCGGCGAGCGGCAGCTCCGGCGGCAGGCAGACCAGCACGGCCCCCTGCTTCTCCATGAAGGCGAGCGTGCCCTCGTTGTACACGTTGATCAGCGGCCCGATGGCGTGCGGCCGGCCGGCGAGCGGCCCGCAGGCGGAGACGTCGTTGGCCTCCACCACCACGCCCGGCATGGCGACGAGGTCGCGGATCATGCCGCGCTCGCGCGCCGTGGTCGGCAGCGCCAGCGACGACAGCACGACGGTCTTACCGCCGCGCTGGAGCCGCTCGATCACCCCCGGAATGTCGTCCTCGTAGAACGGCAGCCGCTTGGAGCACACCACCTCGCCGACGCAGACGCGCTCGACCAGCGCCTCGTCGGCGATGCGGTGATGGTAGTCGCGCCACTGCTCGGGCGACCAGTTGAACAGGAGCGGCCCGAGCGTGAGAGTTCTGCCAGCCAGAGTCCCGCCAGCCAGAGTCCTGCCAGGCGAAGTGTCCGAAGGTGCCATCATCTCACGTCCCGATATCCCGACGGTCGTCATTCCGGGACGCTGCAAAGCAGCGGTCCCGGAATCCAGCCGCAATCGCCGCGCCGGTTGCTGGATTCCGGGTTCGCGGCGTCGCCGCGCCCCGGAATGACCAGCAACGGCTTCGTCTTTCTCACCGCCACGTCTTCTGGTAGGCGCCGCGGGTCGTCGAGGCGCCCTCGGAGAGCGCCATCAGCGGGCGGCTGTCGATCGGCAGGCCGCGGGCATGGGCGTCGAGCGCGCCGCGCAGCGCCCGCACCACGGCGTCGGTGTAGCTGCGGCTGCGCTGCCGGCCCTCGATCTTGAGCGCCGTCACGCCGGCATCGGCGAGCGGCGGGATCAGCAGGCTGGCGTCCAGGCTCGCCGGGTCCTCGAAGATGTGGGCGGTCTCGCCGTTGGCGGTGAACCGGCCCTTGCACAGGGTCGGATAGGGCATCGGCTGGCCGCCCGGCACCTTGTTGATCAGGAACTCGCCGAGCCGCGACACGAACTCGCCGCGCTCCTGCGCGTAGGTGATGTGGCTCGGCGGCGAGCACACCCCGTTCATGTTGGGCGAACAGCCGGTGGCGTAGGACGACAGCGAGCAGCGGCCCTCCGCCATCACGCACAGCCCGCCGAACACGAACACCTCGGTCTCGCAGGCGATCTCGCGGTTGAGCGCGGCGATCTCGGCGACGGTGAGGACGCGCGGCAGCACCACGCGCTTGACGCCGAAGCGCTCGACATAGAAGCCGATCGCCTCCGGGTTGGCGGCGGCCGCCTGCACCGAGAGGTGCAGCCGCAGCCGCGGATGCTTCTCGGCCGCGTAGTCGAGCAGCCCGATGTCGGCGACGATCGCGGCGTCGCCGCCGCACTCCGCGATGGTGTCGATGGCACGGTGCCAGGCGCCCGGTTCGCCGGCGCGCGGGAAGGTGTTCACCGCGACCAGCACCTTGACGCCGCGCTTGTGGGCGTGGGCGACGCCTTCCGCCATCTCGGCCGGGCTGAAGTTGAGACCGGGGAAGTTGCGCGCGTTGGTCTCGTCGGCGAAGCCGCAATAGACCGAGTCGGCGCCCGCCTCGATGGCGGCCCGCATGGCGGCCGGGGTGCCGGCCGGGCAGACCAGCTCGAGCCGACCCTTCGGCTTCCAGGCGGCGCTGGGGGCCGGCGCCGTGTATGTCGTCGTCATGAACCGCTCCGTGGGCGGGCGAAGGCGATGCCGGTGATGCGCTCGGCGAGCGAGGCGGCGATGCGGCCGACCGTCTCGGCCGGCTGGGCCAGCGGCCCGAGCACCGCGGCGGCCTCCGCCACGAGGTCGATCTCGGCGTCGTCGAGGGCGTTGCGCAGCGCCACCACGGCCGACATGTCGCCCTCGACGGTCAGGTCGCGCGAGAAGAACAGCGCGTCGCCGTCATAGGCGCCGTGGACGAGGCCGACGAGCGCGGCGAGCGGCCCGGCGATGCGAGCGTCGGTCGCCGGCTCCTCGCCGGGACGCACCACCTGCACCTCGGGATCGTCCGGGCGCGGCGTCATCACCACGACGAAGGGCAGGTCGGTCGGCTCGATGAGGAACCGCTTGCCGGCCTGGTCGCCGAGGCGGGCGAACATGGCGGGATGCCGGCGGGCCGCCGACTTGACGACGAGATCCAGCGCCGCGGCGAGCGGCGCGAGCGGCAGGGGCCGCAGGCCGAACGACAGGGCGGCCGGAAGCTCCGGAACTGTGGCTGAGTTGGTCGACATGGAGCACCTTGGTTATCGGTTCGGACCGGCTGCGACTTTGTCCTATATCAAGGACGCTTGACACCTCGACGCCCTTGATCCCCCGCCGGGCGGCCGGGACCCCGGCCGCAGCCCCCGAGCGGCGTCAGGAGTTGCCGTGCCGATCCGCGATTTTCCGCCCTTCCGCGACCTGCGCGACTTCCTGCGCCATCTCGACGCGGCCGGCGATCTCGCCCGCGTCGCCGAGCCGGTCGACATCGTCCACGACATGGCGGAGATCCACCGCCGGGTGATCGGCCGCGACGGTCCGGCGCTCGTCTTCGAGCGGCCGCGCGCCGCCGACGGCCAGCTCCTGCCGGTGCCGGCGGTGGTCAACCTGTTCGGCACCCGCACCCGCGTCGCCGCCGGGCTCGGCATCCGGCCCGAGCGCCTCGCGGAGCTCGGCGAGGTGCTGGCCTCGCTGCGCGAGCCGCAGCCGGTCGAGGGCTTGCGCGACGCCCTCTCGCGCTGGCCGATCCTCAAGGCCGCCCTCAACACCCGCTCGGAGACCGTCGATCGCCCGCCCTGCCAGGCCGAGGTGCGGACCGGCGCCGACGTCGATCTCGGCGCCCTGCCGGTGCAGACCTGCTGGCCCGGCGAAGCCGGCCCGCTGATCACCTGGCCCGTGGTGGTGACGCGGCCGCCCGACAGCGAGGCGGTCGCCGGCTACAATCTCGGCATCTACCGCATGCAGGTGCTCGGCCGCGACCGCGCCATCATGCGCTGGCTGCACCATCGCGGCGGCGCCAAGCACCACGCCCAGTGGGCGGCGCGCGGCCAGGACGCGCCGGTCGCGGTGGCGATCGGCACCGATCCGGCCACCATGCTGGCCGCCGTGCTGCCGCTGCCCGAGACGCTGTCGGAGGTGCGCTTCTCCGGCCTGCTGCGCGGCGCCCGGCCGCGCCTCGCGCCGGCCCGCACGGTGCCCCTGATGGTGCCGGCCGATGCCGAGATCGTGCTGGAGGGCTTCGTGTCCGCCACCGAGACGGCGCCGGAAGGCCCGTTCGGCGACCACACCGGCTACTACAATTCGGTCGAGCCCTTCCCGGTGATGCGTGTCACCGCGATCACCACGCGGCGCGACCCGCTGTATCTCTCCACCTTCACGGGGCGAGCGCCGGACGAGCCGGCGGTGCTCGGCGCCACCTTCAACGAATTGTTCCTGCCGATCGTGCGGCGCGCCTTCCCGGAGATCGTCGACGTCTGGCTGCCGCCGCACGCCTGCTCGTACCGGATGGCGATCATCTCGATCCGCAAGCGCTATCCCGGCCACGCCCAGCGCATCATGATGGGCCTGTGGGGGATGCTGCCGCAGTTCTCCTACACCAAGCTGATCGTGGTGGTGGACGACGACGTCGATCCGAAGAGCTGGGACGATGTCGCCTGGGCGATCGCCACGCGCGCCGACCCGTCGCGCGACCTCACGGTGATCGGCCGCACGCCGATCGACTATCTCGACTTCGCCTCGCCGGAGTCCGGCCTCGGCGGCAAGCTCGGCATCGACGCCACCAACAAGATCGGCAGCGAGACCCACCGCGAATGGGGCAAGGTGCTGAAGGCGACGCCGGAGCTGATCGCGCGCGTCGACGCCCTGTGGCCGAAGCTCGGGCTGTAGCTCTCGACCTCGTGCCCGCTGCGCGTCGCGTCGCATCGCGCCCGGGACACGAGCGCCGAGTCGAGTAGCGCTCAGTTGCGCTGCATGCGGAAGCGCAGCTCCCGCGGGCCGCCCGAGAGCACCAGGAGATCGTCGGCGACGCGCCAGTGGGTGGTCTGGCCGAGCGCGGCCAGCATCTCGTCGTCGCCGCGGGCCCGCTCGGGCGGGCATTGGCGCTCGGTGCGCGGCCCGGTCAGCACCGTGACGGTGTCGCCCACCACGATCAGGCGCGCCTTGACGGCATTGCACCACAGCTCGATCTCGGCGAGCCCATTGTCGGCGATGTCGATCACCGGAATCTTCTTCGACCCCTTCATGGGGTCGGTGTCCATCCGCAGCTCCTGACCGTACGGGAAGGCCGCCTGCGCCCGGGCCGGATCGATCGCCGGCGCCAGAAGTGCAGCCCCGGCCAACGCAACCCCGGCGAGCACGACCGCGGCGCCCCCGCTCCGGGCGGACGACGCGGCGGACCGCAGGAGCGACGACACGCGACGCCGGATCATGAGGATGCTCCGTTCGGAGAGGGAACCGGCGGCCCGGCCCCGTGCCGGCAATCGCCGCCCGGCCCTCCGCACGAGGACGAAGGGCGACAGGCGCCTTGTTCTTGCCGGCAGCCCGTGCTTGTGGTCAAGCGCCGCCGGCGCGCCGGCCGTCCCGGCTGCTCGACGGCGCCGCGCGGCCGCGCGGTCGGTCGCCGTCGTCCCTCCGGAGGATTCCATGCGTGCGCTCGTCGTCGTCGCCGCGTCCCTGATGCTCGCCCTGCCGGCTCCGGCCTGGTCGCAGGCCAAGGGCGGCGCCAAGCCCCCTGCCCCGCCGGCCGGTGCCACGGTCCGCTACACCACG
The DNA here is from genome assembly GCF_964266735.1 of Rhodoplanes sp. P11. Lineage (NCBI taxonomy): Bacteria > Pseudomonadati > Pseudomonadota > Alphaproteobacteria > Hyphomicrobiales > Nitrobacteraceae > Rhodoplanes > Rhodoplanes sp. P11. Next base: position 28,289 of record NZ_CAXWGY010000016.1, read on the forward strand.
ATCTTCGGCGAGCTGATGGGCTCGTTGCAGAGCGACGCGATCTGGCGCGAGACCCGCCAGGGCGGCCGGGTGACCGCGGCGGTGCTCGACGTCTGCCATTCGGTCTCCGCCACCTCGGCCCGCAAGGACCGCTTCGTCGTCACCCTGGAGCCGCAGGGCGGCAAGCTGGTCGGCAGCGGCCACAGCGAGCCCGACCAGGTCCCCGTCAAGGTGAGCCTGACGCGCCGGGCGACCGGCGACACCTTCGCGCTCGAAGGCACCATCACGCGCGGCGACACCACCCTCACGGTCGCGGCGAGCGATCTCGGCGACATGAGCGAGGCGGAGTTCCGCGACCAGCAGTCGACCGAGGACGAGATCGTGACGGCACCGGCAAACTTCGCCGAGGTATCGCCGATCGCCGTCGCGGTGCGGGTGTCGCGCGACGGCTTCCTCGACGTGGTGAAGAGCCTGCGCGGCCAGGGCGCGCGCGTCGACTATGCGAGCCTGGTGCAGAGCTGCGCCGACCTGCGCGGCGGCCGGCAGACGGTGCGGATCGAGACGGCGCCGGAGCGGGCGGCGGCGCTGGTCGCCAAACTCCAGGCAATGCCGGGCGTCGTCGCGGCCGGCTGGACCAGCGGCTCCTACGGCATCGAGCGCTCGGTGCGCGTGAAGGCCTCGGCATGGACCGACAGCGGCAGCCTCAAGGCCGACGCGCTGGCCGAGCGGATCGGCGCCGCGGTCGGCACGGCGCTCGGTGCCAAGCCGGTGTCGACCCAGTGGGACGACGTCACCCGCGAGCTGACCCTCAAGCTGGAGCGTCCCGACCAGGCGGCGCGCGGCCTCGATCTCACCGAGGTGATCGAGCTGACCTTGCTGGTCGGCCCGGAGACGCCCGGCGGCGGCGACGGCCTGGTGATCTGGATCGGCGAATCGAGCGTCGAGCCGGCCGACCGGGCGGCGGACTCGCGGCTCGCCTTCACCAGCGGCTACCAGGGCGGCGACGAGGAGAGCGCCGCCATCGAGTTCGAGGCGCTGATCGCGGCGCTCGCCCGCGATCTCGATGGCCAGGTGTGGGATTCCGAGAACGCGCGCTGGAAGTAGCGGCGGCTCCTCCGCCGCTTTGGGGACGTAGCGGCGGCTCCGCCGCATGGGAAGCGGCGGCGCGTCGCGCGCCCCGGCTCCGTCACGCCCGGCCTGGGGCTGAACAACAAGGCCGGGCATCCAGGACGTGAGAACGCGAGCGCGCCGCGCGTCGCCTCACCTCACCCGCCATACAGCCAGGTCGGCAGCCACAGCACGATGCCCGGCCACAGATACATGATCACCATGCACAGGATCACCACCAGCATGTAGGGCATCATGCCGGCGAAGATCTGGTTGATGGTGACGTGCGGTGGTGCCACGCCCTTCAGATAGAAGGCCGACATGGCGACCGGCGGCGACAGGAACGCGGCCTGGAGATTGACGAAGACCAGCACGCCCCAGAGGATCGGATCGATGCCGAAGTGCTTGAGCAGCGGCAGGAAGATCGGCACGAAGATGATGATGATCTCGGTCCATTCCAGCGGCCAGCCGAGAATGAAGATGATGGCCTGGGACAGGATCATGAACTGGGTCGGGGTGAGGTCGAGCGACAGCACCCACTTCTCCAGCAGCGCCTGACCACCGAGCACCGCGAACACCGCCGAGAACAGCGCCGAGCCGACGAACAGCCAGCACACCATGGCGGTGGTCTTGGCGGTGAGGAACACCGCCTCCTTGGTCCGCTTCCAGTCGAGCGTGCGGGCGAACAGCGCCAGCAGGAAGGCGCCGGCAGAGCCGACCGCCGCCGACTCGGTGGCGGTGGTGATGCCGAGGAGGATGACCAGCAGCACCGAGATGCTGAGCACCGCGATCGGCAGCACCGAGACGGCGAGCAGCTTGAGGAGCGCGAACCGCTCCGCCCCCATGCGCCAGTAGTAGCGCGCGAGCATCAGCGCCAGCAGCACCGCCACCGTCGCAAAGGTCACGTAGAAGCCGGTACCGGGACCCGACGCCGCCTCGGCCTCCACCGGGGCAGCGCCGCCCAGCGGCTGAAGACCGAGCGCCTCGATCTCCTCGGTCGGCGCCCGATGGATGACGACATACCACCAGACCAGCCCCAGCACGGCCACGACGAGAGCGAGCGGCACCAGCGCGATCAGGAAGTTCCCGGCCAACGCACCGTAGCTGAGCGGGGTCCCGTCCTCGCTCTTGACGGCCCGGGCCCGCGCCGGCGAGGCGAGCGCCGACAGGAAGGTCCTCATCATGTTGGACGAATAGGCCGCACGCAGCCGATCGAGCCAGTCCGGCACCGGCACCCGGGTCTGCTCGGGCGGCAGCGGCGGCGCCAGCGACGGCTGGATCAGCGCCCGGCCGATGATATAGGCGATGTAGAGGGTGGCCAGGAAGAAGCCGGGAAACATCGCGGCCGCGTAGAGCTTGACCACCGACTGGCCGGCCACCGCGGCGTAGACGATGATCATCACCGATGGCGGGATCAGGATGCCGAGGGTGCCGCCCGCCGTGATCACGCCGGCGGCGAGCTTGACGTCGTAGCCGGCCCGCAGCATCGGATTGAAGGCGATCACCCCCATCAGCACCACGACGGCGCCGACCAGGCCGGAGGCGAGGCCCCAGAAGGCGCAGACGATCAGGGTCGCCACCGCCAGTGATGCCGGCAGCCGGCTGAACGAGAGCTGGACGCTGTAGAACATCTTGTCGACCAGCGCGCCGCGCTCCATCACGTAACCCATCAGCACAAAGAGTGGGATGGAGATCAGAACGTCGTTGGTCATCGCCCCGTAGGTGCGCTGGACCATCAGGTCGAAGACGCGGTTGTCCCACCAGAACTGCGACGGGTCGTAGAAGGCATAAAAGCCGAAGAAGATGCCGAGCCCCATCAGGGTGAAGGCGGTGGGGAAGCCCATCATGATGGCGATCACGATGAGTCCCAGCATCAGCAATCCGAGCGCAGGATCGCTCATGTGTTCAGGTCTCCCCCCATGCCGCGCTGGCGCGCGGTCTCGTCGATCTTGTGAGCGCCAGCGATGGCGGCGCGCCGGTCTTCTTCGTCCACATACTCGCTGCGGGCGAGTTGCTCTTCGACGACGTCGAGCTCGCTGACGTCCTTGAGTCGGGGCGGCCAGGCACCGCTCTTCAGGCAGACGACGCAACGGAGCATCTCGGCGAGCCCCTGCATCATCACCAGGGTGCCGGCAACCGGGATGACGGTCTTGAACGGATAGACCGGCGGGCCGTCGGCGGTGACGTTGGAGTGCTCGAGGATGCGCCAGGAGTCCTGCGCATAGTGCCAGCCGGCATAGATCAGTGCAGCAATTCCGGGCAGGAAGAACAGCACGTAGAGGATCAGGTCGAGCGTCGCCTGGGTGCGGGGTTTCAGCGAGCCATAGATGAAGTCGCCGCGCACATGCGAGTTCTGTGCGAGCGTGTAGGCGCCGCACAGCATGAACACGGTGCCGTACAGCATGTTGTTGAGATCGAAGATCCAGGCGGTCGGAGCATTCAGAAGGTAGCGTTTGGCCACCTCGACGACCACCACGGTCATCAGGGCGATGATCAGCCACGCCGCGGTCTTGCCGACCACCGTACTGATCAGGTCGGCGATGTAGAGGACGCGCTGCACGGGCTTGGCGCGCCGGATGGCCCTGGTGGACTGGAGCATCGTCATGGGCGGGATCTCGGCGCTGGAGTTTCGGCGCGAGGGAGGCGAGTGGGCGCGCCTCGTCGGCTCGGCTGCGGGCGGCGACCGTTCGCGAGCGGATTCGCGGGCGGACCGGGGAGGCACCGCCGGCGATCGGCACGGGTGCGCCGGGCGGCCCTCTCCGGAGGCCCGCCACGGCGCCACCGCATCGTCAGGTGGGCTGCTTGGCCACGCCGGCCTGGCCGAAATAGTGGTCGAACGCCATCTTGCGGCTCACCACCGTGTCGTTCTCCCACTGGGTGGCGCGCTGCGCGAACTGGCGCTGCGACTCGAGAATCTCCTTGAACATCGGATTCTCGGCCGCCTTCTTCTTCACCACCTCGTCATAGACCTCGAGCTGCTTCTTCAGCACCGGGTCGGGCGTCTTGTAGAAGCGGACCTTGTCCTTGGTCTGCATCTCCACATAGTCCTTGGAGTAGCGATCGATCGCCTTCCAGGACATGTCGGCCGAAGCCGCCTCGACGGCGTTGGCGATGATGGCGCGCATCTTCTCGGGCAGCGCGTCGTACTTGGCCTTGTTGAACAGGATTTCGAACTGCTCGGCGTTCTGGTGGTAGCTCTGGAGCATGCAGATCTTGGAGACGTCGGTGAAGCCGAGCACGCGGTCCGAGGAGGCGTTGTTGAACTCGGCCGCATCGAGCAGGCCGCGGTCCATGGCCGATACGATCTCGCCGCCCGGCAGCGCATTGACGGCGGCACCGAGCCCGGTGAACACGTCGATCGAGATGCCGACGGTGCGGAACTTCAGCCCCTTCATGTCGTCGACCTTGGCGATCGGCTTCTTGAACCAGCCGAGCGGCTGGGTCGGCATCGGGCCGTAGGGCATCGACACCACGTTGGCGCCGATCGAGTCGTAGAGCTTGGCCAGCAGCTCCTTGCCGCCGCCGTACTTGTGCCAGGCGAGCAGCATGTTGGCGTCCATGCCGTAGCCCGGGCCGGAGCCCCACAGGGCGAGCGCGGTCTGCTTGCCGTAGTGATAGACCATGACGCCGTGGCCGCCGTCGAGGGTGCCCTTCGACACCGCCTCCAGCAGCCCGAAGGCGGGCACCACGGCGCCGGCCGGGAGCACCTCGATCTTCAGGTCGCCGCCGGTCATGTCGTTGACCTTCTTGGCGAAGTCGAGGGCGTATTCGTGGAATATGTCCTTCGAGGGCCAGGTGCTCTGCCAGCGCATGGCGACCGGGCCGGTCGACTGCGCGACGGCGGGGGCCGCGACGGCGGCGCCCGCCGCGGCCGCACCCGCGGTGAGCATGAACTTGCGGCGGCTGGTGCGCGGAGCGGACGGACCGGACACACTGGTCTGGCCGGCGGCGGACGGGACGGAATCCGGGCGGGACATGACTCGTTTCCTCCTGAGTATGACCGACGGCCTCTACGGGCCGTCTTGGAGCGATGGTCGCTCGTTCAGCACATGATGCCGATGCGCGGCACGTCGGGCGTTGGAAGGCGGGTGGCTCGGTCGAGCAGAGGGCTCGGGAGTTTGGTCGCCGGGTCCCCGTCCTCGGTCGGGCGGCATCGGGCGCCGAAGTGTGACGGTTTCACGATCCGACCACAAGCCTGCCGCCATTGTACTTTCGGCGACCCAGAGCCGCAGCCGGCGGCCGCGCCGAGAGAGACGCGGCGCCTCGCAGGGGCCGTGCGGCGGCGGCCAGACCCGACGTCAAAACGCCTGGATTCCGCCGGAAGCAGGCGCCCACCGCAGCCTGTTCCGCCGGCCGCTCCGTCCGGCGCCAGCCCCCTGGAGCCCCGCGTGACACGCCTGATCACCGCCCTCACCGTGATGTGGCGCCTCGCCGCACCGTATTTCCGCTCCGCCGAGGATCGCCGGGCCGGCCGCCTGCTGCTCGCCGCCGTGATCGCCATCGAGCTCGCCATCGTCGGCATCACGGTGCTGGTCAACCAGTGGAACGCCCGCTTCTACAACGCCCTGCAAGAGCGGGCCTGGGACACCTTCGTGTCCGAGCTCCTGTACTTCTGCGTCCTGGCCGCGGCGTTCATCGTGCTGGCCGTCTATCAGCTCTATCTGAACCAGTGGCTCCAGATCCGCTGGCGGCGCTGGATGACGGCGCAGTATCTCGGTCACTGGCTCGACGACGGCAATCACTACCGGATGCAGCTTCTCGGCGACGCCGCCGACAACCCCGACCAGCGCATCGCCGACGACATCAACCTGTTCATCGACCGCGGCCTGGCGATCGGGCTCGGGCTGCTCAGCTCGGTGGTCACGCTGGCGTCCTTCGTGACGATCCTATGGAGCCTGTCGGCCCAGGCGCCGCTGGTGATCGGCGGCACCACCTGGTCTTTTCCCGGCTACCTCGTGTGGGCGGCGCTGATCTACGCGGTGGTCGGCACTGTGTTCACGCATCTGATCGGCCGGCCGCTGATCGGGCTGAACTTCCAGCAGCAGCGCTACGAGGCCGACTTCCGCTTCCATCTGGTGCGGGTGCGCGAGAACGGTGAGCAGATCGCGCTGCTCGGCGGCGAGACGGCCGAACGCGCCCGCCTGCTCGACCGCTTCGGTGCCGTGATGGCCAACTGGTACGCCATCATGACGCGACAGAAGAAGCTCACCTTCTTCACCGCGGGCTTCAACCAGGTGTCGACCGTGTTTCCGTTCGTCGTGGTCAGCCCCGCCTACTTCGCCGGCGGCTTCAGCCTCGGCGGCCTGATGCAGACCTCCGAGGCGTTCAGCAGCGTGCAGCGCGCCCTGTCGTTCTTCGTCACCTCCTATCGGCAGCTCGCCGAATGGCAGGCGGTGATCGATCGTCTCGCCGGCTTCGACGCCGCGCTCACGGCCGGCCGCGCCCTCGCGACGGTGCCGGAGCGGATCGTGGTGTCGGCCGAGCCGGACGCGGAGGCCGTCGCGGCCGAGGCGCTGGAGGTGCGGCTTCCCGCCGGGACGCCGCTGGTCGCGGCCGACGCGCTGGTGCTGCCGGCCGGGGTGCGGGTGCTGGTCGGCGGCCCGTCGGGCTCCGGCAAGTCGACCCTGTTCCGGGCGCTCGCCGGGGTCTGGCCGTTCGGGCGCGGCCGCGTGAGCGTGCCGGCCGGCCGCTCCGTGATGGTCCTACCCCAGCGGCCCTATCTGCCGGTCGGCACCCTGGCGGCGGCGATCGCCTACCCGGCGCTGCCCGACGCCTTCCCACGCGACCGCGTCACCGAGGTGCTCGGCACGGTCGGGCTCGGGGGGCTCGCCGACCGGCTCGACGAGGAGGCGCATTGGGGCCGCATGCTGTCGCTCGGCGAGCAGCAGCGCCTGGCGATCGCCCGCGCCATCCTGCACGCGCCCGACTATCTGTTCCTGGACGAGGCGACCGCTTCGCTCGACGAGCCGTCCGAGACGGCGCTCTACGGGCTGCTGCGCCGAAGGCTGCCGGAGACGGCGCTGATCTCCATTGGCCACCGCTCGACGCTGATGCCGCTGCACGACCGCCATGTGGTGCTGGAGCGCGACGGCAATCTCCACCGGCTGCGCGAAGCGACCGGGGCGCCGGGCGCGTGACCGGCCGGCGTTCGGGGCGGCCCGGGGCTCGCGGCCGCGTAAGGCCCGATGTCGTCGCGCCGCGACCGTGACGGCCACAGCGTCGTCGCGTCACGGCGACGCCGCGATCGGAGCCGCTCAGCGCAGCTCCGCCGGGGCCCGGCTGTGAGCGTGGGCGTGGCTGTGGGCATGGGCCGGCGCGACGCCGACGCTCTCCCAGCACTCGGGGGCACAATAGTGGTGGCCCCGGGTGTCGAAAAAGCGCGGGACCTCCACGGCGCTGCCGCAGGTCCGGCAGGTGGCGTCGCTGCTGCGCTGGCGAGAGTCGTCCGTTCGCATGGTTCCCCTCCTTCCCCACTCCCTCGGGCGCCGGCCGCTGCGGGACCGACACTCCCGTCCGTGTCGTTCATCCGCACGGAACGAGCACAATATGACATGAACTGGTCATGTAAGGGAAATCAAATTACCTGAACTCGGGGTTCATCTTCGCTGAAATTGCGCACCCCGTTGCACACTCGCAACATATGCGAATCCGCCCGGAAGCACTCGCGCGTTTCGCGCACAAGCCTGCGCCCACGCCCCTCGGTCGCCGCGCACAGGCGGGCGACCGCCTCGATGATCGGATGGAATGGTCCCGGGCTTCGCTGCGCTCAGCCCGGGCTACGGGCAACCGTAGCCCGGATCGAGCGAAGCGCGATCCGGGGCCGTCGTGGCCACACATCGGGAGGGCGCCCCTTCGGGCAGGGCCAGGGAGTCCCGGGCTTCGCTGTCCTCAGCCCGGGCTACGGCGACCACGGCGCCAGCGCCGGCGGCGCCAAACGCCCGCCGTCAGGCCGCCCTGTCGGAGCTGCGCGCGTCGACGATGCCGACCAGCTCGGTCATGATCCGGTTGAGATCGAAGTCCTTCGGCGTGTAGACGGCGGCCACTCCGGCGGCGACCAGCGCCTCGGCATCCTCGGGCGGAATGATGCCGCCGACCACCACCGGGACATGCGACACCCCGGCCTCCTTCAGCTTGGCCAGCGTGTCGGCCACCAGCTCCATGTGCGAGCCCGACAGGATCGACAGGCCGACGACGTGGACGTTCTTGTCGCGCGCCGCCTGGGCGATGTCGGCCGGCGTGAAGCGGATGCCCTCGTAGACCACGTCCATGCCGGCGTCGCGGGCCCGCACGGCGATCTGCTCGGCGCCGTTGGAATGGCCGTCGAGGCCCGGCTTGCCGACCAGGAACTTCAGCCGCCGCCCGAGCTTGCGCGACACCCGGTCCACCTCGGCGCGGACGTCGTCGAGATTGCGGGCGTCGTTGCGGGCCGCGTGCGAGATGCCGGTCGGCGCCCGGTACTCGCCGAAACCCTCGCGCAGCACGAACGCCCATTCGCCGGTGGTGACGCCCGCCTTGGCGCAGGCGATCGAGGCCGGCATGATGTTCTGCCCGCCGCGCGCCGCCTGGCGCAGCGCCGCCAGCGACGCCTGCACGGCGGCATTGTCGCGCGCCTCGCGCCACGCCCGCAGCCGCTCGACCTGCTCGGCCTCGACCTCCGGCGGGATGGTGATGATGGCGCCCTCGCCGGTCGGCAGCGGCGACGGCTCGGTCTCGATGAACTTGTTGACGCCGACCACCACCTGCTCGCCCGCCTCGATCTGCTCGACGCGGCGCGAGTTGCTCTCGACGAGCTGGGCCTTGAGATAGCCGGTGTCGACGGCGGCGACGGCGCCGCCCATCTCAAGAATCCGGCGCAGCTCGTCCTTGGCCTCGGCCTTCAGCGCCGCCACCTTCTCAGCGATCACGGTGGAGCCCTCGAAGATGTCGGCGTAGTCGAGCAGGTCGCTTTCATAGGCGAGAATCTGCTGGGCGCGCAGCGACCACTGCTGATCCCACGGAGTCGGCAGGCCGAGCGCCTCGTTCCAGGCCGGCAACTGCACGGCGCGGGCGCGGGCCTTCTTGGAGAGCGTCACCGCGAGCATCTGGAGGAAGATGCGGTAGACGTTGTTCTCGGGCTGCTGCTCGGTGAGGCCGAGCGAGTTGACCTGCACGCCGTAGCGGAACAGCCGCTGCTTGGGGTCGGCGACGCCGTAGCGCTCCGCCGTGATCTCGTCCCACAGCTCGCCGAACGCCCGCATCTTGCAGATCTCGGTGATGAACCGCATGCCGGCATTGACGAAGAACGAGATGCGCCCGACCACCTCGCCGAAGGCGGCGCCCTGCATCTCGCCGGTCTCCTTAACGGCGTCGAGCACCGCGACCCCGGTGGCGAGCGCGAAGGCCAGCTCCTGCACCGGCGTCGCGCCGGCCTCCTGGAGATGGTAGGAGCAGACGTTCATCGGGTTCCACTTCGGCATCTCGCGGGTCGTGAACAGGATCACGTCCTTGATCAGCCGCATCGAGGGCGCCGGCGGGAACACGTAGGTGCCGCGCGACAGATACTCCTTGATGATGTCGTTCTGGGTGGTGCCGGTCAGCTTGGCGCGCGGTACGCCCTGCTCGTCGGCGACCGCCACATAGAGCGCCAGCAGCCAGGCCGCCGTCGCGTTGATGGTCATCGACGTGTTCATCTCGCCGAGCGGGATGCCGTCGAACAGCGCGCGCATGTCGCCGATGTGGGAGATCGCCACGCCCACCTTGCCGACCTCGCCGCGCGCCAGCGCGTGGTCGGAGTCGTAGCCGGTCTGGGTCGGCAGGTCGAAGGCCACCGACAGGCCGGTCTGCCCCTTGGCGAGATTCTTGCGATAGAGGGCGTTGGACTCGCGGGCGGACGAGTGTCCCGCATAGGTCCGGATGATCCACGGCTTGTCGCGCATCGCGGGCGTTTCCCCAAACTGAGAAGTACTGTCAAAAAATTCCGGACCACACGGGTCCGGATCGGAGACCCGACCGCCGGCGGACATCGCAGTCCGGCCGACCTCCGGTCTCGCAATCAGCAGGGCGGGTCGGCCGCCCGTGCCGCGCGCCCGCGGCATGCCGGCCTCACGCCTTCTTGTTCGGTCGGCGTCCGGGAGCGCAGTCCGGTCCAGGTGGATCGAACGCCGCTCCGGACGTCCTCACGACCGCATTGTCGACGACGAACCGGGTCCCGCTTCGCCGGACAACGCGCTAGCGACGGACGAGCCCGACCACGACCAGCAAAATGACGGCGCCGATGGCCGCGTGGACCACCGCCCAGACGAAGCCGCCGCCCGGTACGACGCCGAGCCGCGGCAACAGGAAGCCCGCGATGGCGGCGCCGACGATGCCGACCCCGATATTGCCGATCAGGCCGAAACCGGCCCCGTGCACCAGCTTGCCGGCGAGCCAGCCCGCCAAGGCTCCGACGATCAGCCAGATCAGCAAGGACACGACCATGCTCCATCCCGGTGGCAGCAGCCCGTTCGCAGCGTCCGGATGACCGAACGGGATTGCGACGACACGCCGATGGAAGCTCCCACCATCGCGACGGCCGCAAACCAGCCCTCGAGGAACGCGCCTTTCGCACTGCGGGATGCAGCATAACGCGAGCGCGGCGGCCTTGTCAGCCCGGTCCTTCGGGGAATTTCCGCGGCAATTCGGCTAATGGCCGTCGGCCGGCCCGTCGGCAGGCGCCGGCACGGTGGCGCGACGCGCCGCCACGAGCGCCACGATCAGGGTCGCGAACAGCCCGGTCGGCACCGCCACGAAGGGGAACAGGAACACCAGCACGGCCGCCAGCGTCAGCGCCGCCGCCTCGCCGCGCCGGAACCCGTCGGCGAGGCCGAGCCGGATCAGGAACGCCATCGGCACCGCCAGCACCGGGAAATCGTAGATGTAGAGATAGGGCGTGGCGAGCAGCACGGCGGCGCCGAGCCCGGCGGCTTTCACCTCGAAGCACGCCGGCCCCCGCCACAGCCTGGCGATCCAGACAGCAGCGGCGGCGATCAGCAGCCCTTGCAGGGTCCAGGCCAGCGCCAGCGGGCCGCCGAGCCAGCGCACCAGACCGAGCAGGCTGTGCTGCTTGGCGATTCCGGCGCGCCCCTCGGCGAAGACGAGGACGCCCGTGGTGGCGACCGAGCGGACGAAGGCGGCCCAGCTCTCCAGCCCGAAGGCGGCGCCGGCGGCCACCGCCAGCAGCAGCGCCGTGACGGCCGCCGCCGCGATGGTGCGCCAGCGGCCGGCGGCGATCAGCGCCACCGGAAACAGGAGGCCGAAATGCGGCTTGTAGGTCAGCCCGCCGAGCAGCACCCCGGCCAGCACCGGATGGCGCCGCCATGCCGCCAGCGTGCCGCCCACCAGCGCCGCGGTGAGGAAGCCGTTCTGGCCGACCGAGATGGTCCACGGCACCGCCGGGAACGCGCAGGCGAGCGCCAGGCCGGGCCGGCGGCCGAGGATCGGCGCGATGGCGGCGACGTACAGCGGCAGGGTGACGGCGATCCAGGCGAACAGCGCCGGCACGAAGGGCAGCAGCGCGAACGGCGCCACCGCGAACAGGAAGGTCGGCGGATACGGCCAGTTATAATAACCGCCGAAGTCGTAGCCGACCGCCGCCGCCTCGGCCTGCCCGTGCGCCGCCCAATCATAGGCGTCGGCGGCCCGCCCCTCCAGCACCAGCCGGCCGGCCGCGTAGAGATTGACGAAGTCGCTGGCATAGGGGCGGCCGTCGCTGCCGATCAGCCACGCCCCCTGCACCGCGGCGGCGGCCAGGAACACGAGCCCGGCGAGCGACAGCATCAGGCCGATGGCCTCGAGCCGCGCCGCGGCGGGCGACAACGGCGGCGCGGGGACGCCACCCGGGATGGCCACGCCGCTCATGCGGGGCGCTCGGCGCGGCACTCGGCCCGCATGCGGCGGCCGACGAGGGCCAGCGTGATCACGATGCCGGGCAGGCCCACCGGCAGGCCGAGCACCGGCACCACGACGAACAGGGCGACGAACAGCGCCAGCGCCGGCCGCTCCCCGGGAAGGAATCCGTCGGCCAGCGCCCGGCGCAGCAGGAAGGCCAGCGCCACGGCGAGCACGGTGAGGTCGTACAGATACACATAGGGCGTGGCGAGCAGCACGCCGGCTGCAGTCGCAGCCGCCTTCATGTCGTGCGAAATTTTCTCATTTCGCCAAACTAGGCAAAGCAGGACGGCCGTCGTCCCCGCCACGACCAACTGGACCGCCCAGGCGACTTGCGCGCCGCCGCCGAGGAGCCGCACCAGGGCGAAGACGCTCTGGAACTTCTCGAAGGCGGCGTCGGAGCTTGACAGCAGCGCGTGCGCCGTCAGCGGCAGCCAGTGCAGGAAGGCCGCCCAGGCGCCGACGCCGAACACCAACAGCGTGGCGACGCCGAGCGCCAGCGCCGTCACGGTCGCGGCCGCGATCACGGTCCACCGTCGATCGACCAGCAGGATCAGCGGAAACAGCACGCCGTATTGCGGCTTGTAGGTGAGGAGCCCGAGGCAGACGCCGGCCGCGACCGGATGTCGCCCGAGCCACAGGAGCGTGCCGCCGATCAGCGCCGCGGTGAGAAATCCGTTCTGGCCCGGGATCAGGTTGGGGAGCAGCACCGGGACGGCGCCGGCCATGAGCCAGCCGATCCGATCGCCGACGATCGCCCGCACAGCCGCGACATAAAGCGGCAGCGTCACCGCCATCCAGCTCACGAAGGCGGCCCCATAGGGCAGCGTCGCCAGGACGGCGGCGACCATCAGGAACGGCGGCGGATAGTGCCAGCCGTAATAGGCCGGCACGGCGCGGCCGAGCACCAGGTCCTCGGCGGCGCGGTGGGCGGTCCAGTCCCAGGCGGCGGCCGGATCGCCCGCGAGCGCCAGCTTGCCGGCCGCGTAGACCATCACGAAATCGGTGTGAACGGGATGCCCGGTGGCGTCGACGATCCAGTCACCGGAGAGCCCGACGACGGCCAGATAGGCGACATGCGCCACCACGAGAGCGAAGCAGACGAGCCGCAGCGCCTCGCCGCCCTGCGGCACACCGGCGGCGCTCGGGCGGGGCGTGCCGTCACGGAGGCTCCGGACGATCGAGGCCGGCGCGGTCACCCGTGGCTCCCATCTGAGAGCCCGTTTGGAAACTCCGACGGGGCTGCGCCGGAGCCGATTCCGGCCGATCCGGCAGGAGCCGATCGAAGGGCGTACCAGGGAGTACGGTCGAGATCGGCGACGCACCGGGCGGCCGAAAGCGGCCCGGCCCCTGAACTCGGGCTCGCCGAGTTCAGCTCGTCATGCGACGCAAGTCGGGCAGGCCCGACTTGCGGGGGAGTCGCGATGCGAACGCCGGCCGCGGCGTCGAGAATCTCGCCGATATCCCCGATATCGGCGTCGCTTCTCTCCTGGCCTCCGGCTGTTCGCATTGCGACGCAACCTCCGTCCGAGTTTCCAAACGGGCTCTGACGACCCCACTCGGTCGGCTCCCCTCGTCGGCAGCGCGCGCGACGCGCCGCGCCGATCAATCCCCCCTCCGAATTGACGAAGCCTTAAGGGCTCCTCGCCCCCTGCGACCGTGGTACTTGTTGCGGCGCGAAATCGCCTGATGCACACTCGTGGCTCACGCGGACAACAAGCAGCTCTTTTTTGACCGGCGGAGGAATCCCATGTCGGCCGTGACCCAGCTCAGATCATCGACCGAGCCCAAAGACCTTTATGAAATCGGAGAGATTCCGCCGCTCGGCCATGTGCCGGCCAAGATGTATGCGTGGGCGATCCGGCGCGAGCGTCACGGCCCGCCGCAGAGCGCCATGCAGATCGAGGTGGTGCCCACCTGGGAGCTCGGCGACGAGGACGTGCTGGTCCACGTCATGGCGGGTGGCGTCAACTACAACGGCATCTGGGCGGCGCTCGGCCAGCCGATCTCGCCGTTCGACGGCCACGACTCGTCCTTCCATGTCGCCGGCTCGGATGCCTCCGGCATCGTCTGGGCGGTGGGCAGCAAGGTGCACCGCTGGAAGGTCGGCGACGAGGTGATCGTCCACTGTAACCAGGACGACGGCGACGACGAGGAGTGCAACGGCGGCGACCCGATGTTCTCGCCGTCGCAGCGCATCTGGGGCTACGAGACGCCGGACGGCTCGTTCGCGCAATTCTGCCGCGTCCAGTCGCGCCAGCTCCTCAAGAAGCCCGACCATCTCACCTGGGAGGAGGCGGCCTGCTACACGCTGACGCTCGCCACCGCCTATCGCATGCTGTTCGGTCATCCGCCGCACACCCTGAAGCCGGGCGACAACGTGCTGGTGTGGGGCGCTTCGGGCGGCCTCGGCGTGTTCGGCGTGCAGATCTGCGCGGCGGCCGGCGCCAACGCCATCGGCATCATCTCGGACGAGTCGAAGCGCCAATACGTGCTCGACCTCGGCGCCAAGGGCGTGATCAACCGCAAGGACTTCAAGTGCTGGGGCCAGATGCCGCAGGTCAACACGCCGGAGTACACGGCGTGGGTCAAGGAGGCCCGTAAGTTCGGCAAGGCGATCTGGGACATCACCGGCAAGAAGGACGTCGACATCGTCTTCGAGCATCCGGGCGAGTCGACCTTCCCGGTGTCGTGTCTGGTGGTGAAGCGCGGCGGCATGGTGGTGTTCTGCGCCGGGACCACGGGCTTCAACATCACGTTCGACGCCCGTTATGTGTGGATGCGGCAGAAGCGCGTCCAGGGCTCGCACTTCGCCCATCTCAAGCAAGCCTCGCAGGCGAACCAGTTCGTGCTGGATCACCGCATCGATCCGTGCATGAGCGAGGTGTTCTCCTGGGCCGACATCCCCCTCGCCCATCACATGATGTGGCAGAACCAGCACAAGCCGGGCAACATGGCCGTGATGGTCAACGCCCCGCAGCGCGGGCTCAAGACCTTCGAGGACGTTCTGGAGGCGGTCGGCGGCTGAGCGGCCGGCGCGTTTTCATCGCGAGCGACGCCCGTCATCGTGCGCTCCGGCGACTCCGTCGCCGGGGCGCTTTTCGTTTCGGACGAAACCAATTCGGTCCGTCCGTCTTGTCCGCGAGCGGCGCCCAACGGCGCCGCGGTCGATCCTGCTGCGTCGCGTCGCAGCGGCGATAGAGCGCCTGTCGCGATCGCGTTCGCTCGCGTCTTGTGAGCCGCACGGCGTGGCTCGCTTTGCCGTCGATGCCGGCTCGCCGGCGCGCGCCGCTCCGATCCGACCACAGTGCCATGACCGCCCGAGATGACCGTATCGCCATGACCGCACCCGCTCACCTGCACGATGCCTTCACCAAGTGGTCGGCCGACTTCACCCGCCTGCTCGACGTCTTCTGCCGGGTGGTGGACGGCAGCCGCGAGGGGCCGGAGGTCGCCGACTTCGTGCGCGACTGCTTTGCCGGCGAGCGGACGGACTCTGCCGGCGAACGGCCGGACTCCGAGCCCGCCCCGACGGCCGAGTCCGCGACAACCGCGACCGCCGACGCGCTGGCGCGCGGCCAGGCGCTGTCCATCGCGTTCCAGCTTCTCAACATCGTCGAGGAGAACACCACCAACCAGATGCGCCGCCGCGCCGAGGGTCGCCGCCACGAGCACGAGCCCGGCCTGTGGCGCCACGATCTCGACGACCTGATCGGCCGCGGCCACGACGAACAGGCGGTCCGCCGCACCCTCGCGACCGCGGCCTTCGAGCCGGTGCTCACCGCGCACCCGACCGAGGCCAAGCGCGCCACCGTGCTGGAGCATCACCGCGCGCTCTATCTGCTCATGCTGGAGCACGAGACGCGCTCGTTCACCGACATCGAGCACGCCATCCACGATCGCCGTCTCGCCGCCGCGCTGGAGCGGCTGTGGCGCACCGGCGAGATCATGCTGGAGCGGCCCGACGTCGCGAGCGAGATCCGCACCGTGCTGCACTACATGGACACGGTGTTCCCGGACGTCGTCGAGCTGCTCGACCTGCGCTTCCAGGAGGCGTGGCGCTCCGTCTTCGGCTCCGCGGCGCCGCCGCTGCCGCGCCTCGGCTTCGCCACCTGGGTGGGCGGCGACCGCGACGGCCACCCGTTCGTCACCGCCGCGGTCACCCGCGGGATGCTGGAGAGCCTGCGGACGGGCGCGCTGCGCATGCTGCACGGCCGCCTCGCCGGGCTCGCGGCCCGCATCAGCCTCGCCGCCGACGCCGCGACCGTGCCGCCGGCGCTGCGCGAGCGCCTGGAGGCGACCGTGGCCCTCGTCGGCGCGCGCGCCGCCGCGGCGCTCGACCGCAATCGCGGCGAGGCGTGGCGGCAGATGATCAACCTGATGCTGCTGCGGCTGGCCGACACCCGTGACGCCGGCCCTGCCGCCTATCCGGCCGCCGCCGCGCTGCTCGACGATCTCGCCGTCATCCAGGCCGCGCTGATCGAGGCCGGCGCCCCCCATGTGGCGAGCGCCGACGTGCGGCCGCTGATGGCCCTCGTCCGCGCGTTCGGCTTCCATCTGGCGCGGCTCGACATCCGCCAGAACAGCGCCTTCCACGACCGCGCCATCGCCGACCTGCTCACCGCGGCCGGCTGCCCGCGCACCGACTATCCGGAGTGGAGCGAGGCCGAGAAGCTCGCCTTCCTGGCCGCCGAGCTGGCCGGCCCGCGGCCGTTCACCGGGCGGCATACGCCGCTCGATGGCGAGGCCGCCGCGGTGGTCGAGGTCTTTCGCGTCCTGCGGTCGCATCTGGCCAGCCACGGCCCCGCCGGGCTCGGCCCGCTGATCGTCAGCATGACGCGCGGCGTCGCCGATCTGCTCGGCGTCTATCTGCTGGCCCGCGAGGCCGGCCTGCTGATCGATACCCCGGAGGGGCCGGCCTGCGCCCTGCCGGTGGTGCCGCTGTTCGAGACCATCGCAGATCTGGACGCCTGCGACCGCATCCTCGATGCCTTCCTGGCGCACCCGATCACCCGCCGCACGCTGGAGCATGTCCGCCGCTGCGACGGCGCCGCCGAGCCCGAATGCCTGGTGATGATCGGCTACAGCGACAGCAACAAGGACGGCGGCATCCTGGCCAGCCACTGGGGCCTGCATCTCGCCCAGGAGCGCCTCGCCCGGGTGGGGCGCGCGCGCGGCGTGCGCATCACCTTCTTTCACGGCCGCGGCGGCACCATCGGGCGCGGCGCCGGACCGACCCATGCGTTCCTCGATGCCCTGCCGGCCGGCACCCTGACGGGGCATCTGCGGGTGACCGAGCAGGGGGAGGTGATCGCCCAGCAATACGCCAACCGCGTCACCGCGACCTTCCACCTCGAACGTCTGCTGTCCGGCGTCACCCGCACCTCGCTGCTGCACGCGACCGAAGCGGCCGAGCCGCATCCGCTGCGCGGCCTGTGGGGCGACGTGGTGACGCGGAGCTTCGCGGCCTATCGGGCGCTGGTGGAGGCCGACGGCTTCGTCGACTTCTTCCGCGCCGCCACCCCGATCGACGCGATCGAGCAGAGCCGCATCGGCTCGCGGCCGCCGCGGCGCAGCGGCCGTGCCACGCTCGCCGATCTGCGCGCCATCCCGTGGGTGTTCTCGTGGAGCCAGGCCCGCTTCCACCTGCCCGGCTGGTACGGGGTGGGCAGCGCGCTGGCCTGGCTGCGCGACGAGAAGCCGGACGGCTTCGCGGCGCTGCGCGCGGCGCTGCCGGAATGGCGCTTCCTCGCCTATGTGCTGCTCAACGTCGAGGCGAGCCTGACCATGGCGAGCCCGGAGACCATGCGGCTGTACGGCTCGCTGGTGGAGGACGAGGCGCTGCGCGAGCGCATGCTGGACCTGATCCTGGCGGAGCACGCCCGCACCCGCGACGCCCTCGCGGCGCTGTTCCCGACCCCGATCGCCGAGCGGCGGCCGCGCTTCCTGCGCACATTGGCGTTGCGGGCCCGCGGCCTCGGCTGGCTGCACGCCCGCCAGGTGGAGCTGCTGCGCGCCTACCGGGCCTCCGGTGAGGAGGCGGTGCTCGACGCGCTGCTGCTCACCGTCAACGCCATCGCCATGGGCCAGAAGACGACGGGCTGATCTTGTTTTCGGTGGTCGGAGCGGGTCGGCGAGCAATGCGAGCCACGGTGAGGGGCGTCAGCATCGAAGGATGATGTTCAACGCCGCGCTCTTGGCGCTGACGCGCCGCGCGTCGACCCTCGGGTCGAAGCCCGAGGGCAGGCTCTCTCCCCGCAAGCGCTAGGGCATGCACAGATTTCCGGTTGCGGCTGCGGCGGCGTGGATTTTGAACTGTTCGAGGCCGTGGCGGAACGTGATGGGGCCGGGCGGGCGGGAAGATGGATAGCCGTCCCAGCCGCCCAGCCGAGCGATGATCCAGGCGGCCCAGGGGAGGCTGCGAGGTGGGTGCGGATTTCTCTGGAGCGCGGTCCTCCCGCGATAGGCGGCATCGAGTGCATCGAGCACGTCGAGCTCGTGTGGCGTGAAGGCCGTGCCGGCGGGCTCGGCGCCGGTGCCGTCGCGTGCCTGCAGGAGGGCGAGCGTGACGGCGGCCGCCTTGGTGGCGACGGCGGCGAGCTTTTGCAGGCGGTCGGCGGTCTCGATCTGGCTGTCCTCGAGGCGCAAGCCTTGCGTCTTCATCAGGCGGAACAGCTGCTCGATGGTCCAGCGCCGCCGATACCAGTCGACGATCCGCCACGCCGCCGCGGCGTCGTCGACCGGATGGGTGGTGAGCAGCCGCCAGTGCAGCGGCACGACGCCGGCGGGCGGGCCATGCTCGACCACCTCGACCAGCGTGAGCGGCACGCTCTCGGGCAGATGGCGATGGTGGCTCCCCCTCGGCCGGCGCAGCACGACGGGGCCGAACCGCAGGGTCAGCGTCGCGCTGCGGGCCGGGCGCTGCGGCGATCGGGCCGGCAGGTCGAGCGTCCCGGTCGCGCCGCCGACCAGGCCGAGGCTCGCGCCGGTGTCGGCGTCGAGCGCCAGCATGGCGTGCACCAAAAGGCCGTGCCCCGTGCCCTTGCCGATCTCGCCAAGCCCGCGCCGCCGCCCCGGCCGGGTCGAAATGGTGATCTCGCTGGTGTCCTGGATGGCCAGCACATGCCGCCCGGCCGCCGCCGGCCCGGTCTCGCTGCTCCACCCCTCGATCAGACGCGCGACCGTGACCTTCTCGTTCCCCAGCAAGCGATGAAACCGGACCTCCGAGGACCGTCGGCCGCCGCTCAGACGGCGCAGACACACGCTCTGGCGCGTGACCATGCGTTCGAGCAGCGCCGCCCCCCTTTATCGAGGCGACGATCCCCGAACCGGCCCAACGACAATCCGCTGCTCCCCATCGCGACACTCCGATCAGCCCGAAGTGTCCGACATGGAATCATGCGAAGCCCCCACTACGGAAGAGCTGCCGACACCCCCGAGTCACTCCGCCGCACCACGATGTGTGCATGCCCTAGCCCGCAAGCGGGGAGAGGTGAAGCCGTGCCACTCCCACACCCCGAGCTGATCCGACAGACCGCGTCTCACGCCGGCGGCAGCTCGAAGAACTCGGTCGGGTTGTCGACCAGCATCAGCTGGCGGCTGCGCTCGTCCTCGGCGATCTGCGGGATCAGGTCGACCAGCTCGCCGTCGTTGGGCATGAAGCGCGAGATGTTCGGGTGCGGCCAGTCGGTTCCCCACAGCACCCGGGTGGGGGCGTGGCGCACCAGCGCCCGCGCCAGCGCGACGCTGTCGGCGAACGGCGGCCCTGCCCGCGACAGGCGATCGAGGCCGGACAGCTTCACCCACACGGTGCCGCGATCGAGCAGCTTCTTCAGCGCCCCGAAGCCGAAGCCGGTGACGCCCTCGGTGACGTCGACGCGGCCGACATGGTCGATCACCACCTTGGCGCGGATGGCGGTGATCAGGCCGAGGGTGTCGAGCAGCTCCTTGCCGCCGACATGGACGGCGACGTGCCAGCCGAACGGCGCCACCCGCTCGACCACCGCCCGCACGCCTTCGGGCGACGGCCGGTTGCCGAGATGCGGCAGGAAGTTGAAGCGGACGCCGCGAACCCCGGCGGCGTGCAGGCGGGCGATCTCGTCGGCGTCGACATCGGCGTCGAGCAGCGCGACGCCGCGATAGCGGTCGCCGACATCGGCGAGGAAATCGAGCAGCGCCGCGTGATCGGTGCCGTGGCAGGTCGACTGCACGATGACGCCGCGCCCGAAGCCGAGCCGCCGGTGCAGCGCCAGCAGCATCGCCTTGGGGGCGTCGTGCGGGGTGAATGGGCGCTTCGCCGCATAGGGAAAGACGGCGTGCGGCCCGAAGACGTGGAAATGCGAGTCGCAGGCGCCGGGCGGCGGCACGTAGCTGGGCTGCGTCGGATCGGGGTCCGGCGGCGGGCACGTGGGTTGCGCGCCCTGCTGCGCCCCGCGCTGATCGCTGGCTTGCACGCCGAGCTGCCGTTCGGCGGATGTCGCGGACGTCATGGTCGCCTCCATCCCGATGGCCGTGTGACGCTCGGGCCTCCGCTCGTGCCGGCATCGATCGCCGCGGCTCTCGCCACGGCGATCTTCGGGCCGGACCTTCGCGGCGCGGCGGTCCGTCCCGAGCCTACATCTGCACCCCCTTTTCTGCAAAGTACTTGAGGGCGCCCGGATGCCACGGTGTCGACGAGTTGGCCTTGAGCTGATTCTTGTAGTCGATGCTGGCGGCCTCCTTGTGAACGGCGACCAGCTCGTCCTTCTTGTCGAAGATGGCCTTGACGATGTCGTAGGCCATCTGGTCCGACATCTTGTCGTTGGTGACCAGCACGTTCCACACCACGGTGATCTTGTTGTCCTTGTCCTGGCCCGGATAGGTGCCGGCCTTGATGGTGTCGGCCGCGTAGAGCGGGCCGTGCTTGGCGTTCATCTTATCGACGGTGTCGGCGTGATCGACCATCTTGATCTTGACGCCCGGGGTGGCGCCGAGATCGGTCACCGCCGCGGTCGGCAGCCCGCCGACCCAGAAGAAGGCGTCGATCTTGCGGTCCTTGATGGCGTTGACCGACTCGGCGACGCCGAGCCGCTCGCGCTTGAGGTCCTTGTCCTTGTCGAGCCCGGCCGCCTCGATGACGCGGAACGCCATCACCTCGGTGGCACTGCCCGGCGAGCCGGTGGAGACGCGCTTGCCCTTGAGGTCCGCCATGGTCTCGATGCCGGTGCCCTCGATGGTCACCACATGCATGCGGTTGGGGTAGAGCACCAGCAGGGTGCGCACCTCGACCTTGCCGCCGCGGAACTTGTCCTCGCCCTTGTAGGCGTCGAGGGCGGCGTCGACCATGGAGAAGCCGACCTCGCTCTGGCCGGAGCCGATCAGCTTGAGGTTGTCGACCGAGCCGCCGGTCACCTCGGCGGTCGCCTGCATGCCCGGGATCGCCTTGGACAGCACCGCCGCCAGCCCGCCGCCCATCGGATAGTAGACGCCGCCGGTGCCGCCGGTGCCGATCGCGATGGTCTTCTGCTGGGCGACGGCGACGCCGACGGTCAGCGCGCCGACGGTCAGCACACCGACGGCCAGCACGGCGGCTGCCGCACCGGCCCATACGCTGCGGAATCGGAACTGCATCTGGACGTTCTCCCTTACGATCAGGTGTTGCTTTTATGGCTGGTGTCGCGGTCGTGGCCGGCCGGCCCGGCCGACCACCCGAACGGGGCGTCATGCCGGCCGCGCTTCACCCCGCGTCCTGATCTGGTGCAAGACTAGCAGAGCCACCAGCGCGAGGCCAAACCAGGCGGGGTGCGGCACGTCGACCCCCACCAGCCACTCGGTGGCCGGCTCCAGGAGGCTCGGGAACACCAGCAGCAGGCCGGCGACGATCCACAGACCGCGCTCGCCGGCGGCGACCGCCCGCCAGGCCCAGCCCTGCGCCGCCACCGCCAGCGCGCCGAGGCCGATCGCCGTCTTCAGCGCGATCAGCACGACGTCCAGCACGGTGCCGCCCTTCGGCACCGCCATCAGCAGGCCGACGCCGAGCGGATCGAGGATGAACACGAAGGGCACCAGGAAGGCCGGCAGCGTGTATTTCCATGCCTGGAGCGTGGTGCGGTAGGGATCGCCCCCGGTGATGGCGGCGGCCGCGAAGGGCGACAGCGCGGTCGGCGGCGACACCTCGGACAGCACCGCATAGTAGAAGATGAACATGTGGGCCGCGAACTCCGGCACGCCGAGCTTGATCAGCGCCGGCGCCGCGATCACGGCGCAGATGATGTAGGAGGCCGTCACCGGCACCGCGAGGCCGACGATCCACACGATCAACGCCGTGTAGAGCGCCGTCAGCAGCAGGCTGTTGCCCGCATAGGCGAGCACGATCGACGAGAACTTGAGGCCGAGCCCGGTGAGCGTGACGACGCCGACGATGATGCCGGCGGAAGCACAGGTGGTGGCCGCGTTGAGCACCCCGATGGTGCCGTCGGCGAGCGCCCGCACGAGCTTCTTCGGCCACAGCGCCGTGTCGGGCCGCAGGAAGCTCAAGCCCAGCACCAGCAGCGTCGACCAGAACACCGACAGCATCGGCGAGTAGCCCGCCACCATGAAGCCGACGACAGCCACCAGCGAGGTGAAGTGGAAGCCGTAGCGCCGGAGCATCTGCGGGATGGTCAGCGAGGTGTCGTAGGGCACCGCCTTGGCGCCGAACCGCCGGGCGTCGAGCTCCACCATGAACAGGAGCGACAGGTAGTAGAGGCAGGTCGGGATCAGCGCCATCCAGATCACGTCCAGATAGCTGATCTTGAGGAACTCGGCGATCAGGAAGGCGGCGGCGCCGAGCACCGGCGGGGAGAGGATCGCGCCGAGGCCGCCGGCGGCCAAGAGGCCGCCCGCCGCGTTCTTCTCGAAGCCGGCACGCGCCATCATCGGATAGGCGACGGCACCGATCGTCACCGTGGTGGCGACGCCGGAGCCCGACGGCCCGCCGAGCAGGAACGACGACAGCACCACGGTGCGGCCGGCGCTGTTGGGCTTGCCGCCCATCACGGCGAGCGAGAAGTTGATGAAGAACTTGCCGGCGCCCGAATGCTGGAGGAAGGCGCCGTAGATGGTGAACATGATGATCAGGCTGGAGGAGACGTCGACGGCGACGCCGAAGATGCCTTCCAGCGTGATGAACAGGTGGCCGACGAGGCGCGTGAAGGTGTAGCCGCGATGCGTCCACGGCGCCGGCAGATGCGGCCCGACGAGGGCGTAGACGATGAACAGGATCGCCACCACCGGCATGATCCAGCCGGTGGTGCGCCGCGTCGCCTCCAGGAGCAGGACGATGAAGACGACGCCGAGCACCACGTCGAGATGGTCCGGCATGGTGGCGCGGTCGGTGAACTCCTCGCCACCGATGAGCGCGTAGCCGAGAATGCCGACGCTGGCGATCGCCGCCACCACGTCCCACCAGCGGATGGCGTTGCGGAACCGCGTCGCCAGTGGGAACAGCAGGAAGCACAGCGCCATCACGAAGGCCACGTGGACGTAGCGCAGCGTCTGGGTGGGGACGATCGCGTAGGCGGCGTAGAGGTGGAACAGGGTCGACACCACGGCGATGGCGGTGACGATCATGCCGGCGCGGCCGGAGAGCCGGTTGGCGGCTCCCTCCTCCTGCTCGATATAGGCTTCGGCCTTGCGCAACGCCTCGTCGCTGATGGCGCCTTGAGACGTGAGGCGGACGTCCGGCAGGGCGGAGTCGACCGGCGCCGGCCGGCCGGAGGAGCCCGGCACATAGCCGGGCGGCGGCTCCAGCGGCCGGAACGGGTCGTTCTTGTCGGCGGCGCCGTACAGCGACGAGCCGGGCAGCGGCGATCCTGGTGACGAGGCCGGTGCGCCGGGCGTCGCCGCCGCGGTGCCATCCGACGAGGGCTGGCGCCCGGACCCCGATGGCGGCGCGGAGTGCGCGCCGGTACGCTCGTCGGCCATGCTCGCGTTCCTGCCCTGGGGCCGCCGGGGAGACGGCTGTTCGTTTGTCGCAGGCTCTGGCGGCCCGCGTGTCTTGGGAAGCCTCCCAAGAGGCGGGAAAAATGTCTAGTGGGACGAAGGGATGACGGAGCGTTCCGGCGGGCGGCCGGGCCGCGCCGCCCCAGTTCCTGGCGGCGCCCCCTCGCGCCGCCGGCGTGGTTGGCCATCGTCGAAGCGTCGCGGCGTCTCGCGATGCGTGCATCGCGAGACGCCGGGGCGAGAGAGGGCAGCACAGGCGCCCTCGCCTTGACCCCCCGAATCCCTGCCTCTAGGGTCCGCAGCCGCCGGCCGAGGCCCGGGCGCGCCGTCGTGGCGACGCCGGTCGCGGCCGCGCCCATCGCCGTTCTCCGCCGCTGCGAGCCGCCATGCCCGATATCGAATTGCCGCCGCACATGCGGCCCCAACGCTCGTTCCAGGGGCTCATCCTCGCCCTGCAACGCTACTGGGCCGACTACGGCTGCGTCATCCTCCAGCCCTACGACATGGAGGTCGGGGCCGGCACCTTCCACCCGGCGACCACCCTGCGGGCGCTCGGCCCAAAACCGTGGAACGCCGCCTATGTGCAGCCGTCGCGCCGCCCCAAGGACGGCCGCTACGGCGAGAACCCCAACCGGCTCCAGCACTACTACCAGTTCCAGGTGATCCTGAAGCCGTCGCCCGAGAACCTCCAGCAGCTCTATCTCGACAGCCTCGCCGCCATCGGCATCGACACCCGCCTGCACGACGTCCGCTTCGTCGAGGACGATTGGGAGAGCCCGACGCTGGGCGCCTGGGGGCTCGGCTGGGAGTGCTGGTGCGACGGCATGGAGGTGTCGCAGTTCACCTACTTCCAGCAGGTCGCCGGCTTCGAGTGCGCCCCGGTGGCGGGCGAATTGACCTACGGGCTCGAACGCCTCGCCATGTATGTGCAGGGGGTCGAGAACGTCTACGACCTCGCCTTCAACGGCCGCGACGACGACAAGCGCGTCACCTACGGGGACGTCTTCCTCCAGGCCGAGCAGGAATACTCGCGCCACAATTTCGAGCACGCCGACACCGACATGCTGTTCGAGCAGTTCCGCATGGCGGAGGGCGCGTGCCGCAAGTATCTCGACACCGGCTGGGCCGACGAGGCGCGCACCCGCCACACGATGGCGCTGCCGGCCTACGACCAGTGCATCAAGGCGAGCCACGTCTTCAACCTGCTCGATGCCCGCGGCGTCATCTCGGTCACCGAGCGGCAGAGCTACATCCTGCGGGTCCGCGAGCTGGCCAAGGCCTGCGGCGCCGCCTGGCTCGCCACCGCCGGCGGCGGGGCGGGGTAGGGCGAGCCTGCCGGGCAGGCCGACCCTCGTCGATGATATGAAATGACAAGCGGGGACCGGCCGATTATAAGAATTCAGCCGTTTTTACAATCCGTGCGGGTCGGCTGAGCCGACATGAAACGGGACGACTTCGCGCGATCGCCAGCGAGGCGGCTCGTGCCCACCGAGCGCGGGCAAGTCGCTTTCGTGCCTCACGACCTGCCACCGCCCGATCTCGACCTGTCGCGGCTCGCGGCCCCCTTGGCGATCGCGGCCCAGCGACTGGGTGAGCTGAACGGCATCGGCCGGACGCTTCCCGATCCCTGGCTGCTGATCCAGCCGCTCCAGGTGCGGGAAGCCCTCACCTCGTCCAGCATGGAGGGCACCTACACGACGGTGGATCAGCTCCTCCTGATGGACGCCGGCGGTAGCGCGCGCGAGCCATGGCGCGACACGGTCGAGGTCCACAACTACCGCCGGGCCTTGGCCCAGGCGATGGACAGCCTGGCCGACGTGCCGCTGTCGCTGCGAACCCTCCGGAATGCCCATCGGACCCTGCTCGCCGGCGTCGCCCGTCACCGCGGCGCCGACGCGCGGGCCGGCGAGTTCAAGCAGCGCCAGAACTTCATCGGCGCCCACGAGATCGAGAATGCCCGGTTCGTCCCGCCGCCGCCGAGCGAGGCCATCGCGGCGCTGGACCGGCTGGAAAAGTATATTCATCGCGAGGATCGCGGCGGCATCCCGGATCTCGTCGACGCCGCGCTGATCCACTACCAGTTCGAGACCATCCATCCGTTCGCCGACGGCAACGGCCGGGTCGGGCGGATGCTCATCACCCTGCATCTGCACGCCCGTCAGGCGATCCGGCAGCCGCTCCTCTATCTCAGCCCGGTGTTGGAGCGCCGCAAGGACGAGTACATCGACCATCTCTTCGAGGTCTCGCGGGCCGGACGGTGGGGCGAGTGGATCGACTTCTTCCTCGCGGTCGTCGCGGAAGCCTGCCAGAACGCCATCGACACCGCGGACGCACTCCTCGCCCTGCAAAAGGAGTATCGGAGCCGCCTGCGGGACGCCGGCCGATCCGCCAACCTGGTGGCGATCACCGACCTCCTGTTCCGCTCGCCGGTGGTCACCATCCCTCGGCTCGCCGAACATCTCGGGGTGCAGTACCGTTCGGCCCAGCTCAACGTCGAGTCCCTGGTGCGGGTCGGCATTCTGAGCGAGGTTTCCGGAACCTCCAATCCGAAGTATTTCATCGCCCGCGAGATCCGCGACATCATCACCCAAACCATGAAGTCCGATGCCTGACCTCCTGCTCGAGCTCTTCTCCGAGGAAATCCCGGCCCGCATGCAGGCCCGGGCGGCCGAGGACCTGAAGAAGATGGTCACCGACCGGCTGGTCGATGCCGGCCTGGTCTACGAGGGCGCCACCGCCCTGGTGACGCCGCGGCGCCTGGCACTCGCCGTGCAGGGCATCCCGGTCCGTCAGCCCGATCTCCGCGAGGAGAAGAAGGGGCCGCGGGTCGGCGCGCCCGAGAAGGCGGTCGAGGGCTTCCTCAAGAGCGCCGGCCTCGCCTCGCTCGACCAGGCGACCGTCCAGAAGGACCCCAAGAAGGGCGACTTCTACGTGGCGCTGATCGAGAAGCCCGGCCGGCCGGCGATCGACGTGCTGGCCGAGATCCTGCCCCTCGTGGTGCGCACCTTTCCGTGGCCGAAGTCGATGCGCTGGGGCACGGGGCGGCTCACCTGGGTGCGGCCGCTGCATTCGATCGTCGCCACCTTCGGGCCGGAGACCGAGGACCCCGACGTGGTGCCGTTCACGGTCGACCACATCACGGCCGGCGACACCACCCGCGGGCATCGCTTCCTGGCGCCGGACGTCATCCGGGTGAAGCATTTCGACGATTACGTGCAGAAGCTCGAGGGCGCCAAGGTGGTGGCCGATCCGGCGCGCCGGCGCGACATCGTGCTGCACGAGGCGCGGCAGCTCGCCTTCGCGCAAGGGTTCGAGCTGGTCGAGGACCAGGGATTGTTGGACGAGGTGGCCGGCCTCGTCGAATGGCCGGTGGTGCTGATGGGGTCGTTCGACCCGGCCTTCCTGAAAATCCCCGACGAGGTGATCCGTGCCACCATCCGGGCGAACCAGAAGTGCTTCGTGGTGCGCGACCCGAAGACCGGCAAGCTCGCCCCGCGGTTCATCCTCGTCTCCAACACCGAGGCGGTGGACGGCGGCGCCGCGATCGTCGCCGGCAACGAGCGGGTGATCCGGGCGCGGCTCGCGGACGCCAAGTTCTTCTACGAGACCGACCTGAAGACCAGGCTGGAAGACCGGCTGCCGAAGTTCTCGCAGATCGTCTTCCACGAGAAGCTGGGCACCCAGGCCGAGCGCATCGCCCGCATCGGGCTGTTGGCGGTGGAGCTGGCGCCGCTGGTCGGTGCCGACGTGGAAAAAGTCCGGCGCGCCGCGCAGCTCTGCAAGGCCGACCTGCTCACCGAGGTGGTGGGCGAGTTCCCCGAGCTGCAAGGGCTGATGGGCAAGTACTACGCGCTCGCCCAGGGCGAGGATTCTTCCGTCGCCGCGGCCTGCGAGGAGCACTACAAGCCGCAGGGCCCGGCCGACCGGGTGCCGACCGACCCGGTGTCGATCGCCGTCGCCTTGGCCGACAAGCTCGACACCCTGGTGGGCTTCTGGGCCATCGACGAGAAGCCGACCGGCTCCAAGGACCCCTATGCGCTGCGCCGCGCGGCGCTGGGGGTGATCCGCATCGTGCTGGAGAATGGGTTGCGACTCGACATGACCCCCATACTGATCAAGCACTCAGACCTTTTTGCCAACCACAACTGGGCGTCTACCGTATTCGACCTGCTCGACTTCTTGGGTGAGCGTCTAAAGGTGCAGCTCAGAGAGCAAGGTGCAAGGCCCGACCTCGTCGATGCTGTTTTCCGGCAAGGGATTCGCGCCGAGGTGCAGATGCCGGGCATGGAGAATGTCCGCGACCTCCTCCTCATCGTCCGCCGGGTCGAGGCGCTGGCGAAATTCCTGGACACCGAGGATGGCAAGAACCTCTTGGCCGGCGTCAAGCGCGCCACCAACATCCTGCGCATCGAGGAGAAGCGCGACGACACCCGCTACACCGGGGCGGTCGATGCCGGTCTGCTGCGCGACGCCGAGGAGTGGCAGCTGTTCCGGGCGATCGAGGCGGCGCAGGGCGAGGCCGAGGCCGCGGTGGCGCGCGAGGATTTCTCGGCCGCCATGCGCGCCATGGCGACGCTGCGACCTCATGTCGATGCATTCTTCGAGCGGGTGACGGTTAATGCGGACGAGGCCCCCGTGCGGGCGAATCGGCTGCGGCTGCTCGACGGCATCCGTGCCGCCACTCTCGCGGTCGCGGATTTTTCCCGTATCGAGGGCTAGCAAATTCGGCGCCGCCAGTGGAAACTGCCGGCCATAACAACCGGATGATTTCAGTTCGGACGAGGCCCGCGAACGGGCCGTGATATCACCCCCCGCGGTGTGCAGTCGAACTGCGCGCGCCGCTCAGGTGCCTTCTGCGATTGCGAAAACCGGAGCTGTCCATGCCCAAGTCGAGCAAAACACTGCGTCGCCGTCCCGCCGGGACCGTGCAGGGAGAGCGGAGTGGCCGGACGAAGGCCGCGGCGAGCGCCCCCGTATCCGCCGAGATGAAAGCACGCGGCAGGTCGGTCGCGGCCCCTGCCAAGGTCGTCGCGGCGCGCGGTGCCACCGCGGTCAAGACGCAGCCTAAGGCCGCATCGAAGGCGGCGCCGGTGAAGCCGGCGGCCAAGCCGGCGACCAAACCGGCAGCCAAGTCGGTCGCCAAGAAGGCGGTCGCCACCGCCGCCAAGGCGATCGCCAAAACTGCGGCCAAGACGGCCGCCAAGGGCACCGCCCAGACCGCCAAGACGGCCGCCAAGGCGGCCAAAACCGCGATCAAGACGGCCGGCAAGGTGGTCGCGAAGGCCGCCGCCAAGGCGAAGCCGGCCCCGGCGGCCGCCCCCAAGGGCAAGTGGGTCTACACCTTCGGCGGCGGCAAGGCGGAAGGCCAGGCCGGCATGAAGAACCTGCTCGGCGGCAAGGGCGCCAACCTGGCCGAGATGGCCAGCCTCGGGCTGCCGGTGCCGCCCGGCTTCACCATCACGACCGAGGTCTGCACCTACTACTATCAGAACAAGCAGACCTATCCGAAGGACCTCGCCGCCCAGGTCGACGCCGCGCTCCAGCACGTCGGCAAGATCGTCGGCAAGACGTTCGGCGACAAGACCGACCCGCTGCTCCTCTCGGTGCGCTCCGGCGCCCGGGCCTCGATGCCGGGCATGATGGACACGGTGCTCAATCTCGGCCTCAACGACGAGACCGTCGAGGCGCTGGCCAAGCAGGCGAACGACCGCCGCTTCGCCTACGACTCCTACCGCCGCTTCATCACCATGTACTCCAACGTCGTGCTCGACGTCGGCTATCACCACTTCGAGGAGATCCTCGACGAGCACAAGGAGGAGCACGGCTACAAGCTCGACACCGACCTCAAGGCGGAGGACTGGGAGAAGCTGGTCGGCCGCTACAAGCTGCGGGTCGAGCGGGAGGCCGGCCGGCCGTTCCCGCAGGACCCCAAGGAGCAGCTGTGGGGCGCCATCGGGGCGGTGTTCGGGAGCTGGATGAACCAGCGCGCCATCACGTATCGCCGGCTCAACAACGTGCCGGAGAGCTGGGGCACCGCCGTCAACGTCCAGGCGATGGTGTTCGGCAATCTCGGCGAGACCTCGGCGACCGGCGTCGCCTTCTCGCGCAACCCGTCGACCGGCGAGCGCAAGCTGTACGGCGAGTTCCTGATCAACGCCCAGGGCGAGGACGTGGTCGCCGGCATCCGCACGCCGCAGGAGATCACCGAGTCGGCGCGCATCCAGTCCGGCTCCGACCGGCCGTCGCTGGAAAAGACCATGCCGGGTCCGTTCAAGGAGCTGGTGAAGTACTACGAGAAGCTCGAGAAGCACTACCGTGACATGCAGGACATGGAGTTCACGGTGGAGCGCGGCAAGCTATGGATGCTGCAAACCCGCAACGGCAAGCGCACCGCCAAGGCGGCGCTGAAGATCGCCGTCGACCTCGCCAACGAGGGCGTGATCACCCGCAACGAGGCGGTGCTGCGCATCGAGCCGGCCTCGCTCGATCAGCTTCTGCATCCGACCATCGATCCCAAGGCCGATCGCAAGGTGATCGCCACCGGCCTGCCGGCCTCGCCGGGCGCCGCATCGGGCGAGATCGTCTTCAACTCCGACGAGGCGGAGCTGCTCAAGTCGCAGAACCGCAAAGTCATCCTGGTGCGGGTCGAGACCAGCCCGGAGGACATCCACGGCATGCACGCCTCCGAGGGCATCCTCACCACCCGCGGCGGCATGACCTCGCACGCCGCCGTGGTGGCGCGCGGCATGGGCAAGCCCTGCGTGGCCGGCGCCGGCTCGATCCGGGTCGACTACGCGGCCGGCACCATGACGGCCGGTGGCCACGTCTTCAAGAAGGGCGACGTGATCACCATCGACGGCGGCATCGGCCAGGTGCTGGCCGGCCGGGTGCCGATGCAGGAGCCGACCCTCTCGGGCGACTTCGAGACCCTGATGGCGTGGGCCGACAAGGCGCGCAAGCTCAAGGTCCGCACCAATGCCGACACGCCCAACGATGCGCGCGTCGCCGTCAAGTTCGGCGCCGAGGGCATCGGCCTGTGCCGCACCGAGCACATGTTCTTCGAGGGCGAGCGCATCCGCGCGGTGCGCGAGATGATCCTGGCCGACGACGAGGCGAGCCGCCGCACCGCGCTCGCCAAGCTGCTGCCGATGCAGCGCAACGACTTCGCCCAGATCTTCGAGATCATGAAGGGCAAGCCGGTGACCATCCGGCTGCTCGATCCGCCGCTGCACGAGTTCCTGCCGCACACCGAGCAGGAGGTCGCCGAGGTGGCCGAGGCGATGGGGGCCGATCCCAAGAAGCTCGCCGACCGGGCCAAGGAGCTGGCCGAGTTCAACCCGATGCTCGGCTTCCGCGGCTGCCGGCTGGCGGTGGTCTATCCGGAGATCGCCGAGATGCAGGCGCGGGCGATCTTCGAGGCGGCCGTCGAGGCCGGCAAGCGCACCGGCGAGCCGGTGGTGCCCGAGGTGATGGTGCCGCTGGTCGCCACCAAGGCCGAGCTCGATCTGGTCAAAGCGCGCATCGACGCCATGGCCAAGGCGGTGATGGGCGAGGCCGGCATCAAGATCAAGTATCAGGTCGGCACCATGATCGAGCTGCCGCGCGCCGCCCTGCGGGCCGGCGAGATCGCCGAGTCGGCCGAGTTCTTCTCGTTCGGCACCAACGACCTGACGCAGACCACCTTCGGCATCAGCCGCGACGACGCGGCGACGTTCCTGGGCGCCTACACGGCCAAGAACATCGTGCCGATCGATCCGTTCGTGTCGATCGACGTCGACGGCGTCGGCGAGCTGATGCAGATCGCCACCGAGCGGGGGCGGGCCGTGCGGGCGGGCCTCAAGGCCGGCATCTGCGGCGAGCACGGCGGCGATCCCGCCTCGGTGATGTTCTGCTCCAAGATCGGGCTCGACTACGTGTCGTGCTCGCCGTTCCGGGTGCCGATCGCCCGCCTGGCCGCCGCCCAGGCGGCGCTCGGCGGCGGCTCGTCCGGCACGGTGTGATCGGAACGGTGTGACGATCGCCATAGCGACGATCGCCATCGTGTGACGATCGCCATCGTGACGATCGCCATTGTGTGACGATCGGCGATCGACGGCGCCGGGCCAGACGCCCGGCGCAGGGCCTCTCCGCTCCCCTCCCCCGCGAGCGCAGCGCGCGGTGATGAGGGGGAGCGAGACGCCGAGCCTTGTGACAATACGGCTTCGGAGCAATTCGTCCTGATGTTCGGGGGCTGTCGAAAGAAAGAGCAGCCCATGGACATCGTCGTCGACAGCCTGCTGGACGGCGCCCGCCGCGCCACCGGGACCGTGGTGGTGATCGACGTGTTCCGCGCCTTCACCACCGCGGCGGTGGCGTTCTCGCGCGGCGCCGAGAAGATCATCATGGTCGAGGCGGTCGCCGAGGCGTTCGCGCTGCGCGACGCCGGGATCGGCAGCGCCTGCATGGGCGAGGTCGACGCCGTCAAGGTCGAGGGCTTCGACCTCGGCAACTCGCCGTTCGAGGCGTCCGAGTTCGACTTTTCCGGCCGCACCGTGATCCAGCGCACCAGCGCCGGCACCCAGGGCGTGGTGGCGGCACTCGGCCGCGCCCACCGTCTCTATGCGGCGGCCCTCGTCACCGCGCCGGCGACGGCCCGTGCGGTGACGGCGGGGCAGCCGGACCGCGTCACCCTCGTCGCCATGGGACGGCACGGCCAAGTGCGCACCGACGAGGACGACATCTGCGCCATCCATCTGCGCAATCTGCTGGAGGACCGGACCGGCGCGCCGGCGGCGGTGCGCGACCTGATCCTCGCCGGCGGCCAGATCGCCGAGTTCCGCGACCCCGAGGTCGCCCACATGCATCCGGGCGATCTCGACATCTGTCTCGACATCGGCCGCTACGACTTCGCGATTCGGGTGACGGCCGAGGACGGCCGCCCCGTCGCGCGGATCGAGCGGGTTTAGAGCATTTTCCGGCGAAGTGGACTCCGGTTCGCCGTCGAAAATGCGATCAAATAATACCGATGGCTGCTGAGGTCGACTCGTCGTGCCCGGCGTTCGGCCGGAGGATGCAGTCCGAGAGTGCTGCCGTTGGTCTGATCTGGTCGGCGGTCGCGTGTCCCGGGCGGAGGCGCGACGCGCCGGAGACCCGGGACCCAGGGGCGGCGATTGCGGAGCTTGCGGCTCTGGGCCCCGGCTCGCGGCACTGCGAGCCGCATCCGGGGCACGAGGCCTCATGCACGTCGCCGGTGAGAGGCAGGATTCGGGCCTATTCGGGCCGGTACACCCCGGTGCGCGGGTCGCGGCGCAGCTTGGGCAGGCGTGCCGGATCGACCGCCTCGACCGGGCGCATCTGCTCCAGCTCCTCGTTGATGCGGCGCCACTCCTTCATCAGCACGCGGCCGAGCGCCGCCACGCCGAGCGCCGCGACGCCGGCTGCGATCATGGGCGGAAACACGAACGGCATGCTGGTTCTCCTTGTCGAAGCCCGCGAACCGGCGCGGCGCGGGCGACCGCTCACTCCATAGTTCGACGCGACGCCCGGAATCGATACAATCCTGTGTCGCTCCGCCGCATCGGCATGTTCATCCGACGCGCATTCACCGGCACGCCGTCCTGGCCGCGCTACAGGCCGTAACGGCTCCACAGCGCGCGTGCCTCCAGGGCCGAGACGATGTCGCCGGCGAGCCCTTCTGGAAATCCGCTACGTCCGCCGGCTCCGAACAGATCATCCCCGAAGGAACCACCTGTCGCGCCGATCAGCCGCCGCGCCAAAAAGCTGCGCTCCGACGCGACCAGCGGCGTCACCACATCCTTGCCGAAGCGCTCGCGCAGATAGCCGCGCAGATCGCCGAGCCGGTCGACCAGCCCGTGCCCGAGCGCCGTCGTGCCGACCCAGTACTCGCCCGAGAACAGGGTCTTTTCGGGGCCGGACAGGCGGGCGCCGCGGCGGGTGCGCACCAGATCGATAAACAATGCGTGAATCTGCTCCTGGATCGCCTTGATGCGGGCGACGTCCTCGGGGTTCTCGGGCAGGAACGGATCGAGCGACGACTTGTGCTCGCCGGCCGTGTAGATGCGCCGCTCGATGCCGAGCCTCTCGATCGCCCGGTCGAGCCCGAAGGTCGCCCCGATGACCCCGATGGAGCCGACGATCGAGGCCGGATCGGCGACGATCTCGTCGGCCGCGCAGGCGATCATGTAGCCGCCCGAGGCGCCGACGTCCTCGACCGCGGCGATCACCGGCAGCTCCTTCTCCTCGGCGAGCTGACGGATGCGGCGGAAGATGAGGTGCGACTGCGCCGCCGAGCCGCCCGGCGAGTTGATGGCGAGCGCCACCGCCTTGGCGCCGCGCACCGCGAAGGCACGGTCGAGCGCGCGGGCCAGGCCGGCGAGCGTCACGCCCGGCCGCAGCGGCGTCGCCATGCCGATCACCCCGGAGATTCGCACCACCGGCACCACCACGGCGTCGTCGCGCCAGCGGCGCGGCAGAACGGGCCGCAGCAGCCGCCGCGCCCGATCGAGAAGAAGGCGGGCCGAGCCGCCCGATCCGTCGGGCTGCGCGCCGGAGACCGGCCCTTCCGCGCCGCCGGGCCGCGCGGTCTCCATTGCCGTCATGGTGCCGTCCTGCATCCGCTGCCTGCTGCTTTCGCCACTCCGCTCGACCACCGGCCGCCGCCGGACGACAAGCCGATCGAGGGCTTCGAGTTTCCGGGGCGATTGTGGCGCCGCATCGACGCGCGGCCGCAGGACGCGAGGGCGGGGTGTCGCAGCCGGCCGTTACGATTCGTTTACCGGCCCCGGTGTTCAGTGGCCGAGCGCCGGCAAGGTTGATCGACCGTGAATCCAACCGCTCGAATGCAGGCGCAATTCTTGCTTAGCGCGAACTCTCGTCGCATCTGCACGTTGCAGATGGGACGAACCGTCGCGGGTTGCCTACCCCCGGCAAACCAGGAGGTGCCGTCATGGAGCTCAAGGTCTTGATCATGGCGTCGCTGTTCGGCTTCATCGCGGCCATGTATCACGCGCCCGAATGGCGGCTCGGCCGCCGCGTCCGCCGCGGCTGAGGTTTTCGCACACGCTCCGCACCTCCCTCGTTTCGCGGCCACTCCCTGCGGTCCGTGGCCCGGCTCTCACGATGCCGCGAGCGGCAGCGTCGCGCCGCCGCGCAGCACGGCCTCCGCCTCGGCGCTGGGCAGCCCTGCCGCGTCGGTGAGCACGAGCCCCGGCCACAGCGCCAGCGGCGCCCGCCCCCCCTTCTCGGCCCGCACCAGGACCCGGATCGCCGGCCGGCCCGGCTTGCCGTGGATCGGCAGCACCGCAATGGCCCCGAAGCCGCGGTCGAGCTGGGCGAGCAGATCGCCGAGCCGGTCCGCCGGGTGAATCAGCGTCAACGTGCCGCCCGGTCGCAGCAGCCGCGCCGCCACCGCGATCCAGCGGGCCGCCAGATCGGCCGCCGCCACATGGGCGCGGCGCCGCTCCGGATCGGGCGAGGCCGACAGCCGCCGGTGATCGTTGAACGGCGGGTTGGTGAGCACCCGGTCGACGCCACCGGGCGAAAGACCGGCGGCCGCGAAGACGTCCGACGCCGCCTCGACATCGAGCGCCACGGCGTCGACCCGGTCGCCGAGGCCGTTGCGCCGGGCGTTCTCCCGGGCGGCAGCCGCAAGCGCCGGCTCGATCTCGACCAGGCTCGCCCGTAGCCCTGGTACCCGCGCGGCGAGCAGCAGCCCGGCCGCTCCCACCCCGGCGCCGAGATCGACGGCCTGCTCGCCGGCCCGGCCCGGCGTCGCCGCCGCCAGCAGCACGGCATCGTGGCCGAAGCGATGGCCGCGGCGCGGCTGGAGCAGGCGGAGGCGGCCGTTCAGCACCGCATCGTCGGTCCAGGCGTCCGCGCTCCCCAGGGCCGCCGGCCACCCGGCCGGCGCCTCGCCCGGAAACACGTCGCCTGGAGGCGCCTCGCCGGCGGGCGCGCGAGTCTCAGCCGACATCGGGCCGCAGCTCGTGGCCGAGCCCGGCGTCGCGCAGCAGCCCCTGGGCGACTCGCACCGCGGTGTCGGGCACCAGCAGCCGGCGCGGCAGGATGCCGATCGAGCCCTCCAGCACGCTCATGTTCTGATCGAGCACCAGGTGGTCGATGCCGGCGCCGTCGAGCAGCGCCACCACGGCCGACAGCAGCACCGGATCGTTGGTCCGCAGAATCTCCTTCACGGCCGGCTCCCCTCCCCGGCTCGGACGCCGACGCCGGCGAGGCCCGGTGCCGGCTGCGCCAGATAGGCCAGGAGCTTCATCTCGCGCCGCCCGCGCGTGACCGTGTCGAGCACGAGACCGCAGGCGATCGACAGCACCGCCACGATCATCATGCCGGTGGCCAGAATGGCGGTCGGAAAGCGCGGCACCACGCCCTGCTCCAAGAAGGTGACGACGATCGGCACCGCCAGCGCGATCGCCAGGGTCGCGACGAGGAGCCCGATCCAGCCGAAGAACGGCAAGGGTCGCTCGGCCCGGTACAGCTTGGCGATGGTCCATAGGATGCGAAAGCCGTCGCGCCAGGTGCTGAGCTTCGATTCCGACCCGTCCGGGCGTGAGTAGTAGGGCGTCGCGATCTCGGCCACCGGCATGTCGAGCTCCAGGGCATGAACGGTCAGCTCGGTCTCGATCTCGAAGCCGCCCGACAGCACCGGGAACGACTTGACGAAGCGGCGCGAGAACACCCGGTAGCCCGACAGCATGTCGGTGACGGCGGCCCCGAAGGTCCAGCGCACGAAGCCGGTGAGCAGGCGATTGCCGAAGCGGTGGCCGCGCCGATAGGCCCCCGCCCCCTCCGCCACCCGAGCCGCCACCACCATGTCGAGCCCGTCGTCGAGGAGGCGCGCCACCATGGCCGATGCGCTCGGCGCATCATACGTAGAATCCCCGTCGACCAGGACATAGACGTCGGCGTCGACGTCGCTGAACATGCGGCGGACGACGTGCCCCTTGCCCTGCTGGGCGACGCCGCGCACCTCCGCGCCGGCGGCGCGGGCGACCTCCGCGGTGCGGTCCCTCGAATTGTTGTCGTAGACGTGGATGGTGGCGTCCGGCAGGGCGGCCCGGAAGTCGGCCACCACCTGGGCGATGGAGGCCTCCTCGTCGTAACACGGCACCAGGACGGCGATCCGCAGGCCGGTCTCAACGCCGGAGCGGGATGCGCCGCGGCGGTCGAGCAGTCGCGTCAAGTCGGTCCTCCTACGGACGATTCGCCCCAGACGTTTCGCTACGGACGTTTCGCTACGGACGTGTCGCGAGGGACGCATCGCCACGCCCGTTGCGGAAGCGCCACGCCAGTGGCAAACAGCGCACTTGCGGCGCTATCGTAGCATTTCTATTGTCCCTGGTCCTTGCTTTCGGAGAATCGGCGTTGGCCGTCGTTATTCCTTTCGAGTCCCATTCTGGCGCGTCCATCGATCGCCTGGTGACCCACGTCAACGCCGACATGGCGCGTGTCAACGCCGCCATCCTGTCGTGTACCGGCTCCGAGGTCACCATGATCCCGGAGGTCGCCAACCATCTCATCACCTCGGGCGGCAAGCGGCTGCGGCCGATGCTGACGCTCGCCATGGCGCAGCTCTCCGGCTACGAGGGCGACGGCCACGTCAAGCTCGCCGCCTCGGTCGAGTTCATGCACACGGCGACGCTCCTGCACGACGATGTCGTCGACGAGAGCGACATGCGCCGCGGCAAGCTCGCGGCCCGCATGCTGTGGGGCAACGAGGCGAGCGTGCTGGTCGGTGACTTCCTGCTCGGCCAGGCGTTCAAGCTGATGGTCGAGGTGGGCTCGCTGCGGGCGCTGGAGATCCTGTCGAACGCCGCCGCCGTGATCGCCGAGGGCGAGGTGCGGCAGATCGGCACCGCCAAGAACACCGCCACCACCGAGGACGAGTATCTCGCCGTGGTGCGCGCCAAGACGGCCGAGCTGTTCGGAGCCGCCTGCGAGGTCGGCCCGGTGATCGCCGAGCGGCCCAAGGCCGAGCAGGCCGCCTGCCGCTCCTTCGGCATGAATCTCGGCATCGCGTTCCAGCTCGTCGACGATGCGCTCGACTACGGCGGTAAGGCCGCCAAGCTGGGCAAGAATGTCGGTGACGACTTCCGCGACGGCAAGATCACCCTGCCGGTGGTGCTGGCCTTCCGCCGCGGCTCGGATTCCGAGCGCGACTTTTGGCGCCGCACGCTGGAGACGGGCGCGATCGCCGACGGCGATCTGGAGCAGGCGATCGCGCTGGTCGCCAAGCACCGGGCGCTCGACGACACCATCACGCGGGCCCGCCACTACGGCTCCATCGCCCGCGATGCGCTCGCCCTCTTCCCAGACTGCTCGATCAAGCAGGCGCTCGAAGAGGCCGTCGAGTTCGCCATCAGCCGCACCCACTGAGCGGCTACCTGACTCTCCGCCCCGTGCCCGGACAACGCACGGCGGGCGCCCGCGTCCGGGACACGGAGGCTGAGCGCCGACAGCGCCCGCATGACGGGCGCCGCGATCTTTGCTACATTTCCGGCATGACGGTCCACCCCCCGGTGACGCGCACCACGACGGCGGCCGAAGGTCTGCCGCGCTGGCGATTCACGGTCGCCGAAATCGACCGCATGACCGAGCTCGGCATCTTCCATGAGCACGAGCGGATCGAGCTGATCGGGGGCGAGATCGTTCCGATGGCGTCCAAGGGGCGGCACCACGAGATTCTGAAGTCGGCCCTCAATCTCCACTGGGCGCGCCGGCTGCCGGACGATCTCCTGTTCACCACCGAGACCACCTTCCGGCTCTCCATCGACACCTTCCTGGAGCCGGATTTCGTCTTCTATCCCAAGGCCGAGGGCTGGTCGGGCCTGACCGCCGCGACGGCCCGGCTGGTGGTCGAGGTCGCCGATTCGAGCCTCGGCTGGGATCGTGGCCGCAAGGCCAAGCTGTATGCCGGCTTCGGCATCGCCGAGCTGTGGGTGATCGATGCGGTGCGGCTGACGACCCGCATTCATCGATCGCCAGGTCCGGACGGATATACCGCGGTGACCGACTGCGCCGCCGACGTGCCGCTGGTGCCGGAGCAGGTGCCGGCGCTGGCGGTGACGCTCGCGGCGCTGGAGCTGCACTGATCACACCGGCCTCGTGTCCCGGGCGCGGCGCACTGCGACGCGCAGCGCCGTAGGGCGCCGCTGAACCGAGGCCCATGCGGCGACAGACAGTTCCGCGCAAGACCCCGGCTTTGGGTGCACAGGACAGGCGCCAGCGCGATATCGTCACCGCGCCAGCGCGGTCGCCTGCACCCACCAGCCCGGATGGCGGCTGCCGAGGGTGAGCGCCGCGTCGGCGGCGGCGCGCGGCTCGTCGAACAGCGCGAAGCAGGTCGAGCCCGACCCCGACATGCGGGCGAGCCGGCAGCCGCGCTGGCGGCGCAGCGTCGCCAGGAGATCGCCGACCGCCGGAGCGAGCCCGATCGCCGGCGGCTCCAGGTCGTTGCGGCTCTCCGCCAGGTATTCCCAGAAGCCGTCCGGATCGGCCGGCACCGCATCGTCGGCGGTGGCCTCGCCGCGGCGATCGCCCGGCGCCAGGCCAAGCGCCGTGAACACGTCGCGGGTGGCGAGCGGAAACCCCGGCCCGACCAGCAGGGCGAACAGCGGCGGCAGCGCCACCGGCGGCGCCAGCCGCTCGCCGACGCCGCGCATGATGCGCGGCCGGCCGGCGAGGCACACCGGCACGTCGGCGCCCGTCTTCAGGGCCGCCTCGGCGAGCCGCGGGTCGTCGAGCGGAAGCCCGTTGAGGCGGGCGAGCAGCCGCAGCGCCGCGGCCGCATCCGACGAGCCGCCGCCGAGTCCACCGCCAGCCGGCAGCCGCTTGACGAGGTCGAAGGCACCGAGCGCCAGGCCGGGCACGCGCTCGGCCAGGAGCCGCGCCGCCTTGAGCACCAGATTGTCGCCGAGCGGCCCGGCCTGGGCCGCGGTCGGCCCCGAGACGGCGAGATCGAGCGCCGGCCCGGGCCGCAGGGTGAGACGGTCGCCGAGCGACGTGAAGGTCACCAGGCTTTCCAGCTCGTGATAGCCGTCGGCGCGCTTGCCGAGCACGCGCAGCGTCAGGTTGATCTTGGCGGGGGCGGTCTCTTCGAGAAGATCGGATGCGACGGTCGCAGTCATCTGAGGTCCGCGTCATGACCTCGTCGTGCGCGGGCGGAGACCCGCGCGCCCACCGACGAAGGACATGATCTTCTCGAAAGGATGGGTCGCCGGGTCAAGCCCGGCGACGAGCCGGGACGATATCAGCAGCCGGGTCCGGCGACGGCAGCCGGCGAGATGGGTCGCCGGGTCGAGCCCGGCGATGGCGCCAGGGAAGCAGGATCGCAGCCGACGGCGCTCAGCCGCCGCCCTGCCCGGCGCCCTGGCCGGCCGGCTTCGGCTTGTCGGCCTCGGCCGCGGTCGACGGCTCCTCGGCCAGCCCGACCTTCAGCTTCTGCTCGATCTTGGCGAGCTCGTCCGGCTCCGGCTTGAGGTCCTTGGCGTGGGTCCACTGGAACTTGGCTTCGAGCTGGCGGCCGACCTTCCAGTACGCATCGCCGAGATGATCGTTGATGGTCGGGTCCATCGGCTTCAGCTCGACGGCGCGTTCCAGATGCTTGATCGCCTCGTCGTAGTTGCCGATGCGGTAGTAGGCCCAGCCGAGCGAGTCGACGATGTAGCCATCGTCCGGACGCTGATCGACCGCCTTGCGGATCAGCCGCATGCCCTCGTCGAGATTGACGTGCTGATCGATCCACGAATAGCCGAGATAGTTGAGAACGTGCGGCTGGTCCGGATACAGCTCCAGCGCCTTCTTCAGATCCGCCTCAGCCTTCGCCCACTGCTTCGACCGCTCGTGGCAGATGCCGCGGAAGTAGAACACCATCCAGTTCGGCCGGGTCGGGTTCTTGATCAGGTCGATGGCCTTGCCGTAGACGTCGGCGCACTCCTCGTACTTCTTGCGGTCCCGCAGGATGTTGCCGAGCGCCATGACGGCTTCGAGATCGTCGCCGTGGGTGGCGATCAGCTTGCCGAGCTGGGCGCGCGCCTCGTCGGTGCGGTCGAGCGAGTCGAGATTGAGCGACATCTGGATGTCGGCATTGCGCCGCAGCGGCGACTCGGCCGGCACCCGCGAATACACCGTGATGGCCAGCTCCGGCTTCTTCATCGCCTCGTAGAGATCGGCGAGGGAGAGCAGCGCCAGCGCGTGATGCGGGTCGAGATAGAGGGCGAGCTGGAGATAGGCGAGGCCGCGATTGGCCAGGCTCAGCTCCTCCTCGCGGCGAGCCAGCGCGGCGCCGAGCCCATACAGCGCCTCGGCGGCGCCGACCCCGGTGCTCTCCACCATGCGGGGCAGCGGCTCGCCGCGCTTCACCTGCTCGATGGCGGCGCGGATCAGCGGATGGCGCGGCAGCGCCGCATCGAAGGTCTCGAACACCTTCAGGGCCTCGTCGCGCTGGCCGTTGCGCGACAGCCAGCCGCCCCACGCCTGCACGACACGGAGCGCCGAGGAGTCGAGCTTGTAGGCGCGCTCGAAGCGCTTGCCGGCCTCCTTGCGATTGCCGGTGAGGTCGTAGATCAGCCCGGTGTGCAGATCCTTGAAGATGCCGTACCAGTCCGGCCCTTGCAGCCGGTCGATGGCGTCGACGGCGCCCTTGACGTCGCCGGCGCCCTGCTGGGCCCAGCCGGCCAGCAGGGTGGCGATGAGATCGCTCACCGGGCCGCGCGCCGCCTGGCCGAGCTGGTTGCGGGA
Source organism: Rhodoplanes sp. P11 (assembly GCF_964266735.1). NCBI lineage: Bacteria > Pseudomonadati > Pseudomonadota > Alphaproteobacteria > Hyphomicrobiales > Nitrobacteraceae > Rhodoplanes > Rhodoplanes sp. P11. Next base: position 69,995 of record NZ_CAXWGY010000016.1, read on the forward strand.
CTGGCCGTACTGCCGCTGCTTGAGGGCGCGCACGCCGAGCACCAGCCGCACATTCGGGTTGCGGGCGTTGCGGTCCGATTGCAGCAGCCGCTCGCCGATCTTCACCGCCTCGTCGATGTCGCCGTCGGCGAGCACCGCGTAGAAGGCGTATTCGAGCAGCTCGGCGTTCTTCGGATCACCCTTGAGGGCCGATCGGTAATAGGCCGAGGCCGAGGCCGAGTCGCGGCCCACATTGGCGTGGCGTGCCGCCAGATAGTCGCCCGCCAGGCTGCTGCGTGACGGCTCGCGCATCGCCTCGCGCGGAGAGACGGCCGCCGTGGTCGAGGTCTGGGCGGCGAGCCCGCCGGGCAGGCCGGCGATCAGAACGAGGGTGGCGGCGTACGCCGCGGCGTGGAAGGCCAGCCTACGTCTCACGGCTCGATGTTCTCCAACTGGACGGGTCCCGTCACCGGCGAGAGCGCCGGCGCCCGCTATCGTTCGTCCCCGTTCCGGGCGCCGACATCGGCTCGGCATCGGCGCACCCGTCTCCGGGGATTCGTGTCGGACGTCCCGGCAGGCCACTGGCGCGGCCGCCGGTCCCGGCGCGGCGACCGCGAGCCGCGCGCCACGGACGGCCGACAATGACGGGTTTGCCGGTCGGCCGCAAGGGAGGCGCCGCCGCGCGACGCCGATGCTGCGCGAATTCGCGTGAGATCACGGCTATTTGGCGGCACCCACAGGGCGCCCGCGTGGCGCCGGGGGGCGCACCGGGTGGCGCACCGGGTGGCGCTGGCGGTGGCGAACCGCCCCCGCTGCCGGCCCGCATGATACCGTGAAAGAGCATGTCGTGAGGCCTCGTGCCCCGGACGCGGCGCGCAGTGCCGCGAGCCGGGGCCCAGAGCCGCGAACTCCGTGATCGCCGCCCCTGGGTCCCGGGTCTCCGGCGCGTCGCGCCTCCGCCCGGGACACGCACCTCCGTTGTGGCCGGCACGAGGCATATGCTCGGGCCGGCCGAAGGCCGGACCCGAGTGCCGGGCATGGCGATTCGACGTATGAGTCTGCCCGCAAGGCCGCCGCCCGGCGCCCCGGACGAGGCCCTGTCACATGCGAGGCTCGGGTCACATGCTCGGGTAGACCGGGCCGCCGCCGCCCTCCGGCGCCACCCAGGTGATGTTGCCGTTGGGATCCTTGATGTCGCACGTCTTGCAGTGGACGCAGTTCTGCGCGTTGATCTGGAAGCGCACCCGCGACTGCGGCCCGTCGTCCTCTCGCACCCACTCGTAGACCCCGGCCGGGCAGTAGCGTCCCGACGGACCGTCGAACACGTCGTGCTCCGACGCCTTCTGGAGTCCCGGATCGGCGAGCACGAGGTGCACCGGCTGGTCCTCCTCGTGGTTGGTGTTGGAGAGGTAGACCGACGACAGCCGGTCGAAGGTGAGGACGCCGTCGGGCTTCGGATAGGCGATCGGCCGGCAGCTCGCCGCCGGCTTCAGGCAGGCCGAATCGGGCTTGCCGTGGCGGCGGGTGCCGAACAGCGAGAAGCCGAGCGTGTTGGTCCACATGTCGACGCCGCCGAGCCCGATGCCGATGGCGGTGCCGAACTGCGACCACAGCGGCTTGGCGTTGCGGACCTTCCACAGGTCCTTGCCGATGTCGGAGCCGCGCCAGGCATTCTCGTAGTCGGCGAGCTCGTCGCCGGCACGGCCGGCCGCCAGCGCCGCGGCGGTGTGCTCGGCCGCCAGCATGCCGGACAGCATGGCGTTGTGGGTGCCCTTGATGCGCGGCACGTTGAGGAAGCCGGCGTCGTCGCCGATCAGCGCGCCGCCCGGGAAGGCGACCTTGGGCACCGACTGCCAGCCGCCCTCGGTGATGGCGCGGGCGCCGTAGCCGATGCGCTTGCCGCCCGCGAAGGTGTCGCGCACCAGGGGATGCGTCTTGAAGCGCTGGAACTCCTCGAACGGCGACAGATACGGATTCTCGTAGTTGAGATGCAGCACGAAGCCGACCGCCACGAGGTTGTCGCCGTAATGATACAGGAACGAGCCGCCGCCGGTCTTGTTGTCGAGCGGCCAGCCGAACGTGTGCTGCACCAAGCCGGGCCGATGCCGCTCCGGCGCCACCTGCCACAGCTCCTTGATGCCGATGCCGAACTTCGGCGGCTCGCGATCGCGGTCGAGGCCGTAGCGGGCGATCAGCCGCTTGCCGAGATGGCCGCGCGCGCCCTCGGCGAACAGCGTGTATTTTCCGCGCAATTCCATGCCGCGCGTAAAAGTGTCCTTGGGCTGGCCGTCGCGGCCCACCCCCATGTCGCCGGTGGCGACGCCGACCACCTCGCCGTTGTCGCCGAACAGCACCTCGGCGGCCGCGAAGCCCGGATAGATCTCGACACCGAGCGCCTCAGCCTTGCCGGCGAGCCACTTGCAGACGTCGCCGAGCGACACGATGAAGGCGCCGTGATTGCTCATCAGCGGCGGCATGAAGGCGTTCGGCAGCTTCAGCGCCCGCTGGCCGAACAGCATGTAGAAGCGATCCTCGGTGACGGGGGTGCGGATCGGCGTGTCCTCCTCGCGCCAGCCCGGCAGCAGCCGGTCGATGGCGATCGGATCGATGCAGGCCCCGGACAGGATGTGGGCGCCGACCTCGGCGCCCTTCTCGACCACCACCACGGACGCATCGGGCGAGAGCTGCTTGAGGCGGATCGCGGCGGCGAGGCCGGCCGGCCCGCCACCGACGATCACCACGTCGAACTCCATCGCCTCGCGGTCCGGCAACTCTGCGTCCATCACGTCACCCTGGTTCGATCGACAAGGCCGCGCCCCCGCGGCGGCGGCTCACAAAGGCAGACTGGGCGCCTCGGCACCCTGCGACAATTGGAAGCTGCGTTGCGACGCGCTCGCCGCCACCCGTCGGCGACCGTGCCGCGTCGCCCCGCGCACCGCACACGCAGCGGTATTCCACCACAGAGCGCTGGCCACGGGCCGGCTCCTTGATCTTCCGCAAATGCCGCCGATGCAAGCGCATCACCGACGCATGCGCTCCCCCTCGCGCGTCCCGCGCCATACCGGGCCGCGATCTGCTATAGGCTGGCCGTGATGAGCGGTGATCGAACGAGCCCCGATGCCGGCCTGGACGCGGTCCGTGGCCTCCTCGCGTTCTACCTGGACGCGGGCGTCGACGCCCTGCTGGTCGAGACCCCGCAGGACCGGCTGCGCCCCGACGACCTGGCGTCGGCAGCGACCGCGGCGCCGATGCCGGTCGCCCCCGCGACCCCGCCCCGCGAGGCGGGCGCCGAAGCCGTCGCCCGGCCGCCGCGCGGCGAGCGCGCCGCGACCGGCCGCGGCGATCTCCTCGCCGCCATGCCCGGCGCCGCACCCGCGACACCCGACGACGCCGTGATGGCGGCCCGCACGGCCGCCCGCGGCGCCGCCACGCTCGAGGAGCTGGCCGCCATCCTGGCCGGCTTCGAGGGCTGCCCGCTGAAGGCGACCGCCACCAGGCTGTGCTTCGCCGACGGCCGCCCGGGCGCCCCGGTGATGTTCGTCGGCGAGGCGCCGGGCCGCGACGAGGACCTGGAGGGCCTGCCGTTCGTCGGACGCTCCGGCAAGCTGCTCGACCGCATGATGGCGGCGATCGGGCTCGCCCGCAGCGACACCTACATCGCCAACGTGGTGCCGTGGCGCCCGCCCGGCAACCGCACGCCGACGCCGCTGGAGACGCAGATCTGCCTGCCGTTCATCCAGCGCCAGATCGAGCTCGCCGACCCCGACGTGCTGGTCTGCCTGGGCGCACCTGCGGCCCAGACGCTGATCGGCACCCGCGAGGGCATCATGAAGACCCGCGGGCGGTGGTTCACGTACCACACCGGGCGGCGCGAGATCCGCGCCATCGCCACGCTGCACCCCGCCTATCTGCTGCGCCAGCCGCTGGCCAAGCGGCTCGCCTGGCGCGACTTCCTCGCCATCAAGGCCGCCCTGGCGGCGGCCCGTCCGGGGGCGCCGACCTGAATCGGCCGCTGTATGGAATCGAAAAGGCGGCGGCCCGCGGCCACCGCCTTCCGGATTGCATCAAGGATTCTGGAGCAGCGTGCCGTCAGGGCCGCGCCATCTTGCAGGACGGGTTGAAGGCCCAGTTGCGATCGAGGCCGACCACGCACCACTCGACCCCGAAGGTCGAGCCGATCATCCCGGTATCCTCGGCGATCGAGTAGTGGATGGTGCGGTAATGGCCGTCGTTGGTGAGCACCCGGCCGCTACAGAAGCGGCGCGGAATGGTGCCCGACGCCCACGGCATGAACGAGACCTCGTGCAGGCGGTCGAAGCCGACGATCTTCAGGTCCGAGTTCCAGAAGCGATATTCCTTCTGGCCGAAGCGATCCTGAATCTTCATCAGCGGAGCGGGCTCGTCGCACAGCGGCACCACCGCGTCGTAGCGCGGGCCGGACAGCCAGAAGTTCAGCTCCAGCGGGTTCGCGGCCCGGCTCTCGCCGGCGACCACACAAGCGAGCGCCGCGAGCGCAACAGCTGTCAAAGTTCGCGCGAGCGTCCGCGACGTGGCGTGCATGATCCACCCCCAGTTCTTCCGGCGGACGGTGCCGTGCCGCTCCGCGGGGGTCAAGGGCGACCCGGCCCCCGGACGCACGAAGGCGGCGAGGTGTGGCCCGGCTGCACTGCCTGGTCCGACGGCGGCCGGGCCGCCGCGAGTGGGCTCGTCACCGCCAGTCGCCGAGCACCGCCTGGACGAGAGCGAGCGCCGCCACTGCGGCAGTGTCGGCGCGCAGGATGCGCGGCCCGAGGGCGAGGCGGACGACCCCGTCGCGCCGGGTCAGCGCCTCCCGCTCCTCCTCCGAGAAGCCGCCCTCCGGGCCGATCAGCACGGCGAGCGGCGGCACCGCGCCGCCGACCGGGCGCACCGCGGCGAGCGCCGCGAGCGGATCGGCGACCGGCGCGTCCTCGTCGCAGAACACCAGGCAGCGGCCCGCCCCCAGGGCGTCGAGCGCCCGGGCGAGCGGCTGCGGCTCGTCGACCTCCGGCAGCGCCAGGATGCCGCACTGCTCGGCCGCCTCCACCACATTGGCGCGCAGCCGCCCCGTGTTCACCCGCTCGGCCTGGGTGTGGCGGGTCATCACCGGGACGAGCCGCGATGCGCCCATCTCCACCGCCTTCTGGACCAGGTAGTCGAGCCGCGCCCGCTTGAGCGGCGCGAACAGGTAGTGCAGATCGCCGGGCGGGGGCTGCGGCCGGGTCGGCGCCGCGACATCGAGCGCGATCGCGCGCCGCCCCTCCTCGGCGACGGCGGCCCGCCACTCGCCGTCGCGGCCGTTGAACACCAGCACCGGATCGCCGGGGTCGAGGCGGAGCACGTCGCGCAGGTAATGCTGCTGTGGCGCCGTGAGCGGCACCCGCCTGCCGGCCGCCAGCGGTGCCTCCACATGCAATCGCGGGCTGCGGAACTCGTAGCGCGCCATTCCCCTCATCTCCTCCCCAGCCCCGGGGCTCCTACCCGGATGGTCCGGCCACGCCACTACGAACCACGACGTGGCGCTCGCGACGTAGCGGACGCGACCGTGGAACCGACATCGCCGAGGTGCTACCAAGCCCGTGACGACACGGCGGAAAGGGCCGCGAATCGCCCCCTTGTCGCCGGATTTCCCGTCTCTTGTAGAGCGGATCTCGTAGAGCGGAACCACGAACCCGGACAGGGGGGACACGACATGCGGACGACGCGACCCGGACGATCGGCGGCCCGCGCGGCACGGCATCTGGGAGTCGGCGTCCCGGTCACCCTCGTGGTCGGTCTCCTCGCCGGGGCCGCGATGGCGCAGACGGCCCCGTGGCCGGCGAGCCCGCCGGCCGCCAGCGGCGGCGGCGCGCCGTGGCCCTCCGATCCGCCCGCTCAGGCCGGAGCCGGCGGCTCCGCGCCGTGGCCCGCGAGCCCGCCTCGCGCCGGGATGGGGGCGCCGCCCGGCCCGATGGGTGCCGCCCCGATGGGGGCCGGCCCGATGACCCCGGTGCCGCCGCGCGCCGGCGGGCCCGGCGGTCCTGCCGGCGCCGGTGGCGCCCCGCCCTGCATGGAGGAGTTCACCAAGCTTCAGGCCGAGACCGACAAGCGCGGCAAGGCCGCCAAGGCCGGCGTCGAGAAGAAGGTGCCGCGCGAGGAGATGTGCAAGCTGCTCACCAGCTTCGCCACCGCCATCGGCAACTGGGCCAAGTATGTGCGCCAGAACGCCGCGAGCTGCGGCATCCCGGCCAACGTGGCCGAGCAGCTCAAGACCGGCCACACCAACATCTCCAAGAACGCCAAGCAGGCCTGTGCGGCCGGCCCGGTCGGCGCCGGACCCGGCCCGGCGGCGCCGCCCAGCCTCAGCGAGGCGCTCGGCACCGCCCGCGCCCCGGTGGCCGGATCGACCGGCGGATCGCGGCCGAGCACGGGCACGTTCGACACCCTCACCGGAAGCTCGCTCGCCCGATGAACACCGCCGAGGGTCGCGTCGCCGACTCGGTCGGCAACTGGGTCGACCGCACCGCCCCGTCCGCCTTCAAGCCCTATCTGCGTCTGTCGCGGTTCGATCGCCCGATCGGCGCCTGGCTGCTGCTGCTGCCGTGCTGGTGGTCGGCGGGCCTCGCGGCGGTCGCGGCCGGCGCGCCGCTGCCCAACGTCTGGCACCTCGTGCTGTTCTTCGTCGGCGCCTTCGTGATGCGCGGCGCCGGCTGCACCTGGAACGACATCGCCGACCACGACATCGACAAGCGCGTCGAGCGCACCCGCTCGCGGCCGCTCGCCGCCGGTCAGGTGACGCTGTCGCAGGCGCTCGCCTGGGCGATCCTGCAATCGCTCGTCGGCTTCGTGGTGCTGGTGCAGTTCAACAGCTTCGCGATCGCCACCGGCATCGCCTCGCTCGGCATCGTGGCGCTCTATCCGTTCATGAAGCGCTTCACCTACTGGCCGCAGAGCGTGCTCGGCCTCGCCTTCTCGTGGGGCGCCCTGATGGGCTGGGCCGCCGCGTTCGGACGGCTCGATGTCGCGCCGGTGCTGCTCTATCTCGGCGCCATCGCCTGGGTGATCGCCTACGACACCATCTACGCCCATCAGGATCGCGACGACGACCTGTTCGCCGGCGTCAAGTCGACCGCCCTGTTGTTCGGGTCACGCACCCGGCCGATCGTCGCGGCGTTCTACGGCGCCGCGGTGCTGCTGATCGGCACGGCCGGCTTGCTCGCCGGCGGCGGCCTGCCGTTCTGGCTCGGGCTCGCCGCCTTCGCGACGCATCTCGGCTGGCAGGTGACGACGCTGGACATCGGCGACGCGCCGCGCTGCCTCAAGCTGTTCCGCTCGAACCGCGACGCCGGCCTGCTGCTGTTCGCCGGGCTGGTGGTCGACGCGATGCTGTGAGGTCACGGCACCGCCCCGTGGCGGAGCGGCGAAAGTCCGTCAGCTCCGCGCGATGATCTCGCGCTCGTCCTTGATCACCCGCGGGCGCGCCGGCATGCGGCCGGGCTTGCGGCGCATCAGGATCGAGGCGCGGCGACGCTTCACCGGCCCGCAGCGGCGGCGGCGGAGCTGCGGTGCCCCGACGCGCACCGAGCCGAGCCGCGGAAACGGCTCGCGTAGCACGCCGTCCGGATCGGCGATCAGGAGCGGCAGGCCGAGCACCTTGGCCCAGAGCTGCCATTCGGCGATGGCCTCGGTGCCGTCGTCGGCAATGTAGAGCGGCACCGACAGCGCCGGGTCGCGATGCGACAGGACGATGGCGACCGCGCCGTCGTCGTTGTCGCCCGGCGGCACCACGTTCAAGGTGACGCCGAGGAAATGGTCGAGCGGCAGCGCCATCGCCATGCGCATGCCGGACACCGTCCGTCGCAACACCACCCGGTCGCGGCCGAGTTCGACATCGCGCAAGCGCGTGTCGGTCGCCGTGTCGGCGGTGGTGAAGCGGATCGGAAGAGCGAAGGGGTCGAGCCGGGCATGCCGGCTCGACCCGGAGGGCGTGACCCCACCGGCACTCATTTGACGCCTCGCTGATTGCAGCTTCCCTGTTCGGACTCTGTCGGCCCGATCTTTCCTGGGAGACTAGCGCCGATGGTTTGGTTTCGTCTTAAAAGCGCTGGTTAATCGGGGGTTTCGCTAATCCTTCGAAGCACATGCTTGACGAGCCGTTGCCGAAGCCGTTCTCATTGTCGTGGCTTCGCGGCGGCGGCGAGACGTGGGTCCGCATCCTCCCCCGGCCTGTCGCCTTGATCGCGGCGGCCGTTCGCCCCATCTCGTGTCTCGTCCGCTCGTGTCTCGTCCGCTCGCGGCCGCCGTCTCTCGCACTCGAAAGCGCAAGCTCGCATGTCCTCCCTGTTCGATCAGTCCGCGCTCGTCGATCTCGCCGAGCGTCTCGTCGCCGCCGCCCGCAAGGCCGGCGCGGATGCCGCCGATGCGATCGCCACCCGCGGCGTCTCGCTGTCGGTCGACGTGCGCGACGGCACCGTCGAGGAGTCGACCCGTGCCGAGGACGACGAGGTCGGGCTGCGCGTGCTGATCGGCCGCCGCCAGGCGGTGGTGTCGACCAACGATCTGGTGCGCGAGAGCGTCGCGGCGCTCGCCGAGCGCGCTGTCGCGATGGCGCGCGTCGCTCCCGAGGACCCCTATGCGGGGCTCGCCGATCCGGCGCTGCTGGCCAAGCAAATTCCCGATCTCGATCTCGTCGACCACGTCATTCCCGAGGTGAGCGAGCTGGAGCGCCGCGCCGTCGCGGCCGAGGCGGCGGCGCTCGCGGTCGACGGCGTCACCAAGTCGGGCGGCGCCTCGGCGTCGGCCGGCATCGGCGGCCTGGTGCTGATCACCTCGACCGGCTTCACCGGCGTCTATGTGGGCTCGCGCCACTCCGTCTCGATGCAGGCGATCGCCGGCGAGGGCACCGGCATGGAGCGCGACTACGATTGGTCGTCGACGGTTCATGCCGCCGATCTCGACGATCCCGAGGAGATCGGCCGCTCCGCCGGCGAGCGCGCCGTCAAGCGCCTGTCGCCCCGCAAGGTGCCGACCCGCAAGGTGCCGGTGGTGTTCGATCCGCGCGTCGCCGGCTCGCTCGTCTCGCATCTCGTTTCCGCCCTCAACGGCGCCTCGGTGGCGCGCAAGACCAGCCTGCTGCGCGACCGTCTCGGCCAGCGCGTGTTCGCGCCCGGCATCCGCATCGTCGACGATCCGCTGCGCCGGCGCGGCCTGCGCTCGCATCCGTTCGATGCCGAGGGCGTCGCCGGCAAGCCGCTGGCACTGGTCGAGGACGGCGTCGTCACCACTTGGCTGCTCGACTGCGCGACGGCACGCGAGCTCGGCATGACGACCACCGGCCACGCCCAGCGCGGCGTCTCGTCGACGCCCTCGCCGAGCGCCTCCAACGTCCATCTCGAGCCCGGCCCCGACACGCCCGCCGCGCTGATCGGCGACATCGCCGAGGGGCTCTACGTCACCGATCTGATCGGCATGGGCGTCAACATGGTGACCGGCGACTACAGCCGCGGCGCCTCCGGCTTCTGGATCGAGAACGGCACGCCGACCTATCCGGTCAGCGAGATCACCATCGCGGGCAACTTGCTCGACATCTTCGGCACGCTGCGCCCGGCCAACGATCTCACGTTCCGCTATGGCATCAACGCGCCCACCGTGCGGGTGGAGGGCCTGACCGTTGCGGGCCTCTGACACCATCGATCACGCGGCGCTGGTGCTGCAACTCGCCGACGTGGTGCGCGAGGCCGGGGCTGGCGCGCTGCAACGAACCCGGCGTCCGATCCGGAGCTGGTTCAAGACCGAGGGCGACGGCTCGCCGGTGTCGGAGATCGACCTCGCCGTCGACCGCCTGCTGAAGGAGCGTCTCGGCGCGCTGCTGCCCGGCTGCGGCTGGCTGTCCGAAGAGACCGAGGACGATCCGGCGCGGCTCGCCTGCGAGCGGCTGTGGGTGGTCGACCCGATCGACGGCACCCGCGGCCTGCTCGCCGGCAAGCCCGACTGGACCGTCTCGGTGGCGCTGGTCGAGCGCGGACGCCCGGTGGTCGCCGCCCTGTTCGCGCCGGTGAGCGACGAGATGTTCCTGGCGGTCGCCGGCCGCGGCGCCACCCGCAACGGCACGCCGATCAGCGTGACGCGCGGCCCGGCGAGCGGTGCCGCGGATGCGCCCGAGATGCTGGCCGGCGCCCGCGTGGCCGGTCCGCAGCGCCTGCTGGAACGGCTCGCCGCCACCGTGCCCGGCCTGCTGCCGCAGCCCAAGGTCCACTCGCTGGCGCTGCGTCTCGCGCGGGTGGCCGAGGGCCGCATCGACGTCGCGCTCGCCTCGCGTCACGCGCACGACTGGGACCTTGCGGCGGCCGACCTTTTGGTGCACGAAGCCTCCGGAACGCTGACGACGGTCTCGGGTGAAGCCATCCGGTACAACCGTCCGGTGCCGACCCACGAGGCGCTCGTCGCGGCCGATCCGGCGCGACACCGGGTGGTGAGCGAGATCGTCGCGACATTGACGCGAGCAGCCCGCTGACGACGCGGGCGCCGCCCGCGTGATGCGCACGGCCCGCCGCCGGCGCCCTGTCCCGACCGTCCACGCGCTCCGTCACCTCGTCCGGCCCGCTCGGCGCCGGACGTGTCGCACCGGCCGTCCCGGCCGTCTCATGCCGGCCGCACTCGGCGGCCATCCTGCGGTGACCACCATCCCTCGGACAGCCTCCGACGGTCGCCGCGCCACACGCCTCACCACAGGAGACGGCGGTCTTGGTCGAACGATTGCCGTTCACCTTCACGGCCTACCGGCTCGCTACCCGGGCGGCCACGCCGTTCGCGCGCTACCTGCTCGGCCGCCGGCTGCGCCGCGGCAAGGAGCATCCCACCCGCCTGCCGGAGCGGCGCGGTGAGCCCGGCGTGCCGCGCCCGGACGGCCCGCTCGTCTGGGTCCATGGCGCCAGTGTCGGCGAGTTCGTCGCGGCGCTGCCGGTGGTCGAGCGCCTGCGGGCGCGGGGCGTCGCCGTGCTGGTCACCACTGGCACCGTGACGTCGGCCGAGCTGGCGGCACGGCGGTTGCCGGAGGGCGCCATCCATCAGTTCGTGCCGCTCGACGCGCCCGCCTATGTGGGCCGCTTCCTCGATCACTGGCGGCCCGATCTCGGCCTGTTCGTCGAATCCGACCTGTGGCCGAACCTGATCCTCGCCGCCGCCGAGCGCCGCGTGCCGCTGATCCTCGTCAACGGCCGCCTGTCGGAGCGCTCCTACGAGAAGTGGCAGCGCGCCCCCGCCACCATCGAGACGCTGCTGTCGCGCTTCGACCTCTGCCTGGTGCGCTCGCCCGAGGATGCCCAGCGCTTCGGTGCCCTGGGGGCGCCGCGTCTCGGCGTCACCGGCAATCTCAAGCTCGACGTGCCGGCGCTGCCGGTCGATCCCGCCCGCTTCGCCGAGCTGCGCGGCGCGCTCGCCGGCCGCCCGCTGGTGGCTGCCGCCTCGACCCATGGGGGCGAGGAGGCCGCGCTGCTCGCGGTGCACCGCAAGCTCCGTCTCGAGTTTCCGCGCCTCCTCACCGTGATCGCGCCGCGTCATCCGGAGCGCGGCGCCGAGATCGCCGCGATGGCGGCCACCGCCGGCCTGGAGGCGGCGCGGCGGTCGCAGGGCGCGCTGCCCAACGCCGCCACCGAGATCTACGTGGCCGACACGCTCGGCGAATTGGGGCTCCTGTACCGGGTCGCCCCGGTGGTGTTCATGGGCGGCTCGCTGATCCCGCATGGCGGGCAGAACCCGATCGAGCCGGTGAAGCTCGGCGCCGCCGTGCTGCACGGGCCGCATGTAAAGAACTTCGCCGACATCTACGCCGCGCTCGACGGAGCCGGCGGAGCCAAGGCGGTCGCCGACGCCGAGGATCTCGCCGCCGCGCTGACCGTGCTGCTCGCCGACGGCGAGGCCCGCGCCACCCTTGCGGCGGCCGGCGAGCGCACCGTGCAGATCCTCGCCGGCGCGGTCGATCGCACCATGGCGGCGCTGGAGCCGTATCTCGTCCAGATCCGGCTGGAGGGCCGCACGGGCGATGCGTGAGCCGGCCTTCTGGTGGCGCGAGCCGGGGCTCGCGGCGGGCCTGATGGCGCCGCTCGCGGCCGCCTATGGGGCCATCGCGGCGGCGCGGCTGCGCCGGCCCGGCAGCACGGTACGGGTGCCGGTGATCTGCGTCGGCAACCTGACGGTCGGCGGCGCCGGCAAGACCCCGACCGCCATCGCCATCGCCCGCATGCTGCTCGGCGCCGGGCTGCGCCCGGTGTTCCTCACCCGCGGCTACAAGGGGCGGCTCGCCGGGCCGCTGCGGGTGGCGGCGGACGCGGCGGCCGCCGATGTCGGCGACGAGCCGCTGCTGCTCGCCCGCGTCGCCCCCACCGTGGTGGCGCGCGACCGCCTGGCCGGAGCCGAGCGGGCGATCGCCGAGGGGGCCGGTGTGATCGTCATGGACGACGGGCTTCAGAACCCGACGCTGGTGAAGTCCGTCGCCCTCGTGGTGCTGGACGGCCGCCGCGCCGCCGGCAACGCCCGGGTGCTGCCGGCCGGGCCGCTGCGGCTGCCGCTCGACACCCAGCTCGACCGCGCCCATGCGCTCCTGGTGATCGGCGATCCCTCGCCGGCGGCTCTCGACATCGTGGCGGCGGTGCGCGCGCGCGGCCTGCCGGTGCTGTCGGGACGGCTGGCGCCGGACCCGGCCGCCGTCGCCGGCCTGCGCGGCCAGCGCCTCCTCGCCTATGCGGGGATCGCCGATCCGGACAAGTTCTTCGCCATGCTGGCCGCGTTGCGGCTGCGCGTCGAGGAGACGGTGGCGTTCCCGGATCACCACCGCTACGGCGGTGGCGACGTCGCCCGGCTGCTGACGGCGGCCCGCGAGCGGTCGCTCACCCTCGTGACCACCGAGAAGGATCTGTGCCGGATGCAGGGCGACCCGCGGCTCGACCGACTGGCGGGCCTCAGCCTCGCACTGCCGGTCGGGCTCGTCCTGGACGAGCCGGCGGCGCTGCGCCGCCTCCTGGCGGAGCGGACGGGGCTGCGGCTGTAAGCCCCCGTTTTCAGACTTCGACGGGGTTCAGCCGGCCGGCTTGACGCGGTCCGGGTGCAGACGCTGGAGCACCGCCTCGGGCCCCGCATAGGCCTCCTGGCGCTCGGCGCTCCAGTACTTCAGCTCCTCGAGCGGGATCGGCACGCCGGTGACGGCGCAGCGCACGAAGGCGCCCGCCCGCAGCACCCGGAAATCGGCATCGAGATAACGGATCTCCGCCTCGCCCGTCTGCGGGGAGCGAAAATCGAAGCGGTTCAGCACGTCGTACCTCCGGCGCAAAGTCGCGTCGGCGCGGCGCGCGGACCGCCGGCCGGCAATGTCGAAGCATCCGGCCAATGTAGTCGCTCGCAGCCGGGGACGAAACCCTGGTCGATGCGCTCGCGTCGACGTGACCCCGCGGGCGTGGCGCAGGCGGCGCCGCGGCGGCTCAGAACAGCGAGCCCTGGCCGCTCTCCGGGTCCCGCCGCCGCGCCGCGCGGGCGGGCTTCGGCCGCTCGGCCGGGGGCATCGTCGGCACCCGGGCGGGAGCCGTCCCCACGGCACCGGGTCCGGGCGGCGCTGCACCGCTCCCCTCGCCGGCGACCGCGGCGACCCGCCCGTCGGCGAATTCGAGGCTGAGCCGCAGGCCGGGCGGCACCGCGGCGGCGCTGCGCAGCGGCCGGTCGTCCGGACCGCGCACCAGCGCGAAGCCGCGCGCCAGCACGCCCGTGTAGGACAGCGCCGCGAGCAGCTGACCGGCGCGGGCCAGGCGGGCGCGGCGCTCGGCCACGAGGTGGTGGGAGGCCCGCGCGGCCCGAGCGCCGAGGGCGGCGACGCGCTCCCGGTCGCGGGCGATGCCGAGGCGCTGGGCCGCCAGCGCGGCCCGCAGCGCCGCACCGAGCCGCCCCGACACGGCCGTGAAGCGGTCGCGGCGGCGCTCCGTCCCCACCCGCAGGCAGCGCGCCGCGCGCTCGCCGAGCCCCCGCACCCGCTCGCCCTCGCGCTCCAGGCGGTTGCGCAGAACCAGCGGCGTCAGACGGCCCGCCACCCGCGAGAAGTCGCCGCGATGGCGGTGGGTGCCGGCGAGGAGCGCCCGCGGCAGCCGGCCGGCGGCGCCGTCCAGCTTTTGGCGCGCCGTGGCGAGGAGCCCATCGGCCGACGGCAGCGCCCGGGCGGCCGAGCGCAGGGCGACGCGGCGGTGCTCCTGGCTGCGGAGCCAGCAGGCGAGCCCGCGGCGGCCGAGCCCGGCGACCCGCTCCAGCAGCTCGGCGCGCACCGGAACCGCCATCTCGGCGGCGGCCGTCGGGGTCGGCGCCCGCACGTCGGCGGCGAAGTCGATCAGGGTGACGTCGGTCTCGTGGCCGACCGCGGCGATCAGCGCGATGCCGCTGTCGGCCGCCGCCCGCACCACGATCTCCTCGTTGAAGGCCCACAGGTCCTCGATGGAGCCGCCGCCACGGGCGACGATCAGGAGGTCGGGGCGCGGGATCGGGCCGCCCGGGGCGAGCGCGTTGAAGCCGCGGATGGCGGCGGCGATCTCCTCGGCCGCCCCCTCGCCCTGCACCCGCACCGGCCACACCAGCACGGGCCGCGGGAAGCGGTCGGCGAGCCGATGCAGGATATCGCGGATGACGGCGCCGGTCGGCGAGGTGACGACGCCGATCACCCCCGGCAGGGCCGGCAGGAGCTGCTTCCTGGCCGGATCGAACAGCCCTTCGGCGGCGAGCGCCTGCTTGCGCTGCTCGAGCAGCGCCATCAGGGCGCCGAGCCCGGCCGGCTCCAGGCTGTCGATGACGATCTGATAGGTCGAGCGGCCCGGATAGGTGGTGAGCCGCCCGGTGGCGATCACCTCCAGCCCCTCCTCCGGCTTGATCCGCATGCGCCCATAGGCGGTGCGCCACACCACCGCATCGAGCCGGGCGCTCTCGTCCTTGAGGCAGAAATAGGCGTGGCCGGAGGAGTGGACGCCGCGGAAGCCCGAGATCTCGCCGCGCACCCGCACCTGGCCGTAGGCGTCCTCGACGGTGCGCTTGAGCGCCGCCGACAGCTCCGAGACGCTCCATTCGGGAATGTTGAGGCGAGGCTCGTCCATGCCGGCGTTCTGTTCTTTTGCTCTTCTCGCCTCGCCCCGCCAGCGGGGAGAGGTCGACACGCCGAGCCCGCGAGGCGTGTCGGATGAGCGGCGTTTCGGCTCGAGCCGAAACGCCGCTCGCCCTCATCCCAACCTTCTCCCCGCAGGCAGGGAGACGGAGCCCGGGCGCCGTGCACGGCGCACCGCTGCGGTCCTGGCCTACTCGGCCGCCATCTCGCCGACGCGCTCGTCCTCGGGCGTCTCGAAATGCAGCGGCCAGCGGCGGGTGACGAACTGCGGCGCCAGCGCCTGGATGCGCCGCTCCAGCTCGTCGCGCTTCAGGAGGCCGGTCTGGGTGTCGACCACGCCGACCACCGAGGCGGCATTGATGGTGGCCGCCTTGAGGGCGTCGAGCGGCGCGAAGCCGAGAGCCTCGTAGGCCGTGTAGGTCGACGTGAAGGCGTCACCCGCCCCGGCCGTGCCGGCGACCGGGCACTCCACCGAGGGGCAGAACACGATCTCGTCCGGGGTGGCCACATAGGCGCCGCGCTTGCCGTCGGTGAGCAGCACCCGCTTCACCCCGAGGCTGGTCAGGGCGCGGAAAAACGCCACCACGCTCATGTCGAAGCCGCCGCCGGACAGCGGGCGGCGATCGATGTCGGGCCGCTCCTCGTCGGGCGCCAGCGGCAGCTTGGGGCCGCCCTCGCCGAACTGGGCGATCAGGCTCGGCACCAGGGTGGAGGCTTCGCTGCGATTCAGCGCCACGATGTCGACCATGCGCAGCGCGTCCTGGAACGGGCCGGCGCGGGCCGAGAGCTGCCGCACGCCAGGATTGGTAGCCACCAGGGCGCCCTGCGCCTTGGCCCGGCGCACCAGCTCGGGGAAGCGCTCGGCCGACTTGCCGCTCAGCGACGTGATGTACACGACGTCGACCGCGAAGGCGTTGTCGTGCAGGTCCTGCGTCTCCAGCATGGTGTTGGCGCCGCGGAACGTGAACACCGCGGCGTTGCGGTCATGCGACGAGATCAGCACCGAGGCGCCGGTCGGGGCGCGCGGGTCGCGCAGCGCCCAGCGGGTCGAGACCCCTTCGTGCTCGAGCGTCGTGAGAATCGTCTCGGCGCGGCTGTCCTGGCCGAGCTTGATCAGGGTGGAGACGTCGAAGCCGAGCCGCGACATCGACACCGCCGCATTGACGGCGCCGCCACCGATATGGGTCGAGATCTCCAGCGCCTCGGTCTTGCGGCCCTCCTCCATCAGCAGGAAGGACGAGTCCGCGTTCGACATCGCCATGCGCTCGATGCGCGAGCTCTCGATGATCGCGATGGTGTCGATCATCGCGCCGCCGATCGTCAGGGCCTTCATCGCATCCCTCCTGCTGCACGTCCTCGCGGACGAGACGGAGCACACCATGGGGGCGCCGGCGGCCCACCGCCTCGGCTTCGCCTTCCGCGGCGCGATTCGTCAAGGCGCCCGGCCTCGATCCGAACGGCTCGCCCGGCGGCCGATCGACGCCCGGCCTTCCGGAACCGCCACCCTGCATCCGTCGTCCGCGCTCGCACCCGGTCGCACGATACCCCGGCCTATGAGATATAACGGTTCGGCCTTTCCTGCACCAGCACCCGCGGGCCTCGCGGGCGGACAGGTTGCCGCTGCGCGATCGACGCCGCCGCGCAGTGCCTCGTCGTGACGGCCCCGGCGGCGGGGGCCGGCCGCGGAGGCGCCGTGTCGGGTGATACCGGGTGGTCGAGTGTGTCCGCCTTGAACCTGTCCGGATGGGACATGTCGGAGTGGACGATCTGGCCGTGGGCGGCGTTCACGGTGGCGGCGGCCGCCGCCCAGACGGTGCGCAACGCCGCCCAGCGCCAGCTCACCCGGACGCTCGGCACCACCGGCGCCACCCATGTGCGCTTCCTGTTCGGCGTGCCGTTCGCGGTCGTGTTCCTGGCCGCCATCGTGCTCGCCACCGGCACGGCGCCGCCGCGCCCGCCGCTCGCCTTCTGGCCGTGGGTGACCACCGGGGCCCTGACCCAGATCGCCGCCACCGCCATGATGCTCGCCGCCATGGGGGAACGATCGTTCCTGGTGGTGATCGCCTACACCAAGACCGAGCCGATCCAGGTGGCGCTGTTCGGCCTCGCCGTGCTGGGCGATCCGATCACCCTGGCGGTGGGGGCGGCGATCGCGGTGGCGACCACCGGCGTGGTGACGATGTCGCTGCGGCCTGGCCAGGAGGCCGGCGGCGCCCGGCCGGTGGCGCTGGGAATCGGCGCGGCGGCCTGCTTCGCCGTCTCGGCGGTGGCGTTCCGTGGTGCCATCCTCAGCCTCGACGCCGGCTATTTGACGGCGGCGGGCACCACCCTGTGCATCGCGCTGGCGCTCCAGGCGCTGCTGCTGTCGGTGTGGCTCGCGGTGCGCGACCGCACCGTGCTGGTGGCGGTGCTGCGGGCGTGGCGGCCGTCGCTGCTGGCCGGCTTCATGGGGGCGCTCGCCTCCCAGCTCTGGTTCCTCGGCTTCGCCCTCACGACGGCTGCCAATGTGCGCACCCTGGCCCTGGTGGAGGTGCTGTTCGCCCAGGGGGTGAGCCGTTTCGTCTTCGGCCAGCGGACGACCGCCCGCGAGCTGATCGGCGTCGTGCTGATCGTCGTCGGCGTGGTGATGCTGCTGTGGGCCCAATGAGGCGCACCGCCGGGCACGGCGTCCCGCGGCGCCCGCAGACCGATCAGTTCCGCTCGTCCGGCAGCATCGGCAGCGGATGGAACGCGATGCCTTCGTCGAGCATCGCCTTCACCTCGTCGGACGACGCCTCGCCATAGATCGAGCGGTGCTCGGTCTCGCCGTAGTGCATCCGCCGGGCCTCGTCGGGGAAGCGCGGGCCGACATGCTCGGCGTTGGCGACGAGATGGTCGCGCAGCTCCTTGAGCTTGCGCCGCAGCTCGACCTCCTGGGGCGACATCAGGGCAACGGGCGCGCGAGCCTCGCCGGCCGCCTCGGCCACCGTCTCGCCGGAGCCGGCCTGTGCTGATCCGGCCTGCGGGAGTCCAGCCCGCTCCACCGCTGCACGATCCAGCACCGGGTGATCGGGCGCCGACTTGGACGACCGACCGAGCCGCGGCGTCATCAGCGCCTTCTCGACCCGGACGTCACCGCACACCGGGCAGGTGACGAGCCCGCGCCTCGCCTGATCGTCATAGTCTGACGAGTTGCGGAACCAGCTCTCGAACGCATGCCCATCCGCGCATGCGAGCGCATAACGGATCATTTCGCCTCGTGCAGTGCGTGCAGACGCACGGCCGCGGCCGTCGGCTCGACCAGCTCGAAGCGGCGCCCGTGCTGCAACGACGGGATGCGGCTGCGCGCCGCCGTGACGGCGGCCGGATCGATCTCGGCCATGACGAAGCCGGGCTGGGTGCCGTGCTCGGCGATCACCACGCCCCACGGGTCGACCACCAGGGAGCGCCCGAAGGTCTCGCGGCCGCTCTCGTGCAGGCCGCCCTGGGCGGCGGCGAAGATGTAGCAGCCGTTCTCGATGGCGCGCGCCCGCATCAGCACATGCCAATGGGCCTCGCCGGTCTGCCGGGTGAAGGCGGCCGGGATCGCCAGGAACGAGCTGCCCGCCTCGGCCAGCGCCCGGTACAGCGCCGGGAAGCGCAGGTCGTAGCAGATCGACAGGCCGAGACGGCCCCACGGCAGGTCCGCCACCACGGCGCGGTCGCCCGGCTGGAACATCCGCGACTCGCGATAGCTCTCGCCGCCCGGCAGGTCGACGTCGAACATGTGGATCTTGTCGTAGGTGGCGACCACCTCGCCGTCCGGATCGATCAGGAAGGTCCGGTTGGCGGCGAGATCGGGGCCGACCTTGACGGCGAGCGAGCCGATATGGAGCCACAGGCGATGGCGGCGCGCGGTGTCACGCAACGCCGCGAGGCCGGGGTCGCTCTCCTCGGGGGCGACCAGCTCGAGCAGCCGGGCCCGGTCGCTCTCCATCAGATTGGTCATCTCGGGCGTCTGCACATAGTGCGCGCCGCGCTCCTTGGCCTTGCCGATGAGCTTGATGGCCGCATCGATGTTGGCGCTCGGCCGCCGGCCCGACTGGAGCTGGACCAGGGCCACCCGGAAGGTCGAATTCTCTCGGAGCTGAAACGTCATCAGTGAACCCTCCGTCACGCCCGCAGCAACGGGTCGAGCCTGCCCGCCTCGTCGAGGGCGTAGAGATCGTCGCAGCCGCCGACATGGTTCGGACCGATGAAGATCTGCGGCACCGTGGTCCGCCCGTTGGCGCGTGCCTCCATCTCGGCCCGCTTCTCCGGGTGACCGGCGACGCCGATCTCCGTGAACGCGACACCCTTGCGGCGAAGCAGCTGCTTGGCCGACGCACAATAGGGACAGAAGGGCGTCGTATAGATTTCCACTTCAGCCATCGTTCGTCGCGTCTCTCGCCTCGCGTCGCGTTTCGGTCGCCGTATCTCGTCAGCCTTGTCTCGTCAGACGTGTCTCGTCAGCCTTATCTCATCGGCCGTGTCTCGTCCGTCGAGATTTCGGCTGCCCGGCCATGCGCCGACCCGGAACAACCACCCGGTCTCCACGGCTCGTCCCGTGCGCCACTCCCGAGCTGCTGCCGGAGCGCCGATCATCCGGACTCATCCCGGCGACCCGATCAGCGTGCCCTTCGTCAGCCTGCTCGTCGTCAGCCTGCCCGTCGGAGGTCGTCGGTCGATCATCTCGGCCGCCGGGCTTGCGTCGCACACAGAACGCAATGGACCAATATAAGGGAGAGTGCGGCGCATCAACAATCCGTGTCTCCCGGAAGTCATACCTTCGTTGCATCGAGGACACAGGCGAACACGATCACGTCCACCCGGGCCGCACCGGCCCGCGACAGCGCGCGGGCACAGGCTTCGGCGGTCGCCCCGGTGGTCATCACGTCGTCCACCAGGACGACGCGCCGCCCCCGCACGGCCGCCGCGCCGTGTTCCGTGAGCCGAAACGCCGACTGAACATTGCCGGCCCGCTCGGCCCGCGTCATGCCGACCTGCTGGGGCGTCGCCCGCACGCGCTTGAGGGCGTCGACGAGCACCGGCATGCCACGCAAATCCGCCATCACGGTGGCGAGCAGCGCCGCCTGATTGAAGCGGCGCGCCCACAGCCTGCGCCAATGCAGCGGAACCGGCACCAGCGCGTCCGCGTCGGCGAGCAGGTCGCGGCCCGCCTCGCTCATCCAGCGCCCCATCATCGGGGCCAGCTCCAGCCGGTCGGCGTACTTCAAGGCATGGACGAGCGCGCGAGACACATCGTCGTAACGCACAGCGGCACGCGCCCGATCCCACGCGGGGGGATGCGCAATCGCCGCAGCCGAAACCCGAGTCGCCTCGGCGTCATGCGGAAAGGGTGTTCCGAGCCGGTCACAATAAGGACGCGCTATGAATGACAAGCGCGACCAGCAGGCGGCACACAGGGCATCGGCATCGGTCAGCGGCTCGCCACAGACCGGGCAGAGCGGCGGCAGCACCGCGTCGAGGGCGAAGCGGAGCGCCGATCGCAGGCCCGAGCGAGTCACGCCGCAGCGGGCCGTGCCGATCCGATTCGTGACGGAAGCGTGCGTCGCCATATGAACCCTCGTTCATGGACGCCGGCCGTTCCGCGGCGCGGAGCGCACCGGCACGCACCGAAAGTCCCGCACGTCGACCCGTGCGGCCGCGATCCTCACGCGCGGTTCTGGCGCGCGGTTCTTCGGGCCGCTCACCGGGCCCGCTCCACCGCCCACCTCGCATCTCGCCCTGTTACAGTTCGCAATTCTCAGTTCGGCACGGCCGGCAACAGCCGGCGCATCCCGCCTGCATCGTTCCAGCCCCGGGGGTGCCCCGTGTGCCGGAAGACGCCGGAAGACCCTTGGCTTGCCCCGATTTACATGCAAGCACCGGGCCAGAACCGGCAGGCCGCACCTCCGCGGCACGCAGACGTTGTCACAAGGCGGCGAGACTCACCGTCGTGGCTCATGATACAGCAGGATGGTTAATGAATGCTTCACGCCTCTTCGATCGTCCCCTGATCTTGCGCCGGCGGCGCCGCGCCGCCCGGATGGGCGCGCCCACCTTTCTGACCGAGCGGGTCGCCGACGACATGGCCGACCGTCTCGCCGCGACGCTGCGGACCTTCGCGTGCGCGGTCGATCTCGGCACGCCCGACGACGCGGTGCGTCGCGCGCTCGCCGGGCACCCGCGGGTCGGCCGGCTGGTCGCGGTCGATGCGCTCGCCAGCGCCGCCGCGGCGCGTGGCCCGACCGTGGTGGCCGACGCGGAGATGCTGCCCTTCGCCGACGGCGCCCTCGATCTCGTCGTCTCGGCGCTGGCGCTCCAAGTCGTCGACGACCTGCCCGGCACCTTCGCCCAGATCCGCCGCGCCCTGAAGCCGGACGGGCTGTTCCTCGCCGCCCTCGTGGGCGGCGCGAGCCTGACCGAGCTGCGGCAGAGCTTCGCGCTCGCCGAGACGGAATGCGAAGGCGGACTGTCGCCGCGCGTCGCTCCGTTCGCCGACGTCCGCGACATCGGGGCGCTACTCCAGCGCGCCGGCTTCGCGCTGCCGGTCACCGATGTCGATCGCTTTACGGTGCGCTACGATTCACCGATCGGCCTGATGCACGAGTTGCGCCGCCTCGGCGCCACCAACCCGCTCGCCGAGCGGCGTCGCACGCCGCTGCGCCGCGCCACGCTGATGCGGGCGGTCGAGATTTACGGCGAGCGCTTCTCCGATCCGGACGGTCGGGTGCGCGCCACCGTGGAGATCATCTGGCTGTCGGGCTGGGCGCCGCACGAGAGCCAGCAGAAGCCGCTGCGGCCCGGCAGCGCCACCGCGCGGCTCGCCGATGCGCTCGGCACCCGCGAGATCCCGGCCGGCGAGAAGGCCGACCCGGGACGAACGCAGTGACAGGAGCCTTATAGCAAAAGCCCGGTCAGATGCGGGATCAGCGGGATGTCGGCCTCGGGCATCGGATAGTCGCGCAGCTTGTTGGGCCGCACCCAGGCGAGTGCGGCATGCTCGCGCGCCGCGACGATCCCGTCCCAGCGCCGGCACACGAACAGCGGCATCAGCAGGTGGAAGTCCGCGTAGGCATGGCTCGCGAAGGTGAGCGGGGCGAGGCAGGGCTCCTTGACGGCGATGCCGAGCTCCTCGTGCAGCTCGCGGATCAGCGTCTCCTCGGGGCGCTCGCCGGCCTCGACCTTGCCGCCGGGAAACTCCCACAGGCCGGCCATCGCCTTGCCGGCGGGGCGCTGCGCCAGCAGCACGCGGCCGTCGGCATCGATCAGCGCGCAGGCGACGACGAGGACGAGCTTCACGGGAGGCTCCGCGGATTCGATCCAGACCAAGACGCGCGTGTCCCGCCCGCGGTGCCGCGCGAGCGCGCCGCGCCCGGGACACGTATCGGCGAACCGTGGCTGGAGCGGAGTCCGATCCAACTGGATCTGACTTCGCTCCAGAAGTTCTTGCATGGTCGCATTTTCGACGGCGAACCAGCGTCCACGTCGCCGGAAAATGCTCCGAGACCGACGATCACGACCGATAGTCGCCGTTGATCTCGACATACGCCTTGGTGAGATCGCAGGTCAGCACCCGGTCGCGGCCCTTGCCGAGACCGAGATCGACCTTCAGCTCGATCTCCGGCTTCTGCATCACGGCGGAGACCTTGGCCTCGTCGTAGCCGGGATCGCGGGCGCCCTTGTGGGCGACCCGGATGCCGCCGAACCAGATCGACAGCTTGTCGCGATCGGCCTTCTCGCCGGCCTTGCCGACGGCCATCACGACGCGGCCCCAGTTGGCATCCTCGCCCGCGATGGCGGTCTTCACCAGCGGCGAGTTGGCGATCGACATGGCGATTTTTCGCGCGGCCTTCTTGGAGGCGGCGCCCTCGACGACGATCTCGACCAGCTTGCGCGCCCCCTCGCCGTCGCGCGCCACCTGCTCGGCGAGATTGCCCAGCACCAGGTTGAACGCCTTGCGGAACGGCTCCAGCCGCGGGTCGCTCGCCCGGGCGATGCGGGGGACGCCGCGGGCCGCCGCCGCGCCGGTCGCGAAGGCGAGCAGCGTGTCGGAGGTCGAGGTGTCGCCGTCGATCGTCACCGCGTTGAAGGTGTCCTCGACGCCCTTGGTCAGCAGGCTTTGCAGCACGGCGGGCGCCAGCGGCGCGTCGGTGAACACGAAGGACAGCATGGTCGCCATGTCGGGAGCGATCATGCCGGCGCCCTTGGCGATGCCGCAGATGGTCACCGTCTTGCCGTCGATGCGGGCGATCGCCGCCGCCCCCTTCGGGAAGGTGTCGGTCGTCATGATGGCGCGGGCCGCCTCCTCCCAGCAGCCCGGGGCGGCGCCCTGCACGAGGCCGTCCATGACGCCGCCGAACCGCTCCGCCGGCAGCGGCTCGCCGATCACGCCGGTGGAGGCGAGGAACACCTCGGCCGGCTTGCAGCCCGCCGCCTTGGCGGTGATGTCGGCGGTCAGCTTGGTGGCGGCGACGCCCGACCGGCCCGTGAAGGCGTTGGCGTTGCCGGAGTTGACGACCAGCGCGCGCGCCTTGCCGCCCTTCAGCTTGCCGCGGCACCAGTCGACCGGCGCCGACGGGCATTTCGAGCGGGTGAACACGCCGGCCACCGCGGTGCCCGGGTCGAGCAGCACCGCCAGCACGTCGGTGCGCCCCGCATAACGGATGCCGGCCGCCGCGGTGGCGAGCCGCACCCCGTCGACGGCGGGCATGTCGGGAAAGCGCTCGGGCGCGAGCGGAGAGACGGCGGCCATCGGCACGAGCCCCCTGATGAACGGCGCGAGCCCCTCCCGCGCCTTCGACGAACGTCGCAGCGTCGATTAGGAGCGCCGGCAGGCCCGGTCAAGCGGGAGGGGTGGACAAGGCACGACACCGGGACTCCCTCGCCCCGCGCGGCGGGGAGAGGGTGGCGAGGACCGACGGTCCGAGACGGGTGAGGGGCCACGGCGTCTCGGCTCGAACCGAAACGCCCCCTCACCCGACGTCCGCACGCAGGCGTGCGACCGTCGACCTCTCCCCGCCAGCGGGGAGAGGTGAACCGCGGCGAAGCGTCGTTACTTCTTCTCCGGCGCCGGGGCCTTGGTGTCGGCCGGCTTGTCGGCCGCCGGCTTGGCGTCCGCCGGCTTGTCGAGGCGCTCGATCTTGGCCTCCTGGCGCAGCTTGTTGAGCAGCTCGATCTGCGCCTTGCGGGTCACGAAGGTCTCGATCTGGTCCTTCACCTGGTCGAAGGGCGGCGCCTCGCGCTTGCGCTTGTCTTCGACCTTGATGATGTGCCAGCCGAACGAGGTCTTCACCGGATCGGAGACCTGGCCCTTGTCGAGCTTGAAGGCGGCTTCCGAGAACTCCGGCACCATCTGGTCCTTGGTGAACCAGCCGAGATCGCCGCCGTCGGCCTTGCCGGGCGGGTCCTCGGTGAGATCCTTGGCGAGCTTGGCGAAGTCCTCGCCCTTCTTGATCCGGGCGAGGGTGTCCTTGGCCTTCGCCTCGGCGGCCGCGGCGGCCTTCTGATCGCTGGCGTCGGCGACCCGGAACAGGATGTGCCGGGCATGCACCTCCTGCTCGTCGCCCATCTGCTTCACGGCCTCCTGATAGACGTGCTGCATCGCCTCGGAGGTCGCCCCGGCCTTGCCGGAGTCGCGCAGCAGCGTCTCCATCAGGGCCTTGCTGCGCACATAGGCGAGGCGCTTCTTGAAGTCGTCGGAGTCCTGGACCTTCTGGGCCTCGGCCGCCTTGGCCAGCAAGGTCATGTCGGTGAGATAGTTGATCAGCCAGTCGCGCTTGGCGTCGGCGGTGCCGGCCGGCACGTTCTGGCCGACGTCCTCCTCGGCGAGAGCGAGGTCGCTCTGGCGGATCTCGACGCCGTTGATCTTCGCCACCACCGGATCGGCGGCGGGCGCCGGCGCCTGCGCCACGGCACCGCCGGCGGCGAGCACGACGGCGAGCACCAACGCCGCTCCGACCCCGGCGCGACGGCGCGCCGGGCAGCCCGGACGCACGAATGAAGCTTGCGTAATCATCGAGAATCCTTGGAAAAGCGGGCCTCTCTGCCCGAACCGGACGGCGCGGCAAGGTCGCTCAAGGCGGGGCGCTTGGCAACTCTCGTCTGCTATCGGCAAACGACGGCATGATTGCGGCATGGTTGCACAGGGGCGGTGCGTCACCCGCGCTTCGGAGCGGCGCGGACAGCGGCCTCGTCGCGCCCGCACGGCGCATCCGGATGCCGGGCCGGCCGCCGGGCCGCCGATTGACAAGCCCCGGACCCCCTCCTATCTCTCCACCGCTCGCCGGCGAGTGCCGTCTTGGGCGTGCGGCGTCGTGCCTGCACCCCTTTTCCCGACATTGCCGTGACGGTGGGCTGTGCCGGGACCACGGCCGGTTCCCCGGCCCATCCGGACCGGCCGAACCCGCCTCGGGGCCGGCACGCGCCCGAGACCACAGAAAGGACCTCCGGGATGTTCGGCGCTGTCGTCCGCAAGCTGTTCGGAAACGCCAACGATCGACGCATTCGCGCATACCGCCCCCGGGTCGACCAGATCAACGCCCTCGAGCCCGAGA
Organism: Rhodoplanes sp. P11; assembly: GCF_964266735.1. NCBI lineage: Bacteria > Pseudomonadati > Pseudomonadota > Alphaproteobacteria > Hyphomicrobiales > Nitrobacteraceae > Rhodoplanes > Rhodoplanes sp. P11. The sequence goes on from NZ_CAXWGY010000016.1 coordinate 95,651, forward strand.
TCGCCGCCCTGTCGGACGAGGCGCTGCGCGCCCGCACCGAGGCGTTCCGCCAGGAGCTGGCCGCCGGCAAGACCCTCGACGACATCCTGGTGCCCGCCTTCGCCACCGTGCGCGAGGCCGCCAAGCGCACCCTCGGCCAGCGTCACTTCGACGTCCAGCTGATGGGCGGCATGGTGCTGCACGAGGGCTCCATCGCCGAGATGAAGACCGGCGAAGGCAAGACCCTGGTCGCCACCCTGCCGGTGTATCTCAACGCCCTCTCGGGCCACGGCGTCCATGTCGTCACCGTCAACGACTACCTGGCCAAGCGCGACAGCGAGTGGATGGGCCAGATCTACAGGTTCCTCGGCCTCACGGTCGGCGTCATCGTGCACGGGCTCGACGACGAGGAGCGCAAGCTGGCCTACGGCTGCGACGTCACTTACGGCACCAACAACGAGCTGGGCTTCGACTACCTCCGCGACAACATGAAGTACCGCGTCGAGGACATGGTCCAGCGCGGCCATGCCTACGCCATCGTCGACGAGGTGGACTCCATCCTGATCGACGAGGCGCGCACGCCGCTGATCATCTCGGGCCCGCTCGACGACCGCTCCGAGTTCTACAACACCATCGACGCCTTCATTCCGCGCCTCGACAGCACCGACGTCGATCTCGACGAGAAGCAGCGCACCGTCACCATGACCGAGGCCGGCATGGAGAAGATGGAGCGCATGCTGCGCGAGGCCGGGCAGCTCAAGACCGACTCGCTCTACGACGTCGAGAACGTCTCGGTGGTGCATCACGTCAACCAGGCGCTGCGCGCCCACAAGCTGTTCCAGCGCGACAAGGACTATATCGTCCGCAACGGCGAGGTGGTCATCATCGACGAGTTCACCGGCCGCATGATGCCGGGCCGGCGCTACTCGGACGGTCTCCACCAGGCGCTCGAGGCCAAGGAGCGCCAGCCGATCCAGCCCGAGAACCAGACGCTCGCCTCGATCACCTTCCAGAACTACTTCCGCATGTATACGAAGCTGGCCGGCATGACCGGCACGGCGCAGACCGAGGCGGACGAGTTCCTGGACATCTACAATCTCGAGGTCGTCGAGGTGCCGACCAACCTGCCGATGGTCCGCATCGACGACGACGACGAGGTGTACCGGACGGCGGCCGAGAAGTACCGCGCCATCATCACCCTGATCGAGGACTGCAAGACCCGCGGCCAGCCGGTGCTGGTCGGCACCACCTCGATCGAGAAGTCCGAGCAGCTCGCCGACATGCTGCGCGAGAAGGGGTGGGAGTCGCACGACTTCTCCGACCCCAACGCCTTCGCGGCGCTCTATTCCGGCGACGAGGGCGCCACCAACGCCAAGGTCTTCGCCATCCTCAACGCCCGCTATCACGAGCAGGAAGCCTATATCGTGTCGCAGGCCGGCGTGCCCGGCGCCGTCACCATCGCGACCAACATGGCGGGCCGCGGCACCGACATCCAGCTCGGCGGCAATGCCGACATGCGCATCCGCCAGGAGCTCGCCGACGTCACCGACGAGGCCGAGCGGCACCGCCGCATCGAGGAGATCAAGGCGCAGATCGCCCGCCTGAAGGAGAAGGCGCTCGCCGCCGGCGGCCTGTTCGTGCTCGGCACCGAGCGCCACGAGTCGCGCCGCATCGACAACCAGCTCCGCGGTCGCTCCGGCCGCCAGGGCGACCCCGGCCACTCCAAGTTCTTCCTGTCCCTCGAAGACGACCTGATGCGCATCTTCGGGTCCGACAAGCTCGACGGCATGTTGCAGAAGCTCGGCCTGCGCGAGGACGAGGCGATCGTCCATCCGTGGATCAACAAGGCGCTGGAGAAGGCCCAGCAGAAGGTCGAGGCGCGCAACTTCGACATCCGCAAGAACCTGCTGAAGTTCGACAACGTCATGAACGATCAGCGCAAGGTGATCTTCGAGCAGCGGATCGACTGGATGCGCGACGAGGTGACGAACGAGATCGTCACCGACATGCGCCACACCGTGGTCGACGATCTCGTCGCCAAGCACGTCCCCGAGAGCGCCTATCCGGAGCAGTGGGACACGCCCGGCCTCAAGGAGGAGCTGTCGCGCGTGCTCGGCCTCGATCTGCCGATCGAGGAATGGGCCAAGGAGGAGGGCATCGCCGACGAGGAGCTGCTCGCCCGCGTCACCCGCAAGGCCGACGAGCACATGGCCGCCAAGGCGGCCCAGTGGGGCCCCGACGTGATGCGCTACGTCGAGAAGTCGATCCTGCTCCAGTCGCTCGACCATCTGTGGCGCGAGCACCTGGTGATGCTCGACCACCTGCGCAACGTCGTCGGCCTGCGCGGCTATGCCCAGCGCGATCCGCTCAACGAGTACAAGGCGGAAGCCTTCGCGTTGTTCGAGGCGATGAGCCAGAGCCTGCGCGAAGCGGTTACCGCCCAGCTTATGCGGGTCGAGATCGTCCAGCAGCAGCCCGAGGAGGCGGCGCTGCCGCCCATGGAGGCCACCAAGCTCGATCCGCTGACCGGCGAGAACGAGTTCGCGACGGCCGATGTCGGCCTGCTGCTCGGCAACCGCCAGGACACCGCCGAGGCGGCGGAGCGCGATCCCAAGAACCCCGCCACCTGGGGCAAGGTCGGCCGCAACGAGGCGTGCCCCTGCGGCTCCGGCAAGAAGTACAAGCACTGCCATGGCCGCTACGCCTGACCGACGGCGCGGCGCGGCACGGTTGAGCCGGCCCGGCATGGCGCCGGACGGATCGCGGAGCGCCGCGACGCTGTGACGCCACGACCGTCGACCTAGTCCGAACAGGCGATTTAACGCCCCGTTGAGGGTTCCCCGTTAGGGTCACGGCGATGCCGGACGTGGGTGCGAGCCGGCATCCGTCCGCGTTTGCGCCAAGCCCAGGTCACTCGCCCGGGATCGGCGGACCCGGATGTGCCCCCGGCTGCGCCGCCCCGTCACGGGTCGCCGATGTCCGCCTTCGCCCTGCCGCGCGGCCTGCCGCCGCACGTTGGTCGCCGCAGCTCCGGCCCGGCCGCCGGCGCGCCTGCACAAGGCGCCGCGGCGGCGGCACCACGGCCGGCGTCATGACCCCGTCGCACGCGCTGATCCAGGACCTCTCCGGTGCGCTGAACCGCACCACCGCGGACGCGCGTGGCAACATGCTGCGGCGGCTGACCGATCTGTTCCTGACCCGCGCCGAGGCCCTCGCCGACGATCACATCGCCCTGTTCGACCTGGTGATGGCGCGCCTGGTCGGAACGGTGGAGCGCCACGCCCTCATCCGGCTCGGCCTCCAGCTCGCTGCTCATCCGGGGGCGCCGCTTCAGACCATCGCGCTGCTCGGCCACAGCGACGACATCGCGGTCGCCGGCCCCGTCCTGGAGCGATCGCCGCGGCTCGGCGACGACGTCCTGATCGCCATCGCCGGCAGCAAGAGCCAGGGCCATCTGGCCGCCATCGCGGTCAGGCCGCGGCTCTCCGAGGGGGTCACCGACGTGGTGGTCGAGCATGCCGACCTCGCGGTCACCCGGAAGGTGACGGCCAATGCGGGCGCCCTGTTCTCGGCGATCGGGCTCGGCCTCGTGGTCGGCCGCGCCCATGGCGACGAGGAGCTGGCGGTCCTGGTGGCGAGCCGCTCCGACGTCCCCGACGAGGTGCTCGCCGGCCTGCTGCGCAGCGCCACCGAGGCGGTGCGCCGCCGCGTCGCCCGCTGCGACGCACCGGGCGTGCGCACCCGCTACACCCAAGCCATGTCGGCGCTCTCCCGGCAGCGCGCCACCCCACCCGCGAGCGCGCCGGCGGCCGCTCCCGCCGTGCCCGGCCCGTCGGCCGCCTCGCCGGACCGGCTGCGGCTGCTGTGCGAGAAGGCGCGGCTCGGCCGCCGGGGTGACGTGATCGACGAGCTCGCGGTCATCACCGAGGTGCCGGTCGGCACCGTCCGCGCGCTGGTCCGGCAGGGCTCCGCCCAGAGCCTGATGATGCTGTGCAAGGCGGCCGGGCTCGCCTGGCCGGACGCCAAGGGGGTGCTGGCCGCCACTGTCGGCACCGCGGGCGACCAGCGCCAGACCTTCGACCTCTACGCCGACCTCACGCCCGAGGCGGCGCAGCGCGCCGTCCGCTTCATCCGGCTGCGCAAGCCGCCGGCGCCGTCCGGCTTCCGCCGCCTGCTGTAAGAGATCCACTGCTCCCGCGGTGGCAGGATGGTAAAGCCTCGTTCAGCCTTTCGCCCCATGATCGGCATGCCCCGTGCGTCCGGCCCGGGGTGCCGTGCGGCCGCCCCGCGCGGTCGCGACGATGCCCTCACCTGCCGCCTGCCGGGCAGGTTCGTCCGGATCGCAGCCATGTCGGAGATCGTTCCGCCTGCGGCCCCGGGCCGGCGCGACCAGCGCCGAGCGCCGCGCCATCTCGTCTTCGCCACCGCCAAGATCGTCGACCCGTGGTCGCCCGGCGAGCCGTCGGCCGGCGCCGAGTGCGCCATTCTCAACCTGTCGACCAGCGGCGCCTGTCTCCTGGTGGAGAACGCCGGCACGGTGCCGGAGCGGTTCACGCTGCGGGCCGACTCGGGGCGCCTGGAGGCGCGCTGCACCGTGGTGTGGCGCAACCGCCATCATGTCGGGGTGACGTTCGAGACGCCGGTCTCGCTGCCGCTGGACGGCTGGCCGGTCGCCTGACCGCCGCGATACGCGGGCCGCCCCGAGGGGCGCCCGAAGGAGGCGCCGGCGAGGAGGCTGCCGGACGCGGCCCCTACATTCCGCCCCAGCGACCCTCGAAGCTGGACGACGAGCGCACCGGCTGAGCGCCCGGCACGAGCGTGCCGCCAGCGAACGCGGTCGCGGTGGCCGGAGTCTTGTCCGGCTTGGGCGCCGCGGCGGCCGTCTGCGCGGCCTTCGGCTGCGCGCCCGTGGCCGAAGCGGCCGACGAGGGCGCCGGCGTGGTGCCGGGCCGGATGGCCCCGAGCGCCACCGGGCGCGACGACGACGAGGCCAGCATGGTCTGCGACGCGGCCGGCTTCGGGGCGGCGGGCCGGCTCGCCGGCTTGGCCGCGGATGCCGGCTTGGCGGCGGGCTTGGTGGAAGGCTTGGCGGACGGCGGGGGCGGCACGTCGTCGGCCTTGCCGCCGAGACCGAGCCACTTGCCGACCCGGCCGAAGCCGGATTCGGACGACTTCGCCGGCTCGCTGCCGGAGCCGCCGAAGAGCGTGCCGAACGGCGCGGAGCCGTCCGCCGAGGCGACCCGCGTGCTGCCGAGGACGCCGGCCGTGGTGTCCGGATCGGCGGCGGCGACCGCGGTCGGTGTCGCGGTCGGCAGATAAACGAGGGTGGGCTTGCCGCCCGGGCTCGACGGCGGCAGCGTCGCCACCCGGCGGCCGTTGGCGACGAAGCTGTCCTGAGTGTTGAGCTTGGCCAGGAAAGTCGGATGCATGCCGCCGTCGCTGCCGGTCGTCACCGCGGCGGTGCGGACGCCCTGCGACACATGGGCGGCGAACTGGCGCTCGTCGTGGTCCTGCTTGTCGCGGACCGCCGAGGCGATCTCGGCCGGCACCTGATAGGACGGACAGCGGCCGACCGGGTTGAAGCTCCCCGCCACCGGGGTGGCATTGAAGACGTAGCGCTTCTCGCAGACGTCGACCTTGGGCTCCTGGCGGGTGGCCTCGAAGTGGTCGTTGCCTTCCTTGATCATCCGCCAGAACGCCATGTGCGGGCTGTTGCGGTGGCGGGCCATGTTGAGGGCCGTCATCCGGAACGGATAGGCTTGCACCTGGAAGGATTTCTGGCCACCCAGGAAGGCTTCGCGGCCGAGCGAGTAGATCTCGGTGATCTGCTCGTCCGTCATCGCGTAGCAGCCGGCCGACGAACAGTCCCCGTGCACCATCAGGAACTGGCCGGTGCGGTCGTGCGCCTTGTCGAAGGCATTGGGGAAGCCGAGATTGAACGCGAGATAGTAGCTCGAGTTCGGATTCATCTGGCCGGGCGTGATGGAGTAGAAGCCCTCCGGCGCCTGCCGGTCGCCCTGCTTGATCTTGGGGCCGAGCTCGCCCGACCAGCGGCAGATCGGGTAGGTCTTGAGCAGCGCGTACTGGCCGGACTTGTCCTGCTTCCAGACCTCGAGCTCCGCCTCCTCCTTGAAGACGCGCACCAGGATCGGCGAATCGACCGGCATGCCCTTCTTGTCGAGCAGCGCCTGCATCTCGCGCGAGAGGGGCTGCATGGCCTTGCTCGGGATCTGGGAGATCCCGTCCGTCTGGCAACCGGCGAGCGCGATCGCAGCCGCGACCGCCGCCGACGCCATGAGCGTGCGGACCTTAGCCGTGTGGCGATTCAAACGGCACTCCCCCTCATCGTCCCCGTACTTGCAAGACCTCGGTAGCGTTAAGATGTGGTCTAAGCAAGGCGACGGGGCGCCGGGTTCCCGTCCACGCCACCTTCATGGTGAATCGAAGGTTGCCGCGGGACACCGGCAGGCTGGGCCGGAAGGGTTGACGACAGGTTAACCGAACAGCCCGGCGCGGTATTTTGGTGTGAACGCACCCGGCCCGGATCGATGCCCACGCGCGGCCCGCATCGCGCCGCCGCGCCCGGTTCGCCGCGGCTGTCCGGCTCAGGCCAGATTGCGGCCGATCGCCAGGAACTTGTCGCGGCGCTGCTGGCGGATCGCCTCGGGGCCGAGATCGCGCAGGCTGTCGAAGGCGGCCGCGATGGCGTCGCCGGTGGCGTTGATGGCGGCCGCCCAGTCGCGGTGGGCGCCGCCCACCGGCTCGCGGATGATGGCGTCGATCACCCCGAACTTGAGCAGGTCGTCGGCGGTGATCTTCATGCCGGTCGCGGCATCCTGGGCCTTGCCCGAGTCGCGCCACAAGATCGAGGCGGCCCCCTCCGGCGAGATCACGCTGTAGATGGCGTGCTCCAGCATCAGGACCTTGTTGGCGGTGGCGATGGCGATGGCCCCGCCGGAGCCGCCCTCGCCCAGCACCACCGCGACGTTGGGCACCTTGAGGTCCAGGCAGGCGGCGGTCGAGCGGGCGATCGCCTCGGCCTGGCCCCGCTCCTCGGCCCCGATGCCCGGATAGGCGCCGGCGGTGTCGACCAGCGTGATGACCGGCACCTCGAAGCGGTCGGCCAGCTCCATCAGGCGCACCGCCTTGCGGTAGCCCTCCGGCATCGCCATGCCGAAGTTGCGCTTGAGCCGGCTCTCGGTCGACGAGCCCTTCTCCTGGCCGATGACGCAGACGCTCTCGCCGCGGAAGCGGCCGAACCCGCCGACGATCGCCTCGTCCTCGCCGAACTTGCGGTCGCCGGCGAGCGGCGTGAAGTCGGCGATCAGCCCGGCCACATAGTCGAGGCAGTGCGGCCGCTGCGGATGGCGCGCCACCTGGGTCTTGTTCCAGGGCGTGAGGTTCGAATAGAGCGATTTGAGGGCCTCGGCCGCCTTGGCTTCGAGCCGGGCGACCTCCTCGCCGATCTCGACGGCGCCCGCCGGCTGCTCGAGGGCGTGCAGCTCCTCGATCTTGGCTTCGAGCTCGGCGACCGGCTTTTCGAAATCGAGATAGCTGCGCATTTTCGGGAAATCGGGACAAGGACCTGCCGCCCTAGGCGGCGGCGCGGCACAAGACGCCCAAGAGAGCGGGTAAGTCAAGTGCGGGTGAACTGTCTGGGCGGAGCCGCCGTCAAGCCTGCCCGTCGTTCAAGCGAGCGAGCTCCTGGCGGACGACGGCCTCCAGCGGATCGAGCGAACCGTGGATAGTGGTCCAGATCATCTTCTCACGAACGTCGTTGTATTCATGACGATAGATGTTTCCCGCGCGAGCGATCTGGACCCACGGTATGTCCGGATGGCGTTGAAGCAGCTCGGACGGCAAGCGTCGTGACGCCTCCGAGATGATCTCGAGGCAGCGGATGACAGCATACAAGGTCTTCGTATCGACACTGAATTCTTCAAACGAGAGCCCCTTCACAAATTCTTTGGCAAGATCGATATTCGCCGCCATTTCAGAAAGCGCGAGAAGCGGAGACTTATATTAGAAGGCAAAAATGGACTCTTTGATAACACTATCGCGGATGAGCGGCTTGATGGTGTCTCGGTCGACCACATCAACCGGAGACGGAAATAGATCCTCGATGTAATTCTTCAGCCCGACATACTGGTAGACATCGATGGCGAGGTCCGGCGCCAAATCGATGACGATGTCGATATCGCTTCCGGGATGCTCCTCACCGCGGGCCAGAGAGCCGAACAGGGCAGCGTGCAGGACTCCCCGAGCGCGCAGAGCATCCTGGTTCCGTCGCAAGATATCGATCACGTCCTGCCGGTTCACAGGCCAATCCTACGGCTGCCCTCCAGCCGAGAATAACCCGGGTGGTTGTCCCGTTCCACCCGCCCTACCCCTCGTCGGCCAGGGGATGGAGGTCGCGCACCAGGCTCTTCAGCCGCTCCTCCAGAACGTGGGTGTAGATCTGGGTGGTGGCGATGTCGGCATGGCCGAGCAGCATCTGCACCGAGCGCAGGTCGGCGCCGTTCTGCAACAGATGGCTGGCGAAGGCGTGGCGCAGGACATGCGGGCTCACCTTGTCGGGCCGCAGGCCGGCCGAGACGGCGAGGTCCTTGAGCTCGCGGGCGGCGTGCTGGCGCGTCAGATGGCCGCTCTCGGAGAACGAGGGGAACAGCCACTTGGCCCCGGCGTGCCGGCCGGCCTCGGCCAGCGCCGCAAGCCACTCCTTCATGGCGGCGCGGGCGGCCTCGTTGAGGATGACCATGCGCTCCTTGGCGCCCTTGCCGCGCACCACCAGCATGCGCTCGTCGCGCCGCGCCGCGGCGGCCGGCAGGGCGACCAGCTCGGAGACGCGCAGGCCGGTGGCGTACAGGACCTCGACCAGGCAGACGAGGCGCAGCGCCCGCAGCCGCTCGCCCGCGGGCTGCTCGGCGCGAGCCGCCAGCGCCCGCGCCGTGTCGAGCAGCCGGTCGACCTCGGCCACCGACAGGATCTTGGGCAGCGCCCGGCCGCGGCGCGGTCCCTCGATGGTGGCGGCCGGATCGTCCTTCCGGTGGCCCTCGGCCTGGAGGAAGCGGCAGAGCTGGCGGATCGCCGAGAGCTTGCGCGCCACCGAGGTCGGCTCGAAGCCGCGCGCCGCGAGTCCAGCGAGATACGACCGAAAATCCTCGGTGCGGGCCGTCGTCACGGTGCGGCCGACGGCGGCGAGGCGAGCGACCACGTCGGCGAGATCACGCGCATAGGCGTCGGTGGTGTTGGGGCCGGCGCCGCGCTCGGCCGCGATCATGTCGAGGAACAGGGCGACATGGCGGTCGACCGGCGCGCGCGGCGCCTTCGGCCGGCCGCGCCTCGGACGGGCCGGGGCCGGCTTCGCGGGCGTGGCGGAGGGGCGCCGGCCGGGGGCCTTCGGGGGACGGCCCATGGCGGTCAGCGCGGCGGCTTGACGAAGCGGTCGGGCGGCACCGACACGCTGATCTCGCGCGGCTTCAGCTCGACCAACAGGGTGAGCGCCAGCATCCCGGCATAGACGAGGCCGGCGATCAGCGCGACGACCGCGAGAAAGCGGAACAGGCTGGGCATGACGGGATTCCGGGCGCCGCACATCGGGCGGGACGCATCCCGACTACGATCATGTTCGCCCGCCTCTGGCAAGCGTCGGGGCGTCGGCGCGGCTCGGCTCGGGACCGCCCCGCGCCAGCGGCAGGTCGACCCGGAAGCAGCTCGGCACCCCCGGCTGCGGCGCCACCACGGCGTCGCCTCCGTGCAGGCGGGCGATCTGCCGCACCAGCGCGAGACCGAGCCCGGCGCCGCGGCCGTCGCCGGCGAGGCGGAAGAACGGCGCGAACACCTGCTCGCGCTGGCCCGCCGGAATGCCGGGACCGCCATCGGCGACGGTCAGCACGGCCCGCCCCGCCTCGGCGCGCAGGCCGACCCGCACCGGGGGCGCGCCGTAGCGGGCGGCATTCTCCAGGAGATTGCGGATCATCCGCCGCAGCAAGCGGGGATCGCCGGTCAGCGTCACCGGCTCGCCGTCGAGCGTGCCGTCGAAGCGGGCGCACTCCTCGGCGGCCAGCGCCAGGAGATCGACCTCCTCGGCGGCCGGCGGGGCCGCGATGGAGTCGAGCCGGCTGGCCAGGAGGATCTCGTCGATCAGCCCGTCCAGCTCGGCGATGTCGCGGGCGAGATCGGCGGCATGGCGGTCGTCGTCGGGCCTGGCCCGCATCAGCTCGATGCCGAGGCGGATGCGGGCGAGCGGCGTGCGCAATTCGTGCGACGCATTGGCGAGCAGCAGCCGATGCGCCCCGACCAGCTCCTCGATGCGCCCGGCGGCGCGGTTGAAGCTCTCGGCCAGCCGCGCCACCTCGTCGCGGCCCTCGACCGGCACCCGTGCGGCCAGATGGCCGGCGCCCAGCGTCTCGACGCCGGCCTGGAGGGTTTCGAGCCGCCGGGTCAGGCCGCGCACCACCGGAAAGGCGGCGACCGCCACCACCACGGCCACGACGGCGAGCGCCGCCATCAGGGCGACCACCGGGCTGCGATGGCGGGGCGGCGGCCGGGCGACCAGCCAGCGATCATCCGGCAGGCGGAACACCCAGGCCGGACCGCCGGGCCCGTAGCGGACGCCGCTGTCGCGATCGGGATCGGGCGGCGGCAGCGGGTGGCCGATCATGGCGATCGACCGGCGGCCGGAATCGAACAGGGCGAGATCGAGCCGCAGCCGCCCGGCGAGCTGGCGCAGCGCCTCCGCCTGGACGGCGGGCGCCGCCTCGGCCGGCGGCAGTGCCACGGCGGCCAGCTCGCCGATCAGCTCGAACGCCTGCCCGACCGGCGGGCCGCCCGGCCCGAACCGCCAGGCGGCGCCGGCGATCAGCACCAAGAGCAGCAGGGCGCCGATCATGGTCAGGTAGATCTTCTGGTAGAGGCGGCGCATGCGGCGTCACCTGTCCGCGGGCCGACGCCGCGTGTCCCGGACGCGGCAGCGGATGATCGTCGCCATGCTCACTCCTGCGCCTTGGCGAAGACGTAGCCGGCGCCGCGCACCGTGATGACCCGTCGCGGCTGCTTCGGATCGTCCTCGATGGCGGCGCGGATGCGCGAGACATGCACGTCGATGGAGCGGTCGAACGCCTCCAGCGGCTCGTTCTTCACCAGATCCATGATGGCGTCGCGCGACATCACCCGGCCGGCATGGCGGGCGAGGACGACGAGCAGCGCGAACTGGTGGCTGGTCAGCGGCCGCGGCTCGCCGTCGAGCCGCACCTGGCGGGCGCCGAGATCGATCTCCAGCCGGCCGAAGCGCAGCACCTCGGCGGGCTCGCCGCCTCCCTTGGCCCGCCGCAGCACCGCCCGCAGCCGGGCCGACAGCTCGCGCGGCTCGAACGGCTTCGGCAGATAGTCGTCGGCGCCGATCTCCAGCCCGATCACCCGGTCCATGGCGTCGCCGCGCGCCGTCAGCATCACGATCGGGGTCTGGGCCGAGGCCCGGATAGTGCGGCAGACGTCGAGCCCGTCCATGTCGGGCAGCATCAGGTCGAGGATCAGCGCATCGAAGGATTCGCGCGCATGCAGTGCCAGGCCGGCGCGGCCGGTGGGCGCGACGACAACGTCGAAGCCCGCGGTGCCGAGATAGGTCTGCACCATCTCGGCGAGGCGGGCGTCGTCCTCGATCAGCAGGATGCGGTCGGTCACGACGGGCCTGGATAATCGGCGACCGGGAGACGGCGGCGGGCGGCCGCCGCCTTCGGGCGCCGGGATTGGTCCCGGAACTGTAGAGCGTCGCCGTCCGGGGTGGAACGGCGACGCTCGGGCGCGCGGGCGGGCGGGGAATGGGGGGCGAGAGCCCGGCTCGTCACGCCGTCGCGCGCTCAGCCGCGCCAGCGCGCGGTCAGCCGCGGTCAGCCGCGCCAGAACCCGCGCATCAGGCCGAAGCTCGACATGCGATCCTCCAGCTTGCGGCGCTGCTCGGGGGTGAGCACCTCGGCGGCGTCGCCGAGCGCCTGGGCGACCCGCTTGCTGGTGGCGTCGGCGAGCGCCATCTGCTCGGCCCGCAGCTTCTCGATGCCGGCGCGGTCGACCGTCTGGGCGAGCAGCAGGTCACGCGCCTGGCCGCGGGCGGCGCGCATCTTCTCGCGCACCGGCAGCACGTCTTTGACGGCGGCGCGGACGATGGTGCGCAGCTTCTCCTGCTGCTCGGTCGAGGCGTCGAGCTCGACCGCGAGATGGCGGACCATGCGGTCGGCGCGCTGCTCGGCCTGGGCCGGATCGAAGGCGCCGCGACTGAACGGGCCGCCGCCCCAGCCCATCATGCCGTGCGGCCCGAAGCCGCCGCCGGCCTGGCCGAAGGGCTGGCTGAAGCTCGGCCCGAATCCCGGCCCCTGGCCGAACGAGGTGGTGGCGAAGGCGCCGAGGCCGACGGCGCCGGCGAGGAGCGCGGCGGCGACCGCATAGGGGGCGAGGCGGCGCCGGCGCGGGGCGGCGGAGGCGGCGTCCGCGGAGGTCTGCGGGGCGGGCTGGTGGGTCATGGCGGTGTCTCCTGTCTTGCGAACCGAAGCGGTTCGGCCGATCGGCCATGACGACACTCTCGGGGACCCCGGTTTCGCCCGCTTCTCCCCCGGGTAAAGTTGTGTAAAGCCGGCGGCCGGCCGACCGGCCCCGATCGCAGGCCCCGCCGGTGACGGCTCCGCCTGCCGCTGGCCGCCATGGACAGGCGCAGCAGGGGATTGTATCGAGCGAACAATCCTCGAACGAACGGCACGAACGGACGGCCCGACCGCATGACCGACCCCGCCCTGCGCTCTCCTGCCGAGCCGTCGCCGCTGGCGCTCGCCGTCGCCCGCGCGCTCGGCGGGCGCTCGCTGGTGCTGGTCGGCATGATGGGGGCCGGCAAGTCCTCGGTCGGCCGCCGGCTCGCCGGTCGCATGGGGCTGCCCTTCGTCGACGCCGACAACGAGATCGAGGCGGCCGCCGGCATGTCGATCCCGGACATCTTCGCCGAGCACGGCGAGCCCTATTTCCGCGCCGGCGAGGCGCGGGTCATCACCCGGCTGCTCGCCGACGGGCCGCGCGTGCTGGCGACCGGCGGCGGCGCCTTCATGAACCCGGGCACCCGCGCCATGATCGCGTCGCGCGGCCTCTCGGTCTGGCTCGCCGCCGATCTCGACGTGCTGATGCGGCGCATCCGCCGGCGCGCCGACCGGCCGCTGTTGCAGACCGACGATCCGGAAGCGACGCTGGCCAAGCTGATCGCGGAACGCTATCCGGTCTACGCCGAGGCGGACCTGACGGTGCAGTCGCGCGACGTGCCCCACGACGTGATCGTCGAGGAGATCGTCGCGACGCTGGCGGACCGGCTTGGCGTGGCGCCGCCATCCGGCCCGGTGGCGGCGCGATCGGCCGTCCCACCCGCGACGCCCGCACCGGACCGCCCGACCGAGAAGGGACCCGCATGATGAACGCTCCGACTCGACCGGGCGAGCCCACCGTGGTCGCCGTCGCGCTCGGCGAGCGCGCCTACGACATCGTCATCGGGCGCGGCCTCGCGGCCTCGCTGGGCGCCCGCCTCGCCGCCCTCAAGCCGGGCGCCAAGGCGGCGATCGTGTGCGACGTCACCGTGGCGGCGCTGCATCTCGGCGCCGTCGAGACGGCCCTCAAGGCCGCCGGCATTCCCTGCACCCGCGTCATCGTGGCGGCCGGCGAGGGCTCCAAGAGCTTCGCTACCCTGGAGCGCGTCTGCGACGAGATCCTGGCCGCCAAGATCGAGCGCGGCGACCTCGTGGTGGCGCTCGGCGGCGGCGTCGTCGGCGACCTCGCCGGCTTCGCGGCGGCGATCACCCGGCGCGGCCTCGACTACGTGCAGGTGCCGACCACCCTGCTGGCCCAGGTCGACTCCTCGGTCGGCGGCAAGACCGCGATCAACTCGCGGCTCGGCAAGAACCTGGTCGGCGCCTTCCACCAGCCGATCCTGGTGGTGGCCGACACGGCGCTGCTCGACACCCTGTCCAAGCGCGAGTTCCGCGCCGGCTATGCCGAGGTGGTGAAATACGGCCTGCTCGGCGATGCCGGCTTCTTCGCCTGGCTGGAGGCCAACGCCCCCGAGCTGTTCGCCGGCGGTGCCGCCCGCGAGCACGCCATCGCGACCTGCTGCCGGATGAAGGCCGCGATCGTCGCCCGCGACGAGCGCGAGACCGGCGACCGGGCGCTGCTCAATCTCGGCCACACCTTCGGGCATGCGTTCGAGGCCGCCGCCGGCTTCTCGGCCAAGCTTCTGCACGGCGAGGCGGTGTCGCTCGGCATGGTGCTGGCGTTCCGCTTCTCGGCCCGCCTCGGCCTGATCGCCAAGACCGAAGTGGAGCGGGTCGAGCGCCACCTGACCGAGATGGGCCTGCCGACCCGGGTCGCCGACGTGCCGTTCCGCTGGCCCGACGCCGACCGGATGATGGACCTGATGGCGCAGGACAAGAAGGTCAGCCGCGGCCGTCTCACCTTCATCCTGGTGCGCGGCATCGGGCAGGCGTTCGTCACCCGCGACGTCGATGCGAACGACGTGCGCGCCTTCGTGGCGTCGCAGCTGGCGTGAGCCGGTCGGCACGGCACCGGCGCGCCCTCGCCCCGCACAGCGGGGAGAGGGTGGCTCGCCTCGAAGAGGCGAGACGGGCGAGGGGCAACGGCGCTTCGGCTCGAGCCGCGACGCCCCCTCACCCGGAGCCCGCGCCTTGAGGCGCGGACTCCGACCTCTCCCCGCTCACGGGGAGAGGTCGGGTTGCGTCGTGCGACCGTCCGGTCGCACGCGCTTTCACGCGAGACCCCGCCATGGACCTGACCGACTGGCTGATCGTCGCCGCCGTCCTGCTCTGCCTGGTGGCCTCGTTTCTCTTCTCCGGCAGCGAGACGGCACTGACCGCCTCGTCGCGCGCCGCCATGCTGCGCCTCGCCCGCGACGGCAATCCGCGTGCCGCCCTCGTGGCCGAGCTGCTGGCCTCGCGCGAGCGGCTGCTGGGCGCACTGCTGATCGGCAACAACGTCGTCAACATCGCCGCCTCGTCGATGGCGACGGGCCTGCTGCTCGCCTGGTTCGGCGAGGTCGGCGTCATCTACGCCACGCTGATCATGACGGTGCTGGTGGTGGTGTTCTGCGAGGTGCTGCCGAAGACGGCGGCGTTCGACAGCCCGGACCGCATCGCTCTCGCGGTGGCGCGGCCGATCGCCACGGCGGTCCGCCTGCTCGGCCCGGTGCTGTGGGCGGTCAGCACGCTGGTGCGCTGGCTGCTCGCCCGCACCGGGATCGTGATCGGCGAGAGCGCCCCGATCCTGACACCGCACGAGGCGCTGCGCGGCGCCGTCGATCTCCTGCACCGCGAAGGCGGCGTCGAGAAGCACGACCGCGACATGCTGGGCGGCCTGCTCGACTTGCGCGAGCTGACCGTCGCCGACGTGATGATCCACCGCACCGACGTCATCATGGCGAACGCCGCCGATCCGCCCGCCGCGATCATCGAGGCGGTGCTGGCCGGCCCGAAGACTCGCGTGCCGCTGTGGCAGGGCTCGCCCCAGAACATCGTCGGCGTCCTCCACGTCAAGGACGTGCTGCGGGCGCTGCACGCCAGCGACGGCGACTTCTCCCGCATCGACGTGCTCGGGCTGGCGCGACCGGCCTGGTTCGTCCCCGAGATCCGGCCGCTGTCCGAGCAGCTCAAGGCGTTCCGCCGGCGCAAGAGCCACTTCGCGCTGGTCGTCGACGAGTACGGCGAGATGATGGGCCTGGTCACCCTGGAGGACATCCTGGAGGAGATCGTCGGCGACATCGCCGACGAGCACGACATCGACGTCCCCGGCGTGCGGCTCCAGCCGGACGGCTCCGTCAATGTCGACGGCGGCGTGCCGATCCGCGACCTCAACCGCGCCATGGACTGGAACCTACCGGACGGCGACGCCACCACCATCGCGGGCCTGGTGATCCACGAGGCGCGCTCGATCCCCGAGCCGGGACAGAGCTTCACGTTCCACGGCTTCCGCTTCCATGTGCTGCGCCGCGAGCGCAACCGCATCACGGCGCTGCGCATCGCGCCGCTCTCCCGCCGCGGTGCCCTGGTGCGGGTGGGCTGACTCTTCATCTCTCCCCGCCAGGCGGGGAGAGATCGGAGTCCGCGCGTCGGCGCGGGCTCCGGGTGAGGGGGCGCCTCCGTATCTACGAGAGGCCCCCTCACCCCGACCCTCTCCCCGCACGCGGGGAGAGGGAGCACAGGCGCCATGCCGCACGGTGTAGCCTGGATCGAGCGAAGCGAGATCCAGGGCGATTCCGCGGCGGCCACTGCCCCCATAGGGGTACTCTCCCGGGTTTCGCTACGCTCAACCCGGGCTACGGTGCTCTTCACCTCTCCCCGCTGCGCGGGGAGAGGTCGGAGTCCGCGCGTCAGCGCGGGCTCCGGGTGAGGGGGCGCCTTCGCATCTACGAGAGGCCCCCTCACCCCGACCCTCTCCCCGCTGCGCGGGGAGAGGGAGAAGATCAGCCTTCCCCCGGCGCCGCCGCCTCGATGGCGAGCGCGTGGACACCGCCAGCGATCTCGGCGGCGAGCGCCTGGTTGATCAGCCGGTGGCGATCGAGCCGGCTGCGGCCGCGAAACGCTTCCGCAACGATGCGCACGCGAAAATGCGTCTGGCCGCCGGGCCGCGCCCCGGCATGGCCCTCGTGGCGGTCGGACTCGTCGATCACCTCCAGGTGCGCCGGCGCGAAGGCGGCCGAGAGCTTTTCCGTCATGATATCGCGAACCAGCATGGCTCATCCTATGTTAGCGCGTGTCGCCGTCCCGTCCGCCGCCCCCGCGTCGGCGAGCATATCGGTCGCGCCCTGTCAATCTTGCCGGGGTGCCGATGCCGTCCATAATGGCCCGTTATGAAGTTCGACTCACCCCTGTTCGACCGCATTCGCGTCAAGCCCGAGCGCGACCGCCGGCCCGTCACCGGCCCGGCCTGCGAGTGGCCGGGGTGCGCCGCGGCCGGCACCCACCGGGCCCCCAAGGGGCGCACCCAGGCGCGCCAATATTGGCGCTTCTGCCTGGACCACGTCCGCGACTACAATCAGAACTACGATTTCTTCGCCGGGATGCCCGACAGCGCCGTCGCCGAGTTCCAGAAGGACGCCCTCACCGGGCACCGCCCGACCTGGAAGCTCGGCCTCGGCACCCACCCGCGGGCCCGCCGGTTCCGGGCCGACGGCGTGTTCGATGCCGGGCCGGGCGATCCGTTCGATGTCCTGCGCGAGTTCGGCACCGGCGCGCGTCCCGACGCCGCCCAGGCCCAGGCCGAGCAGGAGCGCCGCACGGTGCGCAACGCCGAGCGCAAGGCGCTCGCCACGCTGGGCCTCGACCCGGGCGTGAGCCGGACCGAAATCAAGAACCGCTTCAAGGAGCTGGTGAAGCGCCACCACCCCGACGCCAACGGCGGCGACCGCGCCTCGGAGGACAAGCTCCGCGAGATCCTCGAAGCCTACAACTATCTCAAGTCGACCGGGCTGTGCTGAGCGCAAGCGGCGCACCCACCGCGCGGCCGCTGCGGTTTCGACGGAACTCCCCCATATGACGGGCGTATTTCCGAAGGGCCGGGCCCGCGAGACGGCTTCCGCGCCGCGCGGGCCGTCTGCTAGAACTACCGTCGGTCACCACGACGCCGCCGACGCCGCATGCCCGCCCCCGACGGGCCAGGAGGAGCAATGACTGCCGCAACAGACGCCGTGGCCGGGCTGCCCGACATGAAGGTGTCGGTCCGTCAGGTCTTCGGGATCGATTCCGACATGGAGGTCCCGGCCTTCTCGGAGCCGGACGAGCATGTCCCCGAGATCGACGCCGACTACCGCTTCGACCGCCCGACCACGCTCGCCATCCTGGCCGGCTTCGCCAAGAACCGCCGTGTCATGGTCACGGGATATCACGGCACCGGCAAGTCGACCCATATCGAGCAGGTGGCGGCGCGCCTCAACTGGCCCTGCGTGCGGGTGAACCTCGACAGCCACATCAGCCGCATCGACCTGATCGGCAAGGACGCCATCGTGATCCACGAGGGCCAGCAGGTCACCGAGTTCCGTGACGGCATCCTGCCGTGGGCGCTCCAGCACAATGTCGCGCTGTGCTTCGACGAGTACGACGCCGGCCGTCCCGACGTGATGTTCGTGATCCAGCGGGTGCTCGAGGTCTCGGGCCGGCTGACGCTGCTCGACCAGAACAAGGTCATCAAGCCGCATCCGTCGTTCCGGCTGTTCGCCACCGCCAACACCAT
The DNA here is from genome assembly GCF_964266735.1 of Rhodoplanes sp. P11. NCBI lineage: Bacteria > Pseudomonadati > Pseudomonadota > Alphaproteobacteria > Hyphomicrobiales > Nitrobacteraceae > Rhodoplanes > Rhodoplanes sp. P11. Next base: position 113,891 of record NZ_CAXWGY010000016.1, read on the forward strand.
CGGGCTCGGCGACACCTCCGGGCTCTATCACGGCACCCAGCAGATCAACCAGGGCCAGATGGACCGCTGGTCGATCGTCACCACGCTGAACTACCTGCCGCACGACAACGAGGTCGAGATCGTGCTGGCCAAGGCCAAGCACTATCGCAACGAGAAGGGCCGCGACATCGTCGGCAAGATGGTGCGGGTGGCGGACCTGACCCGCAACGCCTTCATGAACGGCGACCTCTCCACCGTGATGAGCCCGCGCACGGTCATCACCTGGGCCGAGAACGCCGACATCTTCAAGGATATCGGCTTCTCGTTCCGGGTCACCTTCCTGAACAAGTGCGACGAGCTGGAGCGGCCGCTGGTGGCGGAGTTCTACCAGCGCTGCTTCGGGCAGGAGCTGCCCGAGTCGACCGTCAACGTGGCGCTGAGCTGAGGCGCCATGGGCCGGTGCATGTCAGCCGCGCCGTTCGAGAGCCGACAGACGACGCTCGATCTGGGCGAGACGATCTTCGACCTCGGCGGCCGCGTAGCGGCCGAGCACGCCCTCTCCGACGACCGCCTGACGCTGGCGGTCGAGCCGCTCGGTGAGGTCGGCGTGGTTGTGATCGACTTTGCTGTCGAGACGCTGGACTCTCGTATCGAGCGACCCGATCGCTTCGCGAATCTCCCGGAGCAGGTGGAGCGTGTGGTTCTCGGGTTCGGTCATGGGTCCGTCTCGCGCGCAGTGGTTGTAAGATAAGCTTGCTCGACGGCGAAATAAAGAACCCGCACATGGCGTCGAACCACAAAGGCAAGCCCGGCAAGGAAGCCCCGAACGAGCCGTTCAAGCGGGCGGTCGGCGTCTGCCTGCGGGCGATCGCCCGCAAGCCCGATCTCGAGGTGCAATACGCGGCCGACCGGCCGGGCGCCGCCGGCAACAAGGCGCGGCTGCCGGAGCCGCCCCGCAAGTTCTCGCCCGAGGACGCCGCCATCGTGCGCGGCCATGCCGATGCCATCGCGCTGCGCCTCGCCTGTCACGACAACCTCGTGCACCGCAAGCTGATGCCGGGCGGCCAGCAGGCCCGCGCCGTGTTCGAGGCCATCGAGCAGGCCCGCGTCGAGGCGATCGGCGCCCGCCGCATGCTCGGCGTCGCCCGCAATCTCGGCGCCATGCTGGACGACCGCTACCATCGCGGCCGCTACGACGAGATCACCGACCGTGCCGATGCGCCGCTGGAGGACGCCCTCGCCATGATGGTGCGCGAGCGCCTGACCGGCGCGCCGCCGCCGGCCGCAGCCCGCAAGCTGGTCGACCTGTGGCGCCCCGTCATCGAGCAGAAGGCCGGGCCGGATCTCGACAAGCTCGGCCGCTTCCTGGAGGACCAGCGCCGCTTCGGCGACGTCGTCCACGACCTGCTCGAAGCGCTCGACATGGGCGACGAGCGCGGCCGTGCCGACGAGGAGGACGACGCCGAGCAGAAGCAGGACGACGGCCAGCAGGACGACCAGGGCCAGGACGGCCAGGCGGCCGAGTCGGAGGAGATGGAGCGCTCGACCGTCGAGGAGGCCGATGCGTCCGCCGACGAGCTGCCGGACAGCTCCACCGAGGCGCTCGACGCACCCTCCGCCGACATGCCCGAGGACGCCGAGGACGGCAACCCGGAGACCGCCGCCGAGCCGTGGCGGATGCGCAACCGGCCGAACGAGCCGCGCGGCCCGTCCTACAAGCCGTTCACCACCCGGTTCGACGAGGTGATGGGGGCCGAGGAGCTGTGCGAGTCGGAGGAGCTGGAGCGCCTGCGCGGCTATCTCGACAAGCAGCTCGCCCACCTTCAGGGCGTGGTGGCGCGCCTCGCCAACCGGCTCCAGCGCCGGCTGATGGCGCAGCAGAACCGCTCCTGGGAGTTCGACCTGGAGGAAGGGCTGCTCGATCCGGCGCGCCTCACCCGCATCGTCGTCGATCCGCTGCATCCGCTGTCGTTCAAGCACGAGAAGGACACCAACTTCCGCGACACGGTGGTGACCCTGCTGATCGACAATTCGGGATCGATGCGCGGCCGCCCCATCACGGTGGCGGCGACCTGCGCCGACATCCTGGCCCGCACGCTGGAGCGCTGCGGCGTCAAGGTCGAGATTCTCGGCTTCACCACCCGGGCCTGGAAGGGCGGGCAGGCGCGCGAGGGATGGCTCGCCGCCGGCAAGCCGGCCAATCCGGGCCGCCTCAACGATCTCCGCCACATCGTCTACAAGTCGGCCGACGCGCCGTGGCGGCGCGCCCGGCGCAATCTCGGCCTGATGATGCGCGAGGGCCTGCTGAAGGAGAACATCGACGGCGAGGCGCTGGACTGGGCGCACAAGCGCCTGCTCGGCCGACCCGAGCAGCGCAAGATCCTGATGATGATCTCGGACGGCGCGCCGGTCGACGACTCCACCCTGTCGGTCAACTCGGGTAATTACCTCGAACGGCATCTGCGCTTCGTCATCGAGGAGATCGAGCAGCGCTCGCCGGTCGAGCTGATCGCCATCGGCATCGGCCACGACGTGACCCGCTACTACCGCCGCGCCGTCACCATCGTGGACGCCGAGGAGCTCGGCGGCGTGATGACCGACAAGCTCGCCGAGCTGTTCGACGAGCGGGCCGTGGCCCAGGAGCGACGCAACCGCACCAAGCGGCGGCTGCATTCGTGAGCGGGCGCCGACGCGCCGCCCTGGTGCGTGGCGTGGGAGCGCGCGGGCTGACCGTCGTCGGCGTGCTGGCCGTCCTGCTCGGCGGCGGCGCCCTCACCCCGGCGGGCCGGGCCGAGCCCGACCCGGCGGTGTTCAGCCGGGCGTCGCTCGGCGACCAGGGCGAGCCGATCACCATCGAGGCGCGACCCTTCACGGCGTTCGAGCCCGCTCGCCCCGACCGGCTTCGCTTCGGCCGCCTGCACTTCCGCGGCGGCCTGGAGCTGACCTCCCGCCATAAGGCGTTCGGCGGCATCTCGGGCCTGGTGATGCTCGATGCCGCTCGCTTCGTCGCCGTCACCGACAAGGCCGACTGGCTGACCGGCCGCATCGTCTACGACGGCAGCCGCCCGGTCGGCGTCGCCGATGCGGCGATCGCCCCGATGCTGGGGCCGGACGGCCGCACCCTGGCGGCGCGCGGCTGGTACGACACCGAGTCGCTCGCCCGCGACCAGGGCACGCTCTATGTCGGCATCGAGCGCGTCCACCGGATCGTCCGCTTCGACTTCGGCCGCGACGGCATGGCGGCGCGGGCGAAGCCGCTGCCGTGGCCGGCCGGCCTGCAGGGCATTCCCAGCAACCGCGGCGTCGAGGCGCTGGTGTTCGTGCCGAAGCCGTTCCGGCTCGCCGGCACCCTGATCGCCATCACCGAACGGGCGCTCGACGGCGCCGGCGACATCCGCGCCGCCCTGATCGGCGGTCCGCAGCCCGGCCTGTTCACGATCCGCCGCCACGACGGCTTCGACATCAGCGACGCCGCCCTGCTGCCGGACGGCGACCTCCTGCTGGTGGAGCGCCGCTTCACCTGGACCACCGGGGTCGCGATGCGGCTGCGGCGGATTCCGCAGGCCGCGATCATGCCCGGCGCGGTGGTGGACGGGCCGGAGCTGGTCGGCGCCGACATGGGCTTCCAGATCGACAACATGGAGGCGGTGGGGGTGCATCCGACGGCGGCCGGCGAGACCGTCCTGACCCTGGTGTCGGACGACAACTTCTCGTTCCTGCAACGCACCGTCTTGTTGCAGTTCACGCTGGCGGACGAGTAGCCGAGCCGCTCGGCTCCTCGGTCCGCGTCCGCGTGGCGGGCGGCCCCTCCCCGCGCGCCGAGGCCGGCAGGCCGAACACCCGGTCGAACACCCAGGTGAACACGAAGGTGTAGACCAGGAAGAAGACGATCAGGCCGAAGTCGTAGACGAACGCCTCCCACAGCGAGACGTCGAGCTGCCAGGCGATCAGCGGCACCAGCACCACGACCAGGCCGCCCTCGAAGCCGATGGCGTGTGCCACCCGCCGCCCAGGGGTGCGGCCGCGCACCCGCCGTGTCGCCTCCCAGCGTTCGAACATCGCGTTGAACACGAAAGCCCAGCCGATCGCGATCGCCGACGAGGCGACGGCGACGATGCCGCTGTCGAGCGCCGGCCGATCGGCGATCCACGCCAGGGCGGCGCTCACCACCACGATGGCGATCAGCTCGTAGAGGGTGACGTAGACGATGCGGCGAAGAAGGGGGGACATGACACCAGTGGACGAGCGGCCGGCCGGAGGCCCGATGGGTCGGGCGAGGGCCGCAAGGACAGCGCCTTCGGCGGCCGGCGGAGCGATGCCGGCGGTTGCGACAGGCACGCTGCGACGAGCACATTGCGACAAGAAAAAAAGCGCCGGCGGGGGCCGGCGCTCACATGACGATCCTCGCATGACGAGCCGAATGGTCGGTGAACCGCACCGACCGGCGGCCGGGACGGATCAGGCCGCCTCGGCCTCGGTGGCGTCGTCCTCGCCGGCCTTGCCGCCGCGACGCGGCCCCTTGGCGAGCGCCGCCTCGATCTCCTTCACGGCCTCGGTGTCGGTGATGCGCTGCACCGCCGAGATCTCGCGGGCGAGCCGATCGAGCGCCGCCTCGTAGAGCTGCCGCTCGCTGTACGACTGCTCCGGCTGGCTCTCCGAGCGATACAGGTCGCGCACCACCTCGGCGATGGCGACGATGTTGCCGGAGTTGATCTTGGCCTCGTACTCCTGCGCCCGGCGCGACCACATGGTGCGCTTGACGCGCGCGCGGCCCTTGAGGGTCTCCAGCGCCCGCTTGACGATCGGCGGCTCGGCGAGCTTGCGCATGCCGACGGCCCCGATCTTGGCGGTCGGCACCCGGAGAGTCATCTTATCCTTGACGAAATTGATGACGAACAATTCGAGCTTGTGGCCGGCGACTTCCTGTTCCTCGATCGCCGTGATCTGACCCACGCCGTGCGCCGGATACACGATGAACTCGTTGGTCTTGAAGCCTTGACGCTGGGTGGTCTTCTTGTTGGTCATTCCCTGAACTGCTCCTTCAACCTCCGGCGGCGTGCCGTGGTCTTCCACCCGGGGGCGGGCGGCTGGTTTGGCCGTGGCCTTGGCGGCCGCCTTGACGGCCGGCTTGGCCGGTCGGGTCGGTGGCTTCTCGGTCTTGGCCGGCTGCTTCGCGGCGGCGCTGCCGCGGCGGACGTGGGCGCGCGTCGTTTTCGACGTGGCGCGGCGGGCGGCCGCCGTGGTCTTGGCGGACGCCTTGGATGAGGTCTTCACGGTGTTCTTCGCGGTGCTCTTCTTGAGCTTCGCCTTTGGCCGAGTTTTGCCTGCCACTGTGATCGCGCGCCTTCCTCGCGGACAGACGCGCCTCCGTATGACGGTTCCTCAGGAACGCCCCGAAAAAATATGCTCCCGGGAGGGAGCGATCGGGACCGTGATCTCATGTGTGATGCTTATATATCACATCCGTGGCAAAAAACAAAGCCGTGCGGTGCGGCATTCGGCCATCACCACACGGAATGAACATTAAATTTTATTGACTTGGCGGCTATGGAACCCGCCGCCACAACCAACGCGAGAACGTCAGTCACCGCTCCCCGGATTGGGCGAGAAGTGCTGCATCTTGCCGGGCTTGCCGTCCCACTCCTTGGAGTCGGCGGGCGGATCGCGCTTCACCGTGATGTTGGGCCACGCCTTGGCGTGCTCGGCGTTGAGGGTCAGCCACTGCTCGAGGCCCGGCTCGGTGTCCGGCTTGATCGCCTCGGCGGGGCACTCGGGCTCGCACACGCCGCAATCGATGCACTCGTCGGGATGAATGACGAGCATGTTCTCGCCTTCATAAAAGCAGTCGACGGGACACACCTCGACGCAGTCCATGTACTTGCACTTAATGCAGTTTTCCGTAACGACGTAGGTCATGCTCGACTCCGGCCGGCCGATTGCGGCCCCGTTTCGGCCTGTGCCTAGCGCATCGCCAACGAGCACGCAAGCGACCCGCGACGACAACCGCCGAACCCCCGGGCTCCGCGCCGGTCGCCGACCGAAAGGCCGACCCGCCGGCCGTCCTGGCGGTTCCCGCGGGGTGGCCTGCCCCGCCGAATCACGGCTCGTCGTCGCGCAGCCGGTCGAGGCTGCGGCGGTCCCGCTTGGTGGGGCGGCCGGCGCCGGGATCGCGCTGCGGCCCACGGTCGACCGACGGCTCGGGGGTGGCGCCCGGCGGCGGCGCCTCCTCCTCGTAGAGCCCCACGGTCTCGTCGGCGGAGCCGCGGCGCTCGGCGAAGCCGGTCACGGTCAGCACCCGGACCCGGCGATCGAGCGCCACGGTGACGACGTCGCCGCGTCGCACGGCCCGGCTCGCCGCGTCGATGCGGACGCCGTTGACCCGGACGTGCCCGCCGGCCGCCAGCGCCGCCGCGGCGCTACGGGTGCGCACCACGCGAGCGTGCCACAGCCACTTGTCGATGCGCTGGCGGTCGGGCGCGTCCGTCAGCGTCCCTCCTTGGCGTTGGCCTCGAGCTGCGCCTTGAGGGCGGCCAGCTTGGCGAACGGCGAGTTCGGATCGGGCTGCTTGTCGCCGCGATCGGCGCGCTCGTCGCGGCTCTGGTAGATGCGGGGCGGCCGCTCGCCGCGGTCCGGCCGGTCACCGCGCCGGCCACCGTCGTGCCGCGGCCGGTCGGAGCGGTCCGGCCCGCCGTGACGATCCGGACCGCGCGGACGGCCGCGCTGGGCTTGGCGGTCACCCTGGCGGTCGCCCTCCTGGCGCTCGCCGCGATCACGACGGTCGCCGCGATCGGGGCGACGATCGCCGCGGTCGGGACGGTCGCCGCGCGCCTCGCGGTCGGGCGGGCTCGCCTCGGCGCCGCCGGCCGCCGTCGTCGCAGCGGCGGGCTGCTGGCCCTGGCCCTGACCCTGGCCGTGCGAGGCGCCCGCACGACGCCCCGGGGCGCCGCGGTGGTGACGCTTCGGCCCGCCACGGCGGTCCTCGGGCGGCCGACCGGGCCGCCAGATCTCGATGAACTGCGGCTCCTCGGGTGCGGCACTCGCCGTGGCCGGAGCCGCATCGGCCGTGCCCTCGGCCGGGGCCGCCTCGTCCGGAGCTGCCTCGGCCGGAGCCGCGTCGGCCGGAGCATTCGCCGCCTCGGCGCCGGCCTCGGGCGCATCGGCTCCGGTGGCGCCGTCATCGGCGGCGGCCGTATCGACCGCGACAGCCGTATCGGCCGCGTCGGACTCGACCCCGTGATCGGTGTCGGCGGCGGCGGACTCGGCCGGCAGCTCGGGCGCGAGAGGTGCGGCCTCGGGCTCCACCGGCGTCGCGGCGGCCTCCGCAGGCGTCGCGGCCGGCTCGGGAGCGTCAGCCTCGGCATCGAGCGCCGGGACCGTCTCGCCGGCGGTCTCGGCCGTCTCGGTCTCGGCCGTCTCGGTCCCCTCGGTCGACGCAGCAGAGGTCTCGGCGTCGGTGACCGCCGGCGCAACCTCCAACTCCGGCGCGCCCTCGGCGGCCGCCTCGGGCGCGTGTTCGGCGGCAGTCGTCGCAACCGCGGGGGCCGGCTCCGGTGCCGGCGGCTTCGGCCGCCGCTCCACCCGGTAGCCGAGCGCCTTGAGGATCGAGGCGAGGTCCTCGCCGGACGAGCCGGTCAGCGACGTCATCGCCTGGGTGACGACGAAGCCGGAGCCGTCGAAGGCGCCGGCCGGCTTCTCGCCGGAGGATTCGGGTCGCCAGCTCAGCGCCGGGCGGATCAGGTCGGCGAGCCGCTCCAGGATGTCGACCCGCACGGCCCGCTCGCCGCACACCCGATAGCCGATGGTGCGGTAGAGGGTGCGCGGCACCGCCTTGTCGACCGCGAAGGAGGTGCGGCCGGAGGCGGCGAGCCGCTGGAGATCGTCGAGCCCGGAGGTGTCGATGTCGCCGTGCTTGAGCGCCCACAGCTCGGCGGCGAGCGACCGCGGCGCCGGCTTGAGCAACGCCGGCACATAGACGTGATAGGCCCCGAAGCGGACGCCGTGCTTGCGCAGGGTGGCGCGCTGGGCCTGGTCGAGCCCCTTCAGCTCCTCGGCGATCTTGAACCGTTCGAGCACGCCGAGCGCCTCGACGAGTTGGAACGCGATGCCGCGACCGATGCCGGTGATGTCGTCGGCGGCGCCGAGCACGAACAGCGGCGCCAGCACGCGCTCGATATGGGTGCGGGTCCACAGGTCGAGCCGGGTCTGGACATGCTCCAGCGAGGCGCCGGTGAGATGCTCGTCGGCGAGGATCTTCACCCGCGGGCGCAGGATGTTGTCGCCGGCGAGCAGCTTGGCGACCGGCTCGCCCATCCAGCGGATGAAGCCGTTGGAAGCCAGCACGAACTGGGAATCGGGGGCGTGCGACAGCCGCGCCGCGCGGGCGTCGATCTCGCCCGCGAGCGCCTTCTGGGCGGCGGCCGAGACCGCCTTGCTGTCGGAGCCGCCGGCGGTCGCCTCCGGGGCGAAGCGGAATCCGTCGAGCCGACCGATGACGTGGCCTTCGACGACGACCTCGCCCGTCTTGGTGATCTCTGTTTCCAACATCGCGTTCTCTCGCAGACGTCGCATCAGCACGCTGGTGCGACGGTCGATGAATCGTTCGGCCAGCCGTTCGTGCAAGGCATCGGAGAGCTTGTCCTCGATGGCGTGCGTGACGCCTTGCCAATGCTCGGGATCGGCGAGCCAGTCCGGACGGTTGGCGACGAAGGTCCAGGTCCGGATATGGGCAATACGGGTGGACAGGGTATCGATGCCCCCCTCGGTGTGATCCGCGAGGGCGACCTGCCGGGCAAACCAATCGGTCGGTATCGTACCCTCGCGGCCGAGGAAACCAAAGAGGGTGACGACCATCTCGGCGTGGGCCGCCGGCGAGATCTTGCGATAGTCGGGGACCTGGCAGACGTCCCACAGGCGCGCGATGTCGGCCGGCCGGCGCGCGAGGTCACGCACGGCGCCGTCGCGCATCGCGTGCTCGAGCACCAGGATGTCCTCGGCGATCGGCGCCCGCGTCAGGCCCGGCAGGGTCGGGGTGGCGGCGAGCGACGCCGACAGCGCACCGAGCGACGCGAAGTCGAGATCGGTGTTGCGCCACTGCAAGACCTTGACGGACTCGAAGGCGTGGCTCTCCAGCGCCTGCACCAGCTCCTGCTCGAAGGGCGGGCAACGGCCGGTGGTGCCGAAGGTGCCGTCGCGGGTGGCGCGGCCGGCGCGGCCGGCGATCTGGCCGAACTCGGCCGGGTTCAGGCGGCGGTACTGGTAGCCGTCGAACTTGCGGTCGGACGCGAAGGCGACGTGATCGACGTCGAGATTGAGCCCCATGCCGATGGCATCGGTGGCGACCAGATAGTCGACGTCGCCCGACTGGTAGAGCGCCACCTGGGCGTTGCGGGTGCGGGGCGAGAGCGCGCCGAGCACCACGGCGGCGCCGCCGCGCTGGCGGCGGATCAGCTCGGCGATCGCGTACACCTCCTCGGCCGAGAAGGCCACGATGGCGGTGCGGCGCGGCTGACGCGACAGCTTCTTCTCGCCCGCGAAGGTGAGCTGCGACAGCCGCGGCCGGCTGATGGTGTTGGCGCCCGGCAGCAGCTTGTCGAGGATCGGCCGCATGGTGGCGGCGCCGAGCACCAGGGTCTCCTCGCGGCCGCGCCGGTTGAGGATGCGGTCGGTGAAGACGTGGCCGCGGTCGAGATCGGCGCCGAGCTGCACCTCGTCGATGGCCACGAAGGCGACATCGAGATCGCGCGGCATCGCCTCGACGGTCGACACCCAGTAGCGCGGGTGGGCCGGCTTGATCTTCTCCTCGCCGGTGATCAGCGCCACCGCGTCGGGGCCGACCCGGTCGACCACCTTGTTGTAGACCTCGCGCGCCAGCAGCCGCAGCGGCAAGCCGATGATCCCGGACGAATGACCGAGCATCCGCTCGATGGCGAGATGGGTCTTGCCGGTGTTGGTGGGACCGAGAACGGCGGTGACGCCGGCACCGCGGGCGCGGGCGTCACGAACGGTGGGGGACGAGAAGGTGATGGGCATCACGTGTCTGACAGCAGGCGTTGCGCCGCCTCAGGAGGCGAGGCGGAGGCGGCGATACGTCCGTCGGGCGACGGCGCGGGGCGACTTCAGGGGCGTCATGTCCGGGTCCGTTCCTGTCCGGCGACGCGCCTGGCACGCCGCGATCCCGCGGGATGTCGGTACCCCCGTGGGGGAAGGCTTCGTCGAGAGGAGCGCCGACATATCTCTCTTAGCCGCTTTCGCCGATGCACTAAAGCCCGGCTGCGGCGGTGCGGCACCCTGGCCCCGAACGGAGCCCCGAACCCGGCGTCCGCGGTGGCCCGGACACGGTGGAGCGGGCCGCGGGAGCAGGCCCGGCTGTCCCGTTTTGCGACGGTTGTGCGACACGCCGCTGAATCGCATTAAGCCCTTGGAACGACTCTCGAACGAATCGCGGCCGAATCACTGACTCGTCACCTGTCGGGATTCGTTCTCCCCCACATCTTCCGCCGGATCGCCGCGCGACCACCAGATGATGAATCGCCCTCGCCGCCGTCGCAGCGGCGACGTGCCGAAGCGTTAACGCCGGGTCAGGGAACGCGGACGCTGGTCGGGGTCGCGCGCGGCCCACCGCCGGCGCTGGAGACGAATTGGGTGGCCTGGAGAACGCCGAGGCCGAACGGGGTGGGCACCGAGATCTTGTAGGGCACCACCACGCGGGTGCCGGCGACCGGCGCCATCCACGCCTCGATCTCGCGCTGGCGGGTCAGATAGGTGATCGCCGGCCGGTCCGGAATGTAGCCGGCGATCGGCGTGAACTGCACGGCGCACACCGCCACCGGCCCCTCGTAGCCGCGCTCCGAACGCACCTGATCCATGCGCTTGAAGGCGAGCTGGAGATCGAAGCGCATGCGGCCGTCGAACACCGCCAGCGTGCGGTTGCAGGCTTCGGGCCCGACCGCCTGGCCGTTGCCGGGGACCCGCAGCAGCGCGGCGCTCATCGGGTCGATGACGCCGCGGCGATGCGCTTCCGTCACCGGCAGCCGCTCCGGCTGGGGCGGCGACGGCGGCTCCACCGAGATGTCCTTGACCACCCCGTTCTGAAGAACGATGCGCAACTCCTCGGACTTCTTCTCGGCCACCAGGCTCGACGCATAGGTGGAGGGCGACAGGTTGCCGTTGCGGACATGGCCGCGCGAGGCGCTGGAGCCCTGACCGCTGGCGAACAGCCGCACGATGCCGGAGGTGGTGCCGCTCGCAGCCGCCGTGTACTGGTCGTCGGCGATGTCGATCACCCAGGCGCCGCGGCCGATCGGAATGCCGGCGAGGGTCGCCACATAGCGGGCGTCGAGCTTGCCCTGGGCGGCGCAGGGCACCGGGACAGCGGCGAGGCCGAGCAGCAGGACGGCGGCCGCGGCGGCGATGGATCGAGGGCGAGACAGCAGCCGCACCGCGCCGGAGAGCGGCGGTGCCGAAGCGGCGTGAAGTACGCGATCGGTCAATACGCGATCTGACAGCACGCGGTCGGACAGCACGCGAATGGTCGGGTCCTCGCGAATGGTCGGGTCCTCGCGGGCGACGGTGACGATGGCGGCAGCCCCTTCTGTGTCGAGGCCGAATACGTCCTTTCTATGATGCGCCGGGGCGCGGGTGGCCGGCGAATCGGGCGCCGCGGGGCCGGCCGACGCGAGCCGTCGACCACCCGAGAACGCTGCCCGGAGACCCCCGAAAAGATTGACGCAAGGGCATGCCGGCGCGGACGCGCCTTGACGCTGCCGGCGGCTGTCTCTATAGGTCCGCGGTCCCGCTCAGCTCGCCTCGCGGTACTCGCACGCGCGCGCGTGAGGCAGAGGTATTTTCGAGAGATCATCGAGGTTTCCATGTCGCGACGATGCGAACTGACCGGAAAGGGGGCGCTCGTCGGCCACACGGTCAGCCACTCCAACATCAAGACCAAGCGCCGCTTCCTGCCCAACCTGGTGAACGTGACGTTGCAGTCGGAGGCGCTCGGCCGCAGCGTGCGGCTGCGCATCTCGGCCAACGCGCTCAAGAGCGTCGACCACCGTGGCGGTCTCGACGCCTTCCTGCTGAAGGCCCGGGACGGCGAGCTGTCGCCGCGGGCGCTGCTGCTGAAGCGGCAGGTCTCCAAGAAGGTCACAGCCGCGCCGGCCGCGAGCTGATCTTCGGTTCCGGCCCGCGCCGCGGTCGCGGCCGATCCGAGACAAGTCGATCCGAGACAAGTCGATACGAGACGCCCCGTGCGAGCCTTCGCCGGGGCGTTGTCGTGCGTGGGGAGCGCCCTGCCCCTGTCGGCCGATCGTGTGGCGCACGACCGTTCGCGGCGCCACGCGCGCCGGGGCGCCTCTCCACCTTCGAGGGAAGGGTTCGTCGATCAGCGCAGGGGTCTCGCGCCCGGAGGCGACCGCGCCGAGGCGAAATCCCAAGCGTCCCGACACGGCGCTCTGCCCCGGCGGCGCCGCCCCGGACGGTCGAAGGACCGCGCGGCGACGCGAGCACCCCGGCGACGCTACCGTCCCGGCGGCCGGGCGGCGCGCAGCGAGGCGGCCGGCACGGGCACCGCCGTCGCGACGGGGGCCGGAACGGGTGCCGGCACCGGGGCCGGAACGGCAGTGGCGGACGAGCGGCCGCGCCCTTCGCTCATGCGTCCCTCGCCGCTTAGGCGAGCCTCGCTCAGGCGCCCCTCGCTCAGGCGAGCCTCGGGCGCACGATCGAGCGCCACCGTGAGCGTCGTGCCGTCGCTGCGGATCACCCGACTGATTTTTCGGGTCCTGGCCGGCACCGTGGCGCTCGCGCCGCCCGTCGCGATGGCGGCCGGATCGGCGACCGCGAAAGGGGTGGTGTCGTCATCGCCCACGCGGGTCCGCCCGCCCGCATCGACGCGCCCGCCCGCCCGGGGGCCGGCGCGCCGCGAGCCGCCGCGACGCGGATCGAGCCGACGGAACCACTCGCGCGACTTCAGCCCCCAGCGCCACAGCGGCACCACCGACATCGGCAGCACCAGGAACCAGTGCTCCAGGATGGCGAGGGTCATCAGGGTGGCCACGAAGGTGAGCCCGGCCGCCTGGTGCGGATCGGTGCCGGCGATCTGCACCGCCTGATACACCAGCACGGTCGCCACCACGGTCGACGCCGTCACGGTCCACGGAAACAGCCAGTTCATCGGCCGCTTGCGGAAGAAGCCCTTCATGTAGGCGAGATGATCGGGCAGAAACTCCTCGGTGAGATTGGGCACGCCGAGGAAGATGTTGAGCTTGGCCGAGAGCCGCATCAGCCACAGGATCATGAAGGTCCAGGTGCCGACCTGGTTGGGCTCGCCCCAGCTCATCGCCACCACCAGCACGGCCGAGATCAGAATCCCGATCTCGTGATACAGGATCGTCTCGACCGCGTGGACGAAGTGGCGGAAGCCCTTGCAGTCCGGCGGGCACGGCTCGGTGCGCGGCCCGGTCACGTAGCCCATCAGGAACGTGATCTCGTTGAAGCCCCAGACGATCAGGCCGCAGGTGAAGGTGCAGTAGGCGCCGAACACGCTCATGTCGCGGCTCGACGCCCACAGGCCCCACAGGGCGAGCCCGTAGAGCACCGCCGCGCCGGCGACGCTCCACGGAAACGTCTTCCGCGGCAGCCCGTCCAGGAACATGATGATCCCGGTCGAGAACCACCACACGAACAACGTGTAGAGGATCGGGATGCCGTATTCGACCACGCGCTGAGGTCCTCGTGCTCTACCAGGCGGGGGCCAGACGGACCCGCTCCGGCAAGGTGTTGGGCTTGGTGGGAAGAAGGTAGAGCCGCAGCAGCGTCCACGCCCCGGCCGCGCCGAGACGCAGCCGCGTGAACGCCGCCCCGACACCGCCGCGCGCCCGCGCCGCGGCGCCCTCCTCGGCGATCCGCCACAGCCGGTCGAGCCCGGCGCGGAACTCCGGCCGGTCGATGTCCAGCTCGAGCGGAAACACCTGGCGGGAGATCTGGGTGGTCTTGCGGAACACCTCGAAGTCGTAGGTGGTCGGGTCGACCCCGATCGCCTTGTGGAACTCCGGCCGCATGTGGTCGCGCACATACATGGTGGCGAACACGGCGAGCAGGAAGAACCTGATCCACAGCCTGTTGAGCCCGCTGATCAGCGTCGGGTCGGCGCGCATCAGCAGCGCGAACGCCTCGCCGTGGCGGAACTCGTCGTTGCACCACTTCTCGAACCACTTGAAGATCGGATGGAAGCGCCGATCCGGGTGGCTTTCGAGCTGGCGATAGATGGTGATGTAGCGGGCGTAGCCGATCTTCTCCGACAGGTAGGTGGCGTAGAAGATGAACTTCGGCCGGAAGTAGGTGTACTTCTTGGCGCGGCTGAGAAAGCCGAGATCGACCCCGATGCCGAAGTCCTTCAGCGCGTCATTGATGAAGCCGGCATGGCGCGCCTCGTCACGGCTCATATAGGTGAAGAGATCGCGCACCTCGGGGTTCTTGATGCGCTTCTTGATCTCGGCATAGAGCACGCAGCCGGAGAACTCGGCGGTGAGCGACGACACCAGAAAGTCGACGAACTCCTGGCGCAGCCCCTCGGGCAGCGCGTCGAGATCGGCCTTCCACTCGGCGTCGCGGGTGAAATGGCCCTTGTTGTGGTCGGCGCGCAGCTCGGCCAGCATCGCGTCCCACTCGGCCTTCACGGCGCCAACGTCGATGCGGTCCATCGCGGCGTAATCGGTGGTGTAGAAGCGCGGGCTGAGGATCGTGTCCTCGCGAGCCTGCGACGTGGTGGAGCTGTGCCCCACTCCGCCTTCCATGGTGATCATCGCGTCCTCCCGGGGGAAAAGCCGACCTCGTACAGCTCGGTCAGCTCGAAGTACCCGGCGAGGCGCGCCCACAGGCGCTCGAACCGTCCGGCCAGGACCACGGTGGCCCGGGTGTGGACAATGCTGCTCTCGCCGAACGGGATCGACGTCGGGGCGTCGTGGACGATCACCTCGTCGCCCGGCGCGATCTCTATCCCGTGGAGATCCACATGTGCGTGAAGGCTGTCGGCGGTGCGCTCGATCTCGACCGTGCACGGCACCTCGACGACGCGGCGCCCGCGCTTCCATGCGCCGATCATCGGGCCGCGTCCCGCCGCTGGAGAAGCTTGGCGAACACCTCGGCATTGGTGGCGCCGAACGCCGTCAGCTCGACCTGACGGCCGGTGGTGGCGTCGGCGAGCGACAGGCGGCCGTCGGCCCACTGAGTGAGCCGGAACGGCGGCTCGACACCGACGTCCTGCCGCTTGCGGTCGCGGGCGAAGCCGCGCAGCGTGCCGCGCACGAATCCGTTGGTGCCGGGCGGCAGCACGGCGACGACGCTGTCGTCCTCGCCGGCCTGCACCACGACGGCGCCGTCGGCACGGTCGACGAAGCGCAGGTCGCGCGCCGCCACCACGGTCTCGGACGCGGCCCCGGAGGGGGTCGCGGCCGGCGTCGTGCCGGTCACCCGGGCAACCCCGACGGCGATCAGCACGAAGGCCAGAAGGGCCGCCGCACCGAACAGCGGGCCGCGGGGGAACGGCCGTTGCGCGAGGTCGCTCATGAGGCGCTCCGTGTCAGGCCGCCGCGCTCGAGGCGGACGGCCGATCGGGTGTCTCGGTATCGGGTGTCGGCGTATCGGGTGTCGCGGCCGAGGTGCTCGGGTCGCGGGTGGCCGCGCCCGGCTCGTCGCCGGGTGGCGCCACGGCCGGCGCCCGCTCGGCGATCGACGTCTTGAGGGCGCCCGCCAGCAGGGCGGCGACCTCCTGAGCATCGGCGACGACACGCAGCATCGGCTCGGTCTTCTTCAGCCGCCACGGCCGGGCATGCGGCCACAGCACCGGATAGGCGATCTTGGTGCCGCCCGTGAGGGTGACCGGGATGTCGCCCGAGCCGTCACGGTAGAGGCGCAGCGCCGCCGCCCCGATGTGCTTGAACGGAAGGTTCAAGGTCATCGGGAAGGCGACGCCGTATTGCAGGATCAGGCGGCGCGACGTGATGGTGTAGGTCGTGGTCCGCCTGACCAGGAGCGCGAACAGCCCCAGGATGCCGAGCGCGGCGAGCGCGAGCGGCACCACCCACAAGGCCGCCACGACGGCATCCACGAGGGAGCCGCCGTCCAGATAGGTCGCCGTGCCGAACCACAGGACGACCGCCGCGAAATACACGGCGACCTTCCGGACGTGGAAGACATGCACGGCGAGGGGCCAGGCGAGCGGCCCGCCCCGCCAGAGGATCGTCTCCCCGTCGGGAAGCGCCTCCGGCAGGGGTCGAGGTGCCCAGGGCCGGAACGGCGTCACAGCAGCGGCTCCACGCGGGTCGCGACGCTGTAGGTACGGCCGCCACCGAAGTAGCCGCAGATCTTGTCCTCTTCGAGCGCGGTGATCTGGTTCGGGCTCTTGATGCTCGGCACGCCGGCGAACTGGGCCGCCGTGAGGGCATCGACCTCGAGCTCCTTGGTGGCCGCGTTGACGTTGGCGAACACGTACGGGACGAGCACGTTACGGCCGCCCTTGCCGAGCGACACCTCGTAGTAGCGGACCAGCGGCTCGGCCAGGTCGATCCACAGCTCGGTGACCTTGCCGGCGATCTGGCCGTCGCCCGCGACGACGTTCCAGCCGCGCGGATCGGGATCGTTCTCCTCGACCCAATGGTCCTCGGCGACGCGTATCGGCACGACGCGGTTCTCGCCCGCCCAGGTGAGGTCGGGCGTGTCGGCGCGCTGCGCCCAGGCGGCCGGGCCGACGCCGTCACGCATGGCATCACCGACCGGCTCGAACGGGGCGCCGAGATGGGCACCGGGCTTCAGGCGGGTGTCGACCGGAACCGGCGCGCTGCTCGGCACCGTCACGGTCTTGCCGTCGTGAAGCAGATAGGTCTTGGGCGGCGGCGGCGCCGGCCAGCCCTGCACGAGGATCTGGCCGCCCGACGCGACGGTGCGGTCGGAGTCGAGCGGATAGCCCTCGCGCTTGTCCTCGCGCCGGAGATAGAAAATCAGCCCGGCGAAAAAGATCCAGAAAGCGTAGAGAACGACTTGGGCGACATCCATGTAGCCAGTGAAGGCGCCGGTTTGCATGAAAGACCTCCGCGCAATGACGGCTAGCCGGGAAATTCGGCCAGTCCGAACTTCAGGGACGACTGCTCCTTCTCGCCTTTCTCGCCCTTAGGACGGACGAGGGGTCCGATAGCAGCCAGGGTGATGAACAGTAGTCCGATTTCGAGGTGGTAGACGAAGCCGTAGCCGGCCGAGACATCGGTCAGCGCCGGTCCGAAGGTGCCCTGCATCGCGAGACCGCCGAAGAAGTCCCGGATCGCGCCGCCGAGCGCGATGGCGACGCCGGACGACGTCGCCTGCACGGCGCCCCAGGCGCCCAGCGCCAGGCCGCTCTCGCCCTCGCGGCCGAGCGACATCGCCGCCGTGAGGGTGCCGACCGAGAACAGGCCGCCGCCGAAGCCGATCAGAACCGTGCCGACCCGGAACAGGAACGGCGACTCGGTGGGCGCCGCGAACACGACCGCCGAGAACGCCACGATGCCGGCCACGGCACCCCAGCCGGCGAGCCGGTAGGGATCGACGCCGCGCCCGAGCAGGCGGGCGGCCAGCATGAAGCCGACCAGGCTGCCGGCCGCCAGCAGGGCGGTGAGCACCGTGGTGGCGCCCACCGACAGGTGCAGGACCTCGCCGCCATACGGCTCGAGCAGGATGTCCTGCATGCTGAAACCCGCGGTGCCGCAGCCGACGGCGATCAGCACCCGGGTCGACCGTCCGCCCCGGCAGAACGCCCGCCAGGACTCGCGGAACGACGGTTTCGGCCCCTCGTCCTTGGTGCGCGAGGGGTCGCGCGGCTCCTGCTTCCACAGCGCCACGCTGTTGAGGATCATGGTGACGAGCGCCGCCCCCTGGATCATCTGGATCAGGCGGAACGGGCTGAAATCGGTGAGCCACTCGCCATAGATCAGCGAGCTGCCGACCATGCCGACCAAGAGCATCACGTACAGGAAGGCGACGACGCGCGGCCGCTTGTCCTCGGGGGCGAGATCGGTGGCGAGCGCCAGGCCCGCCGTCTGGGTGGTGTGCAGGCCGGCGCCGACCAGAAGGAAGGCGAGCCCGGCGCCGAGATGGCCGATCCACACCGGCCCGTGCGCCTCGCCCGACAGAATCAGCAGCGCGAACGGCATGATGGCGAAGCCGCCGAACTGCAACATGGTGCCGCCCCAGATATAGGGGACGCGACGCCAGCCGAGCGCCGAGCGGCGATTGTCGGACTTGAAGCCGATCAGCGCGCGGAAGGGCGCAAACAAGAGCGGCAGCGACACCATGAGGGCGACCAGCCAGCTCGGCACCCCCATCTCGACGATCATCACCCGGTTCAGCGTGCCGTTGAGCAGCACCATCGCCATGCCGACCGACACCTGGAACAGCGACAGCCGGATCAACCGCCCCAGCGGCAGCTCCTTGGTGGCGACATCGGCGAACGGCAGGAATCGCGGCCCCAGGGTCGCCAGGATGCCGAGGAAGGCGGACGGCTTCCGCTTGGTGCTGGGACGGGTCATGCCGGCACGAGCTCCAGGGCTTGCGACGTGTAGAAGCCGACCGCGATGCGGCGGGTGCGGCCGGTCCGCCAGCCGGCGAACGCCGGCTCGGCGGCGATCAGGCCGCGCAGGGTCTCCTCGCGAACCGGCTCGATCGACGGGGCGCGGTCGCTGCGCGGGAAGAAGCCGCCGACGAAATGCATGAGGGCGAGCGCCGCGGTGCGCGGCGCGAAGGTGAACACCAACGACTGGCTGGTGCGGGCGACCAGGCCGGCGACCGCGCGGGCGGCGTCCTCGGCCCGGTAGTGGATCAGCGAATCCATCGCCACCACATGGTCGAACCGGCCGAACTCCGGCGACAGCATGTCGCCGGCCACGAAGGTGACCTTGCCGGCGAGATCGGCCGGGATGCGCGCGCGGGCGAGATCGAGCAGGGTCGGCGACAGGTCGACCGCCACCACCTCGGCGCCGCGCCGCGCCGCCTCGATGGACAGCATGCCGGGACCGCAGCCGGCGTCGAGCAGACGTCGGCCGGTGAGATCGGCGGGCAGCCAGTCGAGCAGCGTGTTGCGCATGTCGTCGCGGCCCTTGCGCACCGTCGCCCGGATGCCGGACACCGGCGCATCCGAGGTCAGCCGCGCCCAGGCGTCCGCCGCCGTGCGATCGAAATAGGCCTCGATCTCGCCACGCCGTTCCTGGTAGGTGCCGCTCTGCATCCGTCCCATCCCGATCAATCGTAACCCAACAGGTCGAAGATCTCACGATCCTTGAGCGGTGTCGGGGTCAAAGGCTCGACGCCGGCCCACAGCGTCTCGGCGAGCTGGAGGTACTCGTTCTGCACCGCCACCACCTCGGGGGTCGGGTCCATCTCGAACAGCGTCGCCTTCTTCAGGCGGCTCTTGCGGACCACGTCGAGGTCGCGAATGTGGGCGAGCGTCCGCATGCCGGTGCGGGCGTTGAAGCGGTCGATCTCGTCGGTGGCGGCGCTGCGGTTGGCGATGACGCCGCCGAGCCGCACCTTGTAGTTCTTCGCCTTGGCCTGGATGGCGGCGGCGATGCGGTTCATCGCGAAGATCGAGTCGAAGTCGTTGGCGGTAACGATGAGGGCCTGGTCGGCATGCTGCAAGGGCGCCGCGAAGCCGCCGCACACCACGTCACCGAGCACGTCGAACACCACCACGTCGGTGTCGTCGAGCAGATGGTGCTCCTTGAGCAGCTTGACGGTCTGGCCGACCACGTAGCCGCCGCAGCCGGTGCCGGCCGGCGGGCCGCCGGCCTCGACACACATCACGCCGTTGTAGCCCTCGTAGACGAAGTCCTCGACCCGCAGCTCCTCGGAGTGGAAGTTGACGGACTCGAGCACGTCGATGACGGTCGGCACCAGACACTTGGTGAGCGTGAAGGTGGAGTCGTGCTTGGGATCGCAGCCGATCTGGAGCACGCGCTTGCCGAGCTTGGAGAACGCCACCGACAGGTTCGACGAGGTGGTCGACTTGCCGATGCCGCCCTTGCCGTAGACCGAGAACACCTTGGCGCCGTCGATGTGGAGGCGCGGGTCCATCTGGACCTGCACGCTACCCTCGCCGTCCTCGTGCGCGTTGCAGGGCGCACAGGAATCGGCGGCGACCGGCTCGCCGGCGAGGTCGGACGGACGGGGGATCACGGTCATGCGGCTGCTCCTTGGTCGACGCCTTCGAGGCGATCCTCCAGCTCCTCGCCGGCGCGTCGCAGCGCGTCCAGCATGGCCTCGTCGGGCGTCCAGTAGCGACGCTCGTGGGCCTCCAGGAGCCGGTGCGCGACTTTCGCCGAGGCGACGGGATTGAGCTCCGCCAGGCGACGCCGCATCTTCTCGTCGAGCATGAAGGTCTGGGTCAGCTGCTCGTACACCCAGGGTGCCACCTGCCCGGTGGTCGCCGACCAGCCGAGCGTGTTGGTGACCTGCGCCTCGATGTTGCGCACGCCTTCGTAGCCGTGCGCCAGCAGCGCCTCGTACCATTTCGGATTGAGGGCGCGGGTGTGAGTTTCCAACGCCACCTGCTCGGCCAGCGTGCGCACCGTGCCCTCGCCGCGGGTCTGGTCACCGATATAGACCGACGCCGTGGTGCCGCGGGCGCGCTGCACCGCCCGGGTGATGCCGCCGAGCGTGTCGAAGTAGTGGTCGATGGTGGTGATGCCGAGCTCGACCGAGTCGAGGTTCTGATAGGTCAGATCGACGCTCGACAGGACGTGGCTGAGCACCTTGTCCTGGCGCGCCGGCCGGCCGTCGACCCCGTAGGCGAAGCCCTTGCGGCGCATATACGCCTCGGCCAGCTCGTCCTCGTCGCTCCAGCCGCCCTGGTCGATGAGCTGGTTGACGTTGGAGCCGTAGGCCCCGTCGGCATTGGAGAACACCCGCAGCGCCGCGTCGGCGATCTCGCCGCCGTGCTGGGCCTGATAGGCGAGCGCGTGCTTGCGCACGAAGTTCTGCTCGACCGGCTCGTCGGCGCTCGCCGCCAGCAGCGCGGCCTCGGCCAAGAGCTTGGTCTGCATCGGCAGCAGGTCGCGGAAGATGCCCGACAGCGTCACCACCACGTCGATGCGTGGCCGCCCGAGCTTCGCGAGCGGCACCAGCTGCGCCCCGGCGACGCGGCCGTAGCTGTCCTGGCGCGGCTCGGCGCCCATCAGCCACAAGGCCTGGGCGATCGGGCCGCCCTCGGTCTTCAGGTTGTCGGTGCCCCACAGGACCAGCGCGATGGTCTCCGGCAGGGCGTGGCCGTCGGCCTTCCAGCGGGCCAGCAGGCGGTCGGCCTGGCGGGCGCCGTCCTGGATCGCAAAGGCGCTCGGGATACGGAACGGATCGAAGCCGTGCAGGTTGCGCCCGGTCGGCAGGATGTCGGTGGTGCGCAGCAGGTCGCCGCCCGGCGCCGGCGGGATGTAGCGCCCGTCGAGGGCGCGGATGATCGCCGGCAGCTCGTGATCGACCGCCATCAGCGCGTCGAGCTCGGCCTTCTTCTTCGCGTCGGTGACGCCGGCGGCCTCCAGCATCTCGGACCGCTCGGTCGCGCTCGGCGCCTCGCCGACCACATGCAGGCCGTGCGGGATCAGGGTGTATTCCAGCTCCAGCACCGCGTTGGCGAGCTTGGCGATCTCGCCGGCCGCGTCGGCCCAGTGCGGTTCCGCCGGCGCCAGGTTGACGGCCGACGCCTGCGCCTGCACCAGCACGGCGAGCGCCGTGCGGGTCTCCGGATCGGTGTCGGGATCGAGAGAGCGCCAGCGGTCGAGCGACGACTTGAGATCGAGCAGGCCGCGGTAGAGGCCAGCGCTGGTGATCGGCGGCGTCAGATAGCTGATCAGCGCGGCGCCGGCCCGGCGCTTGGCGAGCGTGCCTTCCGAGGGGTTGTTGGAGGCGTAGAGATAGAGGTTCGGCAGATCGCCGATCAGGCGGTCCGGCCAGCACTCGCTCGACATGCCGGCCTGCTTGCCGGGCATGAACTCGAGCGCCCCATGGGTGCCGAAATGCAGCACCGCGTGGGCCCCGAAGTCCTCGCGAACCCAGCGGTAGAACGCCGAGAAGGCGTGGGTGGGCGAGAAGCCGCGCTCGAACAGCAGCCGCATCGGGTCGCCCTCGTAGCCGAAGGCGGGCTGCACGCCGACGAACACGTTGCCGAAGGTCTCGCCGAGCACGAACAGGTGGCGGCCGTCGGTGAGATGGCGGCCGGGCGCCGGCCCCCACTGCTTCTCGATCTCGCCGAGATAGCGCTCGCGGCGCACATGCTCGTCGGCGCCGATCTTGGCGGCGACGTTGGCCTCGGTGCCGTGGCGGCCGGCATTGCCCTTCAGGATGCGGTCGCGCAGGTCGTCGACGGTCTCGGGCACCTCGACCGTGTAGCCGGCGTCGCGCATCGCCTTCAGGGTGTTGTGCAGCGAGGCGAACACCGACAGGAACGCGGCGGAGCCGATGGCGCCGGCGTTCGGCGGGAAGTTGAAGATGACGACCGCGACCTTGCGCTCGGCCCGCTTGGCGCGGCGCAGGGCGACCAGCTTGGCGACGCGGGCGGCGAGCGCGGTGGCGCGCTCCGGATGCGCCGACATCTCGCGCTGGCCGTCGTCGCCGCACGACAGCATCGAGCGACCCCCGAAGGTCATCGGCCAGATGGCGCCGTCGAGCTCGGGGATCGCCACCATCATGGTGGCCTCCACCGGCATCAGGCCGCGCGGATCGGCCTCCCACTGCTCCAGCGTCTGAAACTCGACCGGATGCGCCGCGACATAGGGCACGTCGAGGCGGCCGAGAAGCTCGGCGGCGGCGCGGGCATCGTTGTAGGCGGGACCACCGACCAGCGAGAAGCCGGTGAGCGACACCACCGCGTCGACGATCGGCTTGCCGTTCTTGAGGAAGAACGCTTCGACGGCGGGCCGCGCGTCGAGACCGCTGGCAAAGGCCGGGATCACCCGCAGCCCCTTGGCCTCGAGCGACGCGATGACGCCGTCGTAGTGGGCCGAGTTGCCGGCCAGCACATAGGAGCGCATCACCAGCACGCCGACGGTGCCGGCCTTGCCGTCCGCCGGCAGGTCCGCCAGCTTCTCGCTCACCCGGCCCTTGAGCTTGGGATGATAGAGCCCGGTGTCTGGATACTCGACCGGCGACGCGATCTTGAGGGTGCCGCGCAGGCCCTTGCGCGGGCCGTCGGCATAGCGGTCGACCAGCAGGCGCACCATGTTGACGACGTTGTCGTCGGTGCCGGCGAGCCAGTACTGGAGGACGAGGAAGTAGGCGCGCAGGTCCTGCGCGGTGCCGGGAATGAAGCGCAGGAACTTCGGGATCTGGCGGAGCATCTTCATCTGCCCCTGGCCGTTCGATCCCGGGCCGTCGGCGCTCTTGCCGCGCAGCCGCTTGAGCAGATTGAGCACCCCCATGGTGTCGCCCGACATGCTGAACTTGTGCATGCGGGTGAGGCGCACCACCTCGCCGGCCGACAGCGCGCAGACGATGGCGTCGCACTTGTCGCGGCGCGCCTGGAGGGCGGGCAGCACCGGGCGGATGTGCTCGTCCAGGAACAGCATGGTGGCCAGCACGATGTCGGCGGAGCCGATATCGGCGAGGCAGCGCGCCAGCGCCGCGGAATCGCTCGCCCAGCCGTCGGCCGAGTGCATCACCAGATCGAGGCCGGGCAGCTCGCGCGCCAGCGTCGTGCGGGCCCGCGACACCGCGCCCGCGAGATGGCTGTCCATCGTCACGATGACGACGCGGATCGGGGTCGTGTCAGCGGCTGAAGTGCGCTTTCGCATCATACAACGTCTCGATCGTGATCAGGGACAGGCCGCGGTCCTGCGCGAAGCGCTCGGTGTTGCGGCGGGCCTTGCCGCGCACGAAGAAGGGGATCTTGTGCAGCTCCTTCTCGGCATCGGCGGCCCAGCGGAGTGGCACCGGCGATGCCGCGGCGGCGGCGGATGGAATCGGAGCGGCATCCGTGACAACCGCGGCTTCGGCGGAAGCGGCGGCGGCCATCGACGGGACCGGACCGGGCACGGGGGTCGGAGACACGGCGGGCGCCGGCGCGGGATCGGCCGCGACGGAGGGCGCCTCGCCGCGGGACGCGGCAACGCCGAGATGCGACGGCGCCGCATCGGCGTGAAACTCGAAGTCCTCGCGGAACATCGTGAGGAGATGCTCCTCGAGCCCCATCATCAGGGGATGCACGAAGGTGTCGAACAGCACGTTCGCACCCTCGTGGCCCATCTGGGGCGCGTAGCGAGCCGGGAAGTCCTGGACATGCACGGGCGCCGAGATGACGGCGCACGGCACGCCCAGCCGCTTGGCGGTGTGGCGCTCCATCTGGGTGCCGAGCACCAGCTCCGGATGCGCCGCCGCGATCGCCGCCTCGACGTCGAGATAGTCGTCGGTGATCAGCGGCTCGACGCCGTACTTGGCGGCGGCGGCCCGCACCTCGCGGGCGAACTCGCGGCTGTAGGTACCGAGCCCGACCACCTCGAAGCCGAGCTCGTCGGCCGCGATGCGGGCGGCCGCGATCGCGTGGGTGGCGTCACCGAACACGAATACGCGCTTGCCGGTCAGGTAGGTGGAGTCGACCGAGCGGGCGTACCACGGCGCCCGGCTCGGCGCGCCCGCCAGCACCGGCGCCGGATCGACGCTGGCCAGCGCCGCCACCTCGGCGATGAAGTCGCGGGTGGCGCCGACGCCGATCGGCACCACCTTGGTGGACTTCTGACCGAAGGTGCGGTCGAGCCACTGGGCCGCCTGATAGGCGATCTCGGGATAGAGCACGACGTTGAAGTCGGCCTCGCCGAGCCGCGCGATGTCGGCCGGCGTCGCCCCGAGGGGCGCGACGACGTTCACGGTGACGCCAAGCCGGTGGAGCAGGCCGGTGACTTCGTGAACGTCGTCGCGATGCCGGAAGCCGAGCGCGGTCGGCCCGAGGATGTTGCAGCGCGGAGCGTCGTCGGGACCACGCGCCGGCCGCTTGGAGCCGGGCGGTGGCGCGTGGGGTCCGGCGAGGGTGCGGACCAGCCGATAGAAGGTCTCGGCCGCGCCCCAGTTCTCCTTGCGCTGATACGCAGGCAGCTCGAGCGGCACCACCGGGATCGGCAGATCGAGGGCGCGGGCGAGGCCGCCCGGATCGTCCTGGATCAGCTCGGCCGTGCAGGACGCACCGACCAGCAGGGCCTGCGGACGGAACCGCTCGTACGCCTCCTTGACGGAGGTCTTGAACAGCTCGGCGGTGTCGCTGCCGAGATCACGCGCCTGGAACGTCGTGTAGGTGACCGGCGGGCGCTTGGTGGCGCGCTCGATCATGGTGAACAGCAGGTCCGCGTAGGTGTCGCCCTGCGGTGCGTGCAGCACGTAGTGGACGCCCTCCATGGCGGTCGCGATGCGCATCGCGCCGACATGGGGAGGTGCCTCGTAGGTCCACACCGTCAGCTGCATGTCTCACACCTTCAGCCGGCTGCGGCGGACCAGCGGCCGGGCGAACAGCTCGGCGAGATCCGCCGCCTGCTCGAAGCCGTGCACCGGGGTGAACAGCAGCTCGATCGACCACTTGGTCGCCAGACCTTCCGCCTCCAGCGGATTGGCGAGACCGAGGCCGCACACCGTGAGGTCGGGCTGCGCGGCACGGCAGCGATCGAGCTGATTGTCGACGTTCTGGCCCTCGCTCAGCATCGTTCCGGGCGGCAGCAGCGCCAGCTCGGCGGCGAGATGGCCACGATGGAGATACGGCGTGCCGACTTCGACCAGCCGCATGCCCAGTTCCCGAGCCGCGAACCGGGCGAGCGGCACCTCGAGCTGCGAGTCGGGGAAGAAGAAGAGGCTCTTGCCGGCCAGCCGCTCGCGGTGGCGGGCCAGCGCCGTGCGGGCCCGCTCGGCGCGCGGCGCGATCGCCGCGTCGAAGCGCGCCTCGTCGACCCCGAAGGCGCGGGCGGCGGCGCCGAACCAGCCGGCCGTGCCCTCGACCCCGAGCGGGAACGGCGCGGTGAGCCGGGTGGCGCCGCGCTTCTCCAGCAGGCGGGCGGTCTCGGCCAGGAACGGCTGGGCGAGCAGCAGGCGGGTGCCGGGGCCGACCGGCGGCAGGTCGTCGGAGCGGCGCGGCGGGAAGAAGCGCACCCGCTCGATGCCGATCTCGGCGAACAGCCGGGCCATCTGGTCCTCGACCACCTCGGCCAGCGCGCCGACGACGAGGAGCGACGGCGGCGCGTCGGCTTCTGTGGCCGGCATGTCCGGCACCAGGGCGGCCAGGCAGGCGTCCTCGCCCTGGGTGAAGGTGGTGTCGAGCCCGCTGCCCGACCACGCGCGGATGCGCACGCGCGGGGCGAAGCTCTGCGACAGGCGCGTGGCCGCGCGGTCGAGATCGAGCTTGATCACCTCGGACGGGCAGGAGCCGACCAGGAACAAAAGCCGGATGTCGGGGCGGCGCTCGATCAGCCGCGTCACCACGCGATCGAGCTCGCTGTTGGCGTCGGCCAGGCCGGCGAGATCGCGCTCCTCGATCACCGCGGTGGCGAAGCGCGGCTCGGCGAAGATCATCACGCCGGCGGCCGACTGGAGCAGATGCGCGCAGGTGCGCGACCCGACCACCAGGAAGAAGGCGTCCTGGATCTTGCGGTGCAGCCAGACGATGCCGGTCAGCCCGCAGAACACCTCGCGCTGGCCGCGCTCGTAGAGGACCGGCGCATCCACACACCCCGCGTTGGCGACCGGCGCAACGACGGCATTCATGACGCCGCTCCGACCAGCTCGGAGGCGGCCTCGTCCCGCTGCTGGCGACGCGCCGCCCGCAACTTGAGGACGAACTGGGTGGCGTTGATCACGTAGGTGGCATAGGCGGCGAGCGCCAGCACCATCTGGGTCTCGACCGCAGCGCCGACCGCGAGCGCCACCAGATAGGCGGTGTGCAGCGCCAGCACCAGCATGCTGAACACGTCCTCCCAGAAGAAGGCGCGCGCAAACAGGTACTTGCCGAAGACAACCTTCTCCCAGACGGCGCCCGTGACCATGATCACGTAGAGCACGAGCGTCTTCACCACCACGGAGACGGTGGCGGCCACATAGCCCTCTCCGGTGGCGAGGAAGCGCAGCACCAAAGCGAGGCTGACCAGGAAGACGACGAATTGCAGAGGAGCCAGAATGCCCTGGACGATCGTCCACGGCGAGGCGTCACGCCGGCGGCGCTCCTCGGGCGTGTAGAGCGGCGGCATAGCCACGCGGCCGGCGGTGGCTGCGTCGGTGGCGGCTGCGTTGGCAGATTTTACAGAAGAAGGCATCACACCAGATTCCAAAACCCCTGACAATCGGTAATGACACGGACTGTCAACCGCACTTGACGGGCGGGACGTCGGGTGATGCGATAAATCCT
Organism: Rhodoplanes sp. P11; assembly: GCF_964266735.1. Lineage (NCBI taxonomy): Bacteria > Pseudomonadati > Pseudomonadota > Alphaproteobacteria > Hyphomicrobiales > Nitrobacteraceae > Rhodoplanes > Rhodoplanes sp. P11. Next base: position 141,249 of record NZ_CAXWGY010000016.1, read on the forward strand.
CAGCCACGCGGTGGCCCGCCGCATTTTGCGTTGCGCGCAATGCAGCCGAGACCGACCCCTCGGTGTCACTTTCTTGCATCGCGCCGCTCCTTGCGCGTGCCACTGTGGAGAGGAGCCTAGGATGCTTCCTCGTCAGTGTCAACAATTCTGTACGTAAACTAAACTTGACTGTTCGACCGCGCGGGCTTTAACTTGTTGAGAGGGCGTAGCCATGGCCGAAGCGAGACCCCAGGTAGCGGCGAGGGATTGGTGGGCCGGTTCGGCAGGCTATATGCCGGCCGACGGCTCGGCCGACTCATGCCGCTCGGGCGAGACGCGCCACCCCTCCGGGCCGCACGGCGGCGCACCGGCGGCGACCTCGACGGCGGCCCCGGTGAACCGGGCCATCGAATTTCACGTCGTCCCCAAGCTCGTGCTCGCGCACACCTGCACCTGTGAGGCGGCGGTGACCCCGGGCACGGCCCTGCGGGCCGACGAGATCGCCGAGCTGACCCACCGGGTGCTCTCCGGCGACGACGCCGGCGCGCTCGCCTTCGTCGAGGCGGTGCTGGCGCGCGGCCTGCCGGTCGAGCGCATCTATCTCGATGTCCTCGCCCCCACGGCCCGCCGCCTGGGCGACCTGTGGACCGACGACGTCTGCGACTTCACCCAGGTCACGCTCGGCCTGTGGCGCCTGCACCGGGTGCTGCGCGAGTTCAGCGCCGCCTTCGGCAGCGAGGTCGAGCACGCGCAGGAGGGCCTGCCGGTTCTGCTGGTGCCGGTTCCCGGCGAGCAGCACACCTTCGGGCTCGCCATGGTGGCCGAGTTCTTCCGCCGTGCCGGCTGGCTGGTGTGGGACGCGCCGATGACGGGACGGCACGACCTCGCCACCATGGTGCGATCCGAATGGTTCGCCGTGGTCGGCCTCTCGCTGAGCTGTGAAAGCCGGCTGGAGACGCTCGCGTCCTGCATCCAGACCATTCGCCGGGAATCTTGCAACCGATCGATCGGCGTGCTGGTCGGCGGGCGCGTGTTCGTCGAGCATCCGGACTATGTGGCCCGGGTCGGTGCCGACGCCGCCGCCGTCGATGCCCGTCAGGCGCCGATCCAGGCACAAAACCTCGTCGCCGCGCTGGCCCATCGTCCCTGATCGTCGCGACCCGCGGCGACCAGGATCTCGTCGGGCGGCCGGAGACGGACCGAACAGGGAACTGGTCGCACGTGAACGGGTTCAGAGCGCCGATAGACTCGTTGGGCGATCTCGACGTGGAGGCGACGGCGACGCTCATCGCGGCGGCCGCCGACGTCGCGTTGATCGTCAACGACAACGGCGTCATTCGCGACATGGCCTGCCAGAGCGAGGAGCTGCTCGCCCTGCTCGAAGGGCAGCGGCCCTGGCTCGGCGTGCCGTTCGCCGACACCGTCACGGTCGAGAGCCGGCCCAAGATCGAGGCGCTGCTGCGCGAGGCCGCCGAGAACCAGGCGTCCCCGCGCCGCCAGGTCAACCATCCGTCGCCGCGCGGCACCGACGTGCCCATCCTCTATTCGGCGGTGCGCTTCGGCACGCTCGGCCGCATGGTCGCGGTCGGCCGCGACCTGCGGCCGGTCGCCGAGCTGCAACAGCGCCTGGTCGAGGCGCAGCAGTCGATGGAGCGCGACTACACCCGGCTGCGCCACGCGGAGACGCGCTATCGCCTGCTCTTCCAGATGTCGCCGGAGCCGGTGCTGATCGTCGACGCCTCGACCCAGCGGGTGGTGGAGGCCAACCCGGCCGCCACCCAGATGTTCGGTGACGTCGGCCGCCGGGTGGTCGGGCGCCCGCTCCTCGAAGCGTTCGAGCCCGACACCGTGCCGGCCGTGCAGACCCTGCTGGCCGGCGTGCGCTCGGCCGGCCGCGCCGACACCACCCGGGCCCGCCTGATCGACTCCGGCCGCACCGCCTTCGTGTCGGCCTCGCTGTTCCGCCAGGAGAACGCCTCGCTGCTGCTGGTCCGCCTGTCGGTGCCGGAGCGCGACGGCGCCACCGCCTCGGGCTCCGAGAGCCGCGGCAAGCTGCTGCGCTTCTTCGAGCACGCCCCGGACGGCCTGGTGGTGACCGACCGCGAGGGCCGCATCCTGGCCGCCAACCCGGCCTTCCTGGACCTCGCCCAGCTCGCCAGCGAGGAGCAGGCGCGCGGCGAATCGCTGGAGCGCTGGCTCGGCCGCTCCAGCGTCGACCTCAACGTGCTGATCGCCAATCTGCGGCAGATCGGCTCGGTGCGGCTGTTCGCCACCACGCTGCGGGGCGAGCTCGGCGCCCAGGCCGACGTCGAGATCTCCGCCGCCGCGGTCGCCAACGGCACCGATCCCTTCTACGGCTTCACGGTGCGCAACATCGGCCGCCGACTGCCCGCCGACGCCCGCGCCGGCCGCGAGATGCCGCGCTCGGTCGACCAGCTCACCGAGCTGGTGGGACGGGTGTCGCTCAAGGAGCTGGTGCGCGAGGCCACCGACGTGGTCGAGCGCCTGTGCATCGAGGCGGCGCTGGAGCTGACCGGCAACAACCGCGCCTCCGCGGCCGAGATGCTCGGCCTGTCCCGGCAGAGCCTGTACGTGAAGCTCCGCCGCTACGGCTTGGCCGACGCGGCGGACCACGGCGACCCCGACGTATGAGTTCCCCATGAGTGCGACGACCACCCTCCAGGTGCCGGCCCCTTCGGCGGTGCTCGAGCTGCTGAAGCCGATCACCTGGTTCCCGCCCATGTGGGCGTTCTCCTGCGGCGTGGTGTCGTCAGGCTTGCCGCTCGGGCCGCGCTGGCCCGTGGTGATCGCCGGCATCGTGCTGTGCGGGCCGCTGCTGGTGGCCACCAGCCAGGTGGTCAACGACTGGTTCGACCGTCATGTCGACGCCATCAACGAGCCACAGCGGCCGATCCCGTCGGGCCGCATCCCGGGCCGCTGGGGCCTGTGGCTGGCGATCCTGTGGACGGCGATGTCGCTCGCCCTCGCCAGCCAGCTCGGCGCCTGGGTGTTCGGCGCCGCCGCCGTCGGCCTGGTGCTCGCCTGGCTGTACAGCGCCCCGCCGGTGCGCCTGAAGCAGAACGGCTGGTGGGGCAACGCCGCCTGCGCCATCACCTACGAGGGCTTCGCCTGGTTCACCGGCGCCGCCGTGATGATCGGCGACGTGCCGCCGTGGTGGATCGTGGCGCTCGCGTTCCTGTACAGCGCTGGTGCCCACGGCATCATGACGCTCAACGACTTCAAGTCGATCGAGGGCGACATCCGCACCGGCGTGCGGTCGCTGCCGGTGCAGCTCGGCGTCGACGCCGCCGCCCGCCTCGCCTGCATCGTGATGGCGGTGCCGCAGGTGATCGTCGTCGCGCTGCTGCTCGCCTGGGGGCGTCCCGTCCAGGCCGCCATCGTGGCCGCCGTGCTCGTCGCCCAGGGCGTCCTGGCGGTGCGCTTCCTGCGCGAGCCGATCGCCAAGGCGACCTGGTTCAGCGGCCTCGGCGTCACGCTGTATGTGATCGGCATGATGGCGAGCGCCGTCGCCGTGTCCTCGTTCGGAGCCCCCGCATGACCCCCGTCCCGCTCGCCCCCAAGCCGCTGGCGGCCAAGCCGCTCGGCTGGCTCGGCATCGTCCGTCTCGGCCTGGTGCAGACCGCGCTCGGCGCCATCGTGGTGCTGACCACCTCGACCCTCAACCGGGTGATGGTGGTGGAGTTCGCGCTGCCCGCGATGCTGCCGGGCGCGCTCGTCGCCATCCACTATGCGGTGCAGGTGCTGCGGCCGCGCTGGGGCTACGGCTCCGACACCGGCGGCCGGGTGACGCCGTGGATCGTCGGCGGCATGGCGACGCTGGCGCTGTCGGGCGCCGCCGCGGCCGGCGGCACGGCGCTGCTCGACACCAGCGTGGTGCTCGGCGTCGCCGTCGCCGCCCTCGCCTTCATCGGCATCGGCATCGGGGTCGGCGCCGCCGGCACGTCGCTCCTGGTGTTGCTCGCCAAGCGCGTCGATCCGGATCGCCGGGCGGCGGCCGCCACCATCGTCTGGGTGATGATGATCCTCGGCTTCATCGTCACGGCGGCGAGCGCCGGCCATCTGCTCGACCCGTTCTCGCCGGCCCGCCTGGTCACCGTCGCCACCAGCGTGTCGGCGATCGCCTTCGTGGTGTCGCTCGTCGCCGTGTGGGGGGTGGAGCGCGGCATTCGGCCGGCCGCCGCGGCGCCCCACGCCCATGGCGGCGCGGGCGAGCGCAAGGTGCCGTTCCGCGAGGCGCTGGCTCAGGTCTGGGCCGAGCCCGAGGCGCGCCGCTTCGCCGTCTTCGTGCTCATCTCGATGCTGGCCTACAGCGCCCAGGACCTGATCCTGGAGCCCTTCGCCGGCACCGTGTTCGGCTACACGCCGGGGGAATCCACCAAGCTGTCGAGCGTCCAGCACGCCGGCGTGCTGATCGGCATGGTGACGGTCGGCATCGCCGGCACGGGCCGCTTCGGCCGGGCGCTCGCCTCGATGCGCGGCTGGTGCATCGGCGGCTGCATCGCCTCGGCGGTGGCGCTGGCCAGCCTCGCGCTCGGCGCCTTCGTCGGGCCGAGCTGGCCGCTGCGGGCCTGCGTGTTCATGCTCGGCGTCACCAACGGGGCCTACGCGGTCGCCGCCATCGGCTCGATGATGGGGCTCGCCAGCAACGGCCGCGAGAACCGCGAGGGCGTGCGGATGGGCCTGTGGGGCGCCGCCCAGGCGATCTCGTTCGGGGTCGGCGGCTTCCTCGGGACGCTGGCGAGCGACGTCGCCCGCGCCGTGCTGGGCACGCCGATCACCGCCTATGCCACCGTGTTCGCGCTGGAGGCCGGCCTGTTCCTGGTGTCCGCCGTGCTGGCCGCCCGGGTGCATCCCGGCCGCATCCGCGAGGACACCGTCGAGATCACTCAGGGCGACGACCTGTACGCGCCCGCCGAGGCAGGGAGATGATGACCATGCCCGCAGTGGAGACCTACGACACCGTCGTGGTGGGTGGCGGCCCGGCCGGCGCCACCGCGGCCACCGACCTCGCCCGCCTCGGCCGCTCGGTGCTGCTGCTCGACAAGGCCGGCCGCATCAAGCCGTGCGGCGGCGCCATCCCGCCGCGGGCGATCCGCGACTTCGACATTCCCGACCACATGCTGGTGGCGAAGATCACCGGCGCCCGGATGATCTCGCCCACCAACCGGCGGATCGACATGCCGATCGAGGGCGGCTTCGTCGGCATGGTCGACCGCGGCCCGTTCGACGAGTGGCTGCGCCAGCGCGCCGCGTCGGCCGGCGCCACCCGCCGGGCCGGCACCTTCGAGCGCCTCGATCACGACGGCGACGGCGTCTCGGTGGTGCACTTCCGCCCGCGCGACGGCGGCCCCGACGCGACCGCCCGGGTGCGCGCCCGCACCGTCATCGGCGCCGACGGCGCCCTCTCCCAGGTCGGCCGCCAGGCGGTGCCCGGGGCCGACAAGGTGCCGCACGTCTTCGCCTATCACGAGATCGTCCGCTCGCCCGGCGCCGGCCTCGCCGATTTCGATCCGACCCGCTGCGACGTCTACTATCAGGGGCCGCTGTCGCCCGACTTCTACGCCTGGATTTTTCCGCACGGCGACACCACCAGCATCGGCACCGGGTCGATGAAGAAGGGCTTCGCGCTGCGCCAGGCGGTCGCCGATCTGCGCCGCACCACCGGGCTCGACGCCTGCGAGACGCTGCGCCACGAAGGCGCGCCGATTCCGCTGCATCCGCTCAAGCGCTGGGACAACGGCCGCGACGTGCTGCTCGCCGGCGACGCCGCCGGCGTCGTGGCGCCGGCGTCGGGCGAAGGCATCTACTATGCGCTGCTCGGTGGCCGGCTCGCCGCCGAGGCGGTCGACGAGGCGCTGCACACCGCCGATTCCCGCGCCCTCGCCCAGGCCCGCAAGCGGTTCATGAAGCAGCACGGCCGCGTGTTCTTCATCCTTGGTCTGCTGCAACGATTCTGGTATCGATCGGACTGGACGCGCGAGCGCTTCGTCGGCATGTGCCGCGACCCCGACGTCCAGCGGCTGACCTGGCAGTCGTACATGAACAAGGAGCTGGTGCGGGCCAAGCCCGCCGCTCACATGCGCATCTTCTTCAAGGACGTCGCCTCGCTGTGTGGCCTCGCTCGCCCATGATCGCTCGCGGTCGCCTGCTCATGATCGGTCACCCATGACCCGCTCGACTATTCCACTTCGCGTCGATCTGACACCGGAGCCGCGCCAGCGCGGTCTCCTCGCCCCGCTCGCGCTCGCCGCCTTGCTGACGGCAGGCGTCGGTTATGTGGGCGGCGAGCTGACCCAGCTCGGCCCCTGGTACCAGGCCCTGAAGAAGCCCTGGTGGCAGCCGCCCGACTACGTCTTCCCGATCGTCTGGACGACCATCTTCGCGCTCTCGACCGCCGCCATGGCGTTCGCCTGGCGCGACGTCGCCTGCCCCCGGCGGCGCATCGCCACGGTGGTGCTGTTCGTCGTCGTCGGCGGTCTCAACATCCTGTGGAGCTACCTGTTCTTCCACCTGCAACGGCCCGACTGGGCGCTGTGGGAGGTCGCCGCGCTGTGGCTGGCGGTGGCGCTGATGGTGGTGATGCCGTGGCGCGGCTCCAAGACCGCGAGCGTGCTGTTCTTCCCCTATCTCGTCTGGGTCTCGATCGCCTCCTATCTCACCTGGACGGTGATCCAGCTCAACGGACCGTTCGGCTGAGCGGCGGCTCCGCAAGAGCGGTTCACTGGACGAAACGGAACACACGGCACCGGACGGATCACACGGACCCCGCACCATGGCAGAGCTGTTCGTCAGCGGCCGCGTGATCGACCTCATTCTGATCCTCGTGGTGATCGAGGCGGTGGGCCTGGCGGTCCTGGCGCGCCTCACCCGACGTGTTCCACGGATCGGAACTCTACTTCCCAATCTCGCCGCCGGCGCCTGCCTGCTGCTGGCCGTGCGCGCCGCGCTCGCCGGCGCGGCGTGGCCGTGGGTGGCGGCCGCCCTGCTGGCGGCTCTCGTGGCTCACCTCGCCGATCTCGGGACGCGGCTGCGTGCTCCACACGGTCTACGCGAGTCCTGAAGGAACCCACCGCCTCGATCTAGCCACTCGTCGATGCAAGACCGCCAAGCGGTCCGTCCAGGTTGCAGAGTCGTCAAAAACGCCTGACAGCCCCGACAGCGTATGCCTTGAATTCTGGCAAGACCCGCAATAGCTCATTGACTGCGGACCCAGACAGGTCCAATTGACATTCAAGAAATGGGAATCTCGACTTTTACCGATTCGCCCCTGGTGAGCGAACCCCTGTGCCGCCGGGCTCCCGCTGAGACCACCGTGGTGGTCGCTGATATCGTGATCAACGAGGGCAGCGCGCGGTCGCCTCTGTAACGTCTTTCGGTATCGAGCGACCATGACGACTCTCAACATCTCACAGCCGGACGTCACGCTGTTGCTCGACATGTCCGGCGTCATCCGTGAGGTCACCCTTTCGGACGCCATTTCGGAAAAGGGTGTCGAAGCGTGGCTCGGGCGTCCGTGGGACGAGACCGTCACCGAGATCGGTGGTGACAAGGTCCGGCGGATGGTCGAGGACGCGCTGCGCACCGGCGTCTCGGCGTTCCGTCAGGTCACCCAGCGCTTCCCCAGCGGCCGCGAGCTGCCGATCGAGTACACGACGGTGCTGCTCGGCGGCCGGCCCGGCCTGCTCGCCATCGGCAAGAACCTGCAAGCGGTCGCCGAGCTCCAGTCGCGGCTGATCGCGGCGCAGCAGACGATGGAGCGCGACTACTGGAAGCTGCGCGACGTCGAGACCCGCTATCGCCTGCTGTTCCACACATCCACCGAGGCGGTGCTGCTGCTGCGCGCCTCCAACCTGCGCATCATCGAGGCCAATCCCGCCGCCGTGCAGGCGCTCGGCGCGGTGGGGCCGCGTCCAGACAGCATCGCGGGCCGCGACTTCCTGACCGACGTGCTGCCGGAGGAGCGCGACCTCCTCCAGGCGATGCTGGCGCGGGTGCGCGAGCAGGGCAAGGCGCCCGGCATCGTGATGCATTTCGGCCAGACCCGGAAGGCGAGCCTGGTGCGCGCCTCGCTGATGGCCTCCGATCCCGGCCCGATCTTCCTGGTGCAGCTCTCTCCGGTGGGATCGCCGCTGCCGATGCCGACCCAGGCCGACCGGCTGTCGGTCGAGGACCTGATCGAGCGCATGCCGGACGGCTTCGTGGTGATCAACCAGGAAGGCGTGATCCGCCGCACCAACCAGGCGTTTCTGGATCTCGTCGAGGTCGGTGCCAAGGGCCTCGTGGTCGGCGAGCGGCTGGGCCGCTGGCTGTGGCGCCCCGGCGCCGACCTGACCGTGCTGCTCGCCAACGTGCATCGGCAGCGCTTCGTCCGCCTGTTCTCGACCACGATCCATGGCGAGCTCGGCGCCTCCACCGAGGTGGAGATCTCGGCCGCCGGCACCGGCGAGGCCGGCAACCCGCATATCGGGGTGATCCTGCGCGACGTGGCCCGGCGGCTGCCGCCCGCCGAGGACGCCAACCGGCTGATCTCGGCGCTGGGACCGCTGACCGAGCAGATCGGCAAGACCTCGCTGCGCAAGCTGGTGCGGGACACCATCGGGGTGGTGGAACGCCATTACGTGCGCGCCGCGCTCGACCTTGCCGGCGGCAACCGCACGGCCGCCGCCGAGCTGCTCGGCCTCAGCCGGCAGAGCCTCTACGCCAAGCTGAACCGTTACGATCTGGGTGACGAGACCCCGCCCCCTGGCGGCGCCAGGGGCTAAATCGTACCGTTTTTCCTCACGATCGGCGACCCCCTCAACAAAACTGGACGAGGCGGCGGCACATTCGGCTAGATTGGTCCGCCGCCCGACATAAGCCCGACGACGCCGGGCCGGCCGGGCGGACCCGACGTCGGCATCCGGACGGGCGCAGCGTGGCCATGGCAGAATGCGACGGCATCGCGCACGGCCGCGAGATGGAGCCGCGAGACGGAGCCGCAAGCCGGAGCCACGAGACGGAGCCAGCAGACTTGGGCGAGCCACTGTCGATTCCGCCGTTCGGTCAAGCCGACCTCTCCAACTGCGAGCTGGAGCAGATCCATCTCGCCCAGTCGATCCAGCCGCACGGCGCGCTGCTGATGATGCGCGAAGCCGACAGCGTGGTGGTGCTGGCGAGCGCCAACGCGGCCGAGTTCCTCGGCCTCCACGCCCCGGTGATCGGACGCCGCCTCGTCGACCTCGCCCCGGCACTCGCCGAGGCGATCTCGCCGCAGCTCCGCGAGCCGCTCGACATCATTCCGCATGCCGTGCGGTGCCGAATCGGCGGACGCGCCTACGACGTGCTGGTGCATCGCCCCCCCGGCGAAGGCGTGGTGATCGAGCTGGAGCGCGCCGGCGCCACCTTCCCGATCGGCACCCACCTCGAAAAGGCCCTCCAGACCATCCTCGGAGCGCCGTCGCTGCGCGCCCTCTGCGACGAGGCGGCCCGCATCTACAAGTCGATCACCGGCTACGACCGGGTGATGATCTACCGCTTCGACGAGCTCGGCCACGGCCAGGTGTTCTCGGAGCAGCGCGAGCCCGAGCTCGAGCCCTATCTCGGCAATCGCTACCCGGCCTCCGACATTCCGCAGATCGCCCGCCGCCTGTATCAGCGCAACCGCATCCGCGTGCTGGTCGACGTCGGCTACGAGCCGGTGCCGCTGGAGCCGCGGCCGTCGCCGATCTCCGGCCGGGATCTCGACATGTCGCTGTGCGGCCTGCGCAGCATGTCGCCGATCCACATCCAGTACCTGAAGAACATGGGGGTGGGCGCGACCCTCGTCGCCTCGCTGATGGTCGGCGGCAAGCTGTGGGGCCTGGTGGCGTGCCACCACTACGTGCCGCGCAGCGTCTCGTTCGAGGTGCGCGCCGTCTGCGAGCTGCTGGCCGAGGCGATCGCCACCCGCATCGCGGCGCTGGAGAGCTTCGTGCAGGCGCAGGCCGAGCTGTCGGTGCGTCGGCTGGAGCAGCGGATGATCGAGGCTATCGCCCGCGAGGGCGACTGGCGCATGGCCCTGTTCGACAACTCGCAGGCGCTGCTGACGCCGGTGGGGGCGAGCGGCGCGGCGCTGCTCTACGAGGGCCAGATCCTGACGACCGGCGACGTGCCCGGCACGCCGGACCTGCGCGAGATCGGCACCTGGCTCGATTCCAGGCCGCGCGAGGCGCTCTACTCGACCGCCGCCCTCGGCAGCGAGCTGCCCGCCTTCACCCGCCTGGCCTCGGTGGCCAGCGGGCTCGTGGCGGCGCCGGTGTCGCACTCGCCCGGCGAGTACCTGATCTGGTTCCGACCCGAGCGCGTCCGCACCGTCACCTGGGGCGGCGACCCGCTCAAACCGGTGCTGGTCGGAGCGACGCCGCAGGATCTGTCGCCGCGCCGCTCCTTCGCCAAGTGGCACCAGCTCGTCGAGGGCACGAGCGATTCGTGGACCTCCGCCGATCTCACCGCGGCCCGGCTGATCAGCGACACGGTCACCGACGTGGTGCTCCAGTTCCGCGCCGTCAGCTTCCTGATCGCCCAGCACCAGCTCGACAGCGTGCGCAGCCAGGTGCTGGTCTCCGACCAGCCGGTGATCATCGCCGATGCGCGCGGCCGCGTGCTGGTCTGCAACGCCGCGTTCAACCGGATGCTGCCGTCGAGCCGCGCCGAGCTCGTCACCATGCACGACCTGCCGCCGCTGTTCGAGGAGGCCGGCGAGGTTCGCTTCCGCGTCGCCGAGCTCGCCGACCAGCACCGGACGTGGCGTGGCGAGGTGCGGTTGGTGGCCGGCAACGGCGAGACACGCCTGCTCCTGGTGCGCGCCGACCCGGTGTTCTCGTCGCCCGGCAAGGTGCTCGGCTTCGTGCTCCTGTTCATGGATCTGACCGAGCGTAAGGCGGCCGAGAGCGCCCGCAGCCGTTTCCAGGAAAGCGTCGTCGACCGCAACGCGCTGTTCTCGGCCAAGCTCGACCCCAAGGCCGACCACATCTATCGGACGCTGCTGTCGCCCGTGATGGAGAACGCCCAGCTCGCCGCCCTGGAGATCAGCGACGGGCTCGACACCACCCGGATGGCCGACATGCTCGGCAGCGTGCAGGCCTCGGTGTACCGGACCGCCGAGGTGCTGGCCCATCTGGCCTCGCACGCGGCCGGCTCGGACGACGGCTCCCAGGAGCCCGACGGAACCTGACGAGGGCGGGCCGGGCGCGCACGTCCGGACGTGGCCAGCCGGCGCGGGCCGCAGTGCCGTTACCGCATCACCGATGCGCCCGCTCCCGCTACGCCCGTCATTGATGCGTCCGTCATTGATGCGCTCCGGTGCCGGACGACGGCGCCGCGGCGACCGTCGGGGGCGTGTCGGGCGCCTCGGTGGCATCCTTGACGGCCCAGAACAGCGCGACATTGAGGCGGAAGGCCCGCATCGCCTCGGCCAGGATGGCGTCCGGCCGCTCGGTCTCGTGGGCTGCCTGGTCGATGGCGTCGCGATAGCGCTCCTTGTAGGCGTCGAGCGGCTCGACGACGTCGAACGCATAGAGATGGCGGGCGTCCGGCGCGAGCCCGAGCGTCTGGGCCAGCACCCGGCTCACCGTCTGGCCGCCCGAGAGATCGCCGAGATAGCGCGTATAGGCGTGCCCGATGAGGCGGACGCCGTCGCCCGCGCCGGCGTCGATCACGGCGTCCACATAGTCGGCCCCGGCGGGCAGCAGCGGCACCGCCAGGGCGACGTCGATGCCGCCGTAGAGGGTGGCGAGATCGCGGCGCAGCGCTTCGGCCCGGTACACCTCCGGCCGGGCCAGGCGGCCGACCGCCGGCGAGTCGCGGTGCCGCTCGAGGCCCGCCTCCAGCGCGTCGTAGACCGCGTAGAGGTTGCGCAGCAGCAGCGCATAGGCAGCCCGGCTCGACCGGCCGCGCACGATGTCGCTGATCACGCCGGCCCGCTCGGCGACGCGGTGGAGCGGCGCCGTCACCTCGCGCAGCGCATTGGCGAGGCCGATCCGACGGATCTCCTCCGGCGCCGGGACCGACGCGGTCTCGTCTCGGGCCGGTTCGTCGTGGTGGCGGGACCGGCCGCCCCGCTCGTCATGCTGGCTCATTCACCCTCCGACAGGAGCGCGACTAGACGGCAGACAGGAGTGGAAATCAACCGAGGACGGCGCGGAGCCGCCCCTTCGCCGGCGCCGGGACGAGCGGCGCCCTGCGCCGGAGACATCGGCGCAGGGGACATCGGCGCCGACGACCGCCGCGCCGAACACGGCGTCGGCACGAAAGACACCGACCGAGAAAGCTCACGACGAAGAAACTTGGCACCAAGAAATTTGGCACCGAGAAACCCGGCACCGAAGAAAACCCGGCGCTGAACAGAACCCGGCGCCGAAGAATCCCATCCCGGAAAAGAATCCGGCGCCGCCGACCTCTCGGTCGACGACGCCGGTTTCGTGCGATCCGCCGCACCGCCGGCGGGCCGCCCGTAGGCGACCCGCACGGCCATGCTCAGCAGCTTCTCACTTCGCTCCCGCCGGAGCGGCAGACGCCGTACGTGCCGGTGCCGGGCCAACAAGGATCGGATACTCCTTGACCATGTTGGCGCCGTAGAGCGGCTTATAGACACCCTCGTGGCAAGTGGCACAGTTCACCTTCGCGACGTCGCCCAGCGGCCCGAGGCGGGACGCCGGGAACTGCGGGGTCAGGGGCTCCAGGAATTGCGTGTTGATGTCACGCGTCATCCGGATCCCGTACCACGCCGTGGTCCGTTGCGGAGTGCTCTGGTCCCACGCGAAGAAGGACCGCGAGTTGTGGCAGTACGTGCAGTTGACCCCCAGCCCCTTGGAGAAGTGCATCATGAGGCTGTAGGTCCACTCGGTCTGCTTGATGGACGCCCGATTGCCGGCCGGCAGAGCCGTGGCCGAGATCACCCGGAGGTCCGCCCCGTCCTTGATGAAGGGCGTGAACGGATCGACCGGGAGGGCCGTGATGCCGCCCGCCGCCGAAGCGACGTTCTGGCCGGCCCGATTGCCAGCCGCACCCTGCGCCGTCTTCGGCGAATCGGCGTACCAGACGCTCGCCGGGACGGGCTGGCCACGATGGCAGGCCCAGCAGGTGACGCCCGTCTCGGCGACGTGCGTCTTCCAGCTTCCGTTGATGTACCGGACCATCTCCAGCATGCGCCGGGAGACGATCTTGGTGTACGGGCGTTCCGCGGCGAGATCGTTCTCGTCGTGGCAGTAGGCGCAGCCCTGCTCGGGCGACACCCACGTCGTCATGTCCGTCATCAGCCTCAGGAACTCGTTGGCGTCCATGTCCCCGAGAACTTTGACGTTGGTGTAGACCTGCGAAGCCTTCTGGCCCGCCTTGTCGGTGGGCGGAGCGACTTCCGGCAGGACATTGGCTCTCACCTTGGCCCGGTCGACTCGCGGATTGGAGTTCTCCTCCATCGCGAGACCGCGGTAGCCACGCTGCACGCTGTCCACCGGCGGCCACTCGAAGGCGTAGATCACCAGCAGCAGAGCGAGAGCAGCGGAGACTCCGGCCAGCATGCGCATTCCGAATTTGCTCATGGCTAGCCTCCCGGAACCAGGGTCGGGTCGGTCACGAGCGGGAACACCGCGGGATACGACGGTGCCACGCCGTGCTTGACGGCCCAGAGATACCAGTTGTCGACCACCGTGCCGGTCAGCAGGATGCCGATGCCGCCCGTCAGGGTGACCAGGACCGCGAACCACCAACCCCAGCGATGGATGGATTCCGCCGTGGCGTTGAAGCCCATGGTCCAGCGCCAGAACAGCGCCGCCCGCTCGTAAGCGGTTCCGCGGTCGACGATCTGCTCGACCTCCCTCTCACCGCCGAAGTGACTCACGGCCAGGATGGTCGCGCCGTGCATCGCGAAGAGCACCGCCGATCCATACAGGAACGCGATCGAGAGCATGTGGAAGGGATTGTAGAACAGGTTGCCGTAGCGGATCGAGAACGCCGCCGTCCAGTCGAGGTGCGGGAAGATGCCGAACGGCACCGCCTCGGCCCAGCTTCCCATCAGGATCGGACGGAAGAAGCCGAGCGAGAGGTACAGGAAGATCGCCGACGCGAACGCCCAAGCGAGATGGGTACCCATCCCGAGGACGCGCGCGCGCCGATAGACCCGCCACCACCACAACAGGATCGAGGTCGTCAGGAAGAACCCCGCCATCAGCCACCAGCCGCCTTCGTTCAGCGGCGGAATATGGAGGCCGTAGGCGGGCGCGGGCGGCTCGAGAGCCAGCCACGGAAGCTGCCGGACGAACTGGATCGGATCCCAGTTCACCGAGGCGAGCATGTTCAGCCCGATGATCTCGAAGGCGATGAACCCGAAGAACAGCGACAGCAGCCCCGACCAGCCCAGATAGACCGGACCGACCTGGGCGTCGCCGAGCTTGCCCAGCCAGTAGGAGAAGGCGCCCTGGCCCACCCTGTAACCCACGGGGCCGTCCAGCGGCACGCCGGCATAGCCGGGGCCCCGGATCTGCACCTGGGTGAAGATGTTCTGGTATTCGGCCATGTGAGCCCCCTCCTAGCGCCAGATCGGGAGGTCGAGCCACCAGCTCCACCACTCAGGCCAGCCGCGTGTCCAGAACGGGCCGCTGATGATGATGCAGACGGCGCTCCAGAACGCTGCACTGACCGCCAGGAACAGGCCGAGACGATGGATGCCGAGCGTGCCGATCGAGTAGCCGATCGTGTCCCGGAAAATCGTGTTCTCGTGTTCCGCACCCTTCACGACCTCGCCCTCCTTGGGATTGGCGGCCGAGATGATCAGGGAGCCGTGCATGGCGAGCGCGAGCGCGTTCGTGAAAAAGAACGTGATCGCGATGCAATGCGCCGGATTGTAGTGGAAGTGCAGGTACTGGTACCCGACGTTCGACACCCAGTCGAGATGACTCATGATGCCGTAGGGGAAACCGTGCCCCCAGGCGCCCATGAGCACCGGCCGGATGACGACCAAGGCGACATAAGCGAAGATGGCAAAGCTGAACGCGACCGGGATGTGATAACCCATGCCGAGCTTGCGGGCGATTTCCGCCTGGCGCAATGCCCAGGAGCAGAACGCGCCGAGCGCGCACACGGTGATGAGCTGCCACAACCCTCCTTCCTTGAGCGGAGCGAGCGCGAGCCCGTAGCTCAAGTCAGGCGGTGCGATGTTGATCTGCCAAATGTTCCAGGTCGGCCCGAGGGCCGCACCCCAAATGATGAGTGCCGTGCCGAGGAAGGTAAAGAAAACCGTCGTGACTCCGAAGAAGCCGACATAGAACGGCCCCACCCAGAAGTCGAAGAGGTCCCCGCCGATCAGCGTACCTCCACGGACGCGGTATTTTCGTTCAAAACTGAGCATGGCCATTGTTGGGATCCCCCGATCGACACCGGCCGGCAGGCTCGCGTGGTGCCTGCCTGCTCACTGCACATCGGCGGCGGACGAGCCGAGCGACGTGTCGATGGCTCGTCCGCCGACCTTGACTGGCGTTGCTGCTACCGCGCCGGCGGAAGCGGAGCATTCTGGGCCGCCGCGGCGGGCTTCGCACGCGGAGACTCGAGCCAGTTGAACCGATCGGTGCTCAGCAGGATGAAGTGGATCAGCAGAGCGAGACCGAACAGGAACGTGAAGATCGCGACGAGAGTCCGACGCGGATCGAAAAGCAGCCAAGCGCGCCACATTGTTCTTCCCTCCTACGACAGGTACGAGGCCAGGTGGCTGACCGCCACGTTCACGCCGTCGACGAGCGACGCGTTCTTCGCCCACGGGCGCCACATCCAAGCCAGGACGTGAGCGATCGCCGCCACGGAGACGAAACCGAGGAAGCTCGAAACGAAGACGCTATGGAACTCCTTCGCTTCCGCTTCTGTCAGACCGGACAGAGACTTATCAGCCATGGAGATACTCTCCGATGATTGGCCTTGCGGCCGTTACCGCGCCCATCCCGCGCGGCTCGGGAAGTCGTGGCGAGCCACGACGATCACTCGCCCGGCAGCGTCGGGCGAATCTCGGTGAAACCGCTCAGCCCATGAAGGCGAACGGAACGTATTTGCAGGCCAGCGCCCGCGCCTCGGCGACGATCGAGCGATTGGTGTCGATCGGCGGACCGATGCGGAACAGCCGCATCAGCACCCGGCGCCCGGTGGCGTCGACCAGGAAGGCCGCGAAGGCGACCGCGAAGATGAGACGAAAATCCATCGCCTCCTTGGCCCGCGGACCCGTCAGGACCTGCTCCATTCTCTCAGCCATGAGGGGACCCTCCTGTCGAACGCTCGTTCGCCGGCGCTGGCGCACGGCGCGAATGATCAGCTCTTGAAATGGTGGCGCCGGCGGCGCCGGCAGAACACAGGCGCATCATGCCGGCTCTCCCATCGCGCTGACATTGACATCGATCACACGCGCCACCGTGACACGCTCTTCTCCGGCCGCGCGGGCGCCGCGCTCGGCGGCGTCGCGCAGCCGCTTGGCGGCCGAGATGCGCACCAGCACCGGCTGCTGCTCGACCAGACGATCGAGCGCGATCTTGGCGGCGTCGTCCCACGGCAGCTCGCGATGCAGACGCGACGGTGTCGGATCGACGCGGTCGAGCGTCGAGCCGAGCGGAAGGATGTGGAACAGCGCATCGAACAGCGCGTTGCACACCTCCTGCACCAGATAGGTGGCGCCCGCGTAGCCCATGAACGGCGTGCCGGTGTGACGCCGCACGATGGCGCCGGGGAACGAGGCGGGGATGTAGGCGGCCCGCCCGCCGATCTCCGCCAGATACATGCGCTCGTTGTAGCTGCCGAACAGGACGAGCGGCGTCTGCTCGTGCACCGCCTTGCGCACCGCCGCGTTGTCGAGCTTGACGCCGGCCGCGCGGGCGAAAGCGAAGCGGCAGGGCAGCCCCATCTCCTCCTCGAGGAAATGACGGATGCCGCGCGCATAGGTCTCGGTCGCCACGATGCCGAAGCTCGCCGTGCCGAAGAAGTCCTGGGTCACCGAGCGCCACAGATCCCACAGCGGCTTGGCGGTGGTGTGCAGCTCGCGGGCGATGAACGGCTCCGGATCGAGCCCGGTGAGCTCGCCGAGCTTGCGCAGGAACTTGGTGGTCGAGTGCAGGCCGATCGGCGCTTGCAAATAGGGGCGCTCCAGCGCCTCGCACAAGAGCCGGCCGAACTCGCGATACAGGCAGACGTTCACGTCGGCGTCGGCCAGCCGCGGAATGTCGGCGAGATGGGTGCCGAGCGGGAACACCAGGTTCACCTCGGCGCCGATGCCCTCGACCAGACGGCGGATCTCGGCGAGATCGGACGGCATGTTGAAGGTACCGTAGATCGGGCCGATGATGTTGACGCGCGGCTTCTCGCCGGGCTGGCGCGGCTTGCGGTCCGGCACCTTCTTGGGGCCGTACTCGCTCCACAGCCACGCCATCGCGCGGTTGGCGCTCTGCCACTGGTCCTCGTCGATGGTGCGCGGCAGGAAGCGCTTGATGCCGGTGCCCTCGGGCGTCACGCCGCCGCCGATCATCTCGGCGATCGAGCCGGTGACCACCACGGACGGCAGATCGGGATCGAGCGTCTTGTGGGCGCGCGACATCGCCGCTTCGGTGCCGTGCTGGCCGAGCTCGGCCTCCGACAGGCCGGTGACCACCACGGGCAGCTCGTGCGGCGGCAGCGCATCGGTGTAGTGCAGCACCGCGGTGACCGGCAGGTTCTCGCAGCCCACCGGGCCGTCGATGATCACCTGAAGGCCCTTCACGGCGGTGAAGACATACACCGAGCCCCAGTAGCCGCCGGCGCGATCGTGATCGAGGAGGAGCATCAGAGCATCTCCTCCGCCTTGCGCTTCTTGGCCTGGGCGGCGAGCTGGCGCCGCATCTTCTCGCGGAACTCCGGCCGCGCCTTCGGCACGTCGTGGTGGACACCCGCGGTGTCGCCGGCGCCGACGCCGCGGAACAGCTCCGTCATGGCGTCGAAACGCGCCTTGTTGGCGATCGCGGTGTTGACCACCTGGGCGAGCGAGCCGGCCCCGGCGACGCCCATCAGGGGTCGCGCCGAGATCAGGTTGGTGAAGTAGAGCGCCGGAATGCCGCGCTCCTTGGCGTGCTGCACCACCGGCGTCGTGCCGATCGCCAGGTCGGGCGCGAAGGCGTCGACGGCGGCGATGTCCTGCTCCAGCGAGGCGCGGTACTGCACCTTGACGCCCTTCGTCTCCAGCCAGTCGCGATCGGACTCGGACCAGCGGGTGCGCGGGCAGGCGGTGCCGACATAGGGCACCTCGGCGCCGCTCTCGATCAGCAGCCGGGCGACCAGCAGCTCGGAGCCCTCGTAGCCCGAGACGGTGACGCGGCCGCGCACCGGATTGGCGGCGAGCGCCGTGCGGATCGCCGGCAGCACCTTCGCCTTGACGGCGTCGACCTTGTCGGCCGCGACCCTGCAGGCCGCCGCGATCGCGTCGAGCCAGGCGGCGGTGCCGTCGAGACCGACCGGCGCCGAGCCGACCACGGTGCGCCCAGCCGCCTCGAACTCGCGGACCGAGGCCGTGTAGAACGGATGGATCGCGGCGACCACGGCGCAGTCGAGCGCGGCATAGAGCTCACGCCACTCGCGGGTCGGCACCACCGGACCGGCGGCGAGGCCGAGCGGCTCCAGCATCATGCCGATGCCGATCGGATCGGCCGGGAACATCTCGCCGAGCAGCGTCACGGTGGGCCGCGTCGCGCGGCCCTCGCGCGGCGCCTGCACGGGCCCCTGCTCGGCCTCCGCGCGCGCATAGCCCAGCATGGCGCCGGCCAGCACGTCCTTCGCCTCCGCATGGGTCGGCACGCCGAAGCCCGGCACGTCGATGCCGATGACGCGGACCTCGTTGATGGTCTTGGGCAGCAGCTGCAACGGCACGCCCGACGCCGTCGGGACGCACAGATTGATCACCACGACGGCGTCGTGCTGGGCCGGATCGGCGAGCTTGTGGACCGCCTCGTGGATGTCCTCGAACAGCTTGCCGGTGACCAGCGTCTCGGAATTGAACGGCACATAGCCGACGGTGCGCCGCGCCCCGTAGAAGTGCGACGTGAAGGTGAGGCCGTAGACGCAGCAGGCCGAGCCCGACAGCACGGTGGCGGTGCGGCGCATGCGCAGGCCGACGCGCAGCGAGCCGAACGCCGGGCACATGCTCTGCGGCTGGTCGTGCGGCCCGACCGGATAGTCGGCGGCGTAGCGGTCGAGCGTCTCCGACTTGCCGGCGGCATCCGCCGCCTTGCGCATCTCGGCGACGCCGGCGTGGCACCCGGCCCCATCAGCGGCCGCGGCGGCCGGCACGCCGGCGCCCGCCTCGCGGGCGACCGGCGCGGCAGCACCCGGCGCATCGGCGGGCGGCAGCGACGGCGCGGCGTCCGACAGCGTCGCGACGGCGGCGGTGTCGTAGATCACCTCCGCGGTCTGCGCCGTCTCGGCTGCGGTCCTGGCTCGGCTCACCGACATGATGGTTCGCGTCTCTTCCGGTTCAGACGGTGTCGTAGATCACTTCGAGCGACGGCTTCGGCACATAGGCGCCGCCGCGCATGTCTTCCTGGGTGGCCGGCTGGAGCACCACGTCGCGGCCGACCGTGTCGCTCGAGAACAGGCCCAGCAGGGCGTCCTGGCTGAGCGGCGTCGGCCGCTGCGGCGGCGCCTCGGCGACGTTGACGGCGAGCGTCGCGAACAGCGGGCCCCACTCGCTGTCGGGTCGCCCGACGATCTGATAGGCGGCGCTCTTGCGGCGGATGTCCTCGTTGGCCGGGATCGAGGCGAGCACCGGGATGCCGGCCTTGGCGGCGAAGGCGTGCGCCTCGCCGGTGCCGTCGTCCTTGTTCACCACCATGCCGGCGACGCCGACATTACCGCCGAGCTTGCGGAAGTACTCGACCGCCGAGCAGACATTGTTGGCGACGTAGAGCGACTGAAGGTCGTTGGAGCCGACCACGATGACCTTCTGGCACATGTCACGGGCGATCGGCAGGCCGAAGCCACCGCACACCACGTCGCCCAGGAAGTCGAGCAGCACGTAGTCGAAGCCCCACTCGTGGAAGCCGAGCTTCTCCAGCGTCTCGAAGCCGTGGATGATGCCGCGCCCGCCGCAGCCGCGGCCGACCTCGGGGCCGCCGAGCTCCATGGCGAACACGCCGTCGCGCTTGAAGCAGACGTCGGAGACGGTGATCTCCTCGCCGGCGAGCTTCTTCTTCGACGAGGTCTCGATGATGGTCGGGGTGGCGCGGCCGCCGAACAGCAGCGAGGTGGTGTCGCTCTTCGGGTCGCAGCCGATCAGCAGGACGCGCTTGCCCTGCTGGGCCATCATGTAGCTGAGATTGGCGAGCGTGAAGCTCTTGCCGATCCCGCCCTTGCCGTAGATGGCGATGATCTGCGTCGGCTTGGACGCGCTCGCCGGCACCGGATCGGGCTCGATCCCGGCCTCGGCGCGCAGGCGTGCAGTCATGTCGAGCGGCAGCGAGGCGTTCATGCGTACCCTCTCCAGTCAAGGATCATCTTGAGACAGGTCGGATCGGTGAACGCGGTGCGATAGGCGCTCGGTGCGTCCTCGGCGGCACAGCGGTGGGTGATCAGCCCGTCGAGGGAGAGACGTCCCTCCTCGATCAGGCGCTTGACGGTGGCGAGATCGGCCTCGCGCCATTCGGCGGCGACGCGGATGCGCGCCTCCCGCATGAAGGCGGGCGGAAATGCGAAGGAGAGCGGCTCGCTGTAGAAGCCGGCGAGCACGATCTCGCCCTGTGGCGCGAGCCGCGCGATCAGCGTGTCGAGCAGCTTGGAGTCGCCGCTCACGTCGTAGATGGCGCGGTAGTCCTTGCGCGGGTCCTCGGCCGGATCGACCACCCGATAGCCGACAGCGCCCTGGGCGCGGCCGGCGTCGCGCTCCCACACGGTAGGCGGCTCCTCGCCCGCCAGCATGGCCAGTCGGGCGAGGAGACGACCGAGGACGCCGTGCCCGACGATGAGGTCGGGTCGCGCCCGATCGGCCCCCCACATGGCATGGCACGCCGTCGCGGCCAACGCCATGAGGACGCCTAGCTCGTTCAGGCTCCCGTCGATGGGCAGCGCCCGCGCGCCCGGGACCACGACCCGCCGCGCCGCGCCGCCGAACAGCCCGCGCACCGCGCCGAAGCAGCGCGCACCGGGCACGAACACATGCTCGCCGACCTGCCGGCCCGAGCGGCTGCCCGCGGCCGTGATCCGCCCCACCGATTCGTACCCCGGAACCAGAGGATAGCCGAGCCCTGGGAAGGGAGGCATGCGACCGGACCACAGCAAACGCTCGGTCCCGGTGCTGATGCCGCTCCAGTCGATGTCGACCACCACATCCTCGTCGCCGGGATGGGCCAGGTCGAGCCGACTGAGCACCAGACGCTCAGGCTCCTCCAGCACGACCGCAACAGTTTCCATGACCTCTCCGAGCCGTCACGCAAGGAGGCTGCACACCGACTTGGAGTGTCAGCCTACGCTTACTGCCCCCTATGTCAAGTCGTATTGTCATGTCTCCTCAGGGGCTCCCTGCCTCGGCCACAACGACTTGCAAAAGAAGAGGATTTCTCGATCGCAGGAGGCGCGGCCTGGGGAAGCCTGCGGCCTCCAGCAAAGTGTAAAGCGCGCTTGGCGTTCGGGGCCGGCCACGCCCCATCGCCAGCAGGTAGAATCCGAAATAGGCCGCACCCATGCGCTCGGCGCCGGGGGCCTCGGCCATCGGCTCGGCCACCACCAGCAGCCCCCCGGACGGCAGCGCCCGGTGGGCAGCCCGCAGCAGCGCCAGCACGGTGTCGTCGTCGTGGTCGTGCAGCACCCGGACGAGCGACACGGTGTCGGCGCCCGCCGGCAGCGGATCGACGCGGAAGTCGCCGCCATGGGCGGTCGCCCGGCCGGCCAGACCGGCGGCCTCGAAGCGCGCGGTGGCCCGCGCCGCCACCGCCGGCAGGTCGAACAGCATCAGGTTCAGGCGCGGATGACGGGCCCCGGCGGCGCACAGGAAGGCCCCCTCCCCGCCGCCGACGTCGAGCAGGCCGCGACGGCCGGCGAGCGGCGCCACCGCCAGCACCTCGTCGGCCACGAAGGCTTGGGTGGCCGCCATCAGCCGCGAATAGGCGGCGACCGCGTCGGGCGGCAGCGCGCTCGCGGCCGGATTGTCCGCATAGGCCCAGTAGCGGGCGAGCGCGGTGTCGCGGCGGTCGTCGCGGCGTAGCAGCCCCACCGGGTCGGCGAGATCGGCATAGAGCAGCGCATGGTGCTCGATCATGTCGGGCAGGCCGCCATTGCCGAGCAGCGCCGCCCCGAGCACGCCGAGGCCGAATCGGTCCCGCCCGCGGGGCTCGACCAGCCGCAGCGTCACCGCGCCGTCGAGCAGACGCCGTAGGGCGTCCTCGCCGAGGCCGGTGCGAGCCACGAGGGCGGCGACGCTCTGCGGCCCGTCGGCCAGGTGCTGGAAGAGGCGCAGCCGCACGCAGGCCAGCAAAATCTGCGAGTAGACGAAGCCGGCACAGAGGTCGAACAGCTCGCGGCTGCGCCGCCGCGCGATCGGTCGGGTCGGCGGAAAGGCGGCGGCGAGCTGCTGGAAGCGCGGCGAGGCGAGCAGGCGGTCGCGCCAGCCGAGCCAGCGATCCCGCCACGCCTCCCGCCACGGCGCCGGCTGCGCCGCGGGGTGAGACCCGGCCGTCGACGCGACGACGCCCGGCTGCGGCCGAGGGTCGGGCGGCGTGTCGGGCTCTGTGGTGGGAAGGGTCATGCCGGCCGTCACGACGATCGACCGCGATCCAGCATAGCGATCGACCCATGGGTCTCGGCGGCCGGCACCGCCGGCCGAGTTATGCCGGCACCGCCGGCCGGGTTAGGGAGACCGGCACCGCCGGCCGTGGGGTCGGCCTGTCAGGCGATAGGGTCGGCCTGTCAGGCGATAGGGTCGGCCTGTCAGGTCGACCTGACAGGCGTCGCGGTCAGGTATCCGGTCAGGCACCCATTCAGGCCCCCACCTCGGGGCCTCGCCTCACGCCGCCGGAATCACGCTGCCGGGATCAGGCCGCCCGGATCACGCTGCGACTTGGGCGAGGCGCTTGGGCACCAGCCGCTTGGCCTCGGAGAGGATCAAGGTCCGCAGGTCGCCGGCGCCCGGACAGGGCGGGATCGCCGCGATGGCGCCCTTGACCAGGCTCTCCAGCCGCCGCATGGCGCCGTCGATGCCGAGATCGCGCACGGCGCTCGGACGGCCGAGCGTGACGTCCTTGCCGACCGGCTTGCCCAGCTCGTCCTCGTCGGCGGCGGCGTCACGCAGATCGTCGGCGACCTGATAGGCGAGGCCGAGCTGCGCGCCGACCGCTCGCCAGGGCTCCGGATCGTGACCGGCGGCCGCGGCGCCCAGCATGGTGGCCGCCGAGAACAGCGCCCCGGTCTTCTGCTCGTGATACTCGACGAGATTGCAGAACGGCTCGCACTCCCACGCCTGGCCGGCCGCGATGCCGCCCGGCATGCCGACCGACTGGCCGACGATGCGCATCACATGGGGCAGCCGCTCCGGCGAGCACGGCACATAGGCGAGCTGCTCGAACGCCAGCACGATCAGGGCGTCGCCGGCCAGCACGGCGATCCGCTCGCCATAGGCGACATGGACCGACGGCTTGCCGCGGCGCAGCGCCGCATCGTCGAAGCAGGGCAGGTCGTCGTGCACCAGCGAGGCGCAGTGCAGCAGCTCGATGGAGGCCGCCGCCGCATCGGTCAGCGCCGGCTGATCGTCGCCGCAGGCCGCCGCCGCCGCCAGGCACAGGCGCGGCCGCACCCGGGCACCGCGCGGAAACACCGCGTACGACATGGCCGATGCGAGCTTCGACGGCGCGCTCGGCGTCTCCGCCCGCGCCAATGCGGCACTCAGAGCCTGCTCGATGCGTGTGCTACTGTCCATGCGTTCAGCCCTCGCTGACAGCCGAAAACCCGATCAAGGCCAAATGTAACGATCGATTGTCATGATCTACTGTCACGCAGTATAGACACCTGACCATCGAACTCAACGGTAATTCTCCGGATTGGTGAGCGTGGGGGCTGAGTCCGCCATTGTGGTCGGAGCCGGTGCCGGTGGCCTCGCCGCCGCGATCGCGCTGGCCGTCGACGGCTTCGACGTCACCGTGGTGGAGGCGGCCGAGAGCCCCGGCGGCAAGATCCGCAGCCTGCCGGTCGCCGGCCGCGCCATCGACGCGGGCCCCACCGTCTTCACCATGCGCTGGGTGTTCGAGGAGCTGCTGGCCACCGCGGGCACCAGCCTCGATCGCGAGCTGACGCTGCGGCCGCTCGACATCCTGGCCCGCCACGCCTGGAGCGAGCACGAGCGGCTGGACCTGTTCGCCGACCTCGACCGCTCGACCGCGGCGATCGGCGACTTCGCGGGCGCCGCCGAGGCGCGCCGCTTCCGCGACTTCGCGGCCCGGGCTGCCCACATCTACGCCACCCTGGAGGAGCCCTTCCTGCGCGGTCCGCGGTGCCGCACCCCGCTCGAGCTGATCCTCCGCATCGGCCTGCGGCGGATCGGCGACGCCGCGGCCATCTCGCCGTTCGCCACCCTGTGGGGGGCGCTCGGCGATCACTTTCACGATGCGCGGCTGCGCCAGCTGTTCGGCCGCTACGCCACCTATTGCGGGGCGTCGCCGTTTCTCGCTCCCGCCACCCTGATGCTGATCGCCCATGTGGAACAGCAGGGCGTGTGGGTGATCGACGGCGGCATGCGGGCGCTGGCGGCCGCGCTGGTGCGCGTCGCCGAGCGGCAGGGCGTGCGCTTCCGCTGGAGCACGCCGGTGCGGCAGGTGGTGGTGGCCGGCGGCCGCGCCGCCGGTGTCGAGCTGGCCGGCGGTGAGCGGCTCGCGGCCGATGTCGTGGTGCTCAACGCCGACGTCGCGGCGGTCGCCGACGGCAGCCTCGGGCCGGCGCTGCGGGGGGCGGCGCCCCGGATCACACCGGCGGCGCGCTCGCTGTCGGCCGTCACCTGGGCGGTGGTGGCGGCGGCCGACGGCTTCCCGCTGCATCACCACACGGTGTTCTTCTCGGCCGACTACCGGGCCGAGTTCGACCAGCTCCTGCGCGAGCGCCGCCTGCCGACCGATCCGACCGTCTATATCTGCGCCCAAGATCGCGGGCCGGATCGTGGACCCGCCTCGGAGCGAGCCGAGATCGGCCAGAACGGCCGCCGCGAGGATGACGGCTCCGGCGGACCGGAGCGGCTGCTCTGCCTCGTCAACGCGCCGGCCGACGGCGATACTGCGCCGCCCGACGCCGACGCGCTCGCGGCCTGCTGGCGCGCCGCCACCGACCGGCTGGCGCGCTGCGGCCTGACCCTGCACGGGCGGCCGGAGGACGGCGTCGTCACCACCCCCGGCGATTTTCATCGGCTCTTTCCGGGAACCGGAGGAGCCCTCTACGGAAGGGCGTCACACGGATGGACGGCATCGTTCCGACGGCCGGGGTCCCGCACCCGGATTCCGGGCCTGTATCTGGCGGGAGGCAGCACCCATCCGGGACCGGGCGTGCCGATGGCGGCGCTCTCGGGCCGGCTGGCGGCGGCGGCCGCGACGGCGGACCGCGATTCGACGAGCCGGTGGCGCCGGGCGGCTATCTCTGGTGGTATGTCGACGCGCTGAGCGACGACGGCCGCCATGGCCTCACCATCATCACCTTCGTGGGCAGCGTGTTCTCGCCCTACTACGCCTGGGCGCGCCGGCGCACGGCGGGCGGCGCCGCCGACCCGGAGGACTTCTGCTCGGTCAACATCGCCCTCTACGGCGAGGCCGGCAAGCGCTGGGCGATGACCGAGCGCGGCCGCGGCGCGCTCGCCCGCGACGCAACGCAGATCCGCATCGGCCCGAGCGGACTCGACTGGGACGGCACCACGCTGACGATCCGCATCGAGGAGACCACGGTGCCGGTCCCCTCGCGGCTGCGCGGCACCGTGCGGGTGCGGCCGACCGCCCTCACCGGCGCGAGCTTCGCGCTTGACGGCGCCGGCCTGCATGTGTGGCGGCCGCTCGCCCCCTGCTGCGACGTCGAGGCGGAGTTCAGCCGCCCCGATCTATCCTGGCGGGGCCACGGCTATCTCGACTCGAACCACGGCGAGACGCCGGTGGAGAGCGCCTTCGTGTGCTGGGACTGGTCACGCGCCGCGCTGCCCGACGGCGCCGCCGTGCTCTACCACGCGACCCGGCGCGGACCGGACGGCGATGTCGGCCTGGCATTGCGCTTCGACCGCGCCGGCACGGTGTCGCACTTCGAGGCGCCGAAGCGCATCGTGCTCCCGGACACGCTGTGGCGGGTGCCGCGCGAGACTCGGGGCGACGCGACCGCCGAAATGACGCTCGCCTCGACCTTCGAGGACACGCCGTTCTATGCCCGCTCGATGCTGACCGGCACGCTGCTCGGGCAACCGGCCTCGGCGGTCCACGAGAGCCTGTCGCTCGACCGCTTCGCGGCCCCGTGGGTGCAGGCGATGCTGCCGTTCCGGATGCCGCGGCGGCGGTGAGGCCGGCGTCATGACGCCGCGGCATCCACGCTTCAGCGATCCGGTGCGCCGGGGCTGCCGGCCGAGTGGTCGGAGAACGACCGCTTGATCGCCTCGCGGTTGCTGCGCCGGCGCGAGAAGGCGACGAACTGCATCACCGCGAAGGCGAAGAAGGCCCCGAGCGTCATCAGGGCGAGCGAGGGAATGAAGGTTTCCCAGGTCATGGCGTCCTCGTGTCTGTCGGTTGGAGAGCGCCGCGGGGGCATGTCGTCACTGTCGATGTGAAACGACATGCAGGCCCACGCGACCCGGCGCAGCGCGCCATTGTCAAGCTAACGCGACAGGCGGAGGATCGATCCCTGGGGTCTCGGAAGCGTGTGGCGGCTCGCCGGTCGGCGGCCTCAGCGCCAACGAATCTCGAACCGGCAAGCGGAGGCGCCGGCGGCCTGGCAGGCCGTCTCGGTCACCGTCGCGGCGCGATGCACGAGGGTGCGGAACAGGTGCTGGAAGGTGGCGCCGTAATAGTCGCACAGCGGCGCCGCCGCCTCGGTCGCGGCGCCCCGGCAGATCGGGCAGCCGGCGATCTCGAAGCGCACCGGATGGCCGAGCGTGTAGGAGAACACGCCGCTGCCGGCGAACGTCCAGGCGTGCTGGCCGATGGCGCCGAGCAGGATGCGGGCGGCGAGCCGGGCGGGCAGGATCTTCAGGATCGGCTGCACCGGCTTCGGGATGCGGTTGGCGAGCAGATAGTCGGCGGTGAGCCGTCCGGCCACCGCCGCGACCTCGCGGGCGCGGGCGATGCCGAGCGCGTCGCGCACCACCGTGTGGATCGCCACCACGTCGCGCTCGTCCACCATGTGGTCGGGCGCGCGGGTGAGATGGTGGGCGAGCCTGGCCGCCGCGAACAGCCGCGCCGTCTCGCCGTCGCCGACCGCGGCGTCGAGGGCCTCGATCATCCGGATGATGGCGTTCGGGCCGATGCGGGCGACGGCGTCGCCGGCCGCGGCGGCGTGATCGCGGCTCGGTGCCACGGGTGAAAGAGGCTCGACAGCACTCGTCACGGTGATCACGACCCCTGAAGCATCAGCTCTCTGAAACGGTCATGGCCGGGCTTGTCCCCGGCCATCACGCCTTTCTGGTCCGAAAACCCGCTCGTGGATGGCCGGGACGAGCCCGGCCACGACGAGGCGGCGGACGACGAGAGACTCAGCAGGCCCGCACGGCCTCCGGCTTCTCGTCCTTCTTCTTCTTGCGGCCCTTGGGGGCGGCCTGAAGATCGGCGCTCTGCGCCTCGGTGATGGTGCGGGTCTCGTCGAAGCCGAAGTCGACCTTCTTGGACTGCGGACCCCAGTAGCCGACGCGGCCGAGATCGTAGAACTTCCGCTCGAAGGAGCTCTTCAGGTACGCCTTCATGCAGCCCATCATGTAGCGGCGCTTCTCGCGGTCCCGGATGAACGGATACTCCAGGAACATCTTGCGCATGTAGAAGCGCCGGTAATTATGCATGACGCGGTCGAGCAGCTCGACCCGGGTCATCGCGTCCGGCTTCATGATCGGCGTGACGAAGTTGTACTTCTCGAAGTCGAACACCTCGACCTTGTCGCCCATCTCCTGGAACAGGTCGGAGAACGGCCACGGCGTGTACATCGACCAGTTGGCCATGTCGCAACCCCAGTCGCGGGCCATCTGGTAGGTCTCCTCCAGCGTCTGGCGGGTCTCGTTCTCGAGACCGACGATGAACTGCGCCTCGGAGACGATGCCGTGCTTGCGCAGGAGCTCGATGGCGCGCTTGTTCTGCGCCACCGTGGTCTCCTTGTTGAAGAGGTCGAGCTTGAGCTGGGCGGCCGCCTCGGTGCCGAGCGAGACGTGGATGAGGCCGGCCTTGCGGTAGAGCGGCAGCAGCGCCTCGTCGCGGAGGATGTCGGTGACGCGGGTGTTGATGCCCCACATCACCGGCAGCTTGCGGGCGACCAGCTCCTCGCACAGCGCCACGAACTTCTTGCGGTGGATGGTCGGCTCCTCGTCGGCCAGGATGAAGAAGCCGACGCCGTACTCTTTCACCAGCACCTCGATCTCGTCGACCACCTTGATCGGGCTGCGGACCCGATAGGTGCGCCAGAACTTCCACTGCGAGCAGAACGAGCAGGTGAAGGGGCAGCCGCGCGCGAAGTTCGGCACCGCCAGGCGGGTGTTGAGCGGGATGTAGATGTACTTGTTCCAATCGAGAATGCCCCAGTCGGGGCTCAGGATGTCGAGATTCTCGATCGGCGGGGCGGCCGCGGTGGCGACGATGTTGCCGCCGTCCGCATAGGCGATGCCCTTGACGTTTTCAGGGTTCTTCTTGAACTCGCCGGAGTCGATGGCACGCACCAGGTCCAGCAGGATCTGCTCGCCCTCGCCACGGATCACCACGTCGACCCACGGTGCCTCGGCCAGCACCTGCTTGTACATGAAGGTGGCGTGGATGCCGCCCAGCACCGTGACCGCGTCCGGGTGCTCCTCCTTGGCGATCTGGAGGGCGCGCTCGGCCTTGTAGATCGCCGGCGTGATGGCGGTGGCGCCGATGACGTCCGGCTTCTCGGCCCGCAGCTCGGCCCGGAGCTGCTCCTCCGAGAGATCGTCGGTCATCGCATCGATGAAGCGGACGTCGGTATAGCCGTTCGCCTTCAGGGTGCCGACCAGATACGCGACCCAGGCGGGAGGCCAGTTGCCGGCGATTTCCGCTCCGCCCGAATGATAGTTGGGATGCAGGAGCAGAATGCGCATGTGGACCTCCCGGGAGTTGACGTGTGCCTGTCAAGCACCATTACACAACACCGGATGACAATCGGAATTGACAATTGTCATCCAGAGACGGCTACGGCTCGATGCTCGCGAGCCGCGGCGCAGGACGATGTTTCGCGGCGCGCCCTTCGCGCTGACCGAGGCGCTCGAACAGGTCGAGCACCCAGACGACACGCCGCCCCATGTCCCACCAGGGACCGTGGGCGGGATCGGGCCGGACAAGGCCGAGCGGCTCGGCCACGACGGCATCGACCAGGAAGCGGGTCTCGTCGAGCGCCGGCGCCGGCTTTCCGCGCGACACCAGCGGGCCGCCCGCGAAGGCGCGGGCCAGCATCACCAGCTTGCGGCGGCCGGGCACGTAGGCGCGCTGCGACACCGAGTCGAAGCCGTTGCGGGCGATCACCCGGCCGATCTCGGCATACATGGTGCGGGCCGCCAGGATGCCGGGGCGGCAGCCGAACGGCAGCCCGGCGATGCCCGATTCCGAGCGCCGATAGAGCACGTCGGCGGCGGCGAGCAGGCGCGCCACCACGCTCGCCAGGCGCTCGTCGAAGTACGGCGCGGCGAGCCAGGCGTCGGGATCGAGCCCGGCCTCGCGCATCCACGACAGCGGCAGGTAGATGC
Organism: Rhodoplanes sp. P11; assembly: GCF_964266735.1. Lineage (NCBI taxonomy): Bacteria > Pseudomonadati > Pseudomonadota > Alphaproteobacteria > Hyphomicrobiales > Nitrobacteraceae > Rhodoplanes > Rhodoplanes sp. P11. The sequence goes on from NZ_CAXWGY010000016.1 coordinate 171,145, forward strand.
GCCCCATGCGGGCGTCCTCGCCGACATCGCGGGCGATGTTGGAGAGCTGCATGGCGACGCCGAGATCGCAGGCCCGCGCCAGCGTGTCGGGATCGCGCACCCCCATCAGCAGCGTCATCATGGCGCCGACGGTGGCGGCCACCCGCGCCGAGTAGGCGTAGAGGCCCGAGATGTCCTCGTAGCGGCGCCCCTCGGCGTCCCAGGCGAGCCCTTCGAGCAGGGCGTCGGGGATCGCCTTGGGAATGGCGTAGCGCGCCACCATGTCGGCGAAGGCGCGGTCGGTCGAGGTCGGCAGCGGCCGTCCCGCATAGGCGAGATCGAGCCGCGCGCGCAGCCGCGCCAGCGCGTCGCGCTCGCGATCCTCGCCGTCGACCTCGTCGTCGGCGAAGCGGCAGAACGCATAGAGCGTGTAGGCGGGCGAGCGCACCGCGCAGGGCAGCAGCAGCGACGCGGCGAAGAACGTGCGCGAGCCCTGCTGAATCATCGCCCGGCAGGCGGCGACGTCCTGCGGCGAGGCAGTCGGGTTCTCAAGCCAGATCGGCACCATGGGGCACGATGGAGTCGAGCACGCGGGCGGACGACAGGACACCGGGCAGGCCGGCGCCCGGATGGGTGCCGGCGCCGACCAGATAGAGCCGGTCGACCTCCTCGCTGCGGTTGTGGGGACGGAACCACGCGCTCTGGGTGAACACGGGCTCGAAGCCGAAGGCTGCTCCCAGCACCGAGCGATAGCGGGTGTGGAAGTCCAGCGGCGTGATGATGCGGGACGAGACGACGTTCTCTTCCAGGCCGGGCAGCACGGTGCGGGCCAGGAAGTCGGAGATGGCGCGCCGGTAGGGCTCGGCGGCATGCGCCCAGTCGACCCCGCTGCCGAGATGCGGCACCGGCGAGAGGACGTAGAAGGCGTCACACCCGGGCGGCGCCAGCGACGGATCGGTGGCGGTCGGGTGATGCAGATAGAGGCTGAAGTCGGGCGCCAGCACCTTGCGGTCGAAGATGTCGCGCAGGAGTTCCTTGTAGCGCGGCCCGAGCAGGATCGAGTGGTGCGGTACGCCGCGATACTGGCGCTTGGTCCCGAAGTACCAGACGAACAGGCTCATCGAGTAGCGCGCCTTGCCGAGCTTGCGGTCGGTCCAGCGGCGGCGCACCTCGGCCGGCAGCAGGTGCCGGTAGGTCCAGGCGGCATCGGCGTTCGACACCACGATGTCGGCCGCGATGGTCTCGCCCGAGACCAGCCGGACGCCGGTGGCGGCGCCGCCCTCCACCGTGATGGCGGCAACCTCGGCGTCGTAGCGGATGGTGTTGCCCTGCGCCTCGATCAGCCCGGCCAGGCCCTTCACCAGCGCGCCGGTGCCGCCCATCGGGAACCAGACCCCGAAGGTGTTCTGGAGATAGGTGATCAGGCAGTAGATCGAGGTGACGGCGAACGGATTGCCGCCGATGAACAGCGGATGGAAGGACAGCGCCGTGCGAATGCGCGAGTCCTTCACGTAGCTCGCCGCCAGACCGTGGACGGTGCGCCAGCTCTGGAGCCGGACGAAGTCCGGCAGCACCTTCGCCATCGAGGTCAGCGAGTGGAACGGCACGTTGGAGAGCTTCTCGAAGCCGACCTCGTAGATCGCCTTGCTCTTCTCCAGGAAGCGCTCGTAGCCCTCGACGTCGCCCGGCGACAGCCGACCGACCTCGCGGCGCATCGCCTCGATGCCGTTCGACTCGGTGAAGGTCTCGCCGTCGTCGAAGCGGATCTGATAGAGCGGATCGAGCTGCTTGAGGGTGATGTCGTCGGAGAACTTGCGGCCGGCCAGCGCCCACAGCTCCTCGAAGAGCTGCGGCAGGGTGACGATGGTCGGGCCGGCATCGAAGGTGAAGCCGTCCTGGCGGAACACCGAGCCGCGGCCGCCGGGCTGGTCGAGCTTCTCCAGCACGGTGACGCGATAGCCGCGCGCGCCGAGCCGGATCGCCGCGGCCAGGCCGCCGAACCCGCTTCCGATCACGATGGCATGGGGCACGCGCGCGCCGGGGCGGACCACGGGAGGGCGCGGCCGATCGAGTGTCAAGCTGGACATCACGGAGGACTGTAACAGTGAATTGACACTGGAGCTAGCGCGGAGACGCCCCGATCGGCCACTTGGTGGTTTTACGGATGCGCCGGAAGGAGACCGGCCCGACGTGTCGTTTCCCCTGGCCGTAGCGCCCAAGGGGCGCTCGCCCGGGCGGGGAAAGCTCAGATAAAATTCGAGGAAGCAAAGGCTTGTCTAGGGCAGCCCCTCTGAGAGAAACAGCCGTCCAAGGCTGCCGGTCCCGCATTCAGCCGTCGCAGGTCGCCCCTGGGGGTGCCACCTCGCGCCAGAACTCTTCCACCAGCCCGGCGATCTCGGCCGGCTTCTCCTCGTGGGCGAGGTGGCCGAGGGTGCGCAGGCAGACCACCCGGGCGCCCGGCACCAGGTCGCGGGCCTGGAACGACTCGTCGGGCGGCACGGTGCCGTCGCGGCCACCGGCGATCAGCAGCAGCGGAGTGGCGAGGCGCGGCAGGTCGGCGGTCAGCGGCCCCAGGTCCCAGTTCGCCATCATGGCGAGCGCCGCATGGACATGGCCGGGATTGCGGGCGAGCCGGCCATAGAGCTCCTCGCCGACCGGCTCGACCTGCGAGCCGGTGCTGTTCAGGATGCCGCGCACCAGCCCCTTGTTCTCGGCCCGCCAGGCGAACAGGCGGGCCGTCAGGGTGGTGCCGGCGAGCAGGCGCGCGATCGGCGCGAAGGTGTGGCCGGCGACGCCGCGGAACGGCATCAGGGCGCCGTTGATGCTGACCAGGCCGCGCGGCGCGATCAGGCGATCGAGGGTCATCCGGATCAGCACCGCGGCGCCGGCCGAGTGGCCGGCGGCGAGCGCCGGCCGCACACCCAGGGCCTGGACCAGCGCATGCACCGCCGCCGCCATGCCGGGCAGCGACAGGCTGGAATCGTCGGCGATGCGGGTGAAGCCGTGGCCGGGCAGATCGGGCGCGATCACCCGGAAGCCTTCGGCCAGTCGCGGGGCGAGGTCGCGCCACGAATGGGTGGCGGCGCCCGTCCCGTGGAGCAGCAGCAGGACCGGCCCGTCGCCAAGGTCCTGCAAATGCCAGTCGATTCCGCCGGCGCTTACGAAACGACTTGCGGCGCGGTTCGGCCAGTCACGGCCGTCGCGCTCCCAGACCAGATGATCGCCCATGCTGAAACGTCACGATTGAAATCACGCCGTCAGGCCGCCGCATCGACGCCGACCCGCTACGTCCCGCCGTCGCCCGCGGATCATGGCGGCCGCTCACCGCGCTTGCGGCACTGCGGCCCGCCCGACCTCACCGCCGCCGGCCGTCGACCTCGCAAGCCGCGGCCCGCGGTTCGCCGGCCCGCTCATTCGGCCGACTGGAACAGCTCCGACGTCTTGAACTTGGGCGTCTCGTACTTCCGCCCGCTGTGATCGCGGTGATACGCCTCGATCCGCTCCACCTCCTCGCGCGAGCCGAAGATGAGGGCGATGCGCTGGTGCAGCTTGCTCGGCTTCACGTCGAGGATGCGGTCCTGCCCGGTGGTGGCGAGCCCGCCGGCCTGCTCGGCGATCATGGCGATCGGGTTGGCCTCGTACATCAGCCGCAGCTTGCCCGGCTTGCCGGGGTCGCGGGTGTCGCGCGGATACATGAACACGCCGCCGCGGATCAGGATGCGGTGACAGTCGGCCACCAGCGAGGCGATCCACCGCATGTTGAAGTCTTTTCCGCGCGGACCCGGCTTGCCCTGGAGGCACTCGTCCACATAGCGCTTCACCGCCGGCTCCCAGAACCGGGCGTTGGAGGCGTTGATGGCGAACTCCTGAGTGGTCGGCGGCATCTTGATGCGCGGATTGGTCAGGATGAACTCGCCGAGCTGCGGATCGAGGGTGAAGCCATGCACCCCGGTGCCGACGGTCAGCACCAGCATGGTGGACGGGCCGTAGATGGCGTAGCCGGCGCAAACCTGCTTGACGCCCGGCTGGAGGAAGTCCTCGGGCCGCGGATCGACGCCCGGATTGGGCGCGCGCAGGATCGAGAAGATGCTGCCGACCGGGGCGTTGACGTCGATGTTGGAAGAGCCGTCGAGCGGATCGAACAGCAGCAGATACTTGCCGCGGGGATAGCGCGGCGGGATGGTCCACGGCATGTCCATCTCTTCCGACGCCATGCCGGCGAGCTGGCCGCCCCATTCGTTGGCCTTGATGAACAGCTCGTTGGCGATGACGTCGAGCTTCTGCTGTGCCTCGCCCTGAACATTGGTGGCACCGGCCGCCCCGAGCACGCCGGCGAGCGCGCCGTTGGCGACGCGCCGGGCGATCGCCTTGCAGGCGAGACCGACATCGATGATGAGCGCGCTAAAATCGCCCGTGGCTTCCGGGAACCGGCGGCGTTCCTCGATCAGGAATTGCGACAGCGTCGTGTGATCGGCGAGCATTGTTTGTCTCCCAATCTCCAACCCATAACGTCCACGACGAGCAGGCTGCAAGCGGGAGTCCGAAATCTCCGGAACCGCCGGCTTCACAACACCGCCGGCCTCGCTTGCTCGCGTCGCACGACTATAGGCCCGCACCCCCGCAAAAACCACGGTGATGTCGCATCAGCGATCAAAAACTCCCCGAGCGGGCATCGCGGTCGGCCGACCCGCCGCCCGACCGCGGCGCCCATCAGTCGACCATCGCGGGCGCCCTGCTGGCCGCCGCGTCGGCCAGGAAGGCGTCGTAGGTGCGCACGAACTCGCCCGGCATCTCGAAATGCGGGAAGGCACCCGAGCGGAAGCTCTTGACGGTCCAGTTCGGTCGCCGGCCGAACTCGCGAAGCTGGGTGTAGTCGACGAAGTCGCCGCGCACCCCGTGGATCGCCAGCACGGGCATCTGAAGCTGCTCGTAGAGTCGCGTGATGTCACGGCTGAACAGGAAGCCGCTGACGAAGTAGAACGGCGCGTGCTCGGCGCCCGGCTGGTGGGAGGTGAGGTAGTCGTAGTCCCACAGACCTTCGTCGATGTCCTTGGAGCCCCACGCTTTCTCCAGGAAGTACCGGGCGCTCACACGGGTGTTCAGGAGATCGTAGACGGCGCGGCCCCAGACCGGGAACGAGAACGCCCCGTAGGCCACGCTGCTGCCGCGGGTGCTGCCGGGCGGCCCGTGATAGGGGCCGCGCGAATCGAGCCCGGTGGGGCTGACCAGGGCGAGGCTGCGGAAAGCGGCCGGCGCCTCGGCGGCGGCGCGGGCCAGGAACTCGCAGCCGAGCGACAGCGCCACCGCGTCCACCGGCCCGTCGCCGTGGATGCGGCGGATCTCCTCCACCATGGCGTGGATGGCGTCGGTCATCAGGCGCGGCGTGTAGGTGCGCGGGCTGCGCTCGGAAAACCCGAAGCCGGGGAGATCGAGGGCATAGACGGGGCGGCGCGTGCGCATCGCCTCGTAGATCGGACGCACCTCGTAGGCGGAGGCCGCCGCGTTGACGCTGTGGACCAGCAGGAGCGGCGGCAGGGCGGCCTCGGCGGCCGGCGCCGTGGTCGGCTCGGGGCCGGCCGTGTAGTAGCTCACCCGCCCCGCGATGGTGTCCATGTCGCGCTGGTCGCCCGGCAGGGCCGGCGGCAGGCGCAGGCGGTGCGGGATCAGGAAGGTGCTGCACGCCAGCCAGCCGAGGGCCGCGGCGGCCGGGACGGCGGCCAGGCCGCGCAGCCGGCCGGCCGCGCTGCCGCGCCGGGTGGGGGCCGGACGGCGGACGAACACGGTGTTGCGATTCATGCTGAAAGCCTCGACTGGTGGCGCGGGGCGCCCGACAACACCTCCATAACGTTCGGTGGTAGGTGTTGGTTCTCTTCGGCCGATGGCGATCGTCGCGGCGGTCGTGACGTCGCGGCGTGGCGTCGCAGCCCGGGCGGCACCCGGGCGGGCGAGCGCATCGGGACGATCGGTCGGGCCGAGCTATCCGGCCAGCGACTCGCGCGGCGGCGACACCGCCTTGACGGCCCCCGAGATCGCCGCGGCGTCCGCATAGGGCAGCGGCAGGTACATCGCATCCATCTCGGCCGCGATCTTCCGGGCGAGCGGACGGGGGTGGGGCGCAGTGTCGACCAAGAGCGCCGTGATGCCGGCGGCGCGCAGCGCGCGGGCCGAGGCGAGCGCGTCCTCCTCGGCCTTGGGCCGGCCCGGCGAGCCGTCGCGGGCGATGTTGGCGGAGCCGTCGGTCAGCAGGATTACGAAGGGCGTCTGGCCCTTGCGGCGGATCTGGTCGCCGAGCGCGATGGCGAGGTCGAGCCCGCAGGCGAGCGGCGTGCCGCCCCCGCCCGGCAGGCCGGCGAGGTTGCGCTTGGCCCGCACGAGGGAGCGGGTCGGCGGCAGCAGCAGCTCGGCCGCCTTGCCGCGGAACGACACCATGGCGACCTGGTCGCGCCGCACATAGCACTCGGCGAGCAGCAGCTCGACCGCGCCCTTGGCCTCGGCCAGCCGATGCAGCGCCGCCGAGCCCGAGGCATCGACCACGAAGATGGTGGCGGTCTCGGTCCGCTGCTTGAAGCGGGTGATGCGGAAGTCGTCCTTGCGCACCTCGACGCGGGCGCTGCGCTCGCCCTGCCCGCTCATCGCCCGCTCGCGCCGGCGCAACGGCTGCCAGGGTGCCGCCGCCCGCAGCGTCTCGACGACGTTGAGGCGGGCCCCGCCCGAGCGCGGCTCGCCGCGCCGCACGCCGGCCGGGCGGCCGCGCAGCTTGGTCTTCTGGAGATGGCCGGCGCGGCCCGCCGAAGGCTGGCGCGGCTTGATGCGGCCGGCGAGGCGGAGCTGCTCGAGAATCCCAGCCGGGATCGCCGCCTTGGCGGCTTCCAGGATCATGTCTTCGAGCGGGCGGTCCTCGACGTTCTGCTGCTCTTCGTTCTTGCCGTCGGGCGGCGGCTGGTCGTCCTGCTGCTGCTCGTCGGGGGGCGGCGGCTCCTCCTCGGGCGGCGGCAGCGGCAGGCGGGTGGCGCGGGGCGCCAGCACCAGGCGGGCCGCCACCGCGGCGTCCTCCTTGGCGATCTCGCTGCGGCCGGCGAGCGCCGCATGGGCGCGGGCGACGGCGAGCGCCAGCAGCGGCGCCCGGATCGACCACACCCCGAGCGACAGCGCGGTGCCGCACAGCGCCTCGATGACGTCGTCGGGGGCCGTGACGGCGGCGAGCCGGGCGCGCGCCGCCGCGACATCGTCGGCGGTCGGTGCGTCCTCGGCCGGCGGCTCGGCCGAGACGCCCTCGAAGTTCAGGCGGAAGGCGAGCCGGTCGGCGAGCGCGGTCGGCGGCTGCTCGTCGTCGGTCATGCCCTCGTCGAGGGCGACGATGCCGAAGCGGGTCGGCGTGTCGATGGCGATGCCGTCGCGCTCGATCACCACCCCGCCATTGTCGAGCACGGCGGCGAGCCGCGCCGCGGTGCCGGCCGAGACCCGCTCGGCCATCGCCACCAGCAGCACGCCGCCGTCGGTCTCGGCCAGGATGCCGCGCTCGGCGATCGGGCGGCCGGCCCGCAGCGTCGCGGCGAGATCGAGGCCGCCGAGCAGGCGGCTGTCGCTGATGTGCAGCGGCAGGCGGCGCACCGGGGCGTCCGGCGGCAGCAGGCTCTTCAGGGTGGCGAGCCAGCGCTCACGGGCGAAGCCCGGCAGCGACCGCATGGCGATGCCGACGATGCCGGCCGGATCGACGGCGAACAGCGTCGCCGCCAGCACGGCGTCGGCCCACGGGGAGCGTTCGGTTCGGTCTTGGTCGGTCATTGTCGGCTCTCGCAACTGGCCGATGAAGCCGGGACGGCAGGCCGCGCTCGTCGCCCCTCGCCTCTCCCGCACGTCGGGAGAGGCGGACGCGAGCGCACCGATCACGCGCCGAAATGCTCCGCCAGCGCGCGCTCGACCCGCACGGTCGAGCCGGCCTCGTCGAGCGGGTTGCGGCGCAGGCGATGGCGCAGCGCCGACGGCGCCACCCGCTTGAGGTGCTTGTCGCCGACGGTCGCGTCGCCCTCCAGCGCCGCCAGCCCGCGCGCCGCGCGGATCAGCGTCAGCTCGCCGCGCAGGCCGTCGGTGCCGAGCCCCATGCACAGCTTGGCGGCACTCTCCAGGGTGGCGTCCGGCACCTTGACCTCCGGAAGACGCTCGCGCGCGGCCAGGATGCGGCGGCGCAGCTTGTCGTCCTCCTTCTTCCACTTGGCCACGAAGGCTTCGGGATCGCGCTCGAAGGCGTCGCGCCGGCGCACCACCTCGATGCGGGTGGCGAGGTCTTCCGGGGTACGCACCTCGACCGACAGGCCGAAGCGATCGAGGAGCTGCGGCCGCAGCTCGCCCTCCTCCGGGTTGCCGGTGCCGACCAGCACGAAGCGGGCCGGATGGCGAATCGAGATGCCCTCGCGCTCGACCACGTTCTCGCCCGAGGCGGCGACGTCGAGCAGCAGATCGACCAGGTGGTCCTCCAGCAGGTTCGCCTCGTCGATGTAGAGGAAGCCGCGATGGGCGCGGGCCAGCAGTCCCGGCTCGAACGCTTTGACGCCCTGGGTCAACGCCCGCTCCAGGTCGAGCGCGCCGACCACCCGGTCCTCGGTGGCGCCGAGCGGCAGGTCCACCACCGGCACCTGCACCTGGCGGCTCTTGACCTTGCTCTCGTCGAGCCCGCGGCAGTGCTCGCAGGCGGGCGCCGGGCGGCCCGGCTCGCAGCCGTACGGACAGCCGACCACCACCTTCATCTTGGGAAGGAGCTGCGCCAGGGCGCGCACCGCGGTGGACTTGCCGGTGCCGCGGTCACCGAAGGCGAGGACGCCACCGACCGACGGATCGACGGCGGCGATCAGGAGGGCGAGCTTGATCTCGTCCTGCCCGACGATGGCGGAGAACGGAAACACCAGTGCCATGGAGGGCCCAATCTCGATGCGGAGCAATGCACGACGTCCCGTGCGACCGGCGGCCGCCGGCACGGACGAACGGCGGGACGAGTATAGGAACGCCGCCGCGGCCGCAACATGCGTACGCCTCCGGACCGTGACGGCCGAACGAGGGGGGCGTGGGGCAGCGCAGCCCGCCCCGCGGCGCGCCGCAGCCTCACCGCGCGCGGCAGCCCGCCGCACGGGATACTGGCCGGAAACTATACGGGATGGAGACTATATGGGCCGGGGCTCTCCCGCGCCGGTGCCGACGCTCGCCGGGTACGACGCGCGCCAAATGCCATACGCCCCGAAGCCAGTGCTCCGAAGCCAGTGCCTCGAAGCGAGTGCCGAGCGGGCCGGGCGGCCCGCCCCCTTGCCAAGCCGTTCCGCCGCCCATGCGTGGACGGCAGGGTGCGGCGGCACCCGCGACGGCCGCGATCACTCCACCTGGACGCCGCTCGCCTTGATGGGCGCCGCCCACTTCTCGATCTCGCTCTTGACGAACGAGACGAGATACTCGGGGGTCTGCCGCTCCGGCGCCACCACCACGGCGCCGAGACCCGCCAGCCGCTCGCGCACCGACGGCGTCTTCATGGTCTCGATCAGCGCGGCGTTCAGCTTCTTCACCACCGCGGCCGGGGCCCCCTTGGGCAGGAAGATGGCGTTCCAGGTATAGGCCTCGACGTCGACCCCCTCCTCGCTCGCGGTCGGCAGGTCGGGCAGCGCCGGCGAGCGGGTCTTGGTCAGGATGGCGATCGGCTTGACGGTCTTGCCGTCGATCTGCGCCTTGGCGGTCGAGATCATGTCGCAGAGATAGTCGACGCGCCCGCCCTGGAGGTCCTGCATGGCGGGGCCGGTGCCGCGGTACGGAACGTGGGTCACGTTGAGCCCGGCCGTGCTGTTGGTGACCGTGCAGGCGAGATGGGAGGCCGAGCCCGAGCCGGCGGAGGCGAACGACATCTTGGCCGCGTTCGCCTTGGTGTAGGCGACGAACTCGCGGAAGGTCTTGGCCGGCAGGTCGTTGCGGGCGACCAGCACGATCGGCACGTCGGCCAGCAGCGCCACCGGGGTGAAATCGGTCTCGGCGTTGTAGAGCGGCCGCTTGTAGAGGGTCTGGTTCTGGGCGTGGGTGCCGACCGTGCCGAGCACCATCGTGTAGCCGTCCGGCGCCGCGTTGGCGACCCGCTGCGAGCCGTTGCCGCCGCCGGCCCCGCCGACGTTCTCGACCACCACCTGCTGGCCGATAACCTCGCCCAGGCGCTGCGCGACGATGCGTCCCAGCACGTCCGTCGGTCCGCCGGCCGCGAACGGAATCACCATGGTCAGGGGTCGGGTGGGATAGTCCTGCGCGACGGCGGCCGTGGTCACGCACAGTGCGGCGACGACCGACAGGCCGACCTTGAACGCGGCACGAAGCATCGGTTCCTCCTTGTTTGATCGGAGCGTTCGGATATGAAAAGCGATCTGCACGTCCGGCGGCGGTAAAGTCGCAGGAAAATCGGCCTACGGGAAGGCGAAAATGGTGCCCCTGCGGATTGGAGTTGCCGGGCTGGGCGCGATCGGCCGCATCGTGACGCGCGCCCTCGCCGACGGCATGCCGGGCCTGGAGCTCGCCTGCATCGCGGTCCGCGATCCCGGCAAGGCGCGCACCTGGCTGGAGCAGCAGAGCATCCCCTGCCCGATCGTCAAGCTGGAGGCGATGCCGTCGCATGCCGACCTGGTGGTCGAGTGCGCGCCGGCGAGCGTGCTGGAGGACATCTGCCGGCCGATGCTGTCGGCCCGCAAGCGGGTGATGGTGCTCAGCGCCGGTGCTCTGCTGCCGCGGCCGGAGCTGCTGGAACTGGCCAAGCGTAAGGGCGGCCAGATCATCATCCCGACCGGCGCGCTGATCGGCCTCGATGCCGTCACGGCCGCCGCCCAGGGTACCGTCCATTCGGTCCGCATGGTCACCCGCAAGCCGCCGCGCGGGCTCGCCGGCGCGCCCTTCCTGGTCGACAACGGCATCTCGGTCGACGGGCTCGGCGAGCCGCTGCGCGTGTTCGCCGGCTCCGCCCGCGAGGCCGCGGCCGGCTTCCCGGCCAACGTCAACGTCGTCGCGGCGCTGGCGCTGGCCGGCATCGGCCCCGATCGCACCACCATCGAGATCTGGGCGGACCCGGGGGTCGAGCGCAACTGCCACACCATCGAGGTGGACGCCGACTCGGCCAAGTTCTCCATGTCGATCGAGAACATCCCGTCGGAGAACCCGCGCACCGGGCGGATCACCGCGCTGTCGGTGCTGGCCGCGCTCGCCAAGCTGACGGCGCCGCTGCGGGTCGGAACCTGACCGCCGGCTCGTCGCTTCGGGCTGCCCGCTGTCGCATTCCTTCAAGACGTCCGCCGGCCGCTCGCCTACTGGGGGGCCGAGCCCGCGGCCGCGGGCGGCTCCATCCGAAGAGGTCCCCCATGCAGCTCCGCTACACCATCCTGTATGTCGAGAACGTCGCCGCGACGCTCGCCTTCTACGAGGCGGCTTTCGGGGTGAAGCGGCGAATGCTGCACGAGAGCGGCGACTACGGCGATCTCGATACCGGGGCGACACTGCTCGCCTTCTCGTCGCTCGCCCTGATGGAGAAGCTCGGCAAGTCGCCGGCCCGGCCGCAACCGGGACGGCCGGTGTTCGAGATCGCCTTCGAGACCGCCGACGTAGCGGCCGCCTTCGCGCACGCCGTCGCGGCGGGCGCCACCCCGGTGCAGCCGCCGGAGGCGATGCCGTGGGGCCAGACCACCGCCTATGTGACCGATCCGAACGGCTTCCTGGTGGAGATCTGCACCCCGGTGGCGCCGCCGGCCTGAGCGGCCGCAGCCGGCATCAGTCGCAGCCGGGATCGGCGAGCCGCGCGACCCGGGCGGGATCACGCCGCAGCGCCGTCGGGGTGAGGCCGAACCAGCGGCCGAGGTCGCGGCTCATATGGGCCTGGTCGGCATAGCCGTGGGCATGCGCCACCGCCGCCAGGCTCGCCGCCCCGGCGAGCGCCCGCGCGGCCCGGCGGGCCCGCACCAGCATCAGCCAGAACGACGGCGGCCGCCCGGTGGCGGCCAGGAGCAGCCGCTGGAGGGTGCGCGGAGCGACACCGAGATCGGCCGCCGCGGCGGTCACCCGGTAGGTCGACGACGCCTCGCCCGTGCTCCCGCCCGCATCCGCCAGCGCCGCGATCGCCTCGGCGACGGCGGCCGGCACGGTGGCGAAGTCGGCGAGCCGCGCCCGCACCACGTCGGCATCGGGCTCACAGCCGCGCAGGGATACCAGGAGAGCGTCGGTCGCGATGGCGGTGCCGGGCCGCAGCCGCCAGCCGGCGGCCGTGTGGCCGGCCGCAAGGACGACCGTGCGGGCGCGGTCGTCGAGATCCGACACGAACCAGCGCGGCGGGGCGCCGGGAGCCTGGTGGCAGATCAGGTCACGGCAGCCGTCCGGCGCGATCCAGCTCGCCGCCGGTCCATCCGACCCCGCCGGAGCCGCCCGCCAGTTCGCCAGAACGGGTGTCGGGAGAGACGGCACGTCGCACCGCACCGAACGTCCGGCTTCAGTCCTTGGCGCGCTCGACGTAAGTGCCGTCGGCGGTCGACACGACGATACGGGTGCCGGTGCCGATATGCGGCGGCACGCCGGTGCGCAGGCCATTCGACAGCACCGCCGGCTTGTAGGACGACGAGGCCGTCTGCCCCTTCACGGTCGGCTCGGTCTCGACCACCTCGAGCACCACCCGCTGCGGCAGCTCGAGGCCGACCACCACCCCCTCGTGCACCGACAGCTTGCACTTCATCTCGGGCTGGAGATAGACGGCCTGATCGCCGACCACGTCCTCGCCGGCGGCGACCTGGTCGTAGCTCTCCATGTTCATGAAATGGAAGCCGTCGGCATCCTGATACAGGTACTGGAACTCGCGCTCCTCCACATGGGCGCGCTCGACCTGGTCGGTGGTCTTGTAACGCTGCGACAGCTTCACGCCATCGGACAGGCGCCGCATGTCGAGCTGGGTCACCGGGGTGCCCTTGCCGGGGTGGATGTTCTCCGCCGTCAGGATGACGTAGAGCTTGCCGTCGAGATCGACGATGTTGCCCTTGCGGAGCGAGCTGGCGATGACCTTCACGTGCGTTAGTCCTCGTTGGATGGCGGCCGGCGCGCCAGCGGGGAGCGGCGTCGAAGCCCGGAAACCGGCGATTTCGCGTGCAACATACTGATCCTGAAGCGCGCCGCCAGTGCTTTCGCGTCGGAGCGGGAGCCGGCTGCGGTCCTTCCCGGGGCCGCGGCCCGAACCAGGAAATACCTGTGATTCAAAGCTTTAGAATCGATTATCGAGGCCCGGCCGGGCGATGACGGCCGCCTCCCCGTGGTGGTCGCCGCATGTCCATGCCGACCGCCGGCCGCTGCTGCTCGCCCGCAACCGCATCGCGGCGCGGCTGCGCGCCCACCTGGCCGCCCAGGACTTCGTCGAGATCGATGCCGCCGCGCTCCAGGTGTCGCCCGGCAACGAGGCCCATCTGCACGCCTTCGCCACCGAGGCGATCGGCCCCGACGGCGGGCGACGCAACCTCTACCTGCACACCTCGCCGGAATTCGCCTGCAAGAAGCTGCTCGCCGCCGGCGAGCCGCGCCCGTTCTGCCTCGGCCATGTGTTCCGCAACCGCGAGCGCGGCGCCCTCCACCACCCCGAGTTCACCATGCTGGAATGGTACCGGGCTGGCGAGCCCTGGGGTACCGTGATGGACGACTGCGCCACCGTTTTGGCGCTCGCCGCCGAGACTGCCGGCACCCGGACGGTGTCGTTCCGCGGCGTCACCGCCGACCCGTTCGCCGCGCCCGAGCGGCTGACCGTCGCCGAGGCGTTCGACCGCTTCGCCGGCATCGATCTCCTCGCCACCGTGACGGCGACCGAGACCGACCGGGACGGCCTCGTCGCCGCGGCGACCGCGGCCGGCATCCGCACCGCCGCCGACGACACGTGGTCGGACGTGTTCAGCCGCATCCTGGTCGAGCGCGTCGAGCCGAAGCTCGGCATCGCCCGCGCGACCCTGCTCACCGAATATCCGGTCGCCGAGGCGGCGCTGGCGCGGCCGACCGCGCACGACCCGCGGGTGGCCGAGCGGTTCGAGATGTATGTGTGCCGGGTGGAACTCGCCAACGGCTTCGGCGAGCTGACCGATGCGGGCGAGCAGCGCCGCCGGTTCGTCGCCGAGATGGACGAGAAGGCGCGCGTCTACGGCGAGCGCTATCCGATCGACGACGATTTCCTGGCGGCGCTCCCCGTGATGCCGGAGGCGTCCGGCTGCGCCCTCGGCTTCGACCGGCTGGTGATGCTGGCCACCGGCGCGCCGCGCATCGACCAGGTGATCTGGACCCCGGTGGCGTAGACGGCGCCGCGGCAGCGCGCAACTGCTCCCCGCCAGCGGCGGGGAGAGGTGAAGGGAGCCCGCCTTGTGGCCGCCGCGCCGCCGGCGTATCGCTGGAAGCCGAAAGGCCCCCGATGACCACGCGATCCAAGACCCTGCGCAGCGCCGCCGAGCTTGCCGCCGCCGGCCTGGTGCCCGATGCCCGCGTCGCCGTGCTCGACGCGGTGGCGGCACGCTATGCCGTCGCGGTGCCGCCGGCGCTGGCCGCGCTGATCGATCCGACCGACCCGAACGATCCGATCGCCCGCCAGTTCGTGCCCGATCCGGCCGAGCTCGACACCGCCCCGGAGGAGCGGCCCGACCCGATCGGCGACGACGCCATGAGCCCGGTCGAGGGCATCGTCCACCGCTACCCGGACCGGGTGCTGCTCAAGCTCGTGCATGTCTGCCCGGTCTACTGCCGGTTCTGCTTCCGCCGCGCCATGGTGGGGCCGGAGGGCCGCCCGACGCTGTCGCCGAAGAAGATCGCGGCGGCGCTCGACTACATCGGCGGCCGGCGCGAGATCTTCGAGGTGATCCTCACCGGCGGCGACCCGCTGATCCTGGCGCCCGACAAGCTCGGCGCCGTTGTGGCCGCGCTCGGCGCCATCCCGCATGTGCGGGTGGTGCGGCTGCACAGCCGGGTGCCGGTGGCGGTGCCCGAGGCGATCACGCCGGCGCTGGTGGCGGCGCTGAAAATTCCCGGCAAGGCCACCTATGTGGTGCTGCACGCCAACCATCCCCGCGAGCTGACGGACGCGGCGCGACGAGCCTGCGCCCGGCTGATCGACGCCGGCATCCCGATGCTGTCGCAATCGGTGCTGCTCAGGGGCGTCAACGACGACGACAAGACGCTGGCCGAGCTGATGCGGGCCTTCGTGGCCGCGCGCATAAAACCCTACTACCTGCACCACGGCGATCTCGCGCCCGGCACCGCGCATCTGCGCACCACCATCGCCGACGGGCAGGCGCTGATGCGGCGCCTGCGCGGCCGCGTCTCCGGCCTCGCTCAGCCGACCTATGTGCTCGACATTCCGGGCGGCGCCGGCAAGGTGCCGGTGGGGCCGACCCACGCGGTGCCGGCCGGCGGCTGCGCCCCTGGCGCCGAGCGCTGGGAGATCGAGGACCTCCAGGGCCGCACCCACACCTATCCGCCCGAGCCCGAGGACCAGGAGCCGCCGTTCGAGGAGGATGACGTGCAGGACGACGAGGACGAGGCCGACGGGACCATGTAGGCGGCGATCCGGGTCCGCCATGGCCGGGACGAGCCCGGCCATGGCGAGGTTTGTCACTCCGCCGGCGCCGCCGTGCCGTCCGGGCTCCGCGGCTCGGCGCCCGCCTTCCGGGCCTTGCGGGCCGCCAGGAACTCCTCGAACCGCTGCACCATCACGAAGAACGACGGCACGAACAGCACGGCGAGGCAGGTCGAGGCGATCATACCCGAGAACACCGTGATGCCGATCGAGGCGCGGGCCGAGGCGCCCGCCCCGCTCGCCACCACCAGCGGCGCGACGCCCAGGATGAAGGCGAACGAGGTCATCAGGATCGGCCGGAACCGTTCGCGCGCGCCCTCGACGGCGGACTCCAGGATGGACTTGCCGGCGGCCCGCGTCTCGCGGGCGAACTCGACGATCAGGATGGCGTTCTTGGCCGACAGCGCGATCAGCAGCACCAGGCCGATCTGGACGTAGAGGTTGTTGTCGACCCGGAGCAGGTTCAGCGCCAGCACCGGGCCGAGCAGCGACAGCGGCACCGCCAGCACCACGGCGATCGGCGCCCACCAGCTCTCGTACTGGCCGGCCAGCACCAGATAGACCAGCAGGATCGACAGCGCGAAGACCACGAACATCTGATTGCCGACGATCTTCTCCTGGTACGACATCGCGGTCCATTCGATGCCGGACCCCGGCGGCAGCGTCTTGTCGGCGATCTGCTCCATCAGCCGCATCGCCTGCCCGGTCGACACCCCGGCGGCTGGCAGTGCCACGATGGTGGCCGACGGATAGAGATTGTACAGGCTGATCAGCGGCGCCCCGACGGTGGGCGTGATGCTCATCAGCGTGCCGAGGGGAATCATGTCGCCCTTGGCGTTGCGCACCGTGAGATTGCGGACGTCCTCCAGCCGCTGGCGGAAGTCGGCGTCGGCCTGCACATAGACCTGGAAGACGCGGCCGAACTTGTTGAACTGATCCACATAGGTGGAGCCCAGATAACCGGCGAGCGTCTGGAACACCTGATCGAGTGAGACTTGCAGGGTCTCGGTCTTCACCCGGTCGACCTCGACCCGGTATTGCGGCGCGCTCGACCGGAAGGTCGAGATGACGCGCTGGATCTGCGACTGCGTCGCCGCGTTGGCGACGAAGCTGTCGACCATGCCTTGCAGCTTGACCAGATCGAAGCTGCCGTCGCGCAGCTCGATCTGCATGGTGACGCCGCCGGCATTGCCGACGCCCTGGATCGGCGGCGGCGGCACCACCAGGATCTTGGCCTCGGGAATGTCGCCGAGAGAGCCGTTGAGGCCGATCAGCAGCGAGCGCAGATCCTCGCCCTTTCCGCGCTTGTCCCAGTCGTCGAGCATGATGTAGGCGACGCCCGCATTGGCGAGCGACGCGGAGTTGTCGAGCGGCGACACGCCCGCGATGGCGATCACCTGCTTGACGCCCGGCGTCTTGCGGGCGATCTCGGTCACCCGGTCGAGCACGCCTTGCGTGCGGCCGAGCGAAGCGCCGTCGGGCAACTGCACGCTGGCCAGCACATAGCCCTGGTCCTCGATGGGCAGGAAGCCGGTCGCCACCCGGGTGAAGCCCCAGAAGGCGCCGCCGATGATCAGCAGCGCCACCACCACCATGGCGCCGCTCACCCGCACCATGCGGCCGATCAGCCCGGCATAGAGACGCTCGGCGCGGCCATAGACCGCGTTGAAGGCGCGGAAGAAGGCGTTGCGCTGCTCCGGCGGCACCGGGGCGCGCAGCCAGGTGGCCGCCTGGGTCGGCTTCAGGGTCAGGGCGTTGATGGCGGAGAGAAACGCGGTGGCGGCGATCACCAGAGCGAACTGCGCATACATGCGGCCGGTGAGGCCGGGCAGGAACGCCGCCGGCAGAAACACCGCCATCAGCACCAAAGTGATGCCGATGATCGGGCCGAGCAGGATCGCCATGGCGCCGATGGCCGCATCGTGGCCGCTCATGCCCTTCTCGATGTTGTGGGCGGCGCCCTCGACCACCACGATGGCGTCGTCCACCACGATGCCGATCGCCAGCACGATGGCGAACAGGGTCGACAGGTTGACGGTGAAGCCGAGCGCCGCCATCGCGGCGAAGGCGCCCACGATGGTGACCGGCACCGTGGTGGCCGGCACCAGCATGGCGCGCCAGTCCTGGAGGAACAGGAGGATGACGATCAGCACCAGGATCGCCGCCTCGTACAGCGTCTTGTACACCTCGTTGATCGATTGGGTGACGAACAGCGTGGTGTCGAACGGCACCCCGTAGATGAGGCCCTGCGGAAAGTCCTTGGCCAGCACCACCATCTTGGCCTTGACCCGATCGGCGACGTCGAGCGCGTTGGCACCGGGCGACTGATAGATGGCGATGCCGGCGGCCGGCTTGCCGTCCTGGGTGAAGATCTGACTGTAGGTCTGCGCGCCCAGCTCGACCCGGCCGATGTCGCGCACCCGCGTGACTTCGCCGTTCTGGCCGGTCTTGACGATGACGGCGGCGAACTGGTCCGGATCATCGAGGCGGCCCAGCACCTCGAGCGTGTACTGGAAGTTCTGCGTGCGGGGCGACGGCGGCATGCCGACCTGTCCGGCCGTCACCTGCTGGTTCTGGCCCTGCAACGCCTGGACGACGTCCTGCGTGGTCAGCGCACGCGCCTGGAGCCGGTTGGGATCGAGCCAGACGCGCATCGAGTACTGGCCGGCGCCGAACACCGTGACGTTGCCGACGCCGGGCAGGCGCGCGATCTCGTCGCGCAGCCGGATGGTGGCGTAGTTGGCGAGATAGAGGCTGTCGAAGCGATCGTCCGGCGACGTCAGGGTGACGATCTGGAGGATCGACGTCATCTTCTTCTGCACCGTCACGCCCTGCACCTGGACGGACTGCGGTAGCTGCGACAGCGCGGTGGCGACGCGGTTCTGCACCAGCACCTGCGCCATGTCGAGATCGGTGCCGATCTCGAAGGTGACGGTCAGCGTGTAGCTGCCGTCCGATCCGGCGTAGGACTGCATGTAGATCATGCCCTGCACGCCGTTGACCTGCTGCTCGATCGGCAGCGCCACCGTGTCGATCACGGTGCGGGCGCTGGCGCCCGGATAGCTGGTGGTGACCTGGACGGTGGGCGGCACCACGTCGGGATACTGCGACACCGGCAGCCGCAGCAGCGCCACGGCGCCGATCACGATCATCAGGATGGCCAGAACGTTGGCGAGGACCGGCCGCTCGATGAAGAATTTGGAGATCATGCCGGGCTCACTGCATGGTGCGAGGGCGCGGCAGCCCGCCCGGCAGGGCCGGCGGCGCCGGTGAGGGCACCGGCGCCAGCACCGGGTCGGCCACCTTCGGCGCGGCCGGCAGCGTGTTGGGCAGCGGCGGCGGCGCCGGCGGCGCCTTCGGCAGCTCGACCGGCGGCGGCGCCGCGAGCGTGGTGAGCTGCGGGTCGACCTTCTGGCCCGGCACGGCGCGCAGGGCGCCGCCGACGACGACGCGGTCGTCCGGCCCGAGGCCCTTCTCGATAATGCGCAGCTCGCCGACCTGCGGCCCGACCTCGACCTTGCGCTGCTCGACGACATCGTCCTTGCCGATCACCAGCACGTAGCGGCCGCCCTGGTCGCTGCCGATCGCCGTGTCGGGCACCAGGATCGCGTTCGGGATGCGCTCGATCGGCAGCCGCACGCGGACGAAATAGCCGGGCAGCAAAGCGCGCTTGTCGTTCGCCAGGATGGCGCGGGCGAGCAGCGTGCCGGTCGAGGCGCTGACCGAGGGCGCCACATAGTCGAGCGTGCCGACATGCGGGTATCCCATCTCGGTCTGGGTGGCGATCTCGATCGGCACCTTGCGCATGTCGTCGCGGGTGAGGCCGAGGCGGGCCATCTCGTCGCGGATGCGCTGGACGTCGGTCTCGCTGATGTTGAAGGTCACGTAGATCGGCGCGACCTGCACGATGCTGGCGAGCGTGGTGGGCTGGCCGTTGGCGCCCACATACTGGCCGAGCGACACCTGGCGGGCCGTCACCATGCCGTCGAACGGCGCCGTCACCCGGGTGTAGCCGTCGTTGATGACGGCCAGCAGGGTGTTGGCCTTGGACTGGTCGAGATTCGCCTGGGCGGTGTCGCGGCTGGCGGTCGCCTGGTCGAGCAGCGACTGCGGGCTGGCCTGCTTGGCGACCAGATCGACCTGGCGGTCGAAGACGATCTGCTGCTGCCGGAGATTGGCCTCGGCGCCGAGCTCGGCCGCCTTGGCCTGGTCGACCTTCACCTTGTAGGGCTCGGGCTCGATGGTGAACAGGAGCCGGCCCTGCTTCACCTCCTCGCCATCGTCGTAGCTGATGCCCTGGACGAAGCCGGCGACCCGGGCGACCAGATCCGCCTGGTTGACCGGCACGGTCGAGCCGGTCGCCTCGAGATAGCGGATCGCCGCCTGCTGCACGGGCTTCGCCACCGTCACCCGGGGGGGCGGCGGAGCGACGTATCTGTTCTGCTCGCCACAGGCGGCGAGCGAGACGGCGAGCACGGCGGGGAGAGCGAAGGGGAGCGCGACGGCGACAGCCGTCGAGAGCGGGCGAACCAAGCGGGTCACGGCGTCCTTCCGGGGCTGTCGGGTGGGGCCGGTAGCCGCCCGCCGACCAGGACGACCCCGTACCGTACCGCCGTTATACCAGCTTTCCGGCTAGCGCTCGCTGCGATTTCGGAGCGGGGTCCGGACCGGCGGCGGCCCGGCGCGGGCCGAAGGGACGAGCCGCGGTCTAGATCTTTCGGGCGAAGGCCGAAGGTTCCTCTAACAGACTCTTAACCGGATGGTCGCACCCTGCCCCGGGGTGAGACGATGATCAAGGTTCACCACGCAAATCGCGGCGTCGCCGTCGTCCTGGCCATCGCGGCCGGTCTGGCGGCCCTCACCTTGCTGCTCTACGAGATCGGGGCGCGCCACTTCGGCCTGCATCCCCCCAGCGCGCGCCTGCTCGGCGAGGCCGAGCCGCCGAGCGAGGAGTCCCGCCGCCACGGCCGCATGTGGGTGAAGGTCGATAACATGGGGAACTGTCGCGAGTTCTCCATCGACAACCGCACCCAGCAGATGATCGACAAGGGCGTCGTCACCTGCGACCCGGCCCGCAAGCAGGAGATCAAGACCAACACGACGTCGAAGTTCGACTCGTTCCGCGACGCCTTCGGCGGCAAGTAACCGGGTCTCCGGCGACGGCGCGACCGTCACCCCGCCTCGCGCACCGCCACCTCGAAGCGCTCGAGCGCGCGGGCACGCTCCTCCGCGGACATCATGGCGGCCTCGAAGCTGGTGCGGGCGAGCGCCACGATCTCGGCGGGCGCCAGATCGAGCGACGCCGCGACGGCGCGGAAATTGTCGTTCACATAGCCGCCGAAATAGGCGGGGTCGTCGGAGTTCACCGTCACGGCGACGCCCTTGTCGGTCATTCGCCGCAGCGGATGATGGACGAGATCGTCGATGACCCGCAGCCGCAGGTTGGACAGCGGGCACATGGTCAGCGGCACCCGGTCGCGGGCGAGCCGCGCCACCAGCGCCTCGTCCTCGACGGCGCGGTTGCCGTGGTCGACGCGACGGACGCCGAGCACGTCGAGCGCCTGCCACACATAGGCGGGCGGGCCCTCCTCGCCCGCATGGGCGAAGAGGTGGAAGCCGGCGTCGCGGGCACGGGCGAACACCCGCCGGAATTTCTCCGGCGGGTGCCCCTGCTCGGAGGAATCGAGACCGACCCCGACGATGCGCTCGCGATGCGCCAGTGCCGCATCGAGGGTGCGCTCGGCATCCCGCTCGTCGAGATGGCGCAGGAAGCACATGATCAGGCTCGCCGACAGGCCGAGAGTCTCCCGCGCATCGCGGCACGCCCGATGCAGCCCGTTCACGACCGTGTCGAACGCGACGCCCCGGCTGGTGTGGCCCTGCGGATCGAAGAACATCTCGACATGCACGACATTGTCGGCGTGCGCCCGGCGTAGATAGGCGGTGGCGAGATCGTAGAAGTCCTGCTCGGTCACCAGCACCGACATGCCGACATAGTAGACGTCGAGAAAGTCCTGGAGCGAGCCGAACCGATAGGCGCGGCGCACCGCCTCGACCGAGTCCCACGGCAGCGTCACGTTGTTGCGGCGGGCGAGCGCCACCATCATGTCGGGCTCCAGCGAGCCCTCGATGTGGATGTGCAGCTCGCATTTCGGCAGGCGGCCGATGAGCAGGTCGCGATCCGGCATGTCGCGCAAGTCCCCCCGGTGTGATCCGGGGGGACTATAGCAGAACCGCCATCGTCACGCCGGGGCGGCCGGCACCTCGGCGGGCGGCTTCATCGCCGCAGCCGGCGGCGACACCGGCGCGGAACCATGAGGCTCGCCATGAGCGCTCGCCGCCGCGGCCGCCGCCACCGCGGCGCCCTCCTCGTCGAGCCGCCGCCGCTCCGCCCGCGGCAGCGCGAAGCGGTCGTAGAGGATCGGCAGCATCAAGAGGGTCAGCGCCGTCGCGGTGACGAGGCCGCCGATCACCACGATGGCGAGCGGCCGCTGGATCTCCGCGCCCGGCCCGTCGGCGAACAGGAACGGCACCAGGCCGAGCGCCGCGATCGACGCCGTCAGGCTGACCGGCCGCAGTCGCCGCCGCGTCCCTTCCATCACGGCCTCGCGGAACGGCAGCGTGCCGCGCCCGCACACCTCGTTGATGTAGGACACCAGCACCACGCCGTTGAGCACCGCGATACCCATCAGGGCGATGAAGCCGACCGACGAGGGCACCGACAGGAACTCGCCCGAAGCCCACAGCGCGATCACCCCGCCGATGGTGGCGAACGGCACGTTGCAGAACACGAGCGTGGCCTGGCGGAACGACCCGAAGGTGAGATAGAGCAGCAGGAAGATGCCGCCGAGCGCGATCGGCACCACGATCATCAGCCGCGCCGAGGCGCGCTGCTGGTTCTCGAACTGGCCGCCCCACACGAGCCCGTAGCCCTTCGGCATCTCCACCTTCTCGGCCACGGAGGCCTTGGCGTCGGTGACGAAGCCGACGAGATCGCGGCCGCGCACATTGGCCAGCACGGTGGCGAAGCGCTGGCCGTCCTCGCGGATGACCTGGATGGGGCCGTCCTCGATCCGGATGGCGGCGACCTGGGCGAGCTCCACGGTGCCGCCGCCCGGCAGCACGATCGGCACGCGAGCGAGATCGGCCGCCGAGGCGCGCAGGCGCTCCTCGCCGCGGATCACCAGCGGGGTGCGCACCTGCCCTTCCAGCACCAGGCCGACCCGGCGGCCGTCGACCCACACCCGTAGCGCCTCCTGCACCTGCTCGGCGTTCAGCCCGAAGCGGCCCGCCTGGGCGCGGTCCACCTCGACCGTGAAGTAGCGCATCCCGGCGTTGCGCAGCGCGAACACGTCGGTCGCGCCGGCCATCGAGCGGATCGCGCCGGCGACGTCGCGGGCGACCCGGTTGAGGGTGGCGATGTCGTCGCCGAACACCTTGACGACGACGTCGCCGCGCGCCCCGATGATCATCTCCTGCACCCGCATGTCGATCGGCTGCGTCAGCGCGTAGTCGATGCCCGGGATGCCGTCGAGCACCCGCCGCAGCTCGCCGAGGAACCAACGCATGTCGGGTCCGCGCCAGGTCTCCTTCGGGGCGAGCGTCATGAACATGTCGGTCTCGTTGAGGCCGACCGGATCGATGCCGAGCTCGTCGGCGCCGGCGCGCGCCATCACCCGCTTGATCTCCGGGATCTCGGTCATCAGCGCCTGCTGGATGCGCAGATCGGTCTGTGCCGCCTCGTCGACCGAGATGGTGGGGAACTTGCGGATGGTGACCACCGGCGTGCCCTCGTCCATCACCGGCATGAAGGTGCCGCCGATGCGCGGGAACACCACCGCGACCACCGCGATGCCGATCGCCACCGCGGCGAACACCACGGCGGGCCGGCGCATCACGAAGGCGAGCGTCGGATCGTAGACGGCGTGCAGCTTGCGCATCAGCCAGGGCTCGGCGTGGCTGGTCGGCTTGAGCAGCAGCGCCGACATCACCGGCACCACGGTGAGCGACAGCACGAGCGCCGCGATCAGCGCCACCACGATGGTGATGGCGACCGGGCTGAACAGCCGGCCCTCCAGCCCTTCGAGCGACAACAGCGGCGCGAACACCATGATGATGATGACGACGCCGGAGACCAGCGGCACCGCCACCTCGCGGGTCGCCTCCAGGGTCAGCCGCAGCCGCGTCGGCAGATCGCGCGAGCCGGCATGGGCGAGGCGATGCTCGACATTCTCGACCACCACTACGGCGCAGTCGACCAAAAGGCCGATGGCGATGGCCAGGCCGCCGAGCGACATGATGTTGGCCGACATGCCGAACAGGCGCATCATCCCGAAGGTGGTCAGCACTGCCAGCGGCAGGATCAGCGACACCACCAGGGCGGAGCGCAGATTGCCGAGGAACAGGAGCAGCATGACGACGACCAGCAGGATCGCTTCCAGCAGCACCTTCTGGACCGTCCACACCGCCTTGCCGATCAGCTCGCTACGATCGTAGAAGATGACGATCTTGGCACCGTCCGGCAGCCGCGGCTCCAGCTCGGCGAACCGCTTCTTCACGCCGTCCACCACGGTGCGGGCATTGGCGCCGCGCAGGCCGAGCACCATGGCCCACACGGTCTCGCCCTCGGCATCGGCGGTGACGACGCCGTTGCGGGCGAGCGAGCCGTGGCGCACGTCGGCGACGTCGCCGACCCGCACCACCGAGCCGCCGCGCACCGCCACGATGGTGTTGCGAATATCCTCCAGGGTGCGGATGCGGCCCTCCGAGCGCACCAGCAGCGCCTCCTCGCCGGTGCGGATGCGGCCGGCGCCGTCGTTGCGGTTGTTCTCGGAGATCGCATCCTCGAGCATCTCGGTGGTGATGCCGCGGGCCGCCATGGCGGTCGGCGACGGCATCACCTCGAAGGTGCGCACGAAGCCGCCGAGCACGTTGACGTCGGCGACGCCGGGCAGGCCGCGCAGCGACGGCCGGATCGTCCAGTCGATCAGGCTGCGCTTCTCCTTGGGGTCGAGGGTCTCCGACTCGATGGTGAACATCACCATCTCGGCGAGCGGCGTCACGATCGGGGCGAGGCCGCCATCCGCATCGGCGGGAAGCTGGTCACGCACCTCCTGCAAGCGCTCGTTCACCTGGGCGCGGGCCCAGAAGATATCGGTGCCCTCGGCGAACTCGAAGGTCATGAGCGCCACCGCGTAGCGGGTGGTCGAGCGCATGCGCACCAGGTTGGGGATGCCGCGCACCGCCAGCTCGATCGGCGTGGTGACGCGGCTCTCCAGCTCCTCCGGGGTGAGGCCGGGCGCCCGCATGGAGACGAGCACCTGCACGGGCGCGACGTCCGGGAATGCGTCGATGGAGAGGCGCTGATAGGCGGTGGCGCCCCACACGGCGAGGGCGATCGCCCCGATGATGACCAGCAGGCGCTGACGGAGCGCGAGATCGACGAGACGGGCGAGCATCGGTCAGTCCTGGTCGACGGCGGCGAGCTCGGCGAGCAGCGCCAGGATGCCGCGGTCAGCGACGCGATCGGTCTCCGCCAGGTTGGCGCGCACCGACGCGCGGCCGCCGGCCTCGGCGATCACCTGCACGGGCCGGGCCCGGAAGCCGTTCTCCTCGCGGACGAACACCCAGGAGCGATCTCGATGGCGCACCACCGCCGAGGCCGGCACCGACCACTGCGGCGTTCCGTTCTGGCCGATGCGGATCGTCGCGGCCACCGCGAGGCCCGGCCGCACCAGGCCGCCGCCCGAGGAGATCTCGGCGACCGCCACGGCCGACTGGGTGTTCTGGTCGACGGTGCGACCGATGCGGATGATCCGCCCCTGCACCCCATAGGCCGGCAGCACCACGGCGTCGCCGACATCGACGGCAGGGAGGCGCGCGGCCGGCACCTGGATGTTGACCCACAGGGGCTCCAGGCGGGCGATGGTGAACACCGGCGCCGCCGCCTCGACGCGCTGGCCCGGATTGGCGTTGCGCGACACCACCGTGCCGGCCATCGGGGCGTGGATCGTCACCGCGCTGACGATGCGGCGGCTGTTGCGCAGCGCCTCGATGTCGGCCTCCGACATCTCCATCAGGCCGAGGATCTGCGAGCGCTCGTCGAGCCGCGACTTGGCATGCGAGGCTTCGGTCTCGGCGATGCGCAGCTCGCGCTCGGGGGTGACGCGGCCTTCCCACAAGAGGCGGGTGCGGCGCAACCGATCGGTCGCCAGCGCCTCGTCGGCGAGCGCCGCGAGATACTGGCGCTGCGCCTCGACGAGATCGGGCGAGCGCAGCCGGGCGATCGACTGGCCGGCCGTCACGGTCTCGTCGGCGGCGACCAGCATGGCCTCGACCAGCCCGCCGGCCGGCGCCGCGACGACGCGGAGCTGCTGCGGCGGGATGGCCACCGTGCCGGGCAGCGACAGCTCCACCTCGCCGCGCTCCCGCTCGATGGAAGTGGTGGCGATGCCGGCCGAGCGGACCTCGCGCTCGTCGAGCCGGATCGCGATGCCCTCCTGGTCGCGCCGCGTGTCGGGCGGCGCGGGCGTGGCGGCGCGGGCCGCGGCGACCAGGGTGGCGGAGACCTGAGCGGCGACGAGGGCGATCGACAGCGCGACGGAGAGCGTCCGTCCGCGCCGGGCAGGCGTAGCGGTCATGGGCAGGCTCGTTGGGTTCGGCTCGGCGGATGAGAGCGGCTGACCGGACCCACCGGGTCCGGGTCGCGGCGGTGGCGATCAGGCGGCTCGGTCGCGCAAGGCGGGCTCCTGTGTCTGAACGTCGTCTCCGTCGTCCTTGCGGCCAGAGGTAGGGAGATGCGCGCCCCGCGCCAGTCCCGCACCGCCGCTACAAATGTCGCACCACGGCCGCAATCGCCTCCGCCGCCGTTCCGAGAACCCTGGCCGACAAGGAAGAACGCTCGGCGTCTAGGCCGATCGGACGAAACCGTGCGGGCGGGTGCGACACGCGGTCCGGGCGCGACCATCCGGACCGCCGGGGGCCATCCGGCGGAGCACCGGGATCGCGGCGCGCAGCCGCCGGCCTCTGCACGGCATGGCTGCCGGGCCGGGGCTCGGCTTGCACCGGGCCGCCCGGCGCCTATAGTCCGCCGCGATTTTCAACTGCCGAGACCGGCCGGGCCCGCCCGGCCGGACGAGCGAGGAGCGGCCGGGCGGCCGAGAGGGCATGGCGAAGAGCGACGTGAAGAAGGTGGTGCTGGCCTATTCGGGCGGCCTCGATACCTCGATCATCCTGAAGTGGCTGCAAACCACCTATGGCTGCGAGGTGGTGACCTTCACGGCCGATCTCGGCCAGGGCGAGGAGCTGGAGCCGGCGCGCCACAAGGCGCTGCTGCTCGGCATCAAGCCGGAGAACATCTTCATCGAGGATCTGCGCGAGGAGTTCGTCCGCGACTACGTGTTCCCGATGTTCCGCGCCAACGCGGTCTACGAGGGCCAGTACCTGCTCGGCACCTCGATCGCGCGGCCGCTGATCGGCAAGAAGCAGATCGAGATCGCCGAGAAGGTGGGGGCCGACGCGGTGTGCCACGGCGCCACCGGCAAGGGCAACGATCAGGTCCGCTTCGAGCTCGCCTACTACGCGCTCAAGCCCGACGTGAAGGTGATCGCGCCGTGGCGCGAGTGGGACCTCACCTCGCGCACCAAGCTGATCGAGTTCGCCGAGCAGCACCAGATCCCGATCGCCAAGGACAAGCGCGGCGAGGCGCCGTTCTCGACCGACGCCAACCTGCTGCACACCTCCTCCGAGGGCAAGGTGCTGGAGGACCCGTCGCAGGACGTGCCGGACTACGTCTACAGCCGCACCGTCAATCCCGAGGACGCGCCCGACCGGGCGACGTTCATCACGGTCGACTTCGAGCGCGGCGACGCCGTCGCGGTGGACGGCGTCAAGCTCACGCCGGCCGCGCTGCTGGCCAAGCTCAACGACCTCGGGCGCGAGAACGGCATCGGCCGGCTGGATCTCGTCGAGAACCGCTATGTCGGCATGAAGTCGCGCGGCATGTACGAGACGCCCGGCGGCACCATCCTGCTCGCCGCCCACCGCGGCATCGAGCAGATCACGCTCGATCGCGGCGCCGCGCATCTCAAGGACGAGCTGATGCCGAAATACGCCGAGCTCGTCTACAACGGGTTCTGGTTCGCGCCCGAGCGCGAGATGCTGCAAGCCGCCATCGACAAGAGCCAGGAGTTCGTCACCGGCCGGGTGCGGCTCAAGCTCTACAAGGGCAACGTCTCGGTGGTCGGCCGCGAGAGCCCCTACTCGCTCTACGACCAGGAGCTGGTCACCTTCGAGGAGGGCGCCGTCGCCTACGACCAGCATGACGCCCAGGGCTTCATCAAGCTCAACGCGCTGCGCCTGCGCACCCTCGGCCAGCGCAAGAAGCGGATGGGCAAGTAGAGGCTTCGGCACGATAGCGGCTCTCCCGCTCCCCTGCTCATCGCACGGCGGCAGCCCTCCCTCTCCCCGCAGGCGGGGAGAGGGTCGGGGTGAGGGGCGAGACCAGGAGTCCGTGACGGGCGCGTGACGGACGACAGCCTACCGTCGGTGCCATCGGCGCGGCCGCCAGAAAGCTGACGAACGGCACCGCCCCCTCACCCGGCTCCCCGCTTCGCGGCTCGCCGACCTCTCCCCGCCCGCGGGGAGAGGTGACCATCGACAGACGCCGAGAGGCTGGATGACCCGACCGCTCGGCGGCGGCTCTCCCTCTCCCCCGCTCACCGCACGGTAGCGGTTCTCCCTCTCGCCCCTCATCGCACGGCGGCAGCCCTCCCTCTCCCCGCCCGCGAGGAGAGGGTCGGGGTGAGGGGCGAGAAAAAATATGGGTGAGGGCGAGGAAAGGGCGGGGCAAACAGTCGGGTGAAGGGCGGCGCAGCGACGTCTCGTCTTGTCTGCGCATCGTCGACTTCGGCTATCCTGCTCGCCTGACCGACAGGAGGCCGCCCCGTGTACGCCGTCGAAGTCCGCCACCACATCATGATCGCCCACTCGTTCCGCGGAGCCGTGTTCGGCCCGGCGCAGGCGCTGCACGGGGCGACCTTCGTGGTCGACGCCGCCATCTTGGCCGAGACGCTGGACGAGAACGGCATCGTGGTCGACATCGGCCGCGCCCACGAGGCCCTGAAGGCCGTGCTGGCGCCGCTCGACTACCAGAATCTCGACGCCCTGCCGGAGTTCGCCGGCCAGAACACCACCACCGAGTTCCTCACCCGCCACATCTTCGACCGGCTCGCCGCGGCGGCCCGCGCCGGCGATCTCGGCCGCGACGGCCGGGCGCTCGCCGCCATCCGCGTCACCATCTCGGAATCCCACGTCGCCCGCGCCTGGTACGAGGCGCCGCTGTGGTGAGCGCCGCCCCGCCGGGGCGGCACACGCCGTCGGCGCCACGGCTGGCGTTCGCCGTGCCCGGCGATCTCGCCACCCCGACCGGCGGCTACGCCTATGACCGCCGCATCGTCGCCGGGCTGCGCGCCGCCAGCCGCAGCGTCGACGTCGTCGACCTCGGCGAGGGCTTTCCGTGGCCGGACGCGGCGACCCGGATGGCGGCGCTCGCGGCCATCGAGCGGCTGCCCGCCGGCACCGCGACCGTCATCGACGGCCTCGCCTTCGGGGTGCTGCCGGAGCTCGCCGCGACAGCCTGTCGCCGGCTGCCGGTGATCGCCCTGGTGCATCATCCGCTCGCTCTGGAGAGCGGCCTCGATGCCACCGCGGCGGCCCGGCTGCGCGACAGCGAGCGCACCGCGCTCGCCAGCGCCCGCGGCGTGGTGGTGACCAGTGCGGCGACCGCCCGCCTCGTCGCCGCCGATTACGGCGTCCCGACGGGGCGCATCGCCGTGGTGCCGCCGGGCACCGAAAGGGGCGCCCCGCCGCCCGCGAGCGGCGCCGTGCCGACCGGCCGGCGCGCCGGCCCGGTGGCGCTCATCGCCGTCGGCGCCGTGGTGCCCCGCAAGGGCTACGACGTGCTGGTCGCGGCGCTGGCGCGGCTCGCCGATCTCGACTGGCGCCTGACCATCGCGGGCGCCACCGACCGCGATCCGGCGACGGCGGCGGCGCTCGCGCGCCAGATCGTGGACCTCGGGCTCGGCGACCGCGTTGTCGTCGCGGGAGCCGTCCCGGACGACCGGCTCGCGGCGCTCTACGCCGCAAGCGACGTGTTCGTGCTGGCGTCGCGGTTCGAGGGATACGGGATGGCATTCTCGGAAGCGGTCGCCTACGGTCTGCCGGTGGTCGGCACCACGGCCGGAGCGATTCCCGACACGGTGCCGGCCGGCACGGGCCTGCTGGTTCCGCCCGACGACCCGACCGCGCTGGCGGCGGCGTTGCGGACCCTGATCACCGACGAGGCGACCCGGACCCGGATCGCTGCGGCGGCCCGGGCGGCCGCCGCCGGACTGCCGGACTGGACCGAGGCGGCCCGGCTTTTCGCCCATTCGATCGACCGCCTCACCGCCAGCCGCGAGGCCGCCCCGTGAGCACCTTCACCGCCGACTGGCTCGACCGCCGCGAGCCGCACGACCGCCAGGCCCGCAATCCCGCCGTGCTCGCGGCCGTGGCGGCCCGCTTCGCCGGCGGCACCTCGATCACGCTGGTCGATCTCGCCTGCGGCACCGGCGCCACCGTGCGGGCGCTCGGCCCGTCGCTGCCCCGCCATCAGCACTGGCGGCTGGTCGACAACGATCTCGGCCTGCTGGCCCGCGCCAAGGGGAACGGCGGCCCCGAAACCCGCATCACCGCCCAGGCGGTCGACCTCGCACACGACCTCGAGGCGGCGCTCGACGGGCCGGTCGATCTGGTCACCACCTCGGCCTTTCTCGATCTCGTCTCCGAGGAGTGGCTGGAGCGGCTGGTCACCGAGATCGCCGCCCGCCGGCTGCCCTTCTACGCGGCGCTCTCCTACGACGGGCGGGTGCTGCTCGACCCCGCCGACGATGCCGACGCCCTCATCGTCTCGGCCTTCAACCGCCACCAGAGCATGGACAAGGGCTTCGGCCCCGCCCTCGGCCCGGCCGCCGCCGGCCGGGCGGCGCGGCTGTTCGAGCGGCTCGACTACACCGTGGTCGAGGGCACCGCCGACTGGCTGATCGAGGCGACCGACCCGATCCAGCAGGAGCTGCTCGACTCGCTCGCCGGCACGGCGCGCGAGCTGGTCGGCGTCCCCGAGTCGACCATCGAGGGCTGGGCGACCCGCCGCCGCATCCTGCGCGCGGCCGGCCGCTCGACCCTCCAGGTCGGCCATCTCGACTTCTTCGCCCGCCCGGCCGAGCCCGGCTGAGGGGGACGCCGGGGCGCCGGTGGCGCCCTCACTTGAGCGCGGTTCTCGCCCGGCCGAGCGGCCGCCGCTGGCCCGAGAGGTCGCAGTCGAACAGCACCTCGTCGCCGAGCGCCATCGTGCGCACCTTGGGCCGCAGCGCCTCGTCGGCATGGCCGATGGCCGGCAGCGAGCAGCCGGGCCGCCCCGAGCCGAGGATGATGGGGGCCACCACCACATGCAGCCGGTCGAGGCAGCCGGTCGCCAGGAAGCCCGACAGGGTGTCGGCACCGCCCTCGATCAGCACCCGCCGCAGACCCGCCGCCGCCAGCGCCCCGAGGATCGCGGCCGGATGCAGCCGCCCGTCGGTCTCCGGCAGGCCGAGCCGCTCGACCCCGGCGGGCAGCCGCGCCCGGGTGGTCGACCGGGTCACCACGAGGCGGCGGGCGCCGTCGTCCGCGAGCAGGCGGGCGCCACCGGGCAGTCGGCCGCGGGGGTCGATCACCACCCGGGCCGGATGGGGCCCGGCGACATGCCGCACGGTGAGCAGCGGATCGTCGGCGAGCGCCGTGCCGATGCCGATCACCACGGCGTCGACCACGGCGCGCAGGCGGTGCAGATGGGCGAGGCCGGCGGCGCCGTTGATGTATTCAAGGCGCCCCCCGATGGTGGCGATGCGGCCATCGAGCGACTGGCCGATCTGGCCGATGACCACGAGATCGTCGACGCGGCCGTGGCGCAGCGGCTCGAACAGCGGCGCCCAGACGGGCGGCAGCGGCCCGCCGTCGCGCAGCGCCCGCGGCACCTCCGACCAATCGTCGGCAACCGGCTGGTCTGGGGCGGAACGCGAAGGAGTCAACGGCTGGTCCGATCGGCTGGCATGCGGGGCATCGGGCGCGGTCCGTGGCGCGATCGGTCGCGCGGTCGAGTGTGCAAGTCGGAGGCATGGTCGGCACGCGACCGCGCGGCCGGCACCAGGCGCGGCACGCGGAGGCTTGCGTCGACCGCGACTTTATCCTGTGATGCGGCGCCGGCTCAATCGCCTCGTGCAGCCCGCGCCCGCCCCCCGCGCGGCGTCGCGACGCACCGGGCGGTCGTCCTCCGCGACAGCGAAGGCGGCCACGATCAGAGCCGAACCGATCAGAGCCGAACCGATCGAAGCGCGAGGAGCTCGACCGTGACCGCCACGACCACCACGCCCGCGCGGGGCGCGCCCGGCTACACCGCGACCGCCCGGGCGCTGCACTGGATCACCGCCGCCATCGTCATCGCGCTCGTCCCGGGCGGCATCTACATGGCCAATGCCGAGCCGGGGCCGACCCAGGACCTCGCCTTCCACCTGCACCGCTCGTTCGGCGTCGTGCTGCTGCTGCTGATGGTGATCCGCTTCGCCTACCGGATGCTGGTGCCGCCGCCGCCGCTGCCGCGCGACATTCCGGCCCGCCAGCGTGCCGCCGCCCAGGCGGTGCACGGCATCCTCTACGCGCTCCTCATCGTGCAGCCGCTGGTCGGCTGGATCGCCACCTCGGCCTATCGGGCGCCAATCCTGGTGTTCTGGCTGTTCGAGCTGCCGCCGATCTGGCCGCAGGATCGCGCCTTCTCGGAGGCGCTGTTCGGGCTGCACCGCTCGTTCGGGTGGATGATCGCCGCGCTGGTGCTCGTCCATGTCGCCGCCGCGCTGTATCACCACCTCGTCCGCCGCGACGACGTGCTGGTGCGGATGCTGCGCGGCTGACGGCTCCGGCTCGCCGTACCCTGGCCGACCATCCGCTGGCGGCGACGCTTGCCGACGGCGCGCCGGTCAGAACAGGAAGTAGCGCTGCGCCATCGGCAGCACCGCGGCGGGCGCGCAGGTGAGCAGGGCGCCGTCGGCGCTCACCTCGTAGGTCTCGGGATCGACGGTGATCGACGGCGTCGCGCCGTTGTGGATCAGGTCGCGCTTGCCGATGGTGCGGGTGTTCTCCACCGCCACCATCGCCTTGGCGGTGCCGAGCCGGCCGGCGAGACCGGCCGCCACCGCGGCCTTGGACACGAACACCACGGACGTCGCCGCGACGGCCCGGCCGAAGGCGCCGAACATCGGCCGGTAATGCACCGGCTGCGGCGTCGGGATCGAGGCGTTGGGATCGCCCATCGGGGCCGCCACGATGGCGCCGCCCTTGATCACCAGCTCGGGCTTGACGCCGAAGAAGGCCGGCGACCACAGCACGAGGTCGGCGAGCTTGCCGGGCTCGACCGAGCCGATGTGACGCGCCACGCCGTGGGCGATCGCCGGGTTGATGGTGTACTTGGCGATGTAGCGCTTGGCCCGCGCATTGTCGTTTTCGCCGTGCTCCTCCGGCAGCCGGCCGCGCTGCCGCTTCATCTTGTCGGCGGTCTGCCAGGTGCGGATGATCACCTCGCCGATGCGACCCATCGCCTGGCTGTCCGACGACATCATCGACAGCGCTCCGAGGTCGTGCAGGATGTCCTCCGCCGCGATGGTCTCCTTGCGGATGCGGCTCTCGGCGAAGGCGAGATCCTCGGCAATCGACGGGTCGAGATGGTGGCACACCATCAGCATGTCGAGATGCTCGTCGATGGTGTTGACGGTGAACGGCCGCGTCGGATTGGTCGACGACGGCAGCACGTTGGGCAGGCCCGCCACCTTGATGATGTCGGGCGCGTGGCCGCCACCCGCCCCCTCGGTGTGGAAGGCGTGGATGGTGCGGCCCTTGAAGGCCGCGATGGTGTCCTCCACGAAGCCCGACTCGTTGAGCGTGTCGGTGTGGATCATCACCTGAACG
The DNA here is from genome assembly GCF_964266735.1 of Rhodoplanes sp. P11. Lineage (NCBI taxonomy): Bacteria > Pseudomonadati > Pseudomonadota > Alphaproteobacteria > Hyphomicrobiales > Nitrobacteraceae > Rhodoplanes > Rhodoplanes sp. P11. Next base: position 204,740 of record NZ_CAXWGY010000016.1, read on the forward strand.
TCGTGCTCGTCGGCGACCGTGAGGCAGCAGTCGATGGCGGCCGGCGTGGTGCCCCAGTCCTCGTGCAGCTTCATGGCGCAGGCGCCAGCCTCGATCATCTCGACCAGCGCGGCGGGCCGCGCCGCGTTGCCCTTGCCGGCGAAGCCGAGATTGACCGGGAAGGCGTCGGCGGCCTGGATCATGCGGGCGATGTGCCACGGCCCCGGCGTGCAGGTGGTCGCGTTGGTGCCGGCCGCCGGCCCGGTGCCGCCGCCGAGCAGCGAGGTGACGCCCGACATCAGCGCCTCCTCGATCTGCTGCGGGCAGATGAAGTGGATGTGGGTATCGAAACCGCCGGCGGTGAGAATGCGGCCCTCGCCGGCGATCACCTCGGTGCCCGGCCCGATGACGATATCGACGCCGGGCTGGATGTCGGGATTGCCGGCCTTGCCGATCGCCGCGATGCGCCCATCCTTCAGGCCGACATCGGCCTTCACGACGCCCCAGTGATCGAGGATCACCGCGTTGGTGATCACCGTGTCGACGGCGCCGTCCCGGTTGGTGATCTGGCTCTGGCCCATGCCGTCGCGGATCACCTTGCCGCCGCCGAACTTCACCTCCTCGCCATAGATGGTGAGGTCGCGCTCCACCGCGATGAACAGGTCGGTGTCGGCGAGCCGCACCCTGTCGCCGGTGGTGGGCCCGAACATCCCCGCATAGGCGGCACGCGAGATGGTGACGGGCATGGGCGGTCTCCGGGGTCAGAAGTTGCGGCCGTCCACCGCCTTCGGCGACAGGCTGCCGGGATCGACGCCGTCGAGGCAGCGGAGGTTGACGGCGACCATCCGGGTGCCGTTCGGCATGGTGCCGCGCGCGAACGACTGGATGCCGCAGGTGGTGCAGAACAGGTGGTGGATGACCTTCTTGTTGAACTGGTAATCGGTCATCCCGGCCTCGCCGGAGATCAGCGAGAAGGCCGACTCGGGCGCGAACGCCAGGATCGCGCCGAGCCGGGCGCAGCGCGAGCAGTTGCACGCAATCGCGCTGTCGAGATCGACGTGGACCTCGTAGCGCACCGCGCCGCAGTGACATCCGCCGGTGAAGTGCTTGGCTGCCATTCCGAACCTCTCTGATGCTCACCCGGTGCGACGTGGCGACTGCCACACCGCACACCGGCCCGGTTCAGTACATTGAAACACCCCCGCCACCAACACGAGGTGACGGCTCACAACGGCCCCATCACCTCCTGCCGGAACCCGAACACCGTGCGGGTGCCGGCGAGCGGTATCAGCCCGACCGCGCGCGACTGGCCCGGCTCGAAGCGCACCGCGGTCCCGGCCGCGATGTCGAGCCGCATGCCGCGGGCCGCGGCGCGATCGAAGGCGAGCGCCGGATTGGTCTCGAAGAAATGGTAGTGCGAGCCGACCTGGATCGGCCGGTCGCCCGTGTTGGTCACCGTCAGGGTGATGGTCTCGCGCCCGGCATTGAGCACGATGTCACCCGCGGCCGTGACGATCTCGCCGGGGATCATGGCTTCGCCTCCGTTGCGGGGCCGCTCGCATCGGCGGCCGGGATGTCCTGCACCGTCATCAGCTCGGCCGTCGGGATGGCCATCACGGCGTCCCAGCGGCCGACGCCGGTCGGCTCCTTGTTGATGTCGCGCAGCCGCGGCCAGATCGCCTCCGGCACCGCGTAGGCGACGGCGCGCCCGCTCGGCCGGTGCCGGATGACGACATGGCCGAACAGGCCGGGGCCGGCCGGCGCATCGGCGACCCGCAACGTACCCTGCCCGGGCGACGCCCGGGTGGCGATCATCACGCCGTCGACGATGCAGGGGCACGGCGCCGCGAGGCTCGACCGATAGGTGACGTCGAGCTCGCGCGGCGCCGCGCCGAGGCGCCGGCGAGCGTCGTCGCCGATGCGGATGCCGACCGCGATCAACGACCCGAAGCCACCGTGCACGCGGGCGCCGAGCGACACCCACAGGTCGCGCTCCTCCGCCGGTGTCGTCTCGATCGGCCCGTCATGGGCGGCGGCCGGACGGCCTGCGCCGACCACGACGGCGAGCAGCGCCACAGCGGCGAGCGGCGCCGCCCCCATGCCGATCCTCGCCGTGCTCGCGATCTCGCCGCGCATGCGTGTCGCTCAGCGGATCGGATCGTGGACAGTGACCAGCTTGGTCCCGTCCGGGAACGTGGCCTCGACCTGGATCTCGGGGATCATCTCGGCGATGCCCTCCATCACCTGGTCGCGGGTCAGCACGCCGGCGCCGGCCTCCATCAGCGCGGCAACGCTGCGGCCGTCGCGGGCGCCCTCCAGGATGAAGTCGGAGATCAGCGCCACCGCCTCCGGATGGTTCAGCTTGACGCCGCGCTCCAGGCGACGGCGCGCCACCATGGCGGCCATGGCGATCATCAGCTTGTCCTTTTCACGCGGCGTGAGATGCATGGAGCGGTCCCGTCAGTTGGTCCACAGCGGTGGCAGCGCGCCCGCGAGCGCCACCGTCAGAACGGCGGTGAGATCGCGGCGCAGCGTTTCCCCGTCCGGGGCGCAGAAGCGCACGGCGCTGCGGCCGTTCCAGGACGACGCACCGGCCTCTCCGGCAAGCGGCACGGCGCCACCCTGCACGGCAGCGACCAGCGCCTCATCGGCCGGCACCGTCAGCAGCGTGGCCAGCGCGATGCCGCCCGCCGCCACCGCCGGCTCGGCCAGCCGCGCCGCCACCGCCCCGTCGAGCCGCAGCCCTTCGGCATGAAGAAGCCGGCCGTCACGGCGTACCCGCCAGCGGTCGACCAGCCGGCCGTGGGTCACCACCTCGTCCATGCCGGCACGGCCGAACACCACCGCCTCGGCGAGCACGAGGCGCGCATCGGCCGCCAGATCCACCTCGATGATGCGATCGAGCCGGGCGCGGTCGAACAGGATCGTCTCGCGCGGCAGCCAGGCCAGGCGGGCCCCCGCCCCGACCGCCAGCCGCACCGCAACCGCAGCGGCCGGGCCGTGCGAGCGATAGACCTTCTCGGCCGACGCGGTGGTGATCCGCAGATCGGCCCCGGCCGCGACGGTCACCTCGATGTCGGCGGTATCGCCACCCGCGATGCCGCCCGCCGTGTTGACCAGGACGGCATCGAGACCGGCGGTCGGCCGCGCCGGCGCCGGGAAGCGCACCCGCAGCGAGCCCTCCTCGTAGACCGCTGTGCGCCAGGTGGCGCCGGACCGCAGCGCAGCGGCGAGGCGAATGCGCCCGCGCGCCCGGTTGGCCGCGAAGGTCGCGTCCTGGCTGCTCAGCGAGTCGCAGTGCATCGCGCCCCGCAAGGTGTCGCCACGCAAGGTGTCGCCGCTCGCTGTCCCGATCACCGTCTCGGCCCGCACGCCGGCGTCTCCCTGGCCGGTGGCTCGCCGGCACCCATGGCGGAAGCTCCCGCAAGCCGGCATCAAACGCAAGCCGGATCAAACGCAAGCGTCGTGCCAGCCCTCGGGCGAAGCCCGCGCCTCGATCGGTCGCCGGCCTTGCCCCGCGCCGTCGGCCGCCGCTTGAACTCGCCGGCCCGGCTCTGTCATGGTGAGATGCCTCTCGGCGGCTCGCCCCCCGCGCCGTCACCCCCGGACATCACGAGGTGCTGCTTGGAGCTCGTACTGACCGAATGGGCGTCCGCCCTGCTGCGATGGCTGCATGTGGTCGCCGCGATGGCCTGGATCGGCAGCTCGTTCTACTTCATTCATCTCGATCTCAGCCTCAAGCCCCGCCCCGGCCCGCCGGACGGCGTCAAGGGCGAGGCGTGGCAGGTGCACGGCGGCGGCTTCTATCAGATCGTCAAGTATCTGGTGGCGCCGGCCCGGATGCCCGACGAGCTGACCTGGTTCAAGTGGGAGTCCTACGCCACCTGGCTGTCGGGCTTCGGGCTGCTGGTCGTCGTCTATTATCTCAATGCCGATCTGTTCCTGATCGACAGGGCGGTGCTCGACCTGACTGTTCCGCAGGCGGCCGGGCTCGCCTTCGTCACCCTCCTGGTCGCCTGGCTCGCCTACGAGGGCCTGTGCCGCTGCCCGCTCGGCCGCCACGAGACCGCGCTGGCCCTGGTCGGCTTCGTCTTCCTGGTCGCGCTGACCTGGGGCTTCACCCAGGTGTTCAGCGGGCGCGGGGCCCTGACCCAGATCGGCGCCCTCATCGGCACCATCATGGTGGCGAACGTGTTCGTCATCATCATCCCGAACCAGAGAAAGACGGTGGCGGCGCTGGTCGAGGGGCGCACCCCCGATCCGCGCTGGGGCGAGCTCGGCAAACAGCGCTCGATCCACAACAACTACCTGACCCTGCCGGTCGTTTTCCTGATGCTGAGCAATCACTATCCGCTGGTGTTCGCGACCCGCTGGAACTGGCTCATCGTCGCCATCGTGCTGCTGATCGGGCCGGTGATCCGGCACTTCTACAACACCCGGCACGCCGGCAAGGGCGATCCCTGGTGGACCTGGGCGGTCGCTGCGGCCGGGGTGGCGGCGATCGTCTGGCTGTCGATGGCGGGGCCACGCGACGGCGCCACCGGCGCCCTGCCGGCGCCGCCCCGCTTCGCCGAGGTCGGCGAGGTGATCGGCAGCCGCTGCACCATGTGCCACGCGCGCCAGCCGGTGTGGGCCGGCATCGCGGCGGCGCCGAAGGATCTACGGCTCGACGAGCCCGAGCTGATCCGACGGCATGCGCGGCTGATCGATCTCCAGGCGGTGCGCACCCACGCGATGCCGCCCGGCAACGTCACCGAGATGACGACCCAGGAACGCGCCCTGCTGGCGGCCTGGCTCGCCGCCGGCGCGCCGGGGGAATGACGGCGCGCCATCCACATCCTGGCCCGCCGATCGACAGGATCGACGCCCGCAGCCCGCGCGGGGGATGACACACCGGCGCTTCCGGAGGCCGTACACTATGCCGAGTCCCACCACCGTATCGCTCGACACCCTCGACGCCGCCGACGACGAGACCTTCGTGGCGGCGCTGGCCGACATCTACGAGCACTCGCCCTGGGTGGCCGAGGCGGTCGCCGCGGCGCGACCGTTCGGCACGCTCGCAGCGCTGCACGACGCCATGGCGGCGGCGGTTCGCGCCGCCGGGGCCGAGCGGCAGCGCGCCCTGCTGGCCGCCCATCCGGACCTCGCCGGCAAGGCGGCCCGCGCCGGCGCCCTGACGGCGGAATCGACCGCCGAGCAGGCGAGCGCCGGGCTCGACCGTCTGTCGGACGAGGAGTTCGCGGCCTTCCACCGGCTCAACACCGCGTATCGCGACCGCTTCGGCATCCCGTTCATCGTCTGCGTGCGCCGCCACACCAAGGCGTCGATCCTGCGCCAGTTCGAGCGGCGGCTCGCCAACGACCCGACCCAGGAGCACGCCACCGCGCTCGACGAGGTGATTCGCATCGCGGCGCTCCGGCTCGACCAGCGGGTCGCGGCGGCGGACCGGCTGCCGCTCGCCGGCCGCCTGTCGACCCATGTGCTCGACACCCACGGCGGCACGCCGGCCGCCGGCATCCCCCTCGCTCTGTATGAACTGTCCGGCGACGGCGCGCGCCGGCTGATCGTCCGCGCCGTGACCAACCGGGACGGGCGCACCGACCAGCCGCTGATCGGCGGCCGCCCGGTGCCGATCGGCCTGTACGAGCTGGTATTCGAAGTGGGGGCCTACTTCGCCGGGCGCGGTGTTACGCTCGCCGATCCGCCGTTCATCGATCAGGTGCCGATCCGCTTCGCGGTCGGCGAGGCGGAGGGGCATTACCACGTCCCGTTGCTGGTGACCCCGTGGAGCTATGCCACCTATCGCGGCAGCTGACACGCGACATCCCGCCCCGGCATGGCGGAAAGAATGCGGCTTTGGACCGGAGCCCAGCGGCGCTAATCTGAGCATCGGCGGGCCGGTTGCCGCATATTCGGGCAGCGCGCTTCACGTCGCTCCGCAATGCGGCGGCGGGGCGGGGCGACACGGGTGGCACGCCGCTTGCTGAAACCGGGCCATGCCCGGACTGGCCAAGGGGAGCTTTCATATGACCAAAGCACTTGCGATCGGGGCCCTCGCGATGGGGGCGCTCGTGGCAGGGCTGACCGCCGTCGCGACGCCGGCCGCCGCCGACACCGACGTGAAATTCGCGCTCGACTGGAAGTTCGAGGGACCGGCCGCGCCCTACTTCGTCGCCCTCGACAAGGGCTACTACAAGGCCGAGGGCCTCAACGTCACCATCGACACCGGCCCCGGCTCGGTCGCCGGCATCGCCCGCGTGGCGGCCGGCACCTATCCGCTCGGCTTCTTCGACCTCAACTCGCTCGTCAAGTTCCGCGACCAGAATCCCGACAAGGCCGTCAAGGCCGTGATGATGGTCTACGACCGCCCGCCCTTCGCCATCGCCACCACCACCAAGACCGGCATCACCAAGCCGAAGGACCTGGAAGGCAAGGTGCTCGGCGCGCCGGCCGCCGACGGCGCCTTCGCGCAGTGGAAGGCGTTCGTGAAGGAGAACAGCCTCGACGATTCCAAGGTGAAGATCGAGAACATCGGCTTCCCGGTGCGCGAGCCGATGCTCGCCGACGGCAAGGTCGACGCCATCACGGGCTTCTCGTTCTCGATGTACTTCAACCTGCTCCAGCGCAACCTGAAGCCCGACGACATCAAGATCATGCTGATGGCCGACCACGGGCTGGTGCTCTACGGCAACGCCATCATGGTCAACCCGGAGTTCGCCAAGGCCAACCCGAAGGTGGTGGCGGGCTTCCTGCGCGCCACCATCAAGGGCATCCAGGACACCGTCAAGGACCCCGACGCGGCCATCAAGTCGGTGATGAAGCGCAACGAGACCGCCGACGAGAAGGCCGAGCTGGAGCGCCTCAAGATGTCGCTGCGCGACAACTTCGTGACGCCGTGGGTGAAGGAGAACGGCCTCGGCGACGTCGACATGGCGCGGCTCGCCAAGTCGATCGAGCAGATCGGCATCACCTACGAGTTCAAGGCCAAGCCGTCGCCGGCCGACGTGTTCACCAGCGAGTTCCTGCCGCCCGCGGCCGATCGCAAGCTGTGATCGCACGCCACTCTCGTCCGGTTCGGCGCACCGGCGCCGGACCGGATGCCCCATCATCCCGACCGCGTCTGCTTCCGACCTCCGGGCATCCGGCGGCGCCGCTCTGCGGATGGCGCCCCGCGCGGCTCCGGGTGGCGGGATCGGACCCGCCGGCGCAACCCGAGCATTCCATGCGTCACGTTCCTGTCGGCCGTGTCTGCGGCTCGCTTCCGGCGGAGGCCGCGTCATGACGGCCTTCGTCGACATCAAGGACGTCAGCCTGACCTACAAGGGCGCGGCAGGCGGCGTGCATGCCCTCGACGGCCTCGACCTCAGCCTGCAAAAGGGCGAGTTCGCCGCCGTCGTCGGCCCGTCGGGCTGCGGCAAGTCCTCGCTGATGAAGCTCGTCACCGGCCTGCTGCCGCCCGACCGCGGCAGCATCGAGATCGACGGCACCGCGGTGCGCGGGCCGGTCAAGATGGCCGGCATGGCGTTCCAGAATCCCAACCTGCTGCCGTGGCGGCGGGTGATCGACAACGTGCTGCTGCCGCTCGAGATCGTCGAGCCGCACCGCTCGCGCTTTCGGGCCGAGAAGGCGCGCTATCGCGAGGAGGCGCGGGCGCTGCTCGCCACCGTCGGTCTCGACGGCTTCGGCGACCGCTATCCGTGGGAGCTGTCGGGCGGCATGCAGCAGCGCGTCTCGCTGTGCCGCGCCCTCATCCACCACCCGGCGCTGCTGATGCTCGACGAGCCGTTCGCGGCCCTCGACGCCTTCACGCGCGAGGAGCTGTGGTGCGTGCTGCGCGACCTCTGGCAGAAGATCGGCTTCACCGTGATCCTGGTGACCCACGATCTGCGCGAGGCAACGTTCCTGGCCGACAAGATCCACGTCATGAGCGCCCGGCCCGGGCGGCTGGTGATGACCAGGCCCATCGATTTCCCGCGTCCGCGACCGATCGAGCTGTGCTTTGATCCGGCCTTCACCGACATCGTCCACGCGCTGCGTGCCAAGATCGGGGAGGTGCGCAAGGCATGAACACCAACACCATCGAACGCCTGTCGCCCTGGCTGTTCACCGTCGCCATGTTCCTGATCTGGGAGCTGGTGTGCCGCGGCTTCAAGGTCGACCCCTTCATCCTGCCGGCGCCGTCGCAGATCTTCATGGCGATGGGTCAGTACTGGTGGCCGCTCGCCAAGAACTCCTTCGTGACGCTGTGGACGACGCTCGCCGGCTTCGCGCTCGCGGTCGTGTTCGGCATCGTGCTCGGGCTGGTGGTCGGCTGGTCGCGCACCATCTACCGTGGGCTCTACCCGGTGATGATCGGCTTCAACTCGGTGCCCAAGGTCGCCGTGGTGCCGATCCTGGTGATCTGGTTCGGCATCGGCGAGATCCCGGCGATCCTCACCGCCTTCCTGATCTCGTTCTTCCCGATCGTCGTCAACGTCGCCACCGGCCTGTCGACCATCGAGCCGGAGCTGGAGGACGTGCTCCGCGCGCTCGGCGCCAAGAAGCTCGACATCATGCTGAAGATCGGGATTCCGCGCACCCAGCCCTATCTGTTCGGCGCCCTGAAGGTGGCGATCACGCTCGCCTTCGTCGGCACCGTGGTGTCGGAGACCATCGCGGCCAATGCCGGGCTCGGCTTCCTGATGGTGCAGGCGGGATCGAACTTCCAGATGCCGCTGGTGTTCGCCGGGCTGCTGCTGCTCGCCGCCGAAGGCATCATCATGTACGTGATCTTCGCGTATATCGAATCGTACTTCGTCGGCTGGGCGTTCCGCTCGTCGATGAGCGCGGCGGCCTGACCGGCAGCCTGCGCGGCTGTGACGACTCGAAACGGCCGGGGGCGACCCCGGCCGTTTGTCGTCGCCGGGCATGGCGAGCCGACATCAGCGGCCGTCGGCATGAGAGAGCATGTCGTGAGGCCTCGTGCCCCGGACGCGGCGCGCAGTGCCGCGAATCGGGGCCCAGAGCCGCAAGCGCCGTGATCGCTGCCCCTGGGTCCCGGGTCTCCGGCGCGTCGTCGCGCCTCCGCCCGGGACACGCGGGCTGCGACCAGATCAGACCAATGACAGCAAACGATGCTCAGGCCGGAACGCAGGTGTTGTCGACCGGGCAGACGGCCGCGCACTGCGGCTCGTCGAAGCTGCCCTCGCATTCCTGGCACTTGGCGGCGTCGATGACGTAGACGTCGCCCTTCATGCTGATCGCCTGGTTGGGGCACTCGAACTCGCAGGCCCCGCAGGCGGTGCATTGCGACGCGACGATTTTGTAAGCCATGGCCGATCTCCTTCCTAGAATCGCTATCAGGACGGGGCGCCGCGCGCCATTGAGGCAAATCCGGACCGGGCGCGGACGCGCGGCGTCCGGCCCGGGGTCTCAGCGGTCGGCGCCCGAGAACAGGATCGTCACCGGCCCAAGCTCGACCGGCTTCGCCAGCAGGCCGGCGAGGCCCGCGGTGCCGGTCGCCGAGACCGGGATGGTGGTGTGGGCGGTGGCGAGGCGGTGCGCCCGCACCACGGTCGGCTCGTCGACGACCACGACCTCGCCGCCGCTCGCCCGCACCCCTTTCAGGATTTCGAGCCAGTCGTAGGTCTCGTCGTCGAGGATGCCGTGGGCGAGGCTGTGCGGCGTCGTCTCCCACGCCCACATGAAGCGCGAGCGCGTGCGCGCCGCGGCCGCGAGATCGAGCCCGGCGCCCTTGTCGAACGCCCGGGCCAGTGGTGCGCAGCCCTCGGTCTGCACCGGCACGAGGCGCGGCAGCCGCGCCAGCGCGCCGGCCTGCGCCGCGATGGCGAGGCCCTGCGCCAGCGCGCTCGCCAGCGCACCGCCGCCGACCTGCACCAGCACGGTGCCGGGATCGCGGCCGGCCTTCGCCAGCATCTCGGCGATCTCGAACGCCAGCGTCCGCGCGCCTTCCACCGCGAGGCCGTTGTCGGGCCCCTGCACCCCGAAGGGAAGCGCTCCGGCCCGCACCGCGGCGCGGAACGCCGTCACGCACGGGTCGCCGGTCTCGCCGGGCTTGCGCTCGCACACGGTGACGCCCGCGCCGAGATCGGCGAGCCGCGCCACCACGGCCGGGCTCGCATCGGGCGGGATGAACACGTCGAGCGGCCATTCGGCGGCGCGTGCCACCACGGCGGCGGCGAGCGCCGCATTACCGCAGGACGCGATGGCGAGCCGGCGCGCCGGCAGCCCTTCGGCGAGCGGCAGGCGGGCGGCCGCCAGCACTCGCAGATAGAGCATGACGCCCATCAGGTGGCGCGCCTTGTGGGAGCCCGAGACGTTGCCGGTCTCGTTCTTCACCCACAGCGGCCCGGCACAGCCGATCGCCTGCGCCAGTGCCGGCTGCTCGGTCATCGGGGTGACGCGGAAGCCCTTCCCGTCCACCGCGATCAGGCGGCGGTCGAGAGCCCCGACGAGATCGACCCACGCCTGATCGGACAGGCCGGCGGCGCGCGCCAGCCGGTACGGCGACAGCAGCGTCCGGTAGCGCAGGAACGGATCGTCCTCGGGACCGGGCGCGAAGACGGCGTCGCCCTCCTCCGGCACCAGCAGGTGGTCGATGTCGTCGTCCGGGCGGGCCTGCGGGCAGGCGAAGGGCAGGCTCGTGTCGGTGGAAACGCGAGCGCCGCACCCATGACAGGTGAAGCGGGGAGCCGAGGTGGACATGACAGCTCATGTCGGGGGTCGGTTATGTCTGGCCGTCGCGGCCGGGCCGAGGCCCGGTCGCCGCTGCCGTCGCGCGGTCTTGCGCCGCGTCGATCGCTCTCGTGCCGGCGCGAGCGACGGCACGATCGTGGTCGGCACGCCCGGCGGCGCGCCGCATGAGCACCCCGGCGCCGCTCCGCGGCGACGCCGGGGCGCAGGTCTCAGGCCTTGCCGGCGCCGCTCGCGGCGTTGAAGGCGCGGATCATCTCGTCCCAGGCCGGGACCAGATCGAGCAGGCCGTCCCAGAACGACTGCCGGGCGCGGGCCGTGAACTCGTCGAGCGACACGCCCTGCTGCTCCACCCAGGTGAAGTAGCCGAGATTGAAGATGCGCTTGCGGTCCACATGGGTCAGCTCGATCAGGTGATCGGTGGCGGCGCCGCCGATCGCCCGGCCCCAGGTCTCGCCGGCCGCGACGCCGTCGAAGCGGTTGCCGAAATACTTCGGCATCGCCTTGGTGATCTCGCTGCCATACATGGCGGAGCCGTCGGTCGCCACCGTCATGATCACGTCGTCAGGGCCGAGGTCCCAGTACTTGGCGGCCTTGATGGCGGCCAGCATGTTGCACAGGCCAGACAGGCCGAGATGGCGGAGCTGATCCACCGTCGCGGGATCGAGACCGCGGCGCTCGACCAGGTACTTGCGCCCCTCGTCGGTGTTGAACAGCACGAACAGCGTGTCGGTCGAGTGGTCGCTGACGCCGACCACCATGTCGGTGTTCATCACGTTGTGGATGAACGGGACATGCTTGTCGCCGATGCCCTGGATGTTGTGCTCGCCGAAGCCGTTGTAGAGCAGCGTCGGGCACTCCTCGGCCTCGACCGCGACGATCTTGGTGCCGTAGGTGGCCTTGAGGTGATCGCCGGCCGCCAGCGTGCCGGCCGAGCCGGTCGCCGACACGTAGGCGGCGAGCCGCATGCCCTTGCGGCCGCCCGCGATGGTCTCGAAGATCTTCGCCATCGCGGCGCCCGTGCAGGTGCGATGGACCACGTAGTTCCCGAACTCGCAGAACTGATTGAAGATGATGTTGTCGGGATCGCGATCGAGCGCCGCGCAGGTGTCGTAGATCTCCTTGACGTTGCTCTCGGAGCCCGGCGTGCGGACGATGTCGGACGGCTCGGTGACCCAGCGGTCGAGCCAGTCGAATCGCTCCTTGCTCATGTTCTCGGGCAGCACCGCGACGCCGCGGCAGCCGAGGATGCGCGAGATGGCGACGCCGCCGCGGCAGTAGTTGCCGGTCGACGGCCAGATGGCGCGGTGATGGGTCGGATCGAAGCTCCCGGTGACGACGCGCGGCACCAGGCAGCCATAGGCGGCCAGCACCTTGTGGGCGGCGATCATCGGGAAGCGGTCACCGACCGCGAGCACGATGCGGGCCTTGACGCCGGTGAGTGCGCTCGGCAGCTCGACGAAGCCGGGCACGTCGACGAGATCGCGCCGCTCGGCGTCGTTCCACCAGTGGACGCGGAACAGGTTGAGCGGGTGCGGCGTGTCGGGATCGACCTCGCGCAGCCGGCTGCGGATGCCGGGCTCGATGGTGGTCGGATTCGCCAGCTCGGCGAGCGTCGGGAGACGGACATTCGCCTCGCGGAAGCGGGCGTTCGTCCGGGCGTAGACATTGGTGTCGACCACCGTCCGCTCGAGACCCAACCGTGCCATGATGTCCTTCCGTTTCGTGGTGATCGGCGAGTCGAGATTCGCTCGGCCGCACGGGGATGCGGCCCCCTCCCGGGCGGGAGAGGCCTTGCGGTTGCGGCACGGCCATCCTGCTGCGCGGCACAGTGCCGCGAAACGTCCGACCCGCCGTGCCTCGGGGTCGATATCACAACTGCGCCATGCGCTCCCACAGGCGGGCCGCCTCGGCGCGCGCCGCCGCCTCGAGGGCGCCGGCGTCGCCGGTCGTCAGACGGCCGTCGGCGACGACGTGCCGTCCTGCCACCACGACGTCCGCGATGGTGCCGGAACGGCGCACCACCAGGTCGCCGGCGGCACCGACCGCCAGCGGCTCGGGGTGGAGACCGAAACGCTGAGCCATCAGGGCATGGCCAGCGGCGAGCCGGCCGGCGGCGCGGTCGCCCGCCACCGCCTCGTCGCCGTTCTGCGCCGCGAGACGCGACAGCGCGGCCTGCTCGATCGCCATGTCGGGGTCCCAGCCGTCGACGCCGAGCGCCACGTCCGGCACCACCGACAGATTGCGCGCGTAGCCGACGCGATTGCCCTCGTTCGAGCGCGGGTTCTGGACGAACCAGGCGCCGTGCCGGGCGGCAAGGCGCACCTGGTCGGCGTCGAGATGGACGCCGTGGGCGAGAATCGAGCCCGGCATGATGGCACCGAGCGCGATCAGCCGCTCCAGCGGACCCGCATAGCCGCGCGCCTTGGCGTCGACCACGTCGGCGCCGTCCTCGGCGACATGAATGTGGGTGGCGGTGCCGAGCTCACGGGCGAGCGCGCCCGATTCGGCGACGGTCTCGTCCGACACCGTGAAGCTCGCATGCAGGCCGACCATGCCGCGCACCAGCCGCGACGGCTTCAGGGTGCGGCACTCGGCGAGCCCGCGCACCGCCTCGTCGCGGCCGAAATTGCGCTCGGTGGCGCCGAAGCACAGCACGGCGCGAACGCCGAGCTCCTCGCAGGCGCCGGCCAGGATCGCCAGCGAGCCTTCGATCAGGTTCGGCGACTCGTGGTGGTCGATCAGCGTGGTGGTGCCGGCGAGCAGCGCCTTGGCGACATAGTCGCGGGCGCCGGCCCGCAGCGTCTCCGGATCGATGGCGCGATCGAGGCGCCACCACACCCGCTCCAGGATCTGGACGAAGTTCTCGGGCGCCGGCTCGGCCTTGGGCATGCCGTAGGGCGCGAGCGCGCTGTAGATGTGGGTGTGGGCGCACACCGCGCCGGGGGCGATCTCGCCGTCCGCGCAGGCGAGCACCGGCGTGCCAGCCGGGGCGGCGGCCGCCACCACACCGTCGACGATCGTCACGGTACGGCCGTTGCGGTCGGGTCCGACGATCAGGGAGGCGGAAGACATCGGGTCAGCTCCGTCGTGGGGTGACGTGCGGGCCGGGCCGCGACGGCGCGCTCGGGTCCGGATGGGGTGGACCGGCGCGCCGTCGGGCTCCGTCGCGGGGGTCAGTGCCAGTCGCTGCGGTCACCGGGAATGTGGCCGACATTGATGGCGCGTGCGGCAGACGACTCCTTCATCGGCAGCCGATGGTGGCGGGTGCCGTCGAACATCGCGAGTGCCCCGGCGACCGCACCGGCGGTCGGCACCAGGCCGATCTCGCCGACGCCCTTGGCGCCGAACGGGCCGTCGGGCTCCGGCTCCTCCACCAGGATCACCTTCACCTTCGGCATGTGCTGGGCGCGCAGGACGCCGATCTCGCGCAGCTTGGCGGTCACCGGCATGCCGTCCTTGCACGGAAGCTCCTCGGTGAGAGCGTAGCCGAGGCCCATGTGGACGGCGCCCTCGATCTGCGCGGTGCACTGCTGCGGGTTGAGGGCGCGGCCGACGTCGTGGGCCGCCACCACCTCGGCGAGCGCGCCCTTGTCGTCGAGCACCACCATCTGGCTGGCCCAGCCGAAGGTGGTGTGGGTCTTGATCTTGCCGTTCTTGGTCTCGCCCGGCGCCGTGGTGTCGTCGATCACGGTCTCGCCCACATAGACGCGGCCGGCGAGCTGATCGAGCGACAGGCCCTGGGCGAGATCGGCGCGCAGCTTCTCGGCGGCGTCGATCATGGCACGGCCGGCCAGCAGCGTGGCGCGCGAGCCGGTGGTCTGGCCGGCGCCGAGCTCGAAGCGGGTGTTGACCTGCGGGCGGAACACCTCGGCCGGCAGATGCGTCACCTCGACGGCGCACTGGGTCAGGATGGTGAGAAGCCCCTGCCCCATCTCGGTGAAGCCGGTGTGCAGGTCGACGGTGCCGTCGGGCTGCACCACGAGGCGGGCATGGCCGCGCTCGATGGCGCCGTTGCCGAGGCCGGAGTTCTTCAGCGCACAGGCGATGCCGACCGCGCGGCCGGCGTTCTTGGCCGCATAGTAGTCGTCCTTGATGGCCGCCAGCGTCTTCTCGACGCCGACCGCACGCTCCAGGATCTGGCCGGTCGTGTAGGTGTCGCCGTTGCGCAGCACGTTGCGCCAGCGCATCTCGAAGCCGTCGATGCCGACCTTCTCGGCGAGCAGATCGAGGCAGCCCTCGATGGCGAAGCTGGTCTGGTTGACGCCGAAGCCGCGCATGGCACCGCACGGCGGATTGTTGGTGTAGGCGGCGGTCGATTCGATGTCGATCGCCGGCACCTTGTAGGGGCCGACCGCATGCCCGGCGGCACGCTCCAGCACCTTGCCGCCGACCGACGCATAGGCGCCCGAGTCGCCCATGATGCGCACCTTGGCGGCGGTGAGATGCCCTTCGGCATCACAGCCGACTTCGTATGTCATGGTGAGCGGATGGCGCTTCGGGTGCATGCGCACCGACTCTTCGCGCGTCAGCGTCACCCGCACCGGGCGGCCGGTGAGGCGCGCCAGCAGGCCGGTCTGGGCCTGGATGGTCATGTCCTCGCGGCCCCCGAAGGCGCCGCCGTTCGGCACCAGCTCGACGAACAGCTTGTCCTCCGGCTCGCCGAGGATGGCGGCGACCTGGCGGCGGTCGTCGAAGATGCCCTGGCCCTGGCTGTACATGTGAAGGCGGCCGTCCGGCAGCGGCACCGCCAGGCACGCCTCGGTCTCCAGGAACAGATGCTCGATGCGTTGGGTCTGCCAGGTGCCGGTGACCACATGGGCGGAGGCGGCGAGCGCCGCATCGGCGTCGCCCTTCTCGATGCGGGTCACCGACAGCACGTTGGCGTGCTTGGGGTTGACCTGCGGGGCACCGGGCTTCACCGACTCGAACGGATCGAGCACCGCCGGCAGCGGCTCGTACTCCACCTCGACCAGCTTGGCGGCCTCGCGGGCGATGCGGGCCGTGTCGGCCGCCACCGCGGCGACGACGTCGCCGACATAGCGGACCTCCTCGCCCTCGGCGACGAAGCACGGCCAGTCCTTGTAGATGAGGCCGACCCAGCGGTCGCCGGGCACGGCCTTGGCGGTCGCCACCGCGCGCACGCCGGGCAGCGCCAGCGCCTTCGTGGTGTCGATGCGCTTCACCAGCGCGCGGGCGTGCGGCGACAGCACCACGACGCCGTGCAGCAGGCCGGCGACGTCGATGTCGGCGACGAACGGACGGCGGCCGAGCGCCAGGTCGCCACCCTGCCAGCGCTGGAGCGATTCGCCGACGCCGCCATTGTCGATCACGGTCGGCAGCGCGCCACCGCGCTTGGCCTTGTGGATCAGCTCGATGGCATCGATGATCTTGACGTAGCCGGTGCAGCGGCACAGATGCCCGTCGATCGCCTTGGCGATCTCGTCGCGCGTCAGCTCGCGGTCCTGATCGGTGAGATACTTGGTGCGCAGCACGAGGCCGGGCGTGCAGTAGCCGCATTGCAGGCCGGCGGCCGCCTGGAAGGCGTCGGCATAGAGCTGGAGCTCGTTGTCGGAGACGCCTTCGAGCGTCAGGATCGAGCGGCCCTCCACCTGCGCGATCTTGATCGAGCAGGTGACCTTGGGCTGGCCCTCGATCAGCACCAGGCAGCAGCCGCACTCCTTCTGCGGGCCGCAGCCGGGCTTGATCGACTTGATCTTGAAGGTCTCGCGCAGCACGTCGAGCAACGGCTCGTCGCCCGACGCCTCCAGCTCGCGAGGTTCTCCGTTCAGCCGGAAGCGGACGGTCTTCATTGGGGCGCCCCTTCTAGAAGCCAAAGTCGCCGAAGGCGTCGTGCAGCTGCTCGCTGCGCCGAAGCTTGGTCCGCGCGGTCTCGCCGAGTGCGAGCGCGACCTCCGCGCAGAGGTAGTTGAGGAGGCTCATCGGAGCCACGTAGGAATCGAACAGATTGGCGCCGCGGCCGAGGCAGCGGAAGGTGACGGCGGCCTCGTCGGCGAGATCGCCGAGCGACGGATCGGCGAGCAGCACCACACGGGCGCCCGCCTCGTTGGCGACGCGCAGCGTCTTGGCGAACACCGGCGGCCGGCGGCGGAAGCCGACCATCAGCACGGCATCGCCCGGCGACAGCGCCGACAAATCCTCGGCGAGCGTCTGGCCCGGCACCGGCAGCAGCCGGACGTCGGGCTTCACATGAACCAGCAGCTCGCGCGCATAGAGCGCCAGCGCATAGCTGTTGCGGAAGCCGATCGTCCACACGCTGCCGGCATCCGCGAGAATACGGACGGCGAGCCGCGCCTCCTCGACCGCGACGCCTTCCAGCGTGCGGGTGAGGCACGACAGGTCGTGCTCCAGATGACGACCGAGCGATCCCGGCAGGACGGCGCCGTGCATCTCGGCGAGCGGCGAGCCGGCCGCATAGCTGGCCCGCGCCTGCTGACGGAGATCCTGATAGTCGACGAAGCCGAGGCGGCGCACCAGGCGGGTCGCGGTGGCCTTCGACACACCGGCGCGCTCGGCCAGCTCGGTCGCCGAGTAGGCCGCGAGCTCGCCCCCCATCGACAGCAGCACGTCGGCGATCTTGCGCTCGCCGGCCGGGAGCCGCTCGTAGTGAAGGCGGATGGCGTGGTCCAAGGGAAGCCCCATGCGACGAAAGGAAACACAAATTTCATCTAGACGCAATCACAAAATTCGTGTTTCATGAGGCTGGATGATCCGGGTATAGGCCGCGCCGAGGCGCGACGGCATCCGGACCGTCCCGAGTTGCGACAAACACGCACGCCGCCGGCCGAGCACGACCGCGGACGTGCGGCCCGGCGCAGCTCGCAACCAACGGGCGAACGGTCCGGGCTGTCCAGCCTGCGGCATTCAACTGGAGATCGACATGTCGAACCTCGACAAGCGCGTGGCCGAGCTGGCTGCCAAGTATCATCCGTTGGCGATCGAGATCCTGAAGGAAGCGATCCGCATCCCGGCCGATTACGTGGATCGTCCGGTCGAGCAGGGCGGTGATCCGCGTTGCGGCACCTCCAATCACGAGTTCCCGCGGCTCGACTACCTGCGTCGCCGCATCGTCGAGATCGGTGCCGTGCGCCGGCCCGAAGACGTCGACTTCGATGCGTTCGGCAATCTCGTGTGGACCGTATCGGACCCGAGCGACGGCATCCCGGCCGATCAGAAGAAAGTGATCTATCTCGACGGCCACACCGACACCGTGAAGCCGCTGCGCGACGTGTGGCTGGCCAAGACCAACGGCGGCGTCGACGTCTACAACGGCCTCATCGACCGCTCGAAGATCACCAAGGCGATGCTCGAGAAGGAGCTCGGCTGGGTGCCGCCGGAAACCGAGTGGGACAATCTCTTGTTCGGGCGCGGCTCGGCCGATCAGCTCGGCGGCGTCATCGCCCAGATCGTCGCCTCCAAGATCATGCTGGAGCTCGCTCCGGAAGGCGCCCTCAAGGGCGTGATCGTGCGCTCCTACGCGACCGTCTGCGAGGAGGACAACGACGGCGCCGGCCCGATGTATGTGATGCGCAACGTGCTGCCGGGCGCCAAGCCCGAGCTGATTCCGGACGTCGTGATCCTCACCGACTCGACCGGCGACGCCAAGAAGGGCGCCCTCGGCATCTATCGCGGCCAGCGCGGCCGCATGCAGATCGAGGTGACGGTGACGGGCCGCTCGTCGCACGGCTCGATGCCGTGGATGGGCCTCAACCCGCTCGAATACGGCGGCGCCATCATCAAGGAGGCGGCCGAGAAGTACGAGAAGCGCGACGGCTTCCTCGACAACCCGTTCCTCGGCCACGGCACCCGCACCGCCTCGTGGGCGACCCTCGATTCGCCGAGCGACTGCGCCGTGCCGGCCCGCTTCGTGTTCCGCTTCGACCGCCGCCTCACCATCGGCGAGACGCCCGAGCAAGCCGTCAAGGACGTCGAGAACCTGTCGTCGGTCGCCGCGGCGCGCGCCGCCGGCCTCGAGGTCGAGGTCGCCATTCCGGTCTATCCGGATGCGAGCTGGAAGGGCTACGTGCTCAACAATCCGCAGATCTATCTCGGCTGGGTCACGCCCGAGGATCACCCCGCCATCAAGGCCGCGGTCACGTCCTACGAGGGCGTCGTCAGCCCGCATGTGAACGGCAAGCAGAACGAGGGTGGCTTCATCCCGAAGGAGCCGCGCGTCGATCGCTGGATCTTCTCCACCGACGGCGTCGGCTATCCGGTGCCGAAGGACGACACCTCGATCCCGGTGACCGCATCGAAGAACTGGGTGGTGTCGGGCGCCTACAAGCACCCGGCGATGTTCGGCTTCGCGCCCGGCATCGAGCAGAACACCCACAAGATCGCCGAATGCGTCGACGTCCGCGAGGTGCGGCACGCCGTGGCGTTCCTGGCGCGCTTCCCCAGCGTCTTCGCGGCCGGACAGTGACCGAGATGGCCGCATAAGGCCTCACACAGCACGGGTGCCCCATGGACAAGCCGTTCCGCCCTGCCCCGCTCGAGCTTCTCGCCCGCTGGATCTTCGGCGAGCTGGACTCGCGCGACACGGTTCTGGGTATCCCGCAGGCGAGCTTCGCGGTCCCCGGACCGCGACTCGCCTCGCGGGTGTTCGGACGCACGATCGCGGCGCCGCTCGGCGTCGCGGCCGGCCCCCACACGCAGCTCGCCCAGAACATCGTGGCGAGCTGGCTGTGCGGCGCGCGCTTCATCGAGCTGAAGACGGTCCAGATTCTCGACGAGATCGCGGTCGCCAGACCGTGCATCGATTCGGCCGACGAGACCTTCAACTGCGAATGGTCTCAGGAGCTGAAGCTGGAGCAGTCCTTTCGGGAGTACCTCAACGCCTGGGTGCTGATGCACGCCCTGGCGCATCGGATGGGCCTCGCCGATCCGGGCACCCACTTCGCCATGAGTGTCGGCTACGACCTGGCCGGCATTCAGAACCCGCGCGTGCAGTGGTTCATCGCATCGCTGCGCGACGCGGGTGATGCCCTCTCCGAGGCGATCGACGAGGTCGCCTCGGTCTATCCGGCGGTGCGCGACATCGAGATCCCGCGCCAGATCTCCGACCACGTCACGCTGTCGACCATGCACGGCTGCCCGCCGAGCGAGATCGAGCGCATCGCCCGCTATCTGTTGACCGATCTCGGCGTCCACACCTGGATCAAGTTGAACCCGACGCTGCTCGGTCCCGATCGCCTGCGCGGCCTGCTCAACGACACGCTCGGCTTCGACAACATCGAGGTGCCGGACGCCGCCTTCGAGCACGACCCGCGCTTCGCCGACGCGATGACGATGGTGAAGAACCTCGCCGCCGTCGCTGTCGGCCTGCCGCAGAGCTTCGGGCTCAAGCTCTCCAACACGCTCGAAGTGGTCAACCGGCGGCCGGTGTTCCCGGTCTCCGAGAAGATGATGTACATGTCGGGCCGCGCCCTGCACCCGCTGACGCTGACGCTGGCGCGTCTCGTCACCGAGGAGCTGGAAGGCCGGGTGCCGATCAGCTTCTGCGGCGGTGCCGACGCCCAGAACTTCCCGGATCTCGTCGCCGACGGGCTCGGGCCCGTCACGGTCTGCACCGATCTGCTCAAGCCCGGCGGCTACGGCCGGCTCCAGCAGTATCTCGTCAACCTCAACGCCGCCATGTCGGACGCCAAGGCCGACAGCATCGAGGCTTTCGTGGCGGCGCGCTCGGGCGGCAAGGGGCCCCGCCACACTCTCCTCCGCCACGCCGAGCGGGTCGCCGCCGAGCACCGTTACGCCAAGCGCGAACGGCCGCTCCAGTTCAAGGGTCCGCGACCGCTCGGCCGCTTCGACTGCATCGCGGCGCCGTGCCAGGAGGCGTGCCCGGCGCACCAGAACATTCCGGACTACCTGTGGCTGGTCGGCCGCAACCGGCCGACCGACGCGCTCGACGTGATTCTGCGCACCAACCCGCAGCCCGGCATGACCGGCAGCATCTGCGACCATCCCTGCACCGAGCGCTGCGTCCGCAATTTCTACGACGCGCCGCTCGCCATTCGCGAGGTGAAGCGCTTCGCCTTCGAGCACGGCACCGCGCCGACCGAGCGCCCCGGCGCACCGAACGGCATCAAGGTGGCCATCGTCGGCGCCGGACCGGCCGGTCTCGCCGCCGCCTACTATCTGGTCAAGGCCGGCTTCGAGCCGGTGGTGTTCGATGCGCGCGCCTCGGCGGGCGGCACCGTCGATGGCGTCGTTCCGGCCTACCGGCTCGCCGACACCGCCATCGTCTCCGACATCGACCGCGTGCGCCGGCTCGGCGTGCGCATCGAGTTCGGCAAGGCGCTCGGTCGCGACATCACGCTGGCCGAGCTTCGCCGGGACTTCCCCTACGTGTTCCTCGGCGTCGGCGCCCAGCGCGGCAAGCGGCTCGGCATCGATGGCGAGAGCGCCGAGGGCGTGGTCGACGCCATCGCGTTCCTCAACGCCGTGCGGGCCAAGCGCCCGCCCGCGATCGGCCGCCGCATCCTGGTGATCGGCGGCGGCAACTCGGCCATGGACGCCGCCCGCACGGCGCGTCGCCTCGTTCCCGACGGCGAGGTGACCATCGTGTACCGTCGCACCCGCACCGAGATGCCGGCCGACATCGAGGAGATCACCCATTGCCTGGAGGAAGGCGCGGTGATCCGCGACCTCGTCGCCCCGGCCCGGGTGGTGACCGAGAACGGCCGCGTCGTCGCCCTCGCCTGCACCCGCATGAAGCTCGGTCCCTACGATGAGTCGGGCCGGCCGCGGCCGGTGCCGGCCGGCGGCGAGGAGATGCTGCTCGCCGACACCATCATCCCGGCGATCGGCCAGGAGCCGGTGCTCGACTTCCTCGACGGGCTCGACATCGAGCGTCGCCGCGACGGCACCCTGGTGACCGACGCCGCCACCGGCGAGACCAGCGTCTCCGGCCTGTTCGCGGGCGGTGACGTCTCGCGCGGGCCCGCCTCGGTGATCAAGGCGATCGCCGACGGCCGCGCCGTCGCGGCCGAGATCGGTCGCCGCCATGGTGTCGCGCTGGCGGCCGAGCCGGTGCTCGACAAGCACGCCGATCCGAGCGCGCTGGTCGACAAGAAGGCGCGCCGCATCGCGCCGCAGACCGTGCCGGTGCTGCCGGTCGCCGAGCGAGCCGGCTTCGCCGAGGTGATCGGCGGCTTCGGTCCCGAGGCGGCGATGCGCGAGGCGAGCCGCTGCCTGGACTGCGACGAGCTGTGCAGCCTGTGCGTCACGGTGTGCCCCAACCGCGCCAACCTGGCCTACACGGTGACGCCTTACAGCGTGACCTGGCCGGCCCTGGAGGCCCGCGGTGGCCGTCTCGTCGAGACCGGCACCGTGTCCTACGCGGTGCGCCAGCAGGTGCAGATCGTCAATGTCGGCGATTTCTGCAACGAGTGCGGCAACTGCACGCCGTTCTGCCCGACCTCGGGAGCGCCCTATCGCATGAAGCCGCGCTTCTGGGTCGACGCCGATGGCTGGCGCGAGGCCACCAGCGACGCCTTCCGGCTGGAGCACCGCGACGACGGTGTCGCGGTCGAGGCCAAGCTCGGTGGGCATGTTCACCGTCTCGAACGCCACGACGGCACCGCGACCTATCGGTCCGACAAGCTGGTGGCCCGCCTCGATCCGAGCGGCTGGAGCCTGCTCGGCTGCGAGCCGGCCGGCCCGCTCGCCGAGGGCGAGACGCTCGACCTGTCGCCCTGCGCCACCCTGATCGCCCTCCTCGACGCCGAGTCCGTGCTGCCAGCCTGCTGACCCGACGCCGATCGACCAACCCCGACCCGTCGAGCAGCGCGACGCTGCTCAGGTCCCAACTCAGAGGAACCAACCATGTCCAGCGCCGCCGTCGAGTCTCTGCTCGCCGACTTCAAGAGCCTGAAGACCGACCTGTTCCACAAGGACTTCCTGCTCACCTGGGAGCATCCGCTCGACGAGATCAAGGCGATCCTGACGCTCGCCGAGGCACTGAAGACGCTGCATCGCGACGGCATCTCGTACCGCGCCTTCGAGTCCGGCCTCGCCATCTCGATCTTCCGCGACAACTCGACCCGGACCCGCTTCTCGTTCGCGGCGGCGGCGAGCGCGCTCGGCTTCACCCTGTCGGAGCTCGACGAGGAGAAGAGCCAGATCGCCCACGGCGAGACGGTGCGCGAGACCGCCAACATGATCTCGTTCATGGCCGAGGTGATCGGCATCCGTGACGACATGTATCTCGGCGCCGGCAACGCCTACATGCGCGAGGTCGGCGAGGCGCTCACGGAGGGCACCCAGCAGGGCGTGCTGCATCGCCGCCCGAGCATCGTCAATCTCCAGTGCGACGTCGACCACCCGACCCAGGCGCTGGCCGATCTCGCCTGGCTGAAGAAGCACTTCGGCGGCCTCGACAAGCTCAAGGGCAAGAAGATCGCCATGACCTGGGCCTACAGCCCGAGCTACGGCAAGCCGCTGTCGGTGCCGCAGGGCATCATCGGCCTGATGACCCGCTTCGGCATGGACGTCAGCCTCGCCCATCCGGAAGGCTACGGCCTGATCCCCGAGGTGGTCGACATCGCCCGCAAGAACGCCGCCGAGACCGGCGGCAAGTTCGAGGTGGTCAACAGCATGGAGGACGCCTTCAAGGGCGCCCACATCGTCTATCCGAAGTCGTGGGCGCCCTATCAGGTCATGCAGCGCCGCACCGAGCTGCTGAAGGTCTCCGACAAGGACGGCCTCAAGGCGCTGGAGAAGGAGTGCCTCGCCAACAACGCCAAGTTCAAGAGCTGGGAGTGCGACCGCGCCAAGATGAACCTGACGCACGACAAGTCGGCGCTCTACATGCACTGCCTGCCGGCCGACATCACCGATGTGAGCTGCAAGGAAGGCGAGGTCAGCGCCGAGGTGTTCGAGCAGTATCGCATCCCCACCTACAACGAGGCGAGCTACAAGCCGTTCGTCATCAGCGCGCTGATGTTCCTCACCCGCCTGCGCGATCCGGCCGCCAAGCTGGAGCAGGTGGTGCGCCGCGCCAAGAGCCTCAGCCTCTGAGCCGAGGCCCTCACCGGAGCGTGTCATGACGAAGACCGTGGTGGTCGCGCTGGGCGGGAACTCGTTCATCTCGGACGAGACCCACCAGTCGGTGCCCGACCAGTACCGTGCGGCGGAGCGGGCTTGCGCCCAGATGGTGCCGCTCCTCCACGATCCCGACCTGCGCCTCGTGGTCACCCACGGGAACGGCCCGCAGGTCGGGTTCATCCTGCTGCGCTCGGAGATCGCCGCGCCGGCGCTGCATCAGGTGCCGCTCGACTCCTGCGTCGCCGACACCCAAGGGGCGCTCGGCTATCAGCTCGAGCGGGCCTTGCGCAACGAGCTGCGGCGGCACGGCCTCGCCCGCTCGCCCGCCGCCGTGGTGACGCTGGTGCTCGTCGATCGTGACGATCCGGCGTTCCGCAACCCGACCAAGCCGATCGGCTCGTTCCTGTCGAAGGAGCGCGCCGAGGAGCGCCGGGTGAAGGACGGCTGGGACGTGGTCGAGGACGCCGGCCGCGGCTGGCGGCGGGTCGTCGCCTCGCCGGTGCCGAAGGGCATCGTCGATCTCGACGCGGTGAAGTGCCTGCTCGACGCCGGCTTCGTGGTGATCGCGGCGGGCGGCGGCGGCATCGCGGTCGTCGAGGAGTCGAACGGCGACCTCACCGGCGCCTCCGCGGTCGTCGACAAGGACCTCGCATCGAGCCTGCTGGCCAAGCAGCTCGGCGCCGAGGTGCTGGTCATCACCACCGGGGTCGAGAAGGTGTGCCTCGACTTCGGCAAGCCGACCCAGCGGGCGCTCGATGCCATGACGGTGGCGGACGCCAAGCGGTACATGGCCGAAGGCCACTTCAAGCCCGGCAGCATGCTGCCCAAGGTGGAGGCCGTCGTCGCCTTCCTGGAAGGCGGCGGCAAGCAGGCCATCATCACCGACCCCGAGCACCTGGTCGACGCGCTCGCCGGCAAGACCGGAACGCACGTCACGCTGTGAGTGTCCCTTGCGAGCGGCGACGCCGCTCGACGCGACGAACGCCGCCCGGAGCGATCCGGGCGGCGTTTTCGTTGATGCCGCTCACGCCCCACGCATGCGCCGCGCCGACCCCTGGCCTCGGGCGGGCGGGACACCCGTTGCCTTGAACCGGGCTCCGCCCCACCGTACATCCAGCGGCCGAGAGGAGAACCCGATGTCCCATCCCGCCCTCGTGCCCGGAGCTGTCGCGGTCGTCACCGGCGGCGCCTCCGGCATCGGTCTCGCCGCCGCCACGGCGTTCGCCCACCGCGGGCTCGTCGTGTGCATCGCCGACGTCGGCGACGACCGGCTGGCCGAGGCCGCCGCCGCGGTGCGGGCAGCCGCGCCGGACACGACCGTGCTGACGCAGGTCACCGACGTCAGCCGGCGCGAGGATGTCGACGCCCTCGCCGCGGCGATGCACGCCCGCTTCGGCGGCACCGACGTGCTGATGAACAATGCCGGCGTGCAGCCGGGGAGCCGCATGTTCGGCGCCGAGGCGGTGTGGCAACGGGTCCTCGACGTCAACCTGTGGGGCGTCATCCACGGCTGCCAGGCGTTCGTGCCGGCCATGATCGCGCGCGGACGGCCGGGCCTCGTCGTCAACACCGGCTCCAAGCAGGGCATCACCACGCCGCCGGGCGATCCCGCCTACAACGTCTCGAAGGCGGGCGTGAAGGTGGTGACCGAGATGCTGGCGCACGAGCTGCGCAGCATCGAGGGCTGCGCCGTGACGGCGCATCTGCTCATCCCGGGCTTCGTGTTCACGCCGCTGACGGCGCGCGGCCGCACCGAGATGCCGCCCGGCGCCTGGACGCCGGAACAGACCGTCGCGTCGATGATGCACCACCTCGACGCCGGCGACTTCTACATCCTGTGCCCGGACAACGAGGTGCCGCGGGCGCTGGACGAGCGGCGCATCCTGTGGGCGGCCGGCGACATCGTCGAGAACCGGCCGGCGCTGTCGCGCTGGCACCCGGACCATGCCGAAGCCTTCGCGGCCTTCGTCAAGGCGGGCCGACCGCCGTCGTCGTAACGGCGAGACGCCGGCGGCGTGTGCCGCCGGCTGGTGATCAACTCGGTGTCATTCCGGAAGCCGCGAAGCGGCTGTCCGGAATCCAGCCGAGAGCTTGGAGTTTGCCGTTGGACGAGGCTTGCCGCTGGATTACGGGCTCGCCGCTGCGCGGCGCCCCGGAATGACGCGAACCGATCACCAGAAAACAGTACAGGCTCAGGGCGCGCGTCTCGCGCCCTCGCCATCAGGCCCAGGGGCGCGCCTCGCGCCCTCCTGCAAGAAGACCGGGCCGTCAGGCCCAGGGGCGCTGCTCGCGGGCCTGCTGCTCGAAGCTGGTGATGCGCGACTGTTTCTCCAGCGTCAGGCCGATGTCGTCGAGGCCGTTGAGCAGGCAGTGCTTGCGGTGCGGATCGACGTCGAAGCGGATCACACCGCCGTCGGGACCGCGAATCTCCTGCTTGGCGAGATCGATGGTGAGCCGCGCATTGGCGCCGCGCTCGGCGTCGTCGAACAGCTTCTCCAGGTCCTCGGGCGAGACCTTGATGGGCAGGATGCCGTTCTTGAAGCAGTTGTTGTAGAAGATGTCGCCGAACGAGGTGGAGATCACGGCGCGGATGCCGTAGTCGAGGAGCGCCCAGGGGGCATGCTCGCGCGACGAGCCGCAGCCGAAATTGTCGCCGGCGACGAGAATCTTCGCCTCGCGATAGGCGGGCTTGTTGAGGACGAAGTCGGGGTTCTCCGAGCCGTCGTCGCGGAAGCGCTTCTCGGCGAACAGGCCCTTGCCGAGCCCGGTGCGCTTGATGGTCTTCAGGTACTGCTTCGGAATGATCGCGTCGGTGTCGACGTTGATGGTCCGCAGCGGCGCGGCGATGCCTTCGAGAACGGTGAACGTGTCCATGCGGGCGGTCCTGGTCGGCGCGGTCCTGGTCGGCGCGGTGCTAATCGGCTCGGGTGCTGGTCGGCGCACGCTCGATCGGCTGGTCATGGACGCTCGGGGCGCCGGGGTCAAGTCGAGGAGCCACCGCAGAGGGGGCCGCCCGGCGGGCCGGGGGTCAAGTCGAGGAGCCGCCGCGGCGGTGGGGCGCCCGGCGCGCCGGAGTCAGCCGGCCGCCTTCTCGATCGCCGCCATGTCGTCGTCCGACAGCCCGAAGTGGTGGCCGATCTCGTGCACCAGCACATGGGTGACGATCGCCCCCAGGGTCTCGTCGTGCTCGGCCCAGTAATCCAGGATGGGGCGCCGATAGAGCCAGACCATGTTGGGCATCTGCACCGGCGCGCTGTCGGAGCGGAACGGCAGCCCGATGCCCTGGAACAGGCCGAGCAGGTCGAACTCGCTGTCCAGGCGCATGTGGTCGAGCACCTCCTCGGTGGGAAACTCGTCGACCTGGATCACCAGCCCGTCGCACATCCGGCGAAAACGGGCGGGCAGCCGCCGGAACACCTCGGTGGCGAGCACTTCGAACTCGGCCAGGCTCGGGGCCTTGATGGCGCGCCAGGCGAGCGGATCGGACAGCGGAGACACGGACGAAGATTCGGACATCGCTCTTTCGGGGCCGGGATCGGCGCGGCCGCGCCGCCGCAGCCGGTCGACCCGCCGCGCGGGCCGCACCGGCAGATTGACATGAACCGCGCCGATGCGCGAGGTTCGGCCGACAGGGGAGGGCCGATCATGCGGGGCATCAAGGTCGTCGGCGCGGCGCTGCTGGCGCTCGGTCTCCTGGTGGCCGCCGACAGCGGCACCGCGCTCGCGCAGTCCGGCCTGCGGGCCGACGAGCCCGCCCGCCGCGCCGCCCGGGCACCGACCCGCATCCAGGTCACCCCGACCCGCCGGCTCTACCGCGAATGCGTCGACTGGCTGGCGGTGGAGCGGCGCCCCTCCGGCGACGTCATCACGCCGCAGATGCGCTGCCGCTGGGCGTATCGCTGATCGGTCGCAGCCGGGCCGCCACGGACTTGCTCTAGCTCGGCCAGGCGCGCAGCGCCGTGTCGGCCACCTTGTGCAGCTCCTCCCGGGTGGCGCCACCGGCGGCGTGGACCGACATGCCCTCCAGCACGGTGGCGACGTAGCCGGCGAGCGCCGCCGGGTCGGCATCGGCGGGCAACTCGCCGTTCGCCTGCGCGGCCGCGAACCTGTCGCGCATCACCCGCTCGCCCTCGCAGCGGCACTCGACCATCTGGCGGTGGACGTCCTGCGCCATGTCGCTGCACGCGAGGGTGCCGCGCACCAGCAGGCAGCCCGGCGGGTTGGCCGGATCGGTCATGAAGTCGGCGGTGCCGTGCAGCAGCCGCTCCACCAACCCGCGGGCGGTCGGCTCCTTCATGGCGTCGTCCCAGAACGTGGTGCGCACCGACAGGTAGCGATCGAGGACCTTGCGGAACAGGCCCTGCTTGTTGCCGAAGGCCGCATAGAGGCTGGGCGGGTTGATGCCCATGGCCTGGGTCAGCTCGGCGATCGAGGCCCCCTCGAATCCGCGCCGCCAGAACACCGCCAGGGCGCGATCGAGAGCCTCGTCCATGTCGAACTCCCGCGGACGTCCCAGTCGCATGTCTCTCCACCTTCTTGTTTTTTACTGATCGTTATATAAGTCCCTTGACGGCGGCCGTCCACCACCCTTATGTAGCACTCACTACAAATTAGCTGGTGACGGAGCCTACCATGACACCCCCTCTCCGCCGACTTCTCATCGGCACCGCCGTGGCCGCCATTCTCGTGGGCGGAGCCGCCGGACTGATGCGGCTCGGCACCGGCGACGCGCGGTCGAGCAGCGGAGGCCCGGCCGCCGCCGCGCCGGTGACGGTGCCGGTCGCCACCGTGGCGCGCCGCGACGTCACGCTCTACGAGGAGTTCTCCGGCCGGCTGGAGGCGATCGAGCGGGTGGAGGTGCGGCCGCGGGTGGCCGGCGCCATCCAGAGCATCCACTTCGTCGAGGGCGCCCTGGTGCGCCAGGGCGATCTGCTGGTGACCATCGATCCCGCCCCCTACGCGGCCGAGGTGGCGCGCGCCGAGGCGCAGGTCGCCGCCGCGGAGGCGCGGCTCGCCCTCGCCCGCAACGACCTCGACCGCGGCCAGCAGCTGTGGACGTCGCGCACCGTGTCGCAGCGCGACCTCGACCAGCGCGTCAATGCCGAGCGCGAGGCCGCCGCCAATCTGGAGGCCGCCCGGGCCAGTCTCGCGACGGCACGCCTCAATCTCGGCTGGACCGAGGTGCGGGCGCCGGTCTCCGGCCGGGTCGGCCGCCAGGACATCACCGTCGGCAACCTGGTGGCGGCGGGCGCCGGCGCCCCGGTGCTGACCACCCTGGTGTCGACCGACCCGATCTATGCGGGCTTCAACGCCGACGAGCGCACGGTGGCGCGGGCGCTCGGCGGGCTCGACGGCAATGCCGATCCGCACACCGCGGTCGACCGCATCCCGGTGCTGATGGACGACCCCTCGCGCGACGAGCCGCGCCAAGGCTGGGTGCAGCTCATCGACAACCAGGTCGACGGGCGCACCGGCACGGTGCGGGTGCGGGCCGTGTTCGACAATCCCCGCCACACGCTGATGCCGGGCCAGTTCGTCCGCCTGCGGCTCGGCCGCGCCAAGACCGAGCCGGCGCTCCTCGTCAACGAGCGGGCGGTCGGCACCGACCAGGACAAGCGCTTCGTCCTGGTGGTCGGCGACGACGGCAAGGCGACCTATCGCACGGTCGCGCTCGGCGCCCATGTGGACGGCCTGCGGGTCGTCACCCGCGGGCTCGAGGCCGGCGAGCGAATCGTCGTCAACGGTCTTCAGAAGGTGCGGCCGGGCGCCACCGTCGATCCGAAGCCGGTGCCGATGGAGACGGCGGCCTGGACCACGCCCGACCCGGTGCGGGTCAGCGCGGCGACACCCTGACCTTCGCGCATCGCCGTCGGAGCCCACACCGCCGGCGACGACGACCGATGCGCGAACCGCGTCGCCCCGGGGCGACGCGCCGGGCGAGGCGGCGATCCGTGCGGCGCGGGCGGGAATGGCCCCCTTTCGTCCCGCCCGCCGGTGCGGCGCTCGCCTCGCCCCCTGCTCCGCCGCCGCCGGACCTCCGACGGCGACGCCGCTCGCGTCGACCCCCGAACCAGCGGACCCCCCATGTCGTTCTCGCGCTTCTTCATCGACCGTCCGATCTTCGCCGGCGTGCTGTCGGTGCTGATCTTCCTGGCCGGCCTCCTCGCCCTGCGGGTGATGCCGATCTCCGAGTATCCCGAGGTGGCGCCGCCCGCCGTGGTGGTGCGTGCCACCTTCCCGGGCGCCAACCCCAAGGTGATCGCCGAGTCGGTGGCGACGCCCATCGAGGAGCAGGTCAACGGCGTCGAGGGCATGCTCTACATGGAGAGCCAGGCGACCACCGACGGCGTGATGACGCTGACGGTGACGTTCCGGCTCGGCACCGATCCCGACAAGGCCCAGCAGCTCGTTCAGAACCGCGTCTCGCAGGCGGAGCCGCGGCTGCCCGAGGACGTCCGCCGCCTCGGCATCACCACGGTGAAGAGCTCGCCCGATCTCACCATGGTGGTGCATCTGCTGTCGCCGGACGACCGCTACGACGCCACCTATCTGCGTAACTACGCGGTGCTCAACGTGAAGGACCGGCTCGCGCGCATCACCGGCGTCGGCCAGGTGCTGATGTGGGGCGCCGGCGACTACGCCATGCGGGTGTGGCTCGACCCGCAGAAGGTGGTGGAGCACGGCCTGTCGGCCGGCGACGTGGTGCGCGAGATCCGCGCCCAGAACGTACAGGCCGCCGCCGGCGTCATCGGCGGCCCGCCCAACGCCGCCGCGCTCGACTTCCAGCTCTCGGTCAACGCCCAGGGCCGGTTGCAGAGCGAGGAGGAGTTCGGCGAGATCGTGGTGAAGACCGGCACCGCCGGCGAGATCACCCGGCTGCGCGACATCGCCCGCATCGAGCTCGGCGCCTCCGACTATGCGCTGCGCTCGCTGCTCGACAACAGGCAGGCGGTGGCGATCGGCATCTTTCAGTCGCCCGGCTCCAACGCGCTCGCCATCTCGGAGGGCGTCCGCCGCGCCATGGCTGAGATGAAACCCGCGATGCCGGACGGCGTCGACTATTCCATCGTCTACGACCCGACCCAGTTCATCCGCGCCTCCATCGAGGCGGTGGTGCACACGCTGCTCGAAGCGATCGTGCTGGTGGTCCTGGTGGTGATCCTGTTCCTCCAGACCTGGCGCGCCTCGATCATCCCGTTGCTGGCGGTGCCGGTTTCGGTGGTCGGTACCTTCGCGGTGATGTACGCCTTCAGCTTCTCGATCAACGCGCTGACGCTGTTCGGCCTGGTGCTGGCGATCGGCATCGTGGTCGACGACGCGATCGTGGTGGTCGAGAACGTCGAGCGCAACATCGAGAACGGCCTGTCGCCGCGCGAGGCGAGCTATCGCGCCATGGCGGAGGTGTCCGGGCCGATCGTGGCGATCGCCCTGGTGCTGGTCGCGGTGTTCGTGCCGCTCGCCTTCATCAGCGGCCTCACCGGCCAGTTCTATCGCCAGTTCGCGCTCACCATCGCGATCTCGACGGTGATCTCGGCGATCAACTCGCTCACCCTGTCGCCGGCGCTCGCGGCCCTGCTGCTGAAGTCGCACGACGCCCCCAAGGACATCGTGTCGCGCGGCCTCGACCGCGTGCTCGGCTGGTTCTTCCGCGGCTTCAACCGTGCCTTCGGGCGCGCCTCCGCATCCTATGGAACGAGCGTCGGCGGCGTGATCCGCCATCGCGCCGTGGCGATGGCGATCTATCTGGTGCTGATCGGCGTCAC
This sequence comes from Rhodoplanes sp. P11, assembly GCF_964266735.1. NCBI lineage: Bacteria > Pseudomonadati > Pseudomonadota > Alphaproteobacteria > Hyphomicrobiales > Nitrobacteraceae > Rhodoplanes > Rhodoplanes sp. P11. The sequence goes on from NZ_CAXWGY010000016.1 coordinate 236,239, forward strand.
CTTCGGGCTGTTCAAGGCGGTGCCGGGTGGCTTCGTGCCGGGCCAGGACAAGCAGTACCTGATCGGTTTCGCCCAGCTTCCCGACGGCGCCACCCTCGACCGCACCGAGGCGGTGATCCGGCGGATGAGCGACATCTCGCTGAAGACGCCCGGCGTCGAGCACGCCATCGCGTTCCCGGGCCTGTCGATCGCCGGCTTCACCAACTCGTCGAACGCCGGCATCGTGTTCGTCGGCCTCACGGCCTTCGAAGAGCGCCGCAGCCCGGAGCTGTCCGGACCGGCGATCGCCCGCACCCTCAACCAGAGCTTCGCCGGGATCGACGAGGCGTTCGTCGCCATGTTCCCGCCGCCGCCGGTATCGGGCATCGGCACCATCGGCGGCTTCAAGCTCCAGATCGAGGATCGCGCCGGCCGCGGCTACGCGGCCCTCAAGGAAGCGACCGATGCCTTCCTGGCACGCGCCGCGCAGGCGCCCGAGCTGATGGCGATGTTCTCCAGCTATCAGATCAACGTGCCGCAGCTCCACGCCGACATCGACCGCGTCAAGGCGCGCCAGCTCGCGGTGCCGGTGGCCGACGTGTTCGAGACGCTCCAGACCTATCTGGGCTCGGTCTACGTGAACGACTTCAACACCTTCGGCCGCACCTACTCGGTCCGCGTTCAGGCCGACGCGGGGTTCCGTGCCCGCCCGGAGGATCTGGGTGCGCTGCGGGTGCGCTCGACGACCGGCGAGATGGTGCCGCTCGCCGCGGTGCTCCAGGTGAAGCCCACCGCCGGCCCCGAGCGGGCGATGCGCTACAACGGCTTCCTGTCGGCCGACATCAACGGCGCCGCCGCGCCCGGATACTCGACCGGGCAGGCCCAGGCGGCGATCGAGCGCATCGCCGCCGAGACGCTGCCGCCGGGCTTCGCGTTCGAATGGACCGAGCTGACCTATCAGGAGATCCTGGCCGGCAACTCGGGCGTCATCGTGTTCCCGATCGCGGTGCTCTTGGTGTTCCTGGTGCTCGCCGCGCTCTACGAGAGCCTGACGCTGCCGCTCGCCATCATCCTGATCGTGCCGATGGGCTTGCTCGCCGCCATGACGGGCGTCTGGCTCGGCGGCGGCGACAACAACATCTTCACCCAGATCGGGCTCATCGTGCTGGTCGGCCTGTCGGCCAAGAACGCCATCCTGATCGTCGAGTTCGCCCGCGAGCTGGAATTCGCCGGGCGCCGGCCGGTGGAGGCCGCCATCGAGGCGAGCCGGCTGCGGCTGCGGCCGATCCTGATGACCTCGATGGCGTTCATCATGGGCGTGCTGCCGCTCGTCACCTCGACGGGCGCCGGCGCCGAGATGCGCCAGGCGATGGGGCTCGCCGTGTTCGGCGGCATGATCGGGGTGACGATCTTCGGCATCTTCCTGACGCCGGTGTTCTACGTGCTGCTGCGGGCGCTGACCGGCAACCGGCCGCTCAAGCATCTGGCCGGCCCACCGACGGACGCCCCGCCCGCCGCGGTGACGCCCGGATCACCGGCGCATCCGCCGGCCGCGGCGTCGCAGGAGCCGGCGACGCTGGCCTGAGACGGCGCTGGCCTGAGCCGACGGCGCGACTGCGGCCGCGCCGTCTCGGCCTCACTTGGCGTCCGGCCTCACGCCCCGGCGGGGGCGTGACGGGCCGCGAACTCGTGGAGGCTGTAGCTCTGCCCCTCGGGGTCGACGATGGCGATGTCGGTCACCCCCTCGCCCAGCAGCTCGTCCGCCTTCTTGATGGCCGCCGCGGGGGACTCCCGCCTCAGGGTCAGCGCGCCGGCCGTATCGTGGCCGGTGATCAGGTAGGGCATCGGCACCTCGCTCACTAGAGCATTTTCCGGCGAAGTGGACGCCGGTTCGCCGTCGAAAATGCGATCATGCAAAGACTTCTAGAGCGGAACACGATCCAGTTGGATCGGATTCCGCTCTAGAACTGCCGACCACCATACAATCTTCACGCCCGGCAGGCGACGGGGCCGCGACGCGACGCCGCCACGTGCGGCTCGTCCCCACGCTCTCGGGACGGGTGCCGCGAGGCACTTGCCCGCTTGTGGCGTGGCGCCGGGAGGCGTACGCTTCGGGGGCGGCTCCGGGAGCGGCATCGACCGCCGCCCCGCCCACGCCGAAGCAGTGGCGGGCCGCGGACCAGGGGTGACGCGCATGGCGGGTCCGTCGTTCCCCTCGGCGTTGCTGTGGCCCATGCTGGCGGCCGTGTCGGCCAGCGAGGCGACTGCCGCCTTCTTGCATGAGATCGCCCGCAGGACCGCCACCGAGGAGGCGCTGCGGCCCCCCCTGGTGCGGCCCGACTGGGCTTCCGACAATCGCGTGGTGCTCGAGCTGCCGACCCTGCTGCTGCGTGATTTCTCCACGACGCAGGAGCCGCAGGACGCCGCCTCGAACCATCCGGACGCCACCCCACCCCCCACCCTGATCTGCGCCCCCTATGCGCTGCACGGCGCCACCGTCGCCGACTTCGCCCCCGGCCACAGCCTGGTCGAGGCCCTGCGGGCCGCCGGACGGACCCGGCTCCATCTCGTCGAATGGCGCTCGGCAACGCCGGCCATGCGCGACTTCGGCATCGACACCCTGCTGGCCGACCTCAACGTCGCAGTGGACGCCTTCGACGAGCCGGTCGATCTCGTCGGCATCTGCCAGGGCGGCTGGATGGCGCTGCTGTTCGCGGCGCGCTTTCCCGGCAAGGTGCGGCGGCTGGTGATCGGCGGTGCGCCGCTCGATGTCGCGGCCGGCGACTCCGGCCTGTCGCGGCTCGCCGGGACGACGCCGCTGTCCGGCTTCGCGGATCTGCTGCGGCTCGGCGACGGGGTGCTGCTCGGCCAGCTCATGCTCGGCCTGTGGGGCCCGGCGCCGACGTCGCCGACGGCCATCCGCCGCGAGCTCCAGCTCGGCGAGGCCGACGGCGGCCGGCACGACGGCGCCCGGCACGACGGTGCGCCCGTCGACGCCGCCGAGGCGGCGCTCATGCAGCGGTTCCGCGACTGGTACGACTGGACCGTCGACCTGCCCGGCACGTACTACCTCCAGGTCGTTCAGTGGCTCTACAAGGAGAACCGGCTGGCGCGCTCGGCCCTCACGGCGCTCGGCCGGCGTATCGATCTGTCCGCGCTGCGGCTGCCGGTGCTGCTGCTCGCCGGCCGCGACGACGCGCTGGTAGCGCCCGCCCAGGTCACCGGCATCCTCGACCGGCTCGGCACGCCGCCGGAGGGCCGGGCCGCCCTCGTGGTGCCGTCGACCCATCTGGGCCTGTTCATGGGCCGCACGATCCTGGCCGAGACTTGGCCCGGCATCGTCGCCTGGCTCGATCGCCCGGTCGCGGCCCCGGCCCTCGCGCCGGCCTGACCGGAAGCTCGTCCGCACGCCCGCAGCCGACCCGCGGTGGCGATCGCGCCCGGGCCACCCTATATCCGACACTCCGGTCGAATGGGTGCCATGAGCGATCTCGAAAACGATCTCGAAAAGAACCGCTTTTCCGCGCGCGCCCGGCGCTATGCCCGGGTCGGCGCCAATGTGGGCGGGGTGGCGGCCCGGCTGGCCGCCAATCGGCTGATCAGCGGCAGCCACGACCGCGAGAGCGGCGCCGCCGATCTCGCGGCCGCCCTCGGCGGCCTGAAAGGGCCGATCATGAAGGTGGCCCAGCTGATGGCCACCATCCCGGACCTGCTGCCGCCCGAATACGCCGCCGAGCTGGCCAAGCTCCAGAGCGAGGCGCCGCCCATGGGCTGGGCCTTCGTCAAGCGCCGCATGCAGGCCGAGCTTGGCCCCGATTGGCAGACGAAGTTCGCGGCGTTCGAGCACAAGCCGGCCGCCGCCGCCTCGCTCGGCCAAGTCCATCGCGCCCGCGCCCACGACGGCGCGCAGCTCGCCTGCAAGCTCCAGTATCCCGACATGCAGTCGGCCGTGGAGGCCGACCTCCAGCAGCTCGGCTGGCTGTTCGCCCTGCATCGGCGCATGGACCCGGCGATCGACACCAGCGAGATCGCCAAGGAGATCGCGGCGCGGGTGCGCGAGGAGCTCGACTATGCCCGCGAGGCCAAGCACGTCCGGCTCTACAAGACCGTGCTGGCCGACGTGCCGATCGTCCGCGTGCCCGGCGTGCGGCCGGAGCTGTCGACCAAGCGCCTCCTCACCCTCGACTGGCTCGACGGCGACAAGCTGCTCGCCTTCAAGACCGCCGATATCGAGACCCGCAACCGGCTCGCCACCGCGCTCTATCGCGCCTGGTGGCTGCCGTTCAGCCGCTTCGGCGTCATCCATGGCGACCCGCATCTCGGCAACTACACGGCCTATGCCAAGCCGGACGGCGAGGTGGTCGGCATCAACCTGCTCGACTACGGCTGCATCCGCATCTTCCCGCCGCGCTTCGTGTCCGGCGTCGTCGACCTCTATCACGGGCTCCAGAAGAACGACCGCACCCAGATCGTCGCCGCCTACGAGGCGTGGGGCTTCCGCGGCCTCTCTCACGAGCTGATCGACATCCTCAACATCTGGGCCAAGTTCATCTTCGGCCCGGTGATGGAGGACCGGGTGCGCACCATCGCGGACGGCGTCAAGCCCGGCGAGTACGGCCGGCGCGAAGCCTTCGTGGTCCACCGCGCCCTCAAGGAGAAGGGGCCGGTGACCATCCCGCAGGAGTTCGTGTTCATGGACCGCGCCGCCATCGGGCTCGGCGGAGTGTTCCTGCATCTGGACTCGCGGCTCAACTATCACCGGCTGTTCAACGAGGCGATCGAGAACTTCTCGGTGGCCGAGGTGGCGGAGCGCCAGCGCGTCGCCCTCGCCGACGCCGGCCTGCCCACCCCGGTGCCGTCGACCGCGGCCTGAGAGCCCGCCACTACCGCGCGCGCCGGCGCCATGCCGGGCGTGCCCGGCCTTGCCACCATGCCGGACTTGCGCCCGGTGCCGTCGCCAGTCCGCCGCGAACCCGCTACATCTGCGCGGCCGCGACGCCCGCCCGGCGCCGCGCCTTGAAGCTATAGCGCAACGAATATAGGATCGCCGGCATGGCGACGACCGTGGCAGCCTTATCGCAAGCCGGTCCCGATACGCCGGCCGACATCGCCCCGATCGCGGCGGTGAGCGGGGCGGCGGGTTCCGTCGTTCAGGCGGTGCTGGCCTCCTTCGCGGCGCGGCGCGCCGCCGAAGGGCTGCGGGTGGTCGGCCTCGTCGAGGAGGCGGTGTGCGGCAACGGCACCTGCGACGGCCTGTTCCTGCGCGATCTCACCGATGGCCGGCGGGTGTCGATCAGCCAGGACCTCGGCCCCGGCTCCACCGCCTGCAATCTCGATCCGGGCGGCCTCGCGGCCGCCTGTGCGCTGGCCCAGGCGGCGATCGCGGCCGGCGCCGATCTGGTGATCCTGTCCAAGTTCGGCAAGCAGGAGGCGGACCGGCGCGGTCTCACCGAGGCGTTCCAGGCCGCCATCGCGGCCGATCTGCCGGTGGTCACGGCAGTAGCGCCGCCGCTCGCCGACGCCTGGGCGGCCTTCGCCGGCCCGCTCGCGACCGCGGTGACGGCCGACGCGGAGGCGCTGGAGACGTGGTGGCGGCGCTACCGCGCCGGCCAGGACGGAGCCGCCGAGGCGGGCTGACGGCCCGGCCGAATCTCCGGCCTCTCGGGCTGGCCGGGCTCGCCGTGGCGCGCCAGCAGGGCGGCCCGCACGGCCGGGGTGTCGAGCAGTGCCGCGGCGGCCCGGTGGATGGCGGCGGGCGACGCCTCCGGCTGCGTCCGGACATCGTGGACCACCCGGGCCGGACGTCGCGACAGCACCACCAGCCGGTCGGCCAGCCGCACCGCCTCGGTGACGTCGTGGGTGACGAACAGGACGGCGGCGCCGTCCCGGTCCACCGCACCACGAACGAGGTCCTGGAGATCGCGGCGCAGGCCGACGTCGAGGGCCGCGAAGGGCTCGTCCATCAGCACCAGGTCGGGCTCCACCACCAGGGCGCGGGCGATCGCGGTCCGACCCTGCATGCCGCCCGACAGCGCGGCCGGCCGCTTGCGCAGATCGGCCGGCGAGAAGCCGAGCCGGCCCAGCAGGGCGGCGGCGCGCGCCCGCCGCTCGGCCGGCGCCACCCCGCGGGCCGCCAGCGCGAAGGCGACATTGTCGAGCGCCGACCACCACGGTAGCAGGCGCGGCTCCTGGAACACCACGGCGGTGCGGGCGAAGCGGTTGACGACGCGCCCGGTGGAGGGCGCCGCGAGCCTGGCGGCGAGCCGCAGCAGCGTGGTCTTGCCGCAGCCGGAGGGGCCGAGCAGCACGACCAGCTCGCCGGGCGCCACCGCGAGATCGAAGTCGTCGAGCACCGGCCCGTCGGCATAGCGAAGCCCCACCCGCTCGAACCGCAGCATCGCTCACCCCGCCGCCGACACCGGCGCCGCGGAGCGCCGTCCCGCCATCAGGCGCCGCAGCGGCGCCAGGATCAGGCCATCGCAGACCAGCAGCACCGCCACGACCAGGAGAATCCACGCCATCGTCTCGACCAGATCGAGATGCGCCCGCGCCGTCGCGATCCGGCCGCCGATGCCGACGCCGCCGCCCAGCACCTCGGCCATCACGGCGACCTTGAAGGCGAGCGCCAGCGCGGTGGCGAGCGCCGGCAGCAGGTGGTCGAGAAGCTGCGGCAGGATCAGCATGCGCAGCCGCAGCAGCAGCGGCGCGCCATACACGGTCGCCATCTCGCCGAGCCGCGGATCGCGGGCCGCGAGCCCCTGGAACGCCGCCGCGAACACCACCGGCATCGCGGTCACCAGCACCGTGAAGGCGGGGGCGCCGCCGCGCGGGCCGAACCACAGGAGCGCCAGCACCACCCAGGCGATCGGCGGCACCCCGAGCGTCACGGTGACGACCGGCCGTAGCGCCGCCCCGAGCGGGCCGACCAGGCCGCCGGCGATGCCGAGCCCGGCCCCGACCAGCGCCCCGGCGAGCCAGCCGCCGAGCGCATTGCCGGCGGTGACGGCGAGCGCCGGCCAGGCGTCGCCATCGGCCAGCAGGGCGGCGAGCCGCGCCCCGGCCTCGGCCGGGGCCGGCAGCACGAACGGCCCGAAGGCGCGGTGGCCGGCCTCCCAGGCGAGCCCGAGAGCCAGCAACCCGAGCCCGCCCCAGAGCCAGGAGACCGCCCGCGCCATCGCTCCTGCGGCCATCACAGGTCGAGATAGAAGGCGTCGTCGGGCAGCCGCCCGCCGAGGGCCTCGGGCGACAGCGCCAGGATGGCGCCGTAGAAGGTCTCCAGCTCGTCCTTCAGGGCCCGGGCCGAGACGGCGTCGACGTTGAAGTGGGCGAGCGACCGCTCGAACAGCGGCGCCTTGGTGGCCATGGTGCGCTCGGCCAGCGCGGCCGCCTCGCCGCGGTTGGTCAGCACCCAGTCCTTGGCGGGCACGAGCCCCGCCCGCAGCGCCGCGACCAGCGCGGGCGCCTCGTCGATCAGGCTCTGGTGTAGGGCGACGCCCGCCATCGGGATGCGCGGCCGGCCGAAATGCCGCCCCCACTCGGCCTGGAGGCTGACGGCGCGGCGCAGGGTGCGACCCTGCTGCTGCGCCATGGCGATGGCGGCGGTCGCCGACGGCTCCGACAGGATGGCCGTCGCGGCACGGCCGGCGGCCAGCATCTGGGCCGCCTCCATGGCGGTCTGGGCATAGGTCAGGGTCATGTCGCGATCGGGATCGAGCCCGGCGCGCCGCACCAGGGTGCGGAAGACGAGGTCCGGCATGTCGTTGCGGAAGAAGCCGACGACGGGCCGGCCGCGCAGGTCGGCGAGCGCGCCGATCCCCTCATCGGCGGTGACGATCGACAGATGCCCCATGCTGAGCACGCACAGGAGCCGCATCGGCAGGCCGCGATTGGCGAGATTGGCGGGCACGTGGGTCGGCGTGGTGATCAGGCGCGAGCGGCCCGACACCAGGCCGGCGCGCAGCTCGTCGGCGTCGCGCCACAGCCGGAAGCTGGCGCCGGGCGCCGCGGCGGCGAGCCCGCCGCTCTCCAGGAGGCGCACCAGCACGATGGTCGAAGCGTTGGGGGCGCCCAGGATCTCCAGCCCCTCGACCGGGCGGGCGAGGCTCGGCCGGCCGAGCGCCAGGGTCGCGGCACCGGCGGCGCCGCAGGCGAGAAGGCGTCGTCGCGTCAGCATGGTGTTCGATCGTCCACAAAAGCTGTGGGCGGACCGGGGCCCGCCATCCTATATAAATCATGATATAGGATCGACAGCCGCGGGAGAAGCCCGACATGCGCGCCGGGAGGCCGGACGAGACGAGGCGCAGGACCATCGGGGCGAGCGATCAAACGCAAACGGCCCGGGGCGAGGCCCGGGCCGTCCGTCGTCTCGACAGGATCGCGTCGTCGACTGGACTCGTCGCGGCGCGGTTCGCTTCAGCGGACCCCGATCATCACGTCCGAGGCCTTGATGACCGCGCAGGCGGTCTGGCCGACCGCGAGACCCAGCTCCTCGACCGCCTCGTTGGTGATCGCCGCGGTCACGACGGCGCTGCCGATGTCCAGGCGAACATGGGCCGTGGTGGCCCCCTTCCGGATCTCGACGACCTTGCCTTCGATCACGTTGCGGGCGGACAGCTTCATGGCAGTACCTCGACGAACAATACGAGCCCCTGCACCATGCCGGGGCACGGCTTCCAATGTGTAGCGATCCGAGCCTAGCACACCAGAAGGTTGCCGTCGCCCACTTCTCCCCACTCCCACCTGCCTTAATCGTTCTGCCCACCCCCCTCGCCTCGTTCGCCGTCTCCCGGAGTCTTCCCCATGCTGCCTGCCGCCTACGCGGACCACGCCCTCGACGCCCTGCTGGCCGACGACGTCCCTTTCGGCGACCTGACCACCTGGGCGCTCGGCATCGGCGACGCCCCGGCCCGCATGACCTTCTCGGCCCGCGGCCCGATGGTGCTGGCGCTCTCCGAGGAGGCGGCGCGGCTCATCGCCCGGCTCGGCGGCCGGGTCGATCTCATGGCGCGCTCGGGCACGGCGCTCGCGGCCGGCGACCCGATCCTCACGGCGACCGGGCCGGCCGCTGTCCTCCACCACGGCTGGAAGGTCGCCCAGACGCTGATCGAGATCGCCTCCGGCATCGCCACGACGACACGGGCCATTGTCGACGCCGCCCGCGCCGTCGCGCCCGACATCGCCGTGGCCGGCACCCGCAAGACCGTGCCGGGTGCCAAGGCGCTGTCCGTCAAGGCGCTGATGGCGGGCGGCGGGGTGCCGCACCGGCTCGGCCTGTCGGAGACCGTGCTGGTGTTCGCCGAGCACCGCCGCTTCCTCGCCGACCTCGCGCCGGCCGACATGGTGGGGCGGCTGCGCCGCGCCGCGCCCGAGAAGGCGATCGTGGTCGAGGTGGCCACCGTCGACGAGGGCGCCGCCTGGGCAACCGCCGGCGCCGACGTGATCCAGGCCGAGAAATTCGCGCCCGAGGCGGTGGCGGCGCTGGTGGAGCGGCTGCGCCAGGCGGCGCCGCGCGTGGTCGTGGCGGCGGCCGGCGGCATCGGTCCCGGCAACGCCGCCGCCTATGCGGCGGCGGGCGCCCGGGTGCTGGTCACCTCGGCGCCCTGGACGGCAGCGCCGCGCGACGTCGCCGTCCATCTCGGGCCGCCGGCGGCGGCCGCCGCGATCGGCTTCGTGCGGCCGGGCGGCAGCGCTCCTTGACGGACGGCCGGAGTCGCGGGGCTGGCGCGTTTCTGGCATGGTGGCCGGCCATGTCGACCGATGTCCTCTCCGCTCCGGCCGCCGCGCCGCCCGTCACGCTCGCCACCATGCTCGACGCCCGCGTGCTGCGGCACGATCCGGCGTGGGGGCTGTCGACCCTGCTGTTCGGCGACGGCGAGCTGCGGGTGCCGCTGGTCGCCGCCGCGGTCGACGCCGGGGTGCGGGTGACGATCGACGCCCGCGACGTCTCGGTGGCGCTGACGCGGCCCATGGACGTGTCGATCACCAACCGGCTGCCCGGCACCATCGTCGAGGTGGAGCGGCTGGCTCCGCCCTACGCGCGGGTGCGCTTCGACCTCGGCACCACGCGGCTCGACGCCCTGGTGACCTGGGAATCGGTCGAGCGGCTGGCGCTGGAGCCGGGCTTGCGGGCGTGGGCGATGATCAAGTCGGTCGCGATCGGGAACGCCGCGGTTCGGCCGTCGGATCTGCCGCGGCGGCGCCCGTGGCCCGGGTCGCGAACGCCGGATCGAGCGCCGCGGTGAGCTCGTCCAGGGTGCGGGCGCCGCTGCGCTGCGCCTGCCGCTCCAGCGACCGATAGAGGGCGATCAGCCGCTCGCCGAACGCCGTGAGCGCGGCACCGCCGCCGCGCCGGCCCGGGAAGGTCTCGACCGCCGGGCTCTCGAAGGTGTGGTTGAGGGCGTCCACCATGAGCCAGCACTTGCGGTAGGAGGTGCCGAGCGCCCGGCTGGCGCCGAGGATCGAGCGAACCCGCCGGATGGTCTCCAGAAGCCGGATGTCCTCGGGATCGAGGCGGCCGCCATTGCCGAAGGCCAGGCTCAGCGCAATGGTCGCGGCAGCGGCGGGGCCACCCGCCTCCGGTGACACGGGGACAGGCGAGATCGTGGCCGGCGACACCGCTGCGGGCCTCTCGGCCGGCTCGCCCGCAGGCGTCTCGGGGGCCGTCGCGCCGATCTTGCTCATCGCATCTGCGCTCCTGGCATTCGCGCTCCTGGCATCGAGCCCTGGGGCCGGGCCGCAGGCGGCGCGGCCTCGCGCCTTCCTTGCGTAGGTCACACGGCCGGCGCTGGCAAGCCGGACCGCCGGGGCCGTCCGGCACTCCGGCGTCCCCGTATTCGCATCGGACCTGACCGTTCGGACCTGACCGTTCGGACCTGGACGTTCGGATGGCTTGCAGGGCTGCGGGCCGCCGTGCAGCCTGTCGCCGCGAGACACCTCTGCGGGCGCGGTCGCGCGCCGACCGGGCGAGAACGGGGGACCCATGCGGGATCTGGTGGTCGGACGGGAGATCGCCGGCTTCACGCTCACCGAGCGGCTGCGCTCCGGCGGCATGGGGTCGATCTGGCGCGCCACCCACCCGACCATCACGGACCCGATCCTGATCAAGATCCCGTTCCTGGACGCCGGCCAGGACGCCTCGACCATCATCGGCTTCGAGGTCGAGGAGATGATCCTCAAGCGCCTCTCGGGCCCGCATGTGCCGCGCTTCTTCGGCTCCGGCGACTTCGCCGAGATCCCTTACATCGCCATGGAGTACGTGCCGGGGACGACGCTCGCGGCCGAGATGGAGCGCGGCCCCTTCTCGTGGCAGACGGCGGTCATCTACGGCGTCGACATCGCCACCGCGCTCGCTCACCTGCATCGCCAGAAGGTGATCCATCTCGATCTCAAGCCCGGCAACGTGATCCTCGCCGAGCGCGGCGCCGTGCTGATCGACTTCGGCCTCGCCCACCATATGGAGCTGCCCGACTTCCTGGCCGAGGAGAGCAGCGTGCCGATGGGCACGGCGGCCTATATCGCGCCCGAGCAGGTGCTCGGCGATCGCACCAATCCGGCGAGCGACATCTTCGCGCTCGGCTGCATCCTGTACGAGCTGGTGACCGGCGAGAAGCCGTTCGGCAACCCGACCACCAAGGCCGGCATGCAGCGCCGCCTCTATCACGCGCCGCCGCCGCCGCGCGTTCTGTCCCGCGAGGTGCCGCGCTGGCTCCAGGAGGTGATTCTCAAATGCATGGAGATCGACCCGGCGCGGCGCTACGCGACCGCCGGCCAGGTGATCTTCGACCTGCGCAATCCCGAGCAGGTGGTGCTCACCGCCCGCGCCCAGGCCGACACCCACCGGCCGCGCGGCTGGCGGGCGCTGCTGCGGCTGTTCGGCGGCCGCCGCCCGCCGCCGCCGGCGATCCGCCGCGCCGCCGCGGCGCGCCGCTCCGCCGCCGTGCTGGTGATGGCCGCGGTCGATCTCGCCGGCGGCACCGATGCCATCGCGGCCGAGGTGCGCCAGCACGTCGCCCGGGTGATGGACGGCCGCGAGGGCGCCCGGCTCGCCTGCTTCACCGTGCTGAAGACGCGTCTCGCCGGCGCCGACGACAAGACCGATGCGGCCGGCCGCTCCATGTATGTGAGCCGGCTGGTCGCCCTGAAGGACTGGGCGGCGCCCTTCGGGCTGCCCGAGGACCGAGTCAGCTATCATGTCGTCGAGGCGCTCGATCCAGCCGCCGCCATCCTGTCCTACGCGGCCCACAACGATGTCGACCACATCGTCATGGGGGCGCGCGCCTCCTCGGCGCTGCGCCGGCATCTCGGCAGCGTCTCGGCCCAGGTGGTGGCGGAGGCGCTGTGCCCGGTCACCGTGGTGCGCATCAAGCGCCAGGAGGAGGCGACCGAGTCGCAAGCGGCCGTCCGCACCGCGCTGGCGGAGACCACCGACGCCTGAACGGCGGGCCTGCCCGGCCATGACGGAGGCCCGGAACCGCGCTCCGCACAATGCGAAACGGGCCGCCCGATGGGCGGCCCGTTCCTCTCGTGTCGGGGGCGTGCGGCGCGTCGGTCCGCTCAGTTGCCCTTGTAGGTGAAGATGTCGCGGTCCTTGGTCTCCGGCACGAAGATCGCGCCGATGATCACGGTGCCGAGCGCCACGACGATCGGGTACCAGAGGCCGAAGTAGATGTCGCCGGTCTGCGCCACCATGGCGAACGAGGTGGCCGGCAGCAGGCCGCCGAACCAGCCGTTGCCGATGTGATAGGGCAGCGACATCGAGGTGTAGCGGATGCGGGTGGGGAACAGCTCCACCAGCGCCGCCGCGATCGGCCCGTACACCATGGTGACGTACACCACCAGGATTGTCAGGATCAGGATCAGGGTCAGCCGCTGCGCCGTGAAGATGTCGAACATCTTCGCGAAGTTGGAGAGGCCGGCCTTGGGATCGATGGCGATCTTGACGACGCTCGGGTTGTTGGCGGGCGGATAGCCGGCCGCCGTGAGCGCGTCACCGAGAGACTTGGTGAAGGCGCCCGGCACGGTCTTCGCCTCGTCGGCGGAGAGCTTGGTGGCGTCGTAGGCCGCCACGTTGGTCGACCCGACCCGGACGACGGTCGGCGAGCCGGCGGGCGCCTCCTCGACCGTGTAGGTCACGGCGAGGCGGGCGAGCGACGACTTGGCGATGTCGCAGGGCGAGGTGAACTTGGCGGTTCCGGTCGGGTTGAACTGGAACGAGCACTGCGACGGGTCGGTGACGACGACCACCTGGGTCTTCTGCTGGGCCTCGTAGAGCGCCGGGTTGGCGGTCGCGGTGAGCCACTTGAACAGCGGGAAGTAAGTCAGCGCGGCGAGCAGGCAGCCGGCCAGGATGATCGGCTTCCGGCCGATACGGTCGGACAGCGCGCCGAACACGATGAAGCCGCCGGTGCCGAGGACGAGCGACCACGCGATCAGCACGTTGGCGGTGAAGGAGTCGACCTTCAGGATCGACTGGAGGAAGAACAGGGCATAGAACTGGCCCGTGTACCACACCACGGCCTGACCGGCGACGAGGCCGAGCAGCGCGAGCAGCGCGATCTTGGCGTTGCGCCACTGGCCGAACGCCTCCGACAGCGGCGCCTTCGACTGCGTGCCGTCTTCCTTCATCTTCTTGAACGCCGGGCTCTCCTGCATCTGGAGCCGAATCCAGACCGAGATGCCGAGCAGGACCACCGAGACGAGGAACGGAATGCGCCAGCCCCAGGCCGCAAACGGCGTCAGCTTGGCGCCGGTGGCGGTGATCACCTCGGGATAGTTGGCGTTCACGTAGATCTGCGTGAACATGATGACGATCAGCGACAGCAGCAGGCCGAGCGTCGCGGTCGTCTGGATGAACGAGGTGTAGAAGCCGCGGCGGCCGCTGGGCGCGTGCTCGGCCACGTAGACGGCCGCACCACCGTACTCGCCACCGAGCGCCAGGCCCTGGAGCATGCGCAGCGCCAGCAGCGTGATCGGCGCCAGCACCCCGATGGTCTCGTAGGACGGCAACAGCCCGACGAAGAAGGTCGACAGGCCCATGATCAGGATGGTGATCAGGAAGGTGTACTTGCGGCCGACCATGTCGCCGAGGCGGCCGAACACCAGGGCGCCGAACGGGCGGACGAGGAAGCCGGCCGCGAAGGCGAGCAGCGCGAAGATGTTGCGGGTGGCCTCCGGATAGGCCGAGAAGAACTGCGCGCCGATGACGGCGGCGAGCGAGCCGTAGAGATAAAAGTCGTACCACTCGAAGACGGTGCCGAGCGACGAAGCGAGAATGACTCGCTTTTCCTCGCGCGACATCGGGGCCGCTTGAGCGCGGCCCGCGGTCGCAGACATGGTCATGGTGAACTCCCTCCTGAACCTCTTTTGCGTTTCCTCCGGGCTCCGGCGAGCCCGACCAATGAAAGCACCGGCGCCGGCGGTGATATCCGCGGTCGTGTGAGTGCGGCGATATTGAGGAGTGCGTTCCGGCGACAGAAGCCAGACTTTCGTCTAGATCAAATCAGGATCGATCGTGCGCGGCGGCATCGCGTTGCTGCATCGGCCGGCATTCGACCTCGCCGGGGCCGCTTCTTCTCTCGCTCTGGTAACGATCGACCATCGCCTGCGGCGTCATGACACCGATGTACGGCGAAACGTCGCACCGTCGCACCGACCTGTCACGACCCGCGGTCGTGACGGTGCGTCGCCATACGGCATCAAACACGAGTCCGACGCGATCGTTCAGCGATCACGCCGAGCCTGTGCGGTGCAGCATCAGGCGCCGAGATAGGCCTGCCGGACATAGGGATCGTCGAGCAGCGCCCGGCCTGTTCCGGTGAGCGTCACACGGCCCTGCTCCAGCACATAGGAACGATCGGACAGCTCCAGCGCCGCGAAGGCGTTCTGCTCCACCATCACGACGGTGACGCCGTCCTTCCGGATGCTCTCGATGATCTCGAAGGTGCGCTCGACCAGGTTGGGCGCGAGGCCCAGCGACGGCTCGTCGAACAACACCAGCTTGGGGCGCGACATCAGCGCCCGCGAGATCGCCAGCATCTGCTGCTCGCCGCCCGAGAGCGTGCCGGCCGCCTGATTGCGCCGCTCGTGCAAGATCGGGAAGCGGGCGAACAGCCGGTCCATGTCCTCGGCGACGCCGGCGGCGTCGCGGCGCAGGAAGCAGCCCATCTCCAGGTTCTCGCGCACGCTCATATAGGGGAACACGCGGCGGCCCTCGGGACAGTGAGCGATGCCGCGCTCCAGCACCTGCCGGGCCGAGGCGCGGGTGATGTCCTCGCCGTCGAACACGATGCGGCCAGCAGCCGGCGCCAACAGGCCCGAGATGGCCTTCAGGCTGGTGGTCTTGCCGGCGCCGTTGGCGCCGATCAGGGTGACCAGCTCGCCGCGATGCACCTCGATCGAGAGGTCGCGCACCGCCTCCACCCTGCCGTAGCGGCAGACCAGCCCCTCAACCTTGAGCACGGACGTATCTCTCCCCGAGATAGGCGCGGATCACCTGCGGGTCGCGCTGGATGGCCGCGGGCGGGCCGTCGGCGATGATCCGTCCCTGATTGAGGCAGACGATCCGATCGGAGACGCCCATCACCATCTTCATGTCGTGCTCGACCAGCAGCACGGTGACGCCGCGCGCCCGGATGCGGCCGAGCAGCGCCATGAAGGCGCCGGTCTCGGCCGGGTTCATGCCGGCGGCCGGCTCGTCGAGCAGCAGCAGCGTCGGCTCGGCGGCGAGCGCCACCGCCACCTCCAGGAGCCGCAGCTCGCCATAGGGCAGCGACACCGCGGTCTCGCCGGCCCGCGTTTCGAGGCCGATCAGCCGCAGCACCTCCCAGGCCGCCTCGCGCAGCCGCACCTCGTCGCGGCGGATGCTCGGCAGCCCGAGCATGATGGCGAGCGGATGCTGCCGGGCGCGGCGGTGCAGGCCGACCAGCACGTTTTCGAGCACCGTGAGGCCGCCGAACACGCTGGTCTTCTGAAACGTGCGGACGACCCCGTGCGAGGCGATCTGATTGGGCTTGAGGCCGCGCAGGGACACCCCGCGATAGACGATCTCGCCGCTCGACGCTTGCAAGTAGCCGGTGATGGCGTTGAAGGCGGATGTCTTGCCGGCGCCGTTGGGGCCGATCAGCGACAGCACCTCGCCTTCGCGCACCTCGAACGTCATGTCCTGCACGGCGGTGAGGCCGCCGAAGCGGATCGACAGGCCGGTGACGGCGAGCGCCACCGGCGCATCGGCGGCGGGCGCCACGGACGCCGCGCCAGGCGCGGGCGCTGCCGGGGTGGAGGTCGATGCCGCGGCCCTCACGGCTTGGCCTCCGCTGCGACCGCCGGCCGCGTCGGCGGCGCGCCGGGACGATCGAGACGTCGCCGCCAGGCCGCCCGCACCGCCGGCACGATGCCCTCGGGCAGGAAATAGACGATCAGGATCATCAGCACCCCGTACACCACCCACTGGACCTCCGGGATCACCTGGAAACCGCGCAGCACCTCCGGCAGGATGCCGAAGATCAGCCCGCCGACGATCGGCCCGGCGAGCGTGCCCTTGCCGCCGGTGACCACCATGATCACCATGGTGACCGTGTAGATGAACAGGAACACGTCGGGATCGACGATGCGGACGTAATGGGCATAGACGGCGCCGGCGAGGCCGGCGAGCGCCGCCGACACCACGGTGGCGAGCACCAGGAAGCGCGTCACGTCGATGCCGACCGAGGTGGCGAGCGGCTCGTTCTCACGCAGAGCGATCATGGCGCGCCCGGCCTGCGAGTACACCAGCCGGTGGATGATCACATAGGTGAGAATGGCGACGGCGAGCACCAGATAATAGTTGGGCACCTTGCCGATGATGTCGATGGAGCCGATCCCCGGCGCCCACAGCTTGAGGACCGGGATGTTGTTGAGCGCCATCGGCCCCTGGGTCAGCTCGATCCAGTTGAGGGCGACGAGCCGTGTCACCTCGGCGAAGCTCACCGACACGATGACGAAGTAGGCGCCGCGCACCTTGAACGAGATCTTGCCGATCATGTAGCCGCACAGCCCCGCGACGACGATGGCGATCAGCATCGACAGCCACACCGGCTTCGGTGCCAGCGACACCGTGGTGTCGCCCCACACATGGATCTCGAAGCCGAGCGAGCACAGGCTCGACGCATAGGCGCCGATGCCGAAGAAGGCGACATGGCCGAGGCTGAGCTGCCCGGTGAAGCCGAGCAAGAGGTTGAGGCTCATCGCCGCCACGATGAAGATGCCGGCGACGATGAGGACGTGGAGGAAATAGAGGTTGTCCATCCACAGCGGCAGCGACACCAGGAGGACCACGAAGGCGAGCGAGGCGGCGCGATTCATCCGATCCGCTCCTTGCGGGCGAACAGGCCGGTCGGCTTGACCAGCAGGATCAGAATGATCAGCAGGAAGCCCATGGCGTCGCGATAGCCGGACGAAATGTAGCCGGCGCCGAGCTCCTCCATGAAGGCGAGGATGAAGCCACCGATGGTGGCCCCCGGGATGCTGCCGAGGCCGCCGAGGATGACGATGGCGAACGCCTTGAGGGAGGCGAGATCGCCGATCGTCGGATAGACCACGAAGACCGGCCCCAGCAGCGCGCCGGCGGCGGCCGCCAGGCCGGAGCCGAGCGCGAAGGTGGCGGTGTGGACCGTGTCGATCCGCACCCCCATCAGGGCCGCCGCCTCGCGATCCTGGAAGGTGGCGCGCATCGCCTTGCCGAGGCGCGTCCATTGGATGAGCGCATAGGTCGCGGCGATCAGCAGCACGGCGACGGCGAACACGAACAACCGCGTCCACGACACCGAGATGGCACCGACCACCAGCGGAGCCGACGGGAACGGCGAGTTGATCGACTTGGCGACGCCGGACCAGACGAGCTGCTCGGTGTTCTGGATCGCGATCCACGCGCCGATCATCACCAGCATGGTGGTGTCGATGTCGGCGCCGCGCAGGCGTCGCAGCAGCACGATCTCGATGGCGGCGCCGAGCACCACGCCGAGCGCGACCGCGAGCACGATCGACAGCACGAAATTGGCGCCGATCAGCATCACCCACATGTACATCATGTAGGCCCCGAAGGCGTAGAGCTCGCCGTGGGTGAAGTTGACGACCCGCATGATCCCGAAGATCAGGGTCAGCCCGATGCCGAGCAGCGCATAGGTGCCGCCGAGTATCATGGCGTTGAGGGCGTGCTGAAGGAGTTGATCCATGGGCTCCCGCGGGGGTTTCGGGGACACGCCTACGGCGCCGCGGCGCGGCGCCGGACGAGACGAGCGACGAGGCGACGCAAGCACGCGAAGCGCCGTCGGCCGACCAGCGGCCGGCGGCGCTGCGCTTCGGTCAGAACTCCGGCTTGACCACCTTGCCGCCGTCGATCTTGACCAGATAGACGGTCGGCTGGTTCTGGCCGCTCTCGGAGCCGGCCGGCCCCTGCTTGATGAAGGCGATGTCGCCGTAGACGCCCGGCACCTTGACCTTCCACAGCGCGTCCTTGATGGCGGCGGGCTCGGCCTTGCCGGCCACCTTGATGGCCTCCACCGCGGTGAAGATGCCATCATAGCCGCGGAAGCCTTCGGTGAGGCCGCCCGGCTCGTGGCCGCGCTTCTTCCACTCGGCCATGTAGCGCTTGGCCGCGTCGGGATTCTTCACCACGTCGGGGAACCACGGCGGGAAAAAGACGGTGTGGTACGAGCCGTTGGCGGCGTCGCCGGCCTGGGTGACGAGCTGATCGGGCGAGTTGGAGCCGCCGGTGGTGACGATCCGCGCCTTGAGCTGGAGCTCCTTGGCCTGCTTGAGGATCAGCGTGTTCTGCTCGACCGCGGTGGTGACGAACAGCGTGTCGCCGCCCGATGCCTTGATGCGGGTGAGCTGGGCCGAGAAGTCGTTGGCCTTCGGGTCCATCGTCTCCAGCACGCCGACCTGGACGCCCTCGGCCTTCAGCATCTTGGCGAACTCGGTCGCCGAGCCGATGCCGAAATCGTTGTTGGTGTTGAGGAAGTCGGCCTTCTTGATGCCCAGCTTGGCGACCAGGGGGCGGAACGACATCGCCTCCATCTCGGAGGTCGGGCTGATGCGGAACACATAAGGATTGCCGGCCGTGGTGATCTTGCCGGACGACGAGGTCTCCACCACCAGCGGGACCTTGTACTCCTGCATCTTCGGCATCACGGCGAGCGTCAGGGTCGAGCTCCACGCCCCCATGATGACCGGCACCTTGTCACGCACGATCAGCTTCTCGACGGTGGCGACCGCCTCGGTGGGGTTCGACTTGTTGTCCTCGATGACGAGCTGGATCTTCTTGCCGAGGACACCGCCGGCCGCGTTGATCTCGTCCTCGGCGATGCGGGCGCCCTGCGCCACATAGTTGCCCGACGCCGCGAAGGCGCCGGTGAGCGGCTGGCTGACGCCGATCTTGATGGTCTCCTGGGCGGCCACGGGCCCCGTCGACAGGGCCGTCGCGAGCACGCCCGCCGCGATCAGGCCCGCAGCCGTCGTGCTCGCCCTCGGCGGAGAGCCGACACGCCGGCCGCAGGACGAGGGTGATGCGGTCTTGACAGTCTTGGTATGCATTGCGGTCTCCTGTCGTTTCCCGTTATTGCAAGCAAGCTTTGTGCCGCTGCTTCTTTTTAGTGGATCGTCAGGTGCGGCGACGGCGGCTTGCAGTCTTTCCGTCGCCGGCGTGCCGGTCAGCGCGCCCGCAGCTTGGGCAGGACGTCGCGGGCGATCGCCTCGATCTGCTCCGCCTCGTAACGATAAGGCACGAAGATGATGCGGTCGATGCCGGTCGCGACATGCGCCTGCAACTGTTCGACGCACTCCTCGGGCGTGCCCATGATGGCGGAGTCCATCGTCGACTCCGACCACGCCGCATAGTCCCACTCGCTCTGCAACCAATGCTTCATCGGCGCCTCGATCTTGTCACGCGGGCCGATGCAGATCGGGAGCTGATTGGTGGAGATCAGCGTGTCGGGATCACGCCCCGACTCCTCGGCGAAGCCGCGCACCTTGGCCCAGGTGCGGGCGAACGCTTCGGCGGTGTAATAGTAGGTGAGCCAGCCGTCGCCCTTGGTGGCGGCGCGCTTGAGCACCGCGTCCACATAGCCGCCGATCAGGATCGGGGGGCGCGGCTTCTGCACCGGCTTCGGATACATCACGGCGCCGCGCAGATTGTACGGATCGTAGGCACCGTCGACCTTGTCCTCCGTCCACAGCCGGTCGATGATCTCAAGGCTCTGCTCCATGATCTTGCCGCGCTTGGTGAAGTCGACGCCGAGCGAGTCGAACTCGCGACGGTACCAGCCGACCGCGGCGCCGAGCACCAGACGGCCGTCGGAGATGTGGTCGATGGTGGCGAGCTCCTTGGCCAGCAGCACCGGATTGCGCATCGGCATGACGAGAATGCCGGTGCCGACCTTGATGCGGGTGGTGCGCGCCGCCACCGCCGTGAGAATCGTCAGCGCCTCGTGAATCGGGAAGTTGGGGTCGACGCCGAGCAGGACGTGGTCCCACGCCCACAGCGACTCGAAGCCCAGCTCCTCCATGCGCTCGCCATAGGCGATCAGGCCCTTGGCATCCGGCATCTCCGGATACCGGGTGAAGTTGCGCATCGCGATGCCGTAGACGGTCTCTTTCTTCGCGGCCATGCAGTCCTCCGGTCGCGGGGGCGACCCTTGCTGAGACGATGCGCCGCCGGGAGGCGGACGCGACGAAGGGAGCGGCCGCCCGGCGGACCCGGGCGGGGCGGGTCCGTTCAGGCGGTGTAGAGACGGTCGGGATCGAGCTCGCGGATCAGCGCCAGCTCCTCCCGGCGCGGCGGTTCGGTGACGCCGACCTCGCGGGCGCGGCGCAGCGGGAAGCCGGTGTTCTCCTGCACCTGCGCGAAGCTGACGCCGGGATGCAGCGCCAGCACCTCCATCTCGCGCGTCTCGGCGTCGAAGCCCATCACGGCGAGATCGGTGACGACGCGCCACATGCCGCCGGTCGGCAGGCCGCGGCGGGCGCGGCTGTCGCGGCCGTCGATCCAGCCCGGCGAGGTGATGAAGTCGACCTTCTCCACGAAGCGGCGCTTCTCGTGCTTCATGGCAACGATCATGTTGGTCAGCGACGAGATGTCGTTGCCACCGCCGGTGCCGGGCAGGCGAATCGACGGCTTGTCGGCCGGGCCGATGAAGGACGAGTTGAGGTTGCCGTAACGGTCGATCTGGGCGCCACCCATGAAGCCGACATCGACATAGCCGCGCTGCAACAACAGCAGCACGTCGGTCGACGGCAGCACCATGTTGGCCCGGCGGGTGCAGCGCTGCTCGTTGGTGGAGGGCGGCAGCTCGCCCGGCCGGATGAACGGCCCGATCACCCCACCCTCGAACAGGATGGTGAGCTTGGGGGCGACATTGCGCTGGGCCAGCGTGGCGGCGAGCAACGGGATGCCGACGCCGGCGAACACGATCTGCCCGTCGACGAGCAGGCGGCCCGCCATGATGGCGATCAGCTCGGAGGCCGTGTAGGCCGAGGAGGTCGTCTGCTCAGTCATTGAAGATCACCCGGCCACGGCGGCTGGCGGTGAGCAGCGTGTCGATGCCCACCTTGGCGAGATAGTCGGACCAGTCCTTGGGTCCGTGCACATAGTCGTCGAGATACTGGCGGGCGCCGGCTACCGGGTCCTTGGCGATCAGCGCGGCGTAGCGGTCGAGCTGGGCGAAGATCGGCTCGTACTGGCCGTAGCACTCGTGCGGCACCGAGCCGTACGGCACCTCCACCACCGCCTCGACGGTGAAGAACGGGATGCGGGTGTGGTCGGGCGCACGACGGATCTGATCGTTGGAGACGATCCGCTCGGTGGTGAGAATCACCTTGTCGGCCGCCATGGCGATGTCGATGTCCATGAACTGGAGGCCGTCGAGTTGGGCGTTGCCGTAGGGGTCGGCGCGCTGGACGTGGATGAGCGCCACGTTCGGGTTGAGCGCCGGCACCGCCATCACCTCCTCGCCGGTGAACGGGCAGCGGATCGGCTTCACCTGGTCGCCGCGGATGCGGGCGACGTCGGAGCCGATCATCGAGCGCACCGGCACGAACGGCACCCCCATGGCGCCGGCGCGGTAGCGCATGCCGATCGCCATGTGGCTCCATTCCTCGAACGCGGCGAGGCCGTTCTCGACATGGTGGCGCATCACCTTGGAGATGCCCCAGACGATGCCCTGGCTGAACCAGCTCGACACGATGGTGTGGGCGAGCCCGGAGGCGAACAGCAGGTCGCCCTCGGTCGAGGTGATCGAGCGCGACACCGTCAGGTTTCGCCGGCCGGCCCGGATGAGCTGCCAGATCATCGCCATCGGGGTGCGCGACAAGGTGCAGCCGCCGATCGCGACGTGATCGCCGTCGCGCACCAGCGTCGCCGCCTGCTCGAGCGTCGTCACCTTCTCGCGCAGGCCGCGGTCGCGCGCCGCGAGATCGCGGCGCAACGTGTCGTAGTCTCTCACGAGAGCATCGCTCGTCATCGGCGTCGGGACCTCGCTCGGCGCTCCACTCCCCGGGGCCGGGGAGGCCGCCGCATTGCGCGACGGAGGGGGGTGAACTCCACGGCACGCGGCGGCTGTGGGCCGCCGGAGCCGGCGCGAACCGGGCGATCGCCGTCCCTCGCTCGGACGCGAGGAGGCCGGCGGTCGCGAAAGCCGTCTACAGATCCATCTCGGTCAGCGGCACGACGGTGACGCCGGCCTGTTCGAGGGCGGTACGCGCCGAGCGGGCGACCGCCACCGCGGTCGGCTCGTCGCCGTGCACGCACAGCGTGTCGACCTCCACCTTGATGGTCTTGCCGTTGATGGTGGTCACCTCGCCGTCCAGCACCATCCGCAGGGTGTGCCGGCGCGCCGCCTCGGGGTCCTTGAGCACGGTGCCCGAGAGGGCGCGGGACGCGAGATTGCCGTCGTCCAGATAGGCGCGGTCGACGAACCCCTCGCGGGCGACCCGCAGCCCGAGCGTCTCGGCCGCCCACTGCATCTTGGAGCCGTACAGCACCACATAGATGAGGCTCGGGTCGACCGTCTTGATGGCGCGGCCGATGGCCAGCGCATACTCCTCGTCCTCGGCCGCCATGTTGTTGAGGGCGCCATGCGCCTTGAGGTGGGTCACCGGGATGCCGGCGTAGCGGGCCATGGCCTGGAGGGCGCCGATCTGGTACGCGACCATATACTCGAGATCGCTCGCCTTCATCTGGATGCGGCGGCGACCGAAACCCCAGAGGTCGTTGAAGCCCGGATGGACCCCGACGCTCACCCCTTCCTGCTTGGCCAGCAGGCACAGCCGGTGCATCGAGTTCGCATCGCCGGCATGGAACCCGCAGGCGACATTGGCGGACTTGATGATGGTCATCAGCTCGGCATCGTTGCCGATCGAATAGGCACCCCAGCTCTCGGCGATGTCGGCGTTGAGGTTGATCCGCCTCGTCATGGTGGCTCGCTTCGCCTCCTCGTCCCCCGCCCGCGGGCCGCGTCGCCGAGGCGCAGGGGTGGACGACTGGTCCTATTTATAGGAAAACCATACAACAACCGCGCCCGTGCGCAACCACCCTCCTGTGCCGATCTTTCGGGCAGGGCCAGACGAGCGTCGATGCGGCCGTGAGCGAGATGTCCAGCGCCCCGCAGCCCTCGTCGCCGCCGCGCCTCCTGGCCGCCGGCGACACCGCCCTCGTGGTCGAGTTCGGCGATGCGGTGGACCGCCGGCTGAATGCCCGGGTGCTGGCGCTGACCCACCGGCTGGAGGCGGCGCCGATCACCGGCATCACCGAGCTGGTGCCGACCTTCCGGTCGCTGATGGTGCATTTCGATCCGCTGGTGATCGCCCCCGCCGATCTCGCGGCGCAGCTCGGCGGCCTCGCCGAGGATCTGCCCGCGGTCGAGCAGCCGGGCCGGCTGTGGCGGCTGCCGGTCTGCTACGATCCCGCCGTGGCGCCCGATCTCGCCGAGGTCGCCGCCGCCTGCGGGCTCACCCCCGACGAGGTCGCGGCCCGCCACAGCGGCGAGACCTATCATGTCTACATGCTGGGCTACCTGCCCGGTCAGCCCTATCTCGGCGACGTGCCGGAGGTGCTGCGCCTGCCGCGCCGGAAGGACCCGCGCGTGCGCGTGCCGGCCGGCTCGGTCGCCATCGCCACCGCCATGACGGTGGTCTACGGAGTCGAGTGTCCGGGTGGCTGGCATCTGATCGGCCGCACGCCGGCGCGCCTGTGGGATCTGCGGCGCCAGCCGCCGGCGCTGCTCGCCGCCGGCGACCGGGTGCGGATCGAGCCGATCGATCGCGACACCCTGGCGGCGCTGGAGGCCCGCGCCGCCGCCGGCACCTATGCGCCGGAACCCGAAGCGGAGCCCGAGTCGGCCGGCACGGCCGGCAACGACGCCGCGGAGGCTGCACCATGACGGGCGAGCCGCCGATGCTGCGGGTGCTCGCACCGGGCGCCATGACGACCTTGCAGGACGTCGGCCGCCGCGGCAGCCAGCGGCTCGGCATCCCGGTGTCGGGCGCGCTCGATCCGCTGGCGCTCGCCGCCGCCAATGTGCTGGTCGGCAACGCGCCCGATACGGCGGCGCTGGAGATCGCCTATCTGGGCCCCACCCTGCGGGTGGAGGCGACGAGCGTGCGGGTCGCGGTGGCCGGCGGCAGCGCCATCATCGAGGTGATCGACGCCGAGGATGGCGCCCCGCCCCGCCGGGTGCCGCCGCTCACCAGCATGCGGCTCGTCCGCGGCCAGACGCTGCGCATCGGCGGGCTGTCGGGCAGCGTCGTCGGCTATCTGGCGGTCGCCGGCGGCTTCGCGGTCGAGCCGTTCCTCGGCAGCCGGTCGACGCTGGTGCGCGGCGGCCTCGGCGGCTTCGCCGGCCGAGCGCTCCGCGCCGGCGACGGGCTGCCGCTCGCCGCCGCCGCGGCGCCCGCCCGCGACGAGATGACGCTGCCCGACCTCGTCTTCGCCGCACCCGAGCGGGTGCGCGTCGTGCTCGGGCCGCAGGAGGACCATTTCACGGGGGAGGGCGTCGCCACCTTCCTGGCCTCGGCCTACACGGTATCGCCGTCGACCGATCGCATGGGCATGCGGCTCGACGGCCCGACGATCACGCACCGCGACGGCTTCAACATCGTGTCGGACGGCATCGCGCCCGGCGCCGTGCAGGTGCCGGGCAACGGCGTGCCGATCGTGCTGCTCGCCGATCGCCAGACCACCGGCGGCTACCCGAAGATCGCCACCGTGATCTCGGCCGACCTGCCCGGCCTCGGCCGGCTGGCCCCCGGCGCGACGCTGCGCTTCCAGGCGGTCGACATCGACACCGCCGTCGCGGCCCGGCGCGCTTTCGTGGCCGAGATCGATGGGCTCGCGGCCCGCCTGGTGCCGGCCCGTGGTGCCGGGACCGCGGTCGCGGCGCGGCTCTACGAAAGCAATCTGGTCGGCGGCTTCGTCGACATGCACGGCGACGTCGCCTGACGAAGGACCGACCGCATGGCTCGCGCGCCCGTCTCCGGCTCCAACTCGGCCCGCCCCCGCAAGGCGCCCGGCCGACCGCGGCGCCGCGCGCCCGACGCCGACAGCCGGGTGCCGCGCTACCTTCAGGTCGCCTCGGTGCTGCGCCGGCGGCTGCGCGACGGCGTGTGGGCGGTCGGCGACCGCATCGCTACCCTGGAGGAGCTGGAGCGCGAGTTCGACGTGGCCCGCGTCACCGTGCGTCAGGCGATCGACCTGTTGCAGACAGAAGGACTGCTGCGCTCGCACCAGGGCCGCGGCACCTTCGTCACCAAGTCGGTGGAGAGCAGCCGATGGCTGAAGCTCGCCACCGACTGGGAGAGTCTCGTGTCGATGATCCGCGAGAACGTGCCGCACCGGCTCGCGGCCGGTCCCGACGGCGGCGGCCCGCGCATCGCCGAGCATGAAGGACGCCCGGCCACCTCCTATCGGTTCCTGCGCAGCCTCCAGAAGCGCGGCACCGAGCCGTTCGGTTACGCCCGCGTCCATCTCTCCCGCGATGTCTGGTCCAAGGCGCCGCGGCAGTTCGCGGCACGCGCCGCCCTGGTGGTGCTCGCCGAGATGCCGGATCTGCGCATCGCCCGCGCCCATCAGACGCTCACCATCGGGGCCGCCGACGTCGAGACGGCACGCCTCCTCGGCATCGCCCTCAATGCGCCCACGGCCGAGGCCCGCTGCGTCGTCACCGATGCGGATGGCGTGGTGATCTATGTGGGCGAGATCACCTATCGGGGCGACTGCGTCAGTCTCGACATCGAGCTGCGCGGACCGGCGGCGGTATCAAGAGACGGGCACAGCGGTACGTCGCTGCGCCCGCGCGACCGGGTTGCCGGCCCCGAGCGGCGCGGCTAGCGCGAAATCCGATCCGACCGGATCGGATTTCACTCTCGTCGCCCTTGCAGGATCGCATTTTCGACGGCGAACGGATTCCACTTCGCCGGAAAATGCTCTAGGATCACTTGTTCTATTCTTAGAACAAGTCGTGACGGCCATCTCCAACGGAGCCCCGTATCCGCATGCAGGACCGCCGTGACCGCCGCCGGTGACGCCCCCGCCACCGAGACCATCCCGAGCCACACCGCCGCCGACGAGCACTCCGCCGGCATCGGGGCGCGGCTGCCGCGCAAGGAGGACGACCGCTACATGCGCGGTCGCGGCCGCTATGTCGGCGACATCCGCCTGCCCGGCATGCTGGAGGTGGCGTTTCTCAGGAGCCCGCTGGCCCATGCGCGCATCGGCGCGGTGCGGGTGCCGGAGCATCTGCGCGACCGCGTGCTGCTCGCCGCCGACCTCGCCGACGTGAAGCCGATCCGCGCCGACACCACGCTGCCCGGCTTCAAGTCGTCGGTGCAGCCGGTGCTCGCCGCCGAGAAGGTGCGCCATGTCGGCGAGCCGATCGCCCTGTGCGTGGCGCCGACCCGCGCCGAAGCGGAGGACATCGCGGCCGAGATCGAGGTCGAGTTCGACGAGCTGCCGGCGGTCGTCGACATGCTGGCCGGCCGCGACCCCGGTGCGCCGCTGCTGCACGAGCCGTGGGGCGACAACCTGTTCCTCGTCTCGGTCACCGATGTCGACTCGGCCGGCATGGCCGAGAAGGCCGCCTACACGGTCACCCGCGAGCTGCGCACGGCCCGCCAGGTGATGAGCCCGCTCGAAGGCCGCGGCGTCGTCGCCGAATGGGACAGCCGAGTCGGCCAGCTCGTGCTCCACACCTCGACCCAGCAGCCTCACATCGTGCGCTCCGGCCTCGCCGAATGCCTCGGCATCGACGAGGGCGCGATCCGGGTGATCGCCCCCGATGTCGGCGGCGGCTTCGGTTACAAGGGCGTGCTGCTCGCCGAGGAGGTCGCGCTCGCCGTGGCGACGCGCCACTTCGGCCGGCCGCTGCGCTGGCTGGAGGATCGCCGCGAGAACCTGACGGCGGGCGCCGATTGCCGCGAGCACCACTATCGCGTCACCGCCTATGCGGACGCCGACGGCCGCCTGCTCGGCATCGACGCCGAGGCGAGCGTCGACTGTGGCGCCTACTCGGCCTACCCGTTCTCGGCCTGCCTGGAGGGCGGTCAGATCGGCAGCATCCTGCCCGGCCTCTACGATTTCCGGCACTACCGCTGCCGCGTCCACTCGGTCGCCACCAACAAGCCGCCGATCCTGCCGTATCGCGGCGTCGCCCGCACCGGCGCCTGCTTCGCCCTGGAGGTGACGCTCGACGCGCTCGCCCGACAGATCGGCATCGAGCCGACCGAGCTTCGTATGAGAAGCCTGGTGCGACCCGAGCAGATGCCGTTCGACAACGTCGCCAAGCGGCACTTCGATTCCGGCGACTATCCGGAGGCGCTGCGCCGCGCCGTCGCGGCGATCGACCTCGCCGGCATCCGCACCCGCCAGGCCCGCGGCGAGCCCGACGGCCGTCGCCTCGGCGTCGGCATCTCCATGTATGCCGAGCAGGCCGGCCACGGAACCAGCGTCTACGCCGCCTGGGGCATTCCGTTCGTGCCCGGGCACGAGCAGTGCCAGGCGCGCTTCACGCCCGACGGCGGGCTCGAGCTGCGCATCGGCGCCCACAGCCACGGCCAGGGCCTGGAGACGACGCTGTCGCAGGTCGCCCATTCAATTCTCGGTGTGCCGCACGACCGCATCAAGGTGACCCATGGCGACACCGCGATGACGCCCTACTCGACCGGCACCTGGGGCTCGCGCTGCATGATCATGTCGGGCGGCGCCGTCGCCGAAGCCTGCGAGGCGCTCGCCGGTCGGCTGAAGCACATCGGCGCCGCGCTGTTACAGACCGACGTCGCGGCGGTGCGGCTGGAGAACGGCGAGGTGATCGGCCCGTCCGGCCGCATCGGCGTCGCCGAGATCGCCCGCACCTGGTATCGCAGGCCGCAGGACCTGCCGCGCGACGTCGATCCCGGCGGCCTCGAGGTGACGGCCGGCTACAAGCCGGCACGCGACACCGGCACCTTCAGCTATGCGGCGCACGCCGCCGTGGTGGCGGTCGACACCGAGACCGGCGAGACCGAGATCCTCGATTACGTGATCGTCGAGGACGGCGGCGTGCTGGTGAATCCGATGATCGTCGACGGCCAGATCATCGGCGGCACCGCGCAGGGAATCGGCACCGCCTTCTACGAGGAGATGACTTACGACCAGCGTGGCCAGCCGCTCGCCTCGACGCTGTCGGACTATCTGCTGCCCGGGCCGACCGAGATGCCGCCGCTGCGCATCCTCCACATGGAGACGCCGTCGCCCTACACGCGCTTCGGCCAGAAAGGCATCGGCGAGGGCGGCGCCATCGCGCCGCCGGCAGCCCTCACCAATGCCGTCAACGACGCGCTGCGCGATCTCGGTGTCGAGCTCGCGGTGTCGCCCATCACGCCGCGCCGCATCGTCGAGGCGATCGCCGCCGCACGTCCCCGGGAGGCTGCGGAATGAAGGCCGCCGCGTTCGACTATGCCCGGCCCGACACGATCGCGGCCGCCTGTGCGCTGCTCGCCGCGGACCCGGACGCCAAGGTGATGGCCGGCGGCCAGTCGCTCGGCCCGATGCTGAATCTCAGGCTCGCCCAGCCGTCGCGCCTGGTCGACATCACCCGCATCCGCGATCTCGCCCGCATCGAGGAGAGCGACGACGCCGTGGTGCTCGGCGCCGTCGTCACCCACGCGGCGATCGAGGATGGGCGCATCGCCGATCCGAGCCGCGGCTTCCTGCCCCGCGTGGCCCGTGGCATCGCCTACCGGGCGGTGCGCACCCGCGGCACCGTCGGTGGCAGCCTCGCCCATGCGGACCCGGCGGCCGACTGGCTGTCGACCCTGACGGCGCTCGGCGCCGAGATCCTGATCAGCGGCCCGCACGGCGCCCGTCGCCACCTGCCGGTGGGCGATTTCGTGCGCGGCGCCATGAGCACCGCGCTGGAGCCGGGCGAGATCGTCGACGGCGTCCGCATCCCGCGACTATCGGCGGCGGCGCGCTGCGGCTTCCACAAGATCTGTCGCAAGACCGGCGAGTTCGCCGAGGGCATGGGGGTCGCGGTGCATGATCCGGAGCGCGGCGTCTGCCGCATCGTGGCCGGGGCCGGCGGCGGCCGACCGGCGGTGATCGAGGCGAGCCGGGGCGCCGGCAGCCGCCTGCTCGCCCGGCTGGTCGACGCCGAAGCGGTGCGCGAGGCGCTGATCGAGGCCGGCGTCGCCGGCGACGAGTACCGGATGCGCGTCCACGTCGCCGCCGTGCGGCGCGCCGTCGCCGAGGTCGTGTCGCCATGACTCGCCTGTCGCTCGAGGTCAACGGCCGCCCCGTCACCGCCGACGTGACGCCCCGCACCCATCTGGCGGACTTTCTGCGCGAGCAGCTCCTTCTCACCGGCACCCATATCGGCTGCGAGCACGGCGTCTGCGGCGCCTGCACGGTGGAGATCGACGGCGAGATCGCCCGCTCCTGCATCACCTTCGCGGTCGCCTGCGAGGGCGCCCGGGTGCGCACCATCGAGGGCTTCGACGACGATCCGCTGATGGCGCGGATGCGGCGGGCCTTCACCACCGAGCACGCCCTCCAGTGCGGCTATTGCACGCCCGGCATGATGATCGCGGCCCGCGACCTCGTCCGCCGCAAGGCCGCGACGCCCGATCTCGACATTCGCACCGAGATGAGCGGCAACCTGTGCCGCTGCACCGGCTATGCCGGCATCGTCGCGGCGATCGAGAGCGTCGTGGCGGAGCGTCCCGCCGTGCCGGCCACGGCAGCCGACCCGGCCCGCTGGCGCGGCCCCGCCCCGGGGCCGGACGCGACCGCAACCGTTGCGGCGACCGCGCCGAGCCCGACGGCGCCGGCCGCTCCCCGCTCCGCGCCCGCCCAGGCCACGGCACCCGCGCCGGCCCGGCCGATCGCGGTCGAGGTCGGCCCCGTCACCGTGGTGGACGGCGAGACGCGGTTCACCGAGAGCTTCGTGCTGGAGCACCCGCCCGAGGCGGTGTGGGCGCTGATGTCGGACCCCCAGCGGGTCGCCGCCTGCATGCCGGGCCTCACGCTCGATCCGCCCGACCCGGACGGGCGCCTCGCGGGCCGCATGGAGGTGCGCCTCGGCCCGATCACGGCGGGCTTCTCGGGCGAAGGCACGGCGACACGGGACGATTCGGCCCGCCGGATGGTGATCGAGGGCCGCGGCCGCGACCGCAAGAGCGGCTCCCAGGCGGCCGGCCGGGTCGAGTACGTGCTGTCCGACACCGCCGGGCCGAACGCCACGCCCGCCACCCGGGTCGACTGCGTCATCGGCTTCACCCTTCAGGGGCCGCTCGCCCAGTTCGGGCGCTCCGACCTGGTGCGCGATCTCGTCGCCCGCATCGGCGAGGCGTTCGCCCGCACGGTCGACCTGCGATTGCGGGCGCCGGGCGATGCCACGGTAGCGCCGGTGCCGCTCGGCGGCGGCTCGCTGCTGGTCGGGGTGCTGGTCGGCCGCCTGCGCCGGCTGCTCGCCCGCCTGTTCGGCCGCGGCGGCGCCTGATATAGCCCGGCGGCATCGCCGGGATGGCTCGCCGGCGCGGCCGGACCGGCGTAGCCTGCGGTCGACCACGACCGCCGACAGAAAGGCCGCCATGCCCGCGACCGACCGCCGCCCGACGTTCCCCTCCGCCCGCCGATCGACCGCGCCATCCGCTCTGGCGACCGTGCTGCTCGCCGCCCTGCTGGCGGCCCCGCCCCAAGGAGCGGCCCGCGCCCAGGACGTGCCGGGCATCGAGGCGTGCGACAAGGAAGCCAAGCTGGAGCGGCGCACCGGCTGCCTCCAGAGCAACATCGCCTATCTCCAGGGACTGATCGCCCGCAACAACGCCGCGACCCAGCAGCGACTCGCCGCCGCGGCGGCCGAGATCGCCGCCCTCAAGGCGACGGTGGCCACCTTGCAGGCCAGCGTGGATCGGCTCCAGGCCGCCGCCGGGGCCGCCAAGCCCACCGACGGCAAGCCTGGCGACCCCAAGCCGGCCGACGCCAAGCCGGCCGACGCCAAGCCGGCGGATAGCAAGCCGGCAGCCCGCTGAGGGCAGGCGCCCTCCCGGGCCGGGACGCCCCCACCCGGGAACCGCCGTAAGGGTTTGGTCGGACGCGGGCCAGCCATGCACGGAGGGGCGCCGCGTGCTATCAATTCGCCTCGGCCGCGAATCCTGCGGCCCGTTCCGGCCCGCTTCGATCTCCCGACAAGAAGGGCAAGGAGGACATCCCAGATGCGCTTTATGACGATCGCCGCGGCTCTGCTGGCCGTGACCGCCCCGGCGGTGGCCCAGGACTATCCGACACGACCGATCACCATGATCGTGCCCTTCGCGGCCGGTGGCCCGACCGACACCATCGCGCGGATCACCGCTGCGACCATGTCGAAGTCGCTCGGCCAGCAGGTCATCATCGAGAACGCGGTCGGCGCCGGCGGCACCATCGGCTCGGCCCGCGTGGCCCGCGCCGACCCCGACGGCTACACGCTGCTGATCCACCATGTCGGCCTGTCGACGGCGGCGACGCTCTATCGCAAGCTGCCCTACGACACCAAGACGGCCTTCGTGCCGCTCGGCCTCGTCACCGAGTCGCCGCAGACCATCATCGCGCGCCCCGACTTCAGCGCGAACACGCTGAAGGAGCTGATCGAGTACATCAAGGCGAATGGCGCCAAGGTGACTTACGCGCATGCCGGGCTGGGCGCCGCCTCGCATCTGTGCGGCATGCTGATCCAGACCGCGCTCCAGACCCAGGTGACCACCGTGCCCTACAAGGGCAACGGCCCGATCATGAACGACCTGCTCGGCAAGCAGGTGGACATGACCTGTGACCAGGCCACCAACACCACCGGCCCGATCACCTCGAAGCAGGTGAAGGCCTATGCGGTGACCACCAAGACGCGCATGTCCACCTTCCCGGACCTGCCGACCGCCGACGAGGCTGGACTGCCGGGCTTCGAGATCAGCGTCTGGCACGGCGTCTACGCCCCCAAGGGCACGCCGCCTGCGGTGGTGAAGAAGCTCTCCGACGCCATCGTGGCCGCCATGAAGGACCCGGAGCTCGCCCGGCGCTTCCGCGACATCACCACCGAGCCGGTGGCCGCCGAGCGGGCGACCCCGGAGGTGCATCAGAAGATGCTGATCAACGAGATCGACCGCTGGGCCCCGATCATCAAGGCGGCCGGCCAGTTCGCCGACTAATACCGATGGCCGCTGATGCTGACTCGTCGTGCCCGGTCTCGTGCCGGGCACGACGGAGGATGCAGTCCGAGAGCGCTGCCGTTGGTCGGAGGTCGCGTGTCCCGGGCGGAGGCGCGATGCGCCGGAGACCCGGGACCCAGGGGCGGCGATCACGGAGCTTGCGGCTCTGGGCCCCGGCTCGCGGCACTGCGCGCCGCGTCCGGGGCACGAGGCCCTCACGACAGCTCTCTCATATATAACTCTGACAGCATGATGCAGTGCGACACGACACGGCCGGGCCTCGCCCGGCCGTTGTTTTTTGCAGAGCGGCATTGCGCCGCCACCGCGATCACCGCCGCGACGGCACGCTGTACGCGAAATCATCGATGACGGTGCCACCCGGCGGGCCTAGAAGCAAAAGCAGCGGCCCCGCATCCCCATACGCGATGCACGACGCGACCGCGGCCGGGGCCGCAGGAGCGATCGATGCAGATCACGGGCATGCTCTATGGTTCCAAGCTCCTCCAGTTCGCCGGCTTTCCAACCTCCGAGGTGCTCGGGCCGGCGGCCAGCGAAGCCGAGATCAGGAGCCTGATCGACCGCCATGGCGGCATCATCATAAAGCCGGTATTCAAGGGTGGGGTCGGCAAGAAAGGCAAGGCCGGCCTCATCGGCATCGCCCGCGACCTGAAGACCGCTCTCAAGGAGAAAGAGCGCCTCTACTTCTCCGAGATTCAGTCCGGCGGCCACACCTTCAAGGCCAACGGCGTCACCTTCGAGAGCCTGGTGCCGGCCGAGCACGAGGTCTACTTCTCGATCACCGACGCGACCCGCTTCCGCGCCCCGACCATGACGCTCACCCACAAGGGCGGCGTCGACATCGAGGAGCTCGACAAGAGCCAGGTCGCCCAGATCCCGTTCGACTCGCTGACCGGCCTCAAGGCGTTCGTGGTCGCCAATGCGCTGTCCGAGCTGCACGCGCCGAGCACCATCATCTCGCCGCTGGTGCAGACCCTGCCGAAGATGTGGGAGCTCTACCACAACTACGGCATGACCACGCTGGAGCTGAACCCGATCCGCATGCGGCCCGAGCGCGACGGCCGCCTCACCCCGATCGCCTGCGACTTCAAATGCGGCTTCGACCGCGACGACAGCCGGTGGCTCCGCCTCGGCCTGCCGGCCGAGCTGTTCGCCGTCGACTACTCGGACTTCGAGCAGGAGATCAACCAGCTCCGCACCTATCAGGGCCAGAGCGACGTCTACGTCATCAACCCGCACGGCACCATCCTGGCGCCGACCTTCGGGGGCGGCGCCAATTCGCTGGTGTCGGAGATCCTCGGCGACCTCGCCATCATCTCCTCGGACTTCGGCGGCAACCCGCCCTACGCCAAGATGCGCGAGGTGGCGCAGATCTGCTTCAAGCACTGGCTCGCCCAGTCCAACGTGCTGTTCATCATCGGCGGCAAGGCCAACAACACCGATATCTTCGAGACCCTGCGGGCGATCTCCGACGCGCTGCGCGAGTACTTCTCCAAGAACGGGCCGACGCCGCTCTACGTGGTGGCCGCCCGCGGCGGCCCGAATCTCGTCCGTGGCCTCGGGGCGCTGCGCGACACCGTCGAGGCGCTCGGCCTGCCCTACCGCATCTTCGGCTTCGATTCCGATATCAGCGAGGTGATCGGCTACGCCAAGCAAGCCGACGCCTGGATGCGTGCCGGCGGCCGCGCGGCCGTCGCCGAAAGTCTCAAGATCGCCTCCCCCACCGCGGCCTGACGCCGATGCGCCCGACCCCAGCTCCGGACACGACCATGCACAAGGACGGCATCGGCCCCTTCAAGTACTTCGTCGGCATCAGCTCGCTCGACCAGGTGGCATCGCGCCACGACCGGGTCTGCGTGCTCAACGTGCTCGGCGGCGAATCCAAGGACGTGACTCCCGTGGGCCACGTCTACTCCGGCGGCAACGTGGTGTTCGGCACCTCGCCGGGCCGCAGCGGCCAGTCGCTCAAGACCTCGCTCGGCGACATCCCGGTCTACAACGACGTCCGCGAGGGCATGGAGGCCGGCCACCGCTTCAACTGCGGCGTCATCTACCTGCCGCCATCGGGCGCCCGCGACGGCGTCGCCGAGCTGATCCGGGTCAATCCGGAGCTGCGCAAGATCTTCATGGTCACCGAGAAGGTGTCGGTCCACGACGCGCGCGAGATCCGCGCCATGGGCCAGCAGAACGGCATCGACATCTTCGGCGGCAACAGCCTCGGCGTCGCCGACGCCTGGAACGAGGTGCGGATCGGCGGCGCGCTCGGCGGCGACGCCCCGCGTGAGGCGCTGCGCCGCGGCTCGATCGCCATCTACTCGAACTCCGGCAACTTCACCACCACCATGGCGACCTATCTGCGCATGGCGGGCTGGGGCACCACGACGCTGATCTCGTCCGGCAAGGACGTCTACATCCATTTCGCGGCGCCCGAGTTCGCCTATGCGCTCGCCAACGACATGCGCAGCAAGGCGGCAGTGCTCTATGTCGAGCCGGGCGGCCATTACGAGCTGGAGGCCACCTTCACCAAGCCGGTGGTGGCCTGCGTGGTCGGCCGCTGGAAGTCGAAGCTCACAAGGCCGGTCGGCCATGCCGGCGCGATGTCGGGCGGCGACGACGACGCCGCCGCCAAGGAACGCTGGTTCATGGAGAAGTTCGAGGTCGACGGCGTGTTCACGCCGGAGCGGCCGGTCTTCTCGCGCAAGGGCGCGGTGGTCACCAACATCGCCCACATCACCCATGCGCTCACCGCGGTGATGCAGGCGAATGCCTGCCTGCCGGACTTCGAGCCGGAGGGCAATCTGAGCCTCAAGCCGTGGTTCGGCTCCAACATGGGGCTGGTGCTGCCGGCCGAGCTGGACCTGCCGGTGGTCGAGGCGATGCCGCCCTACGGGGCCGAGATCGCCCGCCTCAACCGGCAGATCGGCACCGTGTTTCCGCGCCAGTCCATGAAGGATGCCTCCGGCGCCTCGCAGATGGACCCGTCGACCCAGGTGACCACGCTGCACGGCGTCTCGGTGCTCGATGCGGCCCAGCATCCGCTGGAGGCCAATGTGGCGCTGGCGCTCCTGCGCCAGGTCGGCGGGCCGAACGACCGCGCGCTGATCAACGTCATGGTGGGGGCGAGCCTCGGCCTCTTCGGCACCCCGATGCTGGCCGCCGCCGAGGCGGCACGCGCCGCCGGCAACGCGCCGAACGCGGTGCTCGCGGCCGCCGCCGCGATCACCGGGCCACGCGCCTTCGAGGGCACGCGCCGGCTGGTGCGGCTGCTGCTGGAGGCGTTCTCCAATGCCCGCTTGGCCAGCGTGCTGGACGACGGCTTCGATGTCGCCACCGTCGCCATGGACGAGGCCAGCCGCGCCCTGTTCGTGACCGACGCCGAGGACCCCATCGCCGAGGCGCTGATCACCGGCGTCGCGGCGCGCGGCGCCAAGGCGCCGTTCGTGCGCTGGCTGCGGACGCTGCCGGGCCATCCGACCGCCGACGCGGTGCGCGCCGCCATCGCCGCCTCGCTCGCCTGGGGACCGCTGCTGCGCAAGCGCATCTCGCCGCTCACCGCCGAGACGCTGCCGTGGTGGCTGCACCTGTTCGGCGTGCTGATCGGCGCCTCGGTGGAGGCCGACCGCCACGCGCCCGGCGCCTTCTGCGGCTATGACGAGGAGACACTGCTGCGCACCGCCTCGCTCGGCGAGGTCGCCTGCACGGCGCTGA
Organism: Rhodoplanes sp. P11; assembly: GCF_964266735.1. Classification (NCBI taxonomy): domain Bacteria; kingdom Pseudomonadati; phylum Pseudomonadota; class Alphaproteobacteria; order Hyphomicrobiales; family Nitrobacteraceae; genus Rhodoplanes; species Rhodoplanes sp. P11. Next base: position 272,623 of record NZ_CAXWGY010000016.1, read on the forward strand.
TCGGCCGGGCCGCCGATCCGGACGCGCAGTTCGCCTTCCAGACGCTGATCGGGCTCCTGCTCTCCAACGGGCCCGGCACCATCTCGGCCCAGGGCGCCAAGGGCGCCGTCTCCTCCGACGGCCCCGAGGCGCCGGATCGCGTGCAGCTCAACAAGGCGATGCTCGGCTTCCTGAGCCACTGCGGCTACGCCCACGGCGGCAACGGCTTCGAGGGCATCGCGTTCCTGATCGAGCAGTTCGCGCCCATCGACCTCGACGATCCGGGCCGCCGCGACCACGGCCTCGATCTCGCGGCGCTCGCCAAGGCGTTCGCCCGCACCTACAAGACCTACAAGACCGAGAAGAAGCAGGTCGGCAGCCTGGCGTTCCAGAAGATCCCGGGCGTCAACCACCCGGTGTTCAAGGACAAGCCGGTCAACAAGGACCCGCGCGAGGTGTTCGTGCGCGAGCTCTACGAGCGGCGCGGCGAGTACAACATCTTCCACGAGTTCTATCACGCCGTCGTGCAGGCGCTGTTCGAGGCCGGCATCTCGCGCAACGTCTATTGCGTCAATGTTGACGCGCTGATCGCCGCCGTGCTGCTCAAGCTGATGTGGCGGCCGTTCCGGGCCGGCGCGTTCGGCCGCGACCGGCTGGAGACCGCCGCCTTCACGGTGTTTCTCTACGCTCGCATGCTCGGCTGCGCCGCCGAGGCCGACGACCACCTCAACCGCGGCCGCGACATGGACACCCGCACGCCGGCCTCCAAATGCGCGTTCGTGTCCTGAGAGCGGGTCGGTGTCGTAGCACGAAACGACGAGGGCACGCCGGTCCGACCGGCCGGCATGCCCCTCGTTGGCCCGGCCGCCGTTCCGCAGTGCCGCAGCGCTTCCCCGGCGCATGCTGCAACGCGATGTAAATGCGGAAGAATTTCCGAGGCGCCGGGCACGACACCTGGTCCTGCCGGTCACAAGTCGGATCGTATCTTCGAACGCTTCTGAAAAGACGCAGCTTTTCGGCCCTGCTGCGGGGCCTCGGCGGGACAGTCCTGCGTCCTGCGACGACGAGGCCCGTGCCGGGCGATCTTGTCGTCGCATTGTGAAGCAGGCAGGCTTTCCGTCGTCGTTCAGCCGGTTTCCTGCTCTGCTCGACGTCGCGTGATGTCGAGCGGTTCCGTTCCGCCCGCGGTTTGCGGCGCGGCGGGACCGCGCCTCTCGACACGACGCGGCAGTGCGACCGGCCCACCGCCGAGGCTTGCAGCATGAAACCGTTCGGATACGTGGCGGCGAAGGATTCGGAGCACGCGGTGGCGTTGCTCGCCGAGTACGGCAAGGGCGCCAAGGTGCTCGCCGGCGGCACCGATCTCCTCGCCGACCTGAAGTTCTCGCCCCATCCGCCGCCCGACGTGGTGGTCGACATCTCGCGCGCCGCCGACCTCAAGGGCATCGCGCTCACCGACGCGGGGCTGCGCCTCGGCGCCATGGTGACCCACAGCGAGATCGTGCACTCGCCGCTGATCGCCGAGGCGGCGCCGGCGCTGGCCGAGGCCGCGGTGGTGATCGGCGCCGTGCAGACGCGAAATCTCGGCACCATCGGCGGCAACCTGATCACCTGCGTGCCGTCGATGGACTCCGGGCCGACCCTCTTGGCCCTCGATGCCCGGGTGACGGTTCTGGGGCCGCGCGGCCGCCGCGAGATGCCGCTGTCGGAGCTGTTCGTCGGGCCGCGCCGCACCTCGCTCGCCTTCGACGAGATCCTGATCGAGATCGTCGTGCCGAAGCAGAACCTGCACAAGCCGGCCGCCTTCCAGAAGTTCGGGCTGCGCAAGGGCCAGGCGCTGGCGCTGGTCAACGCGGCGGCGAGCTTCTGGGCGCCGGACGGCGTGTTCACGGAGCCGCGCATCGCGCTCGGCGCCGTCGCACCGACGGTGATCCGTGCCCCCAAGGCCGAGGCGTACCTGACGGGTCGTCCGGTGAGCGAGGAGGCGATGGCCGAGGCCGGCCGCATCGCCGCGACCGAGGCCAAGCCCATCACCGACTTCCGGGCCAGCGCCGAGTACCGCCGCGATCTCGTCGCGGTGCTGGTGAAGCGGGCGCTGGCGGGCGCCTTCGGGCGCGTGACGCCGAACCAGAAGGATCTCGCATCGTGATCGTGACCCTGACCGTCAACGGCGAGCTGCGCTCCGCCTCGGTGCCGCCCGAGACCACCCTGCTGGTCATGCTGCGCGAGCACCTTCATCTCACCGGCGCCAAGACGGGCTGCGACGTCGGCGACTGCGGCGCCTGCACGGTCATCGTCGACGGCCTCGCGGTGAATGCCTGCCTGATGCTGGCCGCCCAGGCGGACGGCCGCACGGTGACCACCATCGAGGGACTGGCGACCCGCGAAGGGCTGCATCCGCTCCAGAAGGTGTTCGAGGAGACCGGCGCGCTGCAATGCGGCTTCTGCGGCCCCGGCGTGATCATGACCTCCAAGGCGCTTCTCGACCACACTCCCGAGCCGACCCCCCAGGAGATCCGCACCGCGCTGACCGGCAATCTGTGCCGCTGCACCGGCTACGTGAAGATGATCGAAGGGGTGCAGGAAGCCGCCGCGATGATGCGATCGCCGCAATCCCCCGCGCTGGCGGGGCAATCCCCCGCGCTGGCAGCGCCCGAGCAGAAGTGAGGAGCAGCATGGCCCAGGATCTGATGGATCGCGAGCTTGACGTCCTCGACAAGGAGCGGGTCGCGCCGGTCGAGACCCTGCGGCGCAACGACGAGGCGTTGCGGCTGCCGGCCGTGGCGCCACCGACCGCGCTGCCGCTGGAGCCTCCGCTGGTGCCCCAGGTGGGCGAGCAGACCCGCGCCGTGGGCCTGCGCGCCCAGCGCCCGGACAGCCGCAATCACGGCCTCGGGCTGACCCGCTACATCGACGACATCGCCCTGCCCGGCATGCTGTTCGCCAAGATCAAGCGCGCCGGCATCGCGTCGGCGCGGATCAAGCGCATCGACACCAGCCGGGCCGAGGCGATGCCGGGCGTGTGCGCCGTGCTGGTCGGCAGCGAGATCCCGGTCAACTCGTTCGGCCCCAGCCTGCAAGACCAGCCGCTGCTGGCCCACCCGATCGTCCGCCACGCCGGCGACGGGGTGGCGGCGGTGGCGGCCGTCACCGAGCAGATCGCCCAGGCGGCGATCGACGCCATCACGGTGGAGTACGAGCCGCTGCCCGGCGTCTACGACGCCCTGGAGGCGCTCAAGCCGGACGCCCACAAGGTCCATGGCGGCGACACCAATGTGTACGCCTCGAAGGTGATCAAGCGCGGTGACGTCGAGGCGGGCTTCGCCCAGGCGTATCGCATCTACGAGGGGCGCTATTACACGCCGGGCATCGAGCACGCCCCGATGGAGCCGTTCACCTCCATCGCCGACTGGGACGCCAACGGCCGCCTCACCATCCACGCCTCGATCGGCCGCATCACCTTGGCGCGCTGTGATCTCGCCCGCACGCTGGCGATCCCGATCAGCCGCATTCGGGTGATCGGCACCGTGGTGGGCGGCAATTTCGGCGGCAAGAACGAGATCCGCCACGAGCCGGTGCTGGCGCTGCTCGCCAAGAAGGCGGGCCGTCCGGTGAAGGGACGCTTCAACCGCGTCGAGGAGTTCGTGGCGAGCACCATCCGCCATGCCTTCCACATGGACTACAAGACCGGCGTGACCAAGGACGGGCGGCTGATCGCCCGCCAGGTCCGCATGGTGCTCGACGGCGGCGCCTACTGCTCGTTCAGTGAGACGACGCTCGGCAAGGCGTGCATCCTCTCCACCGGCCCCTACGAGATCCCGAACTCGCTCGCCGAGGGCTACGTGGTCTACACCAACAAGACGACGGCCGGCTCGATGCGCGGCTTCGGCGCCCCGCAGGTATGCTTCGCCTACGAGTCGCAGATGGACGAGATCGCCCGCGATCTCGGCATCGATCCGGTGGAGATCCGGCTGCGCAACATGTTCCGCGAGGGCTCGATGAGCTCCACCGGCCAGGTGCTGCACAGCGTGAAGGTGAAAGAGTCGCTCGAGAACGCCGTCAAGAAGTTCGGCTGGGAGGTGCAGTCATGAAGCGGCGCGGACGCGGCCTCGCGAGCATGTGGTATCCGGTCGGGTTCACGGTGGCGGCGAACCCGAGCGGCGCGGTCGTCAAGGTCAACGAGGACGGCACCGCCGTGGTGCTCACCGGCACGGTGGAGACCGGCCAGGGTGCCCTCGGCGTGCTGTCTCAGATCGCCGCCGAGGCGCTCGGCATCGCACCCAACGACATCCACATCGTGTCGGGCGACACCGACACCTGCCCGATGGACACCGGCGCCATCGCCAGCCGCACCACCTATATCACCGGCAACGCCATCGCGGCCGCCGCCGCGATGGCACGCGACACGCTGTTCGAGGTGGCGGCCGGCATGCTCGGCGTCAAAACCAGCCAGCTCGAAGCCAAGGATCACAAGATCCAGGTGAAGGGTTTTCCGGCCCGCAACGTGCCGATCGCCGACGTGGCGCTACGCGCCCACATCGTCAACGGGACGCCGCCGATCGGCAGCGCCACCTGGAACCCGCCGACCGTGCCGCTCGATCCCGAGACCGGCCAGGGCAAGCCGTTCGGCACCTATGTGTACGCCACCCAGATCGCCGAGGTCGACGTCGACGACGAGACCGGCGAGGTGGAGGTGCTGCGGGTGACGGCGTCGCACGATTGCGGCACCGCCATCAACCCGATGCTGGTCGAGGGCCAGATCGAGGGCGGCGTGTTCATGGGGCTAGGCTTCGCGGTCCAGGAGGAGATCCTGTTCGACAAGCAAGGCAAGCAGATCAACTGCAACCTCACCAACTACATCATGCCGACCACGCTCGACATGCCGGCGGTCGATTGCGACATCGTCGACAGCTACGACGAGACCGGCCCGTTCGGCGCCAAGGCGGTGGGCGAGCCGAGCCTGGTGCCGACCGCGGCGGCGATCTGCAACGCCATCTACGACGCCGTCGGCGTCCGCATCATGTCGCTGCCGGCGACCGCCGAGAAGGTGCTGGCCGGCATCAAGGCCAAGCGGGCCGCCGAGCAGAAGCAGATCCCGGCCTGATCTCTCAGCACTCCGGCGGCCGCGCCAAGACGGCCGCCTCGACCCCCTAACGGCGCCGTTCGCGGCGCCGTTTTTCTTTGTCTCGGCACGCGAGAGCCGTCGACCAGGGCACGACGAGTCCGCATCGGCGGTCATCGGCATCAGAGCATCTAGATGCAGAACGGCCGGGCACGAGGCCCGGCCGTCGAGCAGATCCGATAGTGTCGCCGATCAGCGCTTGAGCATCGCGCTGCCGTACAGGCCCGTCGGCTTGATCAGCAGGATCAGCAGCATGATGGCGAACGGCGCCATCTGGGCGAGCGGCGCGTAGACCAGCGAGCCGATCGACACCACCTGCCCGACCAGGAAGGCCGAGATGAAGGTGCCCTTGATGCTGCCGAGACCGCCGATGATCACCACCATGAAGGCGAAGGCGAGGATCTCCAGCCCCATGTCGGGGAACACCATGATCAGCGGCGCATGCAGGCCGCCGGCGAGGCCCGACAGCGCACCGGCCAGGATGAAGGTCAGCGTGAACAGCCGCGACACGTTGATGCCGAGACCCTCGGTGTGGCCCACATCCTCGATGCCGGCGCGGATCGCCTTGCCGATGATCGTCTTGTTGAGAAACGCCCAGATCCCGGCATAGACCAAAACTGCGATCAGGACGACGACGATCCGATACACCGGGACCTCGGTGCCGAGGATGTTCCACTGCGCCTCGATCGGCACCGGAACCGGCCGCGGCACCAGGCCCCACACGGCCTTGATGATGCCGATGCCGCCGATGAGGAGGCCGAACGAGATGATCATGCTGAAGGTGATCTCGCGCGAATAGGTGCGCTGGAACACCAGCCGCTCGATGACGAAGCCGACCAGGGCCGACACCAGCACGCCGACCAGGATGCCCAGCCAGACGTTGCCGATCGCCATGCTCACCGTATAGGTGAGGTAGGCGCCGACCGCGTAGTAGAGAAGCTGGTCCATGCTGATGACGCGCATCAGGCCGAAGCAGAGCGACAGGCCGAGCGTCATGAGGAAGAAGACGCTCCCCATGCTGAGACCGAAGATGACGCCCGACAGGAGCAGGTGAGGATCGATCATCGCGCTTTCACTCCCGCATCGGCCACGGCCGGCTTCTCGGCCTCGCGCTGGCGAAGCACCCAGCGCCTGAGCAACGGCTCGAGCGAGCCCCAAATGCCGCGTTCGCCGGCCAGCATGACGAAGATCAGAAGGACGCCGACCACCAGCTCCCAGTGGCCGATATACTTGCTGATCAGATCCTTCATGCCGACGAAGGCGACCGATCCGACCAGCGGTCCATACAGCGTGCCGACGCCGCCCAGGATGGTGACCACGACCGGATCGGCGACACGCGCCGGGCTCGACATCTCGGGGCTCACCAGCCCCTGGTGGATCGCATAGAGCGTGCCGGCGAACGCCGTCGTCGTGTTGGCGACGATGAACGCCATCAGGCGAACGCCGAAGTTGGAGTAGCCGAGGAATCGCAGCTTGTCCTCGTTGACCTTGGCGGCGAGACAGCAGGCCCCGAACACCGAGTCGTCGAGATACTTGTACAAGGCCCACACCCCGAAGGCCGACACGAACGCCAGCACGTAGAACCCTTCGGGCCGCGTGATGTCGATGATCGGGGTCGAGTCCATCTTGGTGAGCAGCTCGAGCCCGTTGTCGCCGAACGTGTAGGTCGCCAGCATCTTCTGCATCATGAAGAAGATGATGACGGCGAGCGCCAGGTTGACGAGGGCGAAGTAGTCGCTGCGCAAGCGCACGAACAGCGGCCCGACGATCGCCGCCACCACAATGCCGGCGATCACGCCGACCAGGATGCCGACGAACGGATTGGTGCCGAAATAATAGAGATAGAAGGCCGTGCCGTAGGCGCCGACCGCCAGATAGGCCGGCTGGCCGAAGGAGATGAATCCGACCCGACCGAGCAGGAAGTTGCAGCCGATCACGTAGATCGCGAAGATCACGATCTCGTTGTTGAACGGCAACGGCAGGGTGATTCGGAGTAGAAGCAGCAGGGCGAAGGCTACCAACAGCCCCGACCACCATCTCAGGACGTTCATCGCGCAATCCCTCTCTCGATCGGGTCGACGGCGGCGACCGCCACCGCGCGCCCGATCGCTCGGAGCGGCGGCCCATGTCCGCCCCTCGCTGTGTTGGAACCGTCCGGACCGTCGCGTCGGGTTTGCCCGGTGGCCCGGACCGGCAGCGGCATCGTCTCGGCCCGCGGACCCGCAGGTCCGCGGTAGAAGGGTCCTAGAGATAGGGCTCGCAGTACTCCGGCGTGATCTTGTCGCGCTCGGTGATCTCGGCCATCAGCCGGCCCTCGTTGAGGGCGTAGATCTTGTCGGCGATGCCGCAGATCATCGGCAGGTTCTGCTCGACGATGACCAGAGCGGCGCTGCGACGGAGCTCGCGAAACACATCCTTGAGGTGCGTCACGATGCTCGGCGCCAACCCCTCGGTCGGCTCGTCCACCAGCAGCAGCTTGGGCCGCCCGAGAATGGCGCGGCCGATCATCAGCATCTGCCGCTCGCCACCCGACAGGTAGCCCGCCTTGCGATCCATCAGCACCTTGAGCTTCGGAAAGAAGGTCAGCACCGGGTCCCAGTCGTAGTCGCCGGAGGCGTAGCTGCCGAGCTCCAGGTTCTCCCGCACCGTCAGGTCCGAGAACACCTTCTTGTCCTGGGGAATGTACTTGATCCCCAGATTGGCGATCGTGTAGGCGGGCTGCCCCACGAGGTCGACGCCGTCCGACACGATGGTGCCGGACCGCGGGTGCAGGAATCCCGCGATGCTCTTGAGCAGGGTCGACTTGCCGGCGCCGTTGCGGCCGACGCAGCCGACGACCTGCTTGTCCAGGACGTCGATGCTGACGTCGAACAGCACCTTGGACTCGCCATAGGAGGCGTTCAGCCCGTTCACCACCAGGATGGGCTTGCTCATGACGCGACGGCCTCCGCCTGATCGGGCGTCGCGATCTGCCAGTAGCTGCGACGCACCTCGGGATGCCGCAGGCACTCCTGGCACGGCCCCTCGGCGATCACCCGGCCCTCGTGCATCACCGTGAGGCGTTGCAGGAAGTCCTGGACGTGGGAGATCTTGTGCTCGACGATCAGGATGGTCTGGCGCCCGACCCGCGCCTTGAGCACCTCGAGCAGCATCTTGATCTCGGATTCGGCGAGCCCCGCCAGCGGCTCGTCGAGCAGCAGCAGAGACGGATCGGCGAGGATCGACATGGCGATCTCGAGCCGCCGCTTCTCGCCGAGGCTCAGGTTCTTCACCAGGCGGTCCCGCACGTCGGCGAGATTGAAGGTCTCGAGGATCTCGACGATCTTCGGCTCGTTGCGGCGACTGCGGCAGGTGTTGAAGAAGAGTGCCGGAAGCGACGGCTTCTCGTGGGCGCGATACCAGGACAGCACCAAGTTGTCGATCACCGTCAGGGTGTCGAACGTGGCGGTGAGCTGGAACGTCCGCATCATACCGAGATCGACGCGCTGCTCGGGCGGCATGCGGGTGACGTCCTGGCCCTTGTAGAAGACCCGCCCCTCGTCGGGAATGTAGTAGCCGGTGAGCAGGTTGAAGAACGTTGTCTTGCCGGCGCCGTTCGACCCGATGATGCCGGCGACGTCGAACTCGTTCAGCACGAAGTTGACGTTGTTGACGGCAACGAGGCCCTTGAACCGCTTGGTGACGCCTTCCGCCCGGATGATCTCGGCGCGCGGATCGGTGTTCACGATGTCCCCCGTGTGTGGCCCCTCCGGCGTCCGGGGCATGCCGGCCGCCGGAGGAAGGTTGAAGGGGTGGCCGGCCCGGCCGGCCACCATCGGAGAGACGTACGCTCAGTAGCCGAGCGACTTCAGCGGCGGGAGAATCTGGTCGCCACCCATGGACCCTTCGACCGTGAACAGGTCCCAATCGCCCTTACGATCGGCGGGGCCTTTGCCCTTCACCAGGAAGGCGCCGTACTTGAACGCCGCCTGGTTGTCCTCGCGCCAGGAGCCCGGGCCCTTGACCGAGTCGAACTTGCCGCCGTCGGCCTTGAGGGCCGCCGCCACCTTGGCGGCGTCGAACGACTTGGACTGCTCGAAGCCACGGAACATCTCCATGTAGGCGATGTAGGCGATGGCCGCGTAGGCATCCGGCGGATAGCCGTACTTGTCTTGGAACAGCTTGGTGAATGCGGCCGCCTTCTCGGCGACACCGCTGTCGCCGAGGGCGGACAGGTCGTAGTAGAAGTAGTGCATCGCGTAGACGCCTTGCAGCGCCTCGGGCGGCAGGCCCTTCGCCACCACGTTGGTGATGAAGGCGTTGAAGATGGTCATGTCCTTGTTCAGGCCCATCTGGTGAGCCTGCTTGAGGAGCGCGACCGAGTCGGCGGCGAACTGCGCGGCGATGAACACGTCGGGCTTCGCGGCACGGACCTTCTGCAAGATCGTGGTGAAGTCGCTGGTGCCGAGCGAGGCCTCGTCGTAGCCGACGATCTCGGCGCCGTGCTCCTTGGCGGCCGCATAGACGCCGTCACGGATGTCCCAGCCCCACGAGTCGGACCGCGCGAGGAAGAAGATCTTCTTCTTGCCGAGCGTCTTCACCGCCTGGGTGCCGGCCGTGTAGCCGACCGTCCACGGGCTGTAGGCGGCCGCGAAGGTCGACGGCGCGATCTTGCCCTTCTGGAACGCCTCCTTGGCCATCACGCAGACGGGGAAATAGGCCATCGGCTCACGCGACACGATGGCGTTGATGGCGTAGGACAGCGGCGCCCAGGTCTGGCCGCCGACGCCCTTCACGCCTTCCGACATCATGTAGCGATAGCGGCGGACGCCGACATCGAGCTTGGCCTCGTCGTCGTCCACCATGCCTTCGACCTGGACCTTGCCCCACGGCATGTCCAGGCCGCCTTTCTTGTTGATCACGTCGACGGCGAGCAGCGCACCCTGCTTCTGGGTCTCGGCGACCGCCGCGAACGGACCCGTCAGGGGCAGCAGAATTCCGACCTTGACCTTGCTGGGACCCGAAGTCTGAGCCGGGGCGGGGCTGGTGGCGAGGACGCTACAAAGGGCAGAAAGTGCGAGCAGACCCCATAGCCTCTTCATGTCCGCTTTCCTCTCGATCTAGCGATGGGAGTGGGGAACAGCCAAGTAAAATCCGTGGTTATTCTGTCGAGACTGCAACACTCCGGAATGGTCCGCAATGCGGTAATCGGCGCGGCCCACGCTCCGGAGTTCGAAATGCGCAGGCCCGGCGCGCGCGCCTGCGGGAACGAAACGTCCGCCGGCGTCGTGACGCCGGCGGCTCGGGACGGACGAGACGCGACCGTGCGCGCCTCGTCCTTTCCACATCAGCGCAAGACCGACGGATGATGCATGCCGGGCCGCTCGTAGTTGCCGACGGCCTCTTCCATGTGCTCCATCAGCGTGAACACGATCGGGCCGTTCGGGCCGACCAGCACGTTCTCCTCGAGGCGCGTGGTCTGCTCGAGCTGTGGATGGCCCGCGAAGGTCTCGATCGCGAAGTACATGTTCTCCTTGATCTCGGCCGGCTGGCTGAGCGAGTAGGCGCGCGAGATCCACATGCCTTCGTACAGCGTGATGCCGATCGAGTGGGCGAACTGCTGGAGCGTCACCGTACCGTATGTGTCGTCGTCGTACTCGGGGAACTTGGCGGCGACGTCGGCGGTCGAATTGCCGGGCTTCAGCATCTCGATGCCGGCGTACATCGAGTCGTAGGTCTGCTTGTAGAGGTCGATCTCCTTCTGCGTCATCTTGGCGGCGCACTTGAAGCAGCGCACATAGTCGATGAAGTAGCCGGAGGGACCGACCGCGTTGATGTCGACGATGACGAGATCGCCCTGGCGGATGATCTTGTCGGTCGCCCACCGGCGGTACGGCGAGGTGTTGCCGCCCGACGCCACGATGATGTCGTAGATGATCTCGCAACCGAGCCTCAGCATCAGCTCGTGCACCTTGGCCTCGATCTGGCGCTCGGTGACGCCCGGCTTCAGCCATTCGTGCTTGATGTGCCACATGGCGGCGTCGCCGATGGTCGACGACTGCTTCAGCAGCTCGATCTCGTCGATCGTCTTGACGACGCGGGCTGCCGACATCGCCGGCCAGCCGTTGACGATGTTGATGTTGAACTTCCGGAAGGCGTCGAGCGACGGCATGTCGAGATTGTCGATGCCGACCTTCTCCTTCTCGACGCCGTACTCCTTCAGCACCTCGTAGATCGAGGCGACCATGCGCTCGGCCATGTAGGGAACGGCCGACTCGGCCCACTGCCAGGTCATGGCGGGGCGAATGTTGTCGCGCATCATCAGGCCGGGATCGTTCTGCGGATCGATCTTGCGCTCCTTGGCGCCGGCCGCGATGGCCGCCGAGCCCTTGAGGCCCTCGGCGATGTTACTGCCCCGGGTCTTGTGCATCCACGGCAGGTCGATGCGGGCGCACTGCATGTCGGAGCCGGCGGTCTCGAACAGGATCGGATCGCCGCCGCGCGGCAGCACCGCGTAACGGATGTTGATGTTGTACTTCCAGTTGCCCTGATACGAGCCGGTGATGTAGCGGATGTTGGCGCCCGCATAGAGCACGAGCGCGCCGAGATCGTGAATCTCCATCTGCTGGCGCGCGCGCTCGAGACGTTGACGACGGAGCCGCTCGTAATCGACTCGGTACTGCCAATCACAGCCCTGCGCCGGGTAGACACGGCGCGGGAGCTGATGATGCGGCTTTCCGAGAAAGGCGTGGTCGAGTTCATAGCTCATGGAGCAGCTCCTCGTTGGACCGACTTCGAGGTTTAGGCGAAGGACACGAAAGTGGACGGATGGACGAAGGAAGCCCGAACGCAAAGTGATCCGAGCGGTTTGAATTATAACCGTCGACTCCCCCGAGGGAAGCGAACGGCGATGTCATCCGTACGGTGCAGCCCTGCAAATTTGGACGACGAGGAGGACGCCGGCGGGTGCTTCGACAGGCGCGGGGCGGCGCCGTCGCGCCACGACCGGAGATGGCGGACGCCACGATTCGAGGCCGGGCTCCGGCAGCGATCGCGGAAAATTCCCACGCCGGCCGACACCGCTGCGCGGTCGTGTCGCCGCGACGGGCGTCTGGCGCCGCCCACCGAACACCGTTAAGGTTTTGTCGACGCGACAGGGGGTCGCGGATCGCGGGTCGTCTCTCGCGGCGCAGCAAGGAGCCGCCGCCGCGCGGCGACCCGACGACGAGAGAGCCGCCGACGGGAATTGCCGAGATGGTCCAGACTCGCACCGAGCGCACCGCTCGATCGAAGCGCAAGGTGGCGGCCACGCCGGCCCCGCCGCAGGACGAAGAGGCCCCCGCGGCGGCCCGGGCGTCCGCCCTGCGCGGCACGACCCCGCGCAGCACCTCGCCGCGCAACACCGCGCCGCGCAACACCGCGCCGCGCAACACCACGCCGCGCAGCACCACGCCGCGTGACGGCTCTACACGCGCCTCCGACGGGCGGGCGACAGACGGGCGCGCGACAGACGGGCGCGCGGCCAAGAGCAAGACCCGGACCTCGCGGCCGTCGTCGCTGTCCGAGCACGCCTATCAGCAGATCAAGGAGCTGATCCTCACCCTGTTCTTCCTGCCGGGGCAGTATCTCAACGAGGCGGCGATCTGCGATCTGCTCAAGCTCGGCCGCACCCCGGTGCATCAGGCGTTGCAGCTCTTGCAGGTGGAAGGGCTGGTCGAGGTGGTGCCGCGCAAGGGCGTCATCGTCCGCCCGGACTCGATCGGCGAGGTGGTGGAGATCCTCGATGCCCGCATCTTGGTCGAGGTCGAGCTGGTGCGGCGCGCGGTGATCAACGGGACGCGCGAGGACCTGCGCGAGCTCGCCGCGATCCTCGACAAGACCAACCGTCGGCACGGCGGCGGCTCGATGGATGCCTTCGTGGAGGCGGACCGAGCTTTTCATGTCAAGCTGGCGGACATGTCGCGCAACGCCATCCTGGCCGATTTCGTTCGCCTGATGCACGAGCGGTCGACGCGGTTCTGGTACCTGCATCTGTGGCAGACCATCGACCTCTACGCCGCCGCCCGCCAGCACCGCACCATCCTGGAGGCCGTGGAGGCCCGCGATCCGGAACGCGCCGCCCGCGCCATGCGCAAGCACATCGACAGCCTGCGCGAGCGTCTCCAGCATCTGGTCGGCACCGCCCCGGGCCGCGGTGGCCGGGCGCTCGCCGCCCCCACCGTCGCTCGCGGCCGGCGGACGGACGCCTGACCGGCCTGCGGCTGATCAACGCGCGCCTGACGAGTGCGCCCGACCGGGGTGGCGCCGACCCGCGCGGGGTCGATCGGCGGGCCGCCCCCGGGCGGCCCCTGCTGCGCCGCGGAGCGCTTGATGTGGCGGTGCAAAGCTGGTTGATACCAGCGGCGGCCCGCCGGCGGCCGCCTGGAGCCGCGCCGCCATGCAGGACCTGCCCTTCGATCAAACCCGTTTCCGCCGCACGCTCGGCCGGTTTCCGACCGGCGTCGCGGTGGTCACCGGCGCCGGCCCGGACGGCGCGCCGCTCGGCATCACGGTCAGCTCGTTCAACTCCGTGTCGCTCGATCCGCCGCTGATCCTGTTCAGCATCGCGCGGCGCGCCAACAGCTTCGCAGCCTGGCAGGCGGCCCGGCACTATGCCGTCAACGTGCTCGGCGAGGACCAGGAGTGGCTCTCCGACCGCTTCGCCCGTCCGGCCGCCGACAAGTGGGAAGGGGTGACGGTCACCGCCGGGCAGCACGGCATGCCGGTGCTGCCGGGCTGCCTCGCGGTTCTCGAATGCGAGGCGTATGCCCGCCACGACGGCGGCGATCACGAAATCTTCGTCGGCCGCGTGCTCGGCCTGACGGTGGACCGCGACGGCCCGCCGCGGCCGCCGCTGGTGTTCTTCGCCGGCCGCTACCGCAAGCTGATGCCCGATCCGGCGGCCCCGGAGGCGGCAGGCGATTCGCTGGCCCGACAGAACGGATGAACTCCAGTTCAGTGGACAGCGCCGTCCGCCGGCCGGGGCACGCTTGACAGGCCGCGGCCTTGACGGCATCGATGAGCGGCCTAGATCAAGGAGGTTCCGCGTGCCCGCGGCCGCAAGGCCGTGATGTTCGCGTACCCGCGACGGGAGAGACCGGCCCTGCCGGCGCCGAAGGAGCAACCGCCCCGGAAACTCTCAGGCAAAAGGACCGTCGGGGGTGACTGAATCTGGAAAGTGATCCGTCCCGCGCTGCGGCGCGTGCGGGTCCGCCGACGGGATAACACTCTCAGGCACGAAGACAGATGGGGCGCCGAGGCGAGCCGAGCTTGTCGGGAGGCGCCCGTGTCCGATCACGGCATTCCGCGTCCACTGGTCCGGCCCGAGCCGCGTCCGTCCTCCCGTGAGGGCGAACCGGCGATCCGTCACGGCCATTCCGCTTGCTTCGTCTCGCCCGTCGTCGTCACCCGTCCCGTCCACCCGCGACGGTCCGGCCCGTGACGGCCCAAGCCATGGTCAGGACCGCGCCCATGAACGCCCCCATCCGGATGCACAGCGACACCGCCGCCCTCCCGTCCGCCGCGCCCGCCGCAACCGCGTTCGCCGATCGCCATGTCGGCCCGGGCCCCGGCGATGTCGACGTCATGGTGGAGGCGGTCGGAGCCAAGAGCCTCGACGCGCTCCTCGACGACGTGATTCCGGCGTCGATCCGCGACCAGCGCCCGCTGTCGCTCGGTCCCGCCCTGTCGGAGACCGCCGCCCTCGCCCGTCTGCGCGAGATCGCGGCCCAGAACCAGGTGTTCGTCTCCCTCATCGGTCAGGGCTACCACGGCACCGTGCTGCCGCCGGTCATCCAGCGCAACGTGCTCGAGAACCCGGCCTGGTACACGGCCTACACGCCCTACCAGCCGGAGATCGCCCAGGGGCGCCTGGAAGCGCTGATGAACTTCCAGACCATGGTGACCGACCTCACCGGGCTCGACGTCGCCAATGCGTCGCTGCTCGACGAGGCGACCGCCGCCGCCGAGGCGATGACGCTGGCCCGCCGCGCCGCCATCTCCAAGGCGAACGCCTTCTTCGTCGACCGCGCCGTCCATCCGCAGACCCTCGCGGTGCTGAAGACCCGCGCCGAGCCGCTCGGCCTGTCGCTCGTCGTCGGCGATCCCGAGCACGACCTCGATCCGGCCGCGGTGTTCGGCGTGCTGGTGCAGTATCCCGACACGTACGGCGCGGTGCGCGACTGGCGCGGCCTCTCGGCCCGCGTTCACGGCGCCGGCGCCCTGCTGGTGTTCGCCGCCGATCCGCTCGCCCTCGCCCTGCTGGTGCCGCCCGGCGAGCTCGGCGCCGACATCGCCATCGGCTCGACCCAGCGCTTCGGCGTGCCGATGGGCTATGGCGGCCCGCACGCCGCCTACATGGCGGTGCGTGACAGCCTCAAGCGCACCATGCCGGGGCGCCTGGTCGGCCTGTCGGTCGACAGCCGCGGCGCCCCCGCCTACCGGCTCGCCCTCCAGACCCGCGAGCAGCACATCCGCCGCGAGAAGGCGACGTCCAACATCTGCACCGCCCAGGTGCTGCTCGCCGTCATCGCCGGCCTCTACGCGGTCTATCACGGCCCCGAGGGGCTCACGGCGATCGCCCGCCGGGTGCATCGCCACGCCGCCGTGCTGGCCGCCGGGCTGCGCCGCCTCGGCCTCGCGGTGCCCGACACCGCGGTGTTCGACACCGTCACGGTGGCGGTCGGCGACCGCCAGGGCGAGGTGCTGGCCCGCGCCCGCGCCGCTCGCATCAACCTCCGTCCGCTGGCGCCGGGCGCCTTCGCGCCGGAGGCCGCCATCGGCATCGCGCTCGACGAGACCACCGAGGAGGCGACCGTCGAGGCGGTGTGGCGCGCCTTCGGCGGCACGCTGCGCTACGGCGAGATCGCCGCCACGGTGGACGACCACCTGCCGCCGCGGCTCGCACGCAGCTCGCGCTTTCTCACCCATCCGGTCTTCCATCGCTACCGCTGCGAGACCGAGATGCTGCGCTACCTGCGCCGCCTCGCCGACCGCGACCTCGCCCTCGACCGCGCGATGATCCCGCTCGGCTCCTGCACCATGAAGCTCAACGCCACGGCCGAGATGATCCCGATCACCTGGCCGGAGTTCGCCAACCTGCATCCGTTCGCGCCGGCCGAACAGGCGAAGGGCTACCGGGTGCTGCTCGACGAGCTCGCCCGCATGCTGGTCGAGATCACCGGCTACGATGCCGTCTCGCTGCAACCGAACTCCGGCGCCCAGGGCGAGTATGCGGGCCTCTTGGCGATCCGTGGCTACCACGCGGCGCGCGGCGAGCCGCACCGCACCGTGTGCCTGATCCCCTCCTCGGCGCACGGCACCAACCCGGCCTCCGCCGCCATGGCGGGCATGAAGGTGGTGGTGGTCGGCTGCGACCGCGACGGCAACATCGATCTCGACGACCTGACCGCCAAGGCGACCGCGCATGCCGACACGCTCGCCTGCGCGATGATCACCTATCCGTCGACCCACGGCGTGTTCGAGGAGCACATCCGCGACATCTGCGATGTCGTCCACGCCCATGGCGGCCAGGTCTATCTCGACGGCGCCAACCTCAACGCCCAGGTGGCGCTGGCGCGCCCCGGCGCCTACGGGGCCGATGTCAGCCACATCAACCTGCACAAGACGTTCTGCATCCCGCATGGCGGCGGCGGGCCCGGCATGGGGCCGATCGGCGTCAAGGCGCATCTGGCGCCGTTCCTGCCCGGCCATCCGGCCCTCGACGGCGGCACCGCGCCGGCCGGGCCGGTATCGGCGGCGCCCTACGGCTCGGCGTCGATCCTGCCGATCTCCTACGCCTACATCCTGATGATGGGCGATGCCGGGCTGCGCCGCGCCACCGCGGTGGCGATCCTGTCGGCCAACTACATCGCCCGGCGGCTCGCGCCGCACTTCCCGGTGCTCTACAAGAACCACAACGGCCGCGTCGCCCACGAGTGCATCGTCGACCCGCGCGCCCTCAAGGACAGCACCGGCGTCACCGTCGACGACATCGCCAAGCGGCTGATCGACTACGGCTTCCACGCGCCCACCGTGTCGTTCCCGGTGGCCGGCACGCTGATGATCGAGCCGACCGAGTCGGAGTCGAAGCGCGAGCTCGACCGCTTCGTCGACGCCATGATCGCCATCCGCCACGAGATCGCCGCCGTCGAGGCGGGCCGGCTGACCATCGAGCAGTCGCCGCTGCGCCACGCGCCCCACACGGTGCACGACCTCGCCGACGACGCCTGGGACCGCGCCTATTCGCGCGCCGAGGCGGTGTTCCCCGAGGGGGTGTCGCGCACCGACAAGTACTTCGCCCCGGTCGGCCGGGTCGACAACGTTCACGGCGACCGCAATCTCGTGTGCTCCTGCCCGCCGGTGGAGAGCTATGCGGAGTGAGGCGGACGGCAGCGCCGCCCGGCTGATCGAGACGGCGTGGGCGGCCACGATGTGGCCGGCGATGATGTGACCGGCAATGATGTGACCGGCGGCGGCCGCCTTCACCCGATGGTGTCGATCCAGGCGGGCAGCTCGGCGAGGCCGGCGAGCCGACGAAAGCGCGGATGCGCCTCCGGCGGCGCCGCGCACTCGTGGCTCCAGGCGAGATCGTGCGGCACGAAGGCGGCCCAGGCGCCGGCCGCGAGCGCCGGCAGCACGTCGGAGCGCATCGAATCGCCCGCCATCACGGCCGCCTCGGGCGCCACCCCGTGCCGCTCGAACAGCCGGCGGAAGGTCGCCGCCGTCTTGTCGCTGACGATCTCGATGTCGGCGAAGCGATCGCCGAGGCCCGAGGCCGCGAGCTTGCTCTCCTGATGCAGCAGGTCGCCCTTGGTGACCAGCACCAGCCGGCCGCGCCGCGCCAGGGCGTCGAGCGTCGCCTCGACGCCGGGCAGCAGCTCGACCGGATGCGCCAGGATGGCCCGGCCGGCCGCCAGGATCTCGGCCACCATGCGGCTCGAGATCCGGTCACCACCGAGCGCCACGGCGGTCTCGATCATCGAGAGGGTGAAGCCCTTGGCGCCGTAGCCGTAGTGGCGCAGGTTGCGGGCCTCGACGGCGGCCAGCGTGGAGCGCGCCAGGCCGGCCTCGGCGAAGGGTTGCAGCATGCGCACCAGCGCCGCCTCGGCGGCCTCGAAGTGGCGCATGTTGTGCCACAGGGTATCGTCGGCATCGAGACAGATCAGACGGATCGGCATGGCGATCGCTCTAGCAGCGGATGCGGGGCCGCGCCACGCACCAATCATGCACCCCGACCGTGCCCGCCCCCACCGCTACCGGAGAATGCCGTCGAACAGGGGCAGGCTGAACAGGCCGGTCGCCGCGATCAGCCCATAGGAGACGGCGCGGAACACCCGGATGTCGGCGAGCCCGAACATGTGGGCGCCGATGAACAGGCCGAGACCGTAGATCGGACCCATCACCAGCGCGAGGCCCAGCACCGCCTTGGTGAACATGCCGACCACCGCGTAGGCGGTGACCGACAGCACCATCGAGAGCGCGAAGTAGAGCACGAGGTTCGCCCGCACCAGCGCGGCAGGACCGCCGCTGCCGAGCCAATACAGCACCACCGGCGGACCGCCGGTCTGCGACATGCCGCTGAAGAAGCCCGCCACCGCGCCGACCGCGACGGTGAGCGGCTTGCGCGGCTTGCCGCGGAAGCGCCAGCCCGACATCACCACCACCAGCATGCCGAGCACCAGCAACGCGACCGCCCAGCGGATTCCCACCGGATCGGCATGGACCAGCACGAAGGTGCCGGTCGGCAGGCCGACCACGGTGCCCATCAGCATGGTGCCGACCTCGCGCTTGTCGGCGGTGCGCACCGCGCCGGGGATCAGGCCGGCCGACATCACCACGTCGACCGCGAGGAGAAGCGGCGCCGCCAGGCTCGGCGCGATCACGGTCGAGGCGAGCGGCACGAAGATGAGGGCCGAACCGAACCCCGAGAAGCCGCGCGACAGCCCGGCCACGAAGGCCGCGACCGCCACGAACGCGATGGTGCCGACCGTGTAGCTGCCGAGACCGAGAGCGAGCACCAGCTCGCCCATCATGCCCTCAGCACGCCGCCGGTCCGCCGTCCGACCTCGCCCACCACCTTGCCGACCACGGCATCGATCTCCTCGTCCGTCAGGGTCTTCTCCCGCGGTTGCAGGGTGACCGCGATGGCGACCGACTTCTTGCCGGGCTCGATGCCCTTGCCCTCGTAGACGTCGAACACCGTGATGCCGCTGATCAGCTTGCGGTCGGCGCTCTGGGCGGCGCGCACGATCTCGGCCGCCTTGACGCCATGGTCGACCAGGAAGGCGAAGTCGCGCGTCAGCGGCTGGAAGGCCGGCAGATCGAGCGGCGGCTTGGCGCGCGTGGCCTTGGCCTTCGGCTCCGGAATGCGGTCGAGGACGATCTCGAAGGCGACCAGCGGGCCGGACACGTCGAGCGCCGCGAGCACGCGCGGATGCAGCTCGCCGAAATGGCCGAACACCAGCTTCGGCCCGAGCTGGAGCGTGCCGGAGCGGCCCGGATGCAGCCACGACGGCCCGCCCGGCACCACTTGCACGGCCGAGGTCGCGATGCCGCAGGCGGCCAACACCGCCAGGGCGTCGCCCTCGATGTCGAAGGCATCGACCGGCGCGGCGCCGCTGCGCCAGTGGCGTCCGCCACCGCCGGCCCGCGCTAGGCCGCGCCGCACGCCGCTGGCGGCGATATGCTGATCCTCGGGACGGTCGCCGGCGAACACCTGGCCGACCTCGAACAGCGCCACGTCCGGGAAGCCGCGATCGGCGTTGCGCTGCGCCGCCGCGATCAGGCCGGGCAGCAGGCTCGGCCGCATGTCGGAGAGCTCCGCCGCGATCGGGTTGGCGAGCGCGAGCGCCGGCTGGCCGCCGCCGAACAGCTCGGCCTCGGCCTTGGAGATGAACGACCAGGTCACCGCCTCGGTGAGCCCGCGCGCCGCCAGCGCCCGCTTGGCGCGGCGGGTGCGGCCCTGGATCGTGGTCAGCACCGGCCGGCGGCCGCGGTCCTCGCGCGGAAACGGGGTCAGCGGCACGCGGTCGACGCCGACGATGCGCACCACCTCCTCGACGAGATCGGCGACGCCGTCGACATCGGGCCGCCACGACGGCACCGCCACCTTGAGGGTCTTGGGCTGGCCGGCGACGAAGAAGCCGAGACGCCCGAGCACCCGCTTGGCCTCGGCGAACGACACGTCGAGACCGGCGAGGCGCGGCAGCGCCTCCAGCGGGAAGTCGATCACCTTGTCGCGGATCGGCGGCTCGCCCGCCACCACCACCTCGGACGGCGTGCCGCCGCACAGCTCCATCACCAGATGAGTGGCGAGATCGAGGCCCGGCAGCATGAAGGCCGGATCGACGCCGCGCTCGAAGCGGTAGCGGGCGTCGGAGACGATGCCCAGCTTGCGGCCGGTGCGGGCGATGGCGATCTCATCCCACAGGGCCGATTCGATCAGCACGTCGGTGGTGCTCTCGTCGCAGCCGGAGGCTTCGCCACCCATGATGCCGGCGAGCGACTCGACGCCCTGCTGGTCGGCGATGACGCACATCGTGTCGTCGAGCGTGTAGGTCTTGCCGTCGAGGGCGAGCAGCGTCTCGCCGGCGCGGGCGCGGCGCACCACGAGGTCGCCTTTCACCTTGGCGGCGTCGAACACGTGCAGCGGCCGGGCGCGGTCGTAGGTGAGGAAGTTGGTGATGTCGACCAGCGCATTGATGGGGCGCAGGCCGATCGCCGCCAGGCGCTGCTGCAACCACTCCGGCGAGGGTCCGTTCTTGACGCCGCGTACCAGCCGCAGCCCGAAGGCCGGGCACAGCGACGGCGTGTCGCCGAAGTCGAGGCGCACCGCGACCGGGCACGGGAAGGTGCCCTTCACGGGCGGGATCGGCTTGTTGATCAGGGTGCCGACATCGGCGGCCGCGAGATCGCGGGCGATGCCGAGGACGCCGGTGCAGTCCGGACGGTTGGGCGTCAGGTTGATGTCGATCACGGCGTCGTCGAGCTTGGCCCAGGCGGCCCACGGCGTGCCGACAGGGGCGTCGGCGGCGAGCTCGACGATGCCGTCGTGATCGTCCGAGATGCCGAGCTCGTCGCCCGAGCACAGCATGCCGTGGCTCTCGACGCCGCGGATGGTGCCGACCCCGAGGGTGACCTTCTTGCCGGGAATGTAGGTGCCGGCCGGCGCGAACACGCCCTTCATGCCGGCGCGCGCATTGGGCGCCCCGCATACAACCTGGATCGGCTTGCCGGTGCCGGTGTCGACCAAGCAGACGCGCAGACGGTCGGCGTTGGGGTGCTGCTCGGCCGAAACCACGTGAGCGATGACGAAGGGCGCCAGCAGCTTGCCCTTGTCCTCCACCTCCTCGACCTCGAGGCCGATCATGGTGAGCTTGTCGACGATCGCCGCCAGCGAGGCGTCGGTGTCGAGGTGGTCTTTGAGCCAGGAGAGGGTGAATTTCATCTGATTAGAGCCCACCAAACCCGTCGTGCTCCTCCCCTTCCCCGCTCGCGGGGGAGGGTCGGAAGGGAAGTGCCCCAGACGGGGCATCGTTCAAGGGGTTCCCTCCCCCCTTGTGGGGGAGGGACAGGGAGGGGGGTGCGGCCCCCATCGCGGCGCCGGCGGCGCCCCGGATGACCGTCACGACACCAGCGAGATTTCGGAGCACCTGATCGTTGGTGAACCGCAGCACACGATAGCCTTGCGATTCGAACCAAGCATCGCGCGCCTGATCGCGGCGCTGTTTCGATTCGAAATCGTGGGTCTCCCCGTCCAGCTCGACGACGAGCCTCGCCGCATGACAGACGAAGTCGGCGACATAGGCTCCCATCGGCACCTGACGGCGGAAGCCGAGACCGTCGATCCGGTGCGCCTTGATGTGGCGCCACAGCAGAGTCTCGGCGCGCGTCATCACCTGGCGAAGCTGCTTCGCCCGCTTGCGCTGCCGATCGCCGACCCTTGCATGTGGCATCTGTCCGACCCCCCTCCCTGGCCCTCCCCCACAAGGGGGGAGGGAACAGGGCGGAATGCGCGGCACGCTCGTCCCCACGTCGCTGGCCTTCATTCCAGTCAATCACGAATTTGGTGCTGTTCCTCTCCCGCTCGCGGGGAACGGATTACGCACCGCACCGCTCGGAGCTGTCTCCTCCCGCTCATCCACTCAAGCCCCCCGCCAGCGTCGGGATATCGAGCGGGCGGAAGCCGTAGTGGTCGAGCCAGCGAACATCGGCCTCGAAGAAGGCGCGCAGATCCGGCATGCCGTATTTCAGCATGGCGATGCGGTCGATGCCCATGCCCCAGGCGAAGCCCTGGTACTCGTCGGGATCGATGCCGCAGTTGCGCAGCACGTTGGGATGCACCATCCCGCAGCCGAGGATCTCCAGCCAGTCCTCGCCCTCGCCGAAGCGGACCTCGCCCTTGTCGCGCCGGCACTGGATGTCGACCTCCATGGACGGCTCGGTGAACGGGAAGAACGACGGTCGAAACCGCATCTTCACCTGGTCGACCTCGAAGAACGCCTTGCAGAACTCGGCGAGAATCCACTTGAGGTGGCCGAGATGCGAGCCCTTGTCGATGACCAGCCCCTCGACCTGATGGAACATCGGCGTGTGGGTCTGGTCCGAGTCGCTGCGATAGGTGCGGCCCGGGCAGACGACGCGGATCGGCGGCGCCTTGCTCAGCATGGTGCGCACCTGCACGGGCGAGGTGTGGGTGCGCAGCAGGAGCCGCGAGCCGTCCTCCTTCGGCGGGAAGAAGAACGTGTCGTGCATGTCGCGGGCCGGGTGCGCGACCGGGAAGTTCAGCTTGGTGAAGTTGTTGTCGTCGGTCTCGATGTCCGGCCCCTCGGCGATCTCGAAGCCCATGTCGGCGAAGATCGCGGTGAGCTCGTCGATCACCTGGCTGATCGGATGGATGCGGCCACGCTCCAGCGGGCTCTCCGGCAGCGGCAGGGTGACGTCGATGGTCTCGGTGGCGAGCCGCTTGTCGAGAGCGGCATCGCGCAGCGCCTGGCGGCGCGCCGTCAGCGCCTCGGTCACTCGCTCCTTGAGGCCGTTGATGAGCGGCCCTTGGACCTTGCGCTCCTCCGGCGACAGCTTGCCGAGGGTGGCGAGCAGCGCCGAGACGCTGCCCTTCTTGCCGAGGGCGGCGACGCGCACCGCCTCCAGCGCGGCCTCGTCGGCGGCCTCGGCGACGGCGGCCGAGATGGACTGCTCCAGAGCGGCGAGTTCGGACACGATATCACTCCGGCATGAGCATGAGATCGGTATCGCCGGGCCGCGCCCCCGCCTGCGTCAGCATGGCGTGGACCTGGCCGCGGTGATGGGTCTGGTGATTGAAGACGTGCAGGATGGTGCGCCAGCGCGGCTGCCGCAGCTCGCGCCCGGCGGCGCCCGAGAACCACACGAGGTCGCCGGTGAGCCAGCCGTCGTCGATCGCGTCCGCGAAGGCGACGAGGCGCTCGTCGAGCACGGCGCGGCGGGCCACCAGGTCGTCCCAGTCGGGATAGAGCGTCGCCGACTCGGCGACGCCGCCGGGCGGCCGCGGCGCGTCGGGCACGAGACGGCTCGTCCACATGCCGTCGGCCCACACGAGATGGCTCAGCGTGCCGTGGATGGAGCCGAAGAAGGCACCGCGATCGCGGCGGCGCTCGGCCTCCGCGAGCGTCGCGGCGGTTCCGACGATGTTCTGGTTCTGCCAGCGATTGTAGCGGGCCAGCAGCCGCACGCAGGCGCCGTCGATCATCTTCCGCTCCCGGCACGGGCGACGGCCGAGACGACCGCCGCCGACAGGCGAAGTCCGGCCGGACGCGGCGCCCCTGCGGGCGCCCGCATCCGGCGCGATCAGGTTCGCGCCCCGGTCGCCGGTGTGCCTCAGGCCGCCAGCGCGGCCTTGGCCTTCTCGACGATCGCCTGGAACGCCGCCGGCTCGCGGATGGCGAGATCGGACAGCACCTTGCGGTCGACCGTGATGCCGGCCCGGCCGAGGCCGTCGATAAACCTGGAATAGCTGAGGTCGAAGGGACGGACGGCGGCGTTGAGCCGCTGAATCCACAGCGCCCGATAGGTGCGCTTCTTCACCTTGCGGTCGCGATAGGCGTATTGCTGCGCCTTCTCGACGGCCTGCTTGGCGACCCGGATGGTGTTCTTGCGGCGGCCGTAGTAGCCCTTGGCGGCCTTGAAAATCTTCTTGTGCTTGGCGTGGGCGGTGACGCCCCGTTTGACGCGGGCCATGGCTGAACTCCTGAAGCGGTTCGGTTAAGCATGCGAAACGCCGCGCCGAGCGCGCGGCGACGGCGATCAGCCGTTGGGCATCCAGTACTTCTTGATGTTGTCGCCGTCGGTCTTGAACAGGACCGCGGTGCCCCGGTGCTCGCGAATTTGCTTGGTCGACCGCTTGATCATGCCATGGCGTTTGCCGGACTGCTGGTACTTGACCTTGCCGGTGCCGGTGATCTTGAAGCGCTTCTTGGCGCCCGATTTCGTCTTCATCTTGGGCATTTGGCTCGTACTCCTGGCCGGTCGCGACCGCGCCGGGCCACCTGGGCCCCCGAGGTCCGCCGGACCGTCTGTTGGTTGTGAGCGCACCCGGAAAACGGGCGCGACGCCGCCACGGCAGCCCATACTCAGCCGGGCGACGGGAAGGCGGCGTTATGGCAGACGTGCCCCGAAATGGCAACTCCGGCCGGGACTCTCGCGGCAGGCCGGAGTGGCGGCGCGCCGCGACGGCGCGCCGAATCGGACGAGCGCCCGAGCCGGAGCATCGCCCCGGCGGGACGTCGGAGACCGGCGCGATGGGGAGCCTCGCGGGGGTGCGAATGCCGAGGCGACGGGCAGCGGGCCGTACCGGCAGATGGCCGCGGTCCCTCCGGCACGACCGATCGGATCATCGATCGTGAGCGAACGGCGGACGTGGCGCCTCAGCGCGGCGCCAGCACCATCACCATCTGCCGCCCTTCCATCTTGGCGTCCTGCTCGACCTTGGCGAGCTTGGAGGTGTCGTCCTTGACGCGGTTGAGGAGCTGGAAGCCGAGCTCCTGGTGCGCCATCTCGCGCCCGCGGAACCGCAGCGTCACCTTGACCTTGTCGCCCTCCTCGAAGAAGCGGAGCATGGCCCGCATCTTCACGTCGTAATCGTGATCGTCGATCATCGGGCGGAACTTGATCTCCTTGACCTCGACGATCTTCTGTCGCTTGCGCGCCTCGGCGGCCTTCTTCTGCTCCTGGTACTTGAACTTCCCGTAGTCGAGCAGCTTGCACACGGGGGGCACGGAATTGGGGGCGATCTCGACCAGGTCGAGCCCCGCTTCCTGGGCCAGCCGCAAGGCCTCCGCGGTGGGAACGGTGCCGCGATTGGCGCCGTCCTTGTCGATCAGATGAACCTCTCGGACGCGAATCTCCTCGTTGACGCGCGGGCCGTCCTTTTGGACGGGGGGCGGCGCTCTCATGGGACGGCGAATGGCTCTGGTCTCCTCTGTGATTGATCCGAATGCGCGTATCGATCCCGACACATGATACCGAAAACGCCGGGCGCCGTCTCGGTGACGGCACGGCTCCCGGCGTCGGAACGACTCGTCCTCGAATCGCCCCCCGCACGGCGCCGGGCAGCCGCGCCACGAGGGCAGCGGCCGCGTCCGGCAGCCGAACGCGAGGGATCATTAGAATTGGGACGTTCGCGTTGCAAGTCAACGTCGCCCGGGGTCCACCGCCGGATCGGCGGCAGATGGGGACGCGGCCCCCGGGGTGGCCGGCGGGCCGCACAGCGCCGCGTAGACGGCGAGCATGCGGGCGGCCGCGTCGGCCGGGTCGTACTCGGACAGCACCCAGGCGCGGGCCCGCTGGCCCATGGCGGCCCGCTGGGCCTCCGAATAGGCCAGCATGCGGATGAGGGCGGCGGCGAGCGCGGCGTCGTCGCCGGCGGGCACCCGCAACCCGGTCATGCGGTCCTCGCCGACGGCGGGCGGCGCCAGCACCGCCTCGGGACCGGCGGCGAGATGGGAGGCGATCACCGGCCGCGCCATCGCCATGCCTTCCAGCAAGCCGCGTGAAAGGCCTTCGAGCTGGATCGAGGCGCCGACCACGACGCTCGCGGCCGCACTCGCGGCGGCCGGATCGGGGCTCGGCCCGGTCAGGCGGATCACGTCGGCGGTGCCGGACGCCATCACCTGGTCCCACAGCTCGCCGCTGTAGCGCGAGCGGCCGCCGTCCTCGCCGGCGAACACGAAGAGGAAGTCGCGCAGCCCGCTCTCCTTGAGCCGGCGGGCGGCCTGCACGGCGACATGGTGGCCGCGACGGCGCAGGATGCGGCCCGGGAACAGCACCACCCGGGTCTCGGGGCCGACCCCCCAGGCATTGCGGGCGGCGACGATCCGCTCCGGCGCGAGCGTGGCCGGATCGAAGCCGGCGAGATCGAGGCCCGGATGCACGACGACGAGTCGCTCCGGCGCCACCCGATGGCGCTCGACCATCAGGTCGCCGATCTGCTCGCTCACCGCCACCACCCGGTCGGCCCGGGCCATGACGCCGTTGTACCAATGCTTGAGCCGGTTCTGCTCGCGGAACCCGGAATAGCAGGTGGTGACGAACGGCCGCCCGGTGGCGCGCGCCGCCGCCCAGGCGCTCCACGCCGAGGCCCGGCCATGGGCATGCACGGCGTCGCAACCATGCTGGCGAACCAGGCGGCGCAGCCGATCGACGTTGCGAATGATAACCAGCGGGTTGTGGCTCGCCGCATCGAGCCGGACGAAGACGCCGCCCACCCGCGCGATCTCGCCTTCGAAGCGACCGCCGCGGGAAGCGACCACCGGACGGTGGCCGGCCGCCGCCAGGGTGCGGGCGAGATCGATCGCCCCTTCGTCGGCGGCGCCGACGTCGAGGGTCGGCACCGTCATCAGCACGGTCAGCCGCGGCGCTGCGTCGAGAGCGGAACGGGAGACATCCGAGCCGGCGCGATCGGACCCGACACCACCGGCGGCGCTCGCTCCGTCGTGCCCGTCCGGCCCCGCGCATGGCGCATCCGGCGAGGTCATCGGGCTCGACCGATCCTCCGCGACACGCGGATCGCACGACTCGTGCGAGGCGCCCAGAGCTGCCGGCAATCACCACCTCCTGGCTCGCGCCGCGCGACGGCGCGCGCGAGGGCGGGCGTTGCGCCCGGCGTGCTGGTATAGACCGGGCGCTGCGGGCCGGCAACATGCGCCGCCCGGCACGGCGGAGGACCAGAATGACGACGGACGTGTCTCGCATCACGGTGGGCGACGGCGACGCAGCACGCGATATCGCGGTGCGCAAACGCGACGGCGCCGCGCCCGGCGTGGTGTGGCTCGGCGGCTTCATGTCGGACATGCGGGGCACCAAGGCGGAGGCGCTGGACGCCTGGGCGGCCGAGCATGGGCGCGCCCTCGTCCGCTTCGACTACTCGGGCCACGGCGAATCGGACGGCGCCTTCGAGGACGGCACCATCGGGCGTTGGCTCGCCGAGGCGGTGGCGGTGTTCACGTCGTGCTGCCACGGCCCGCAGGTCGTGGTCGGCTCCTCGATGGGGGGCTGGCTCGCGCTGCTGCTGGTGCGGGCGCTGGCGCGACGCACCGCCACGGCCGATGCGAGCATCGCCGGCCTGGTGCTGATCGCGCCGGCCGTCGACTTCACCGAGGCGCTGATGTGGGCGCGGTTCCCGCCCGAGATCCGCCATGAGATCGAGACCACCGGCCGCTGGCTGCGGCCGTCCGACTACGACACCGGGCCGCAACCGATCACCCGCCAGCTGATCGAGGAGGGCCGCGACCACCTGCTGCTCGGCGGCCTGATCGAGACCGGCTGCCCGGTCCACATCCTGCAAGGCGTGCGCGATCCCGATGTGCCATGGGAGCATGCGCTAGCGCTCGTCTCCCGCCTGGCCCAGGACGACGTGGTGCTGACCCTGGTGAAGGACGGCGATCACCGCCTGTCGCGGCCGGAGGACATCGCCCGCATCCTCGCCGCCGTCGCCGAGATGGTGGAGGCCATCGCGGCATCGTGAGGCGCGGCGCCGGTCCGGCCACAAAGGCCCGCGACGAGCGCGGGCCGACACGGTGGGAGGCGACGGGACGGCTCAGTGCCGGAAGTGGCGCACGCCGGTGAACACCATGGCGACGCCGTGGTCGTCGGCCGCCTTGATCACCTCCTCGTCGCGGATCGAGCCGCCGGGCTGGATCACCGCGGTGGCGCCGGCGCGGATCGACACGAGGAGCGCGTCGGGGAACGGATAGAAGGCGTCGGAGGCGACCACCGAGCCCTTGGTCAGCGGCTCCGGCAGCTCGGCGAAGCGCGCCGCCGCCTCGGCCTTGCGCACCGCGATGGTGGCGGAATCGACGCGGCTCATCTGCCCCGCCCCGATGCCCACCGTCATGCGGTCGCGGGCGTAGACCACGGCGTTCGACTTGACGTGCTTGGCGACCCGGAAGGCGAAGCGCAGATCGACCAGCTCGGCCTCGGTCGGCGCCCGCTTGGTCATCACCTTCAGCTCGAGATCGTCGGCCACGATGTTGTCGCGCGACTGCACCACGAAGCCGCCCGACACCGAGCGCAGCGTGACGCCGCGCCCGCGCGGATCGGGCAGGCCACCGGCCAGCATGAGGCGCAGGTTCTTCTTGGCGCGCACGATGGCGATCGCCTCCTCGGTGGCGTCGGGCGCGATGATCACCTCGGTGAAGATGCCGGTGATCAGCCGCGCCGCCTCGACATCGAGGGTGCGGTTGAGCGCCACGATGCCGCCGAAGGCCGAGTCCTGGTCGCACAGAAGCGCCTTGCGGTACGCCTCGCCGAGCGTCTCGCCCTCGGCGACGCCGCACGGATTGGCGTGTTTGATGATGGCGCAGGCGGCGGTGCGCTTCGGATCGAACTCGGCGACGCACTCGTAGGCCGCGTCGGTGTCGTTGATGTTGTTGTAGGAGAGCTGCTTGCCCTGCACCTGGCGGGCGGTGGCGACGCCGGGCCGCACCTCCGGGGTGCGATAGAAGGCGGCGACCTGGTGCGGGTTCTCGCCGTAGCGCAGCGCCTCGATCAGCCGGCCGCCGAGCGCCTGCCAGCCGGGAGCGCCGTCCTCCAGCGTCTCGGCGAACCAGCCGGAGATCGCCGCGTCGTAGGCGGCGGTGCGGCCATAGGCCTTGGCGGCGAGGCGACGGCGCAGCGCCAGCGTGGTGGCGCCGCCATGCGACGCCATCTCGGCCAGCACGGCGGCGTAGTCGCCGGCGTCCACCACGACGGCGACGTCGGCGTGGTTCTTGGCGGCGGCGCGCACCATCGCCGGGCCACCGATGTCGATGTTCTCGATGCAGGTGGCGAAGTCGGCGCCTTTCGCCACCGTCGCCTCGAACGGATAGAGATTGACGGCCAGGAGGTCGATCGGTGCGATGCCGTGCTCGACCATGGCGGCCGCGTGGGCGGCGTCGTCACGGATCGCCAGGAGGCCGCCATGCACCTTGGGGTGCAGGGTCTTGAGGCGGCCGTCCATCATCTCGGGAAAGCCGGTGAGATCGGCGACGTCGCGCACCGCGAGCCCGGCCTCGACGAGGGCGGCGCGGGTGCCGCCGGTGGAGACCAGCTCGACGCCGTGGCGAGCGAGCTCGCGGGCGAAATCGACGAGGCCCGTCTTGTCGGACACCGACAAGAGGGCGCGATGAATACGGCGCGGTTGTTCGGTCATCGAGGCATGTCGTTCTGGTTGATGTGAGCTGGCGGCATCATGGGCCGCAGCGCCCGACTTTGCCAGCCTAAATTCCCCTGTGGTGCCGCGCTTCACGGCGGATTCGCGCGGCGTGCCGGTCCCGACGACGACGAGCGTCTCAGCGCGGCAGCGTCGTCTGCTCGCGGCCGGGCCGGGCCGAGGCGGTCGCGGGCGCCGGTTCGGCGGTGAGGGCGAACGTCCACTCGATGCGCGGCGCCTTGCGGGCGCGGCCGTGGATGACGAGCTGGATGGTGCGCAGAGGGCCGGTGCGGCCGCCGAGAAACACGCTCTCCTCGATGTCGACGCGATCCTCGTGCGACTGGAAGCTCCACACCTCCTTGGTGGGCAGCGTCAGCATGACGCCGTGCCCGTCCTGCACGCGGGTGGCGCGGATCGCCGGATGCAGATGGAAGCGCACCGCGAACTCGTCCGGCAGCTTGGGCGGCAGCGCCTCGCCGCGCGCCGGCAGGAAGATGTCCTCGCCCTCCAGCCGGCGGCCGTCGGCCGAGAGCGTCACGGTGCGCTGATGGATGACGCCGAAGCGGTCGGCGTAACCGTCGTGGCTGGCGCGCACCTGCTCGGCGTGGTCGTCGGCGTCGCGGGCGATCACCACGCGGCGCGGGCCGTCGGCGACCAGCGTGCCGAACACGCGGCGCATCAGCCGCGTGTCGTGGAATACGCAGGACGAGGTCTGGTTGAAGGTGACGGTCGAATGGGCCGCGGTGGAGCGGGCGAGATGGCGCCAGTTGCCCTTGCCGGTGGCCGGCAGGCCGCAGTTCACCACGATGCGCTGCTGGCGCGACGACAGCTCGAACGCGAGGCAGCCCGCATGGGCGTCCGCCGACAGCGACAGCGGCGGCGGCGTGCCGGTGTCCATCAGCACCACGGTCTGCCGCGCCTCGATGCGCTGATAGCCCGAGTGGGTCGCATTGGCGACCGGCGCGCCGCGGGCGTCGTCGTAGGCCAGGATGGTGGCGAGCAGGTCCTGGGCGGTCGGCCCCATGCCGTTGAACAGCGCGAAGGTCTTGTCGGCGTGCCGGAAGAACCGCAGCATCGGCATCATGCGGTCGATGGCGTTGAGCAGCGCCGGCGGCGGCGCGATGTTGCAGGCGGTGAACGCCTGGGCGAGCGGCAGCAGGTCGGCGAGCAGCTCGATCAGCGCGCCCGGGTTGCGGCCGACATGGCCGCCGTCGGCGAGGATCTGGCGGTCGAGCTCGGCCGACAGGCGGCGGACGGCGCGGCGCAGATGGCGGGCCTGCCCGGTCATGCACAACGCCGCATAGGTGATGGCAATGTGGGCCTGGAGGCGCGGCACGCCGTCCTGGGCGTCGGCGGCGGTCCAGCGCAGGAAGCGGACCTGACGGGTCAGGCTGCGCAGGAAGCGCCGATAGAAGCGCATGTCGGCGTCGGCCAGGATGAGGCTCGCCTGGGTCAGCCACGAGATGACGCGGCGGGCGAGAATCTCGGGCCGCCAGGCGACCGGATGCCACCCGCCCTGGAGCGCGATCCAGTCCTCGACCAGGGCGCGGGCGCTGCCGCGCGGCACGCCGGCCGTCTCGGCGCTGCGCAGATGGCGGAGCCAGCGGAAGCCGAGCAGCGAGGCGGCCCAGTCGGCGGACGGCGGCTCCATTTCGAAGGGCGAGCGGCCGTCGCAGACGACGATCTTGCCGGCCAGCGCGAAGCGGCCCGCATAGATCTCGCTCGCCCGGGTCGGATCGGCGGTGCGCAGGCTCTGCGGCGCGATGGCGATGCGCTCGCCGCGCCCGGTGAGGCGCAGGGCAGCGAGCGGACGCAGCACGACGAGCCGGCCCGCCACATGGGCGAGGCCGCGCCGCATCGCGAACCAGATCAACCGGCCGCGGTCCGCGATCGCTACGCCGGACATCGCGCTTCAGCCCCTCGGCTCGCATCAGCCGCCCCGACGCGAGGCGGTTCACCATAACGAAGGGATTCCCGAGGGCAACACTGGAGAACCGGGCCGATCGGCCGCCCGGCGCCGGGTCGCCGACGCATCAGCGGCGGACGAGCCGCGCCGCGAAGAAGCCGTCGAGCCCGCCCATGCGCGGCTCGGCATCGGGCCAGTGGCAAGGCAGCGTGCGCAGGTCGCCCGTCGCGGTCACCAGGCCGGCGAGGCCGGGCCGCTCGTCGGCCGCGATCGGCCGCCGCACGACACGCGAGTCGCGCGCCAGCAGCGCCTCGATCTGCGCCTCGCCCTCCTCGGGCTCCAGCGAGCAGGTGCAGTACACGATGGTGCCGCCCGCGCGGACGAGCGCCACGGCGCGATCGAGCAGCGCCGCCTGGAGGCCCGCGAGCGTCGTGACCTCGGCCTCGCTCTTGCGCCACGGAATGTCGGGATGGCGACGCATGGTGCCGGTCGACGAGCACGGCGCGTCGAGCAGCACGGCGTCGAACGGGCCGCCCTCGAAGGTGGCCACATCGGCCGCGACGGTCTCGGCCGCGAGGCCGGTGCGCCGCAGGTTCTCGCGCAGCCGGGCCAGGCGAGGCTCGGAGCGGTCGACGGCGGTGACCTTGGCGCCCGCCTGGGCGAGCTGAAGCGTCTTGCCGCCGGGTGCCGCGCAGAGATCGGCGATCGACAGGCCGGCGACGTCGCCGAGGAGCCGCGCGGGGATCGCCGCGGCGGCGTCCTGCACCCACCACTCGCCCTCCGCATAGCCCGGCATGGCGGAGACGGCGCCGTGCGGCACCAGCCGCACCGAGCCGGTCGGCAGCACCTTGCCGCGCAGGCGAGCCGCCCAGCCCTCCGGGTCGGCCTTCACGGTGAGGTCGAGGGGCGGCTCCACCGCGTGGACGGCGGCGATACCACGGGCCACCTCGGCACCGTAATGGCGGGTCCAGCGCTCCAGCAGCCAGGCCGGCGTGTCGAGGGTCAGCGGATCACGATCGGCCAACAGCTCGGCGCCGCTGCGGGCGATCCGGCGCAGCACCGCGTTGACCAGGCCCGAGTAGCGGGCGGAGCGGCGATCGGCCTGGACCAGCCGGACCGACAGGTCGACGGCGGCGTGGTCCGGGATGTCGAGGACGTGGATCTGGGCGGCGCCGACC
The DNA here is from genome assembly GCF_964266735.1 of Rhodoplanes sp. P11. Lineage (NCBI taxonomy): Bacteria > Pseudomonadati > Pseudomonadota > Alphaproteobacteria > Hyphomicrobiales > Nitrobacteraceae > Rhodoplanes > Rhodoplanes sp. P11. Next base: position 305,490 of record NZ_CAXWGY010000016.1, read on the forward strand.
AGAAGGGCGCTCTCCAGCCGGCCGGCCTCGGGCGGCAAGCCGCGATCCAGCGTGGCACCGATCAGGTGGCGCAGGGTGCCGAGCCGGCGCAGCGTGGTGGCGACGATGCGGCGCACCAGCGCCCGGTCGCGCTCGCCCAGCATCGCGAGCCCCGGCGGGGCGCCCGCCCCGTCGAGCTGCTCGTCGAGCGGACGGCCGCGGTGCAGCACCCCCTCGACGATCTCGGCCGCGACCCGGCGGGCCGCGAAGCCGGGGGCCTGCGACGGAGGAGAGAAGGCGGGGCGAGGCATGGATCAGGGGCTCCGACCGGACGAGAGAGCGGCTGCGGTCCGCACCAGGAACGCGCCGGGGTGCCCCGGAAACGCGACGACGAGGGCGCCGGTTCGGACCCGGCGCGCTCCCTCATACCAGATCGATGCCCGGCCCGGGCAAGTCCCCCATACCACCGGATCGCCCGGCAGGCGCCCGGCGCGACCGATTCGCCACAGGACCGGGGACGCCGACGGGATCAGCCCCAGGGACCACGGCGCGGGGCTCCGCCGCCGCCCCACGGGCCGGAGCGCGGCACCGGCCGCTCGGGACGCGCCGCGGCGGCCCGGCCGCCGCTCCAGCCACCGCTCTGGCCTCCGCCCGTGCCCCCACCACCCGCACCACTGCCCCAGCCGCCGCCGGCCTCGGCCGCGAAGCGCTCCAGCGCCGCGATGCGGTTGGCGGTCGCCGGATGGGTCGAGAACAGGTTGTCCATCCGCTCGCCCGACAGCGGGTTGATGATGAACATGTGGGCCACCGCCGGATTGCGCTCGGCCGCCTCGTTGGGGATCTGGTGGGCGGCGTTGTCGATCTTGGCGAGCGCCGAGGCGAGCCACACCGGGCGGCCGCAGATCTCGGCACCACGGCGGTCGGCGGCGTATTCGCGGGTGCGGCTGATCGCCATCTGCACCAGCATGGCGGCGATCGGCGCCACGATCACCATCAGCAGCGAGCCGACGATGCCGAGCCCGCCGTTGTTCTCGCGGTTGCCGCCGCCGAAGAACATGCCGAACTGGGCCAGCATCGAGATGGCGCCCGCGATGGTCGCCGTGATGGTCATGATCAGGGTGTCGCGGTTCTGCACGTGCGCCAGCTCGTGCGCCATGACGCCGGCGATCTCCTCGCGCGACAGCATGTTCAGGAGCCCGGTGGTGGCCGCCACCGCGGCATTCTCCGGGTTGCGGCCGGTCGCGAAGGCGTTCGGCTGCGGGTCGTCGATCAGGTAGACCCGCGGCATCGGCAGGCCGGCGCGCTGCGACAGCTCGCGCACCATGGCGACGAACTCCGGCGCGGTGCGCTCGTCGACCTCGTGGGCGCCGGTCATCGACAGCACCATCCGGTCGGCATTCCAGTAGCTGAACAGGTTCATGGCGGCGGCCACCAGGAACGCGATGGTCGCACCGCTCCGCCCGCCGATCAGATAGCCGACGCCCATGAACAGGGCGGTCAGGCCCGCCAGCAGGATCGCTGTCTTCAGATAGTTCATCGGGGTCCTTCTCCGGGACGGCGGCGGGTCCGGCCCGATCCCGGGCGGCCGCCGGTTGCGCGTGATTCGCTCGCCATATGGGAGGGCGAGCGGAACCGGACAAGCGTACCGCGACGCGGCCTGGCGTCGCGCTCGGGCCCCGCACGCCGCAGATGACCGACAGCAGGGATGGCCGAGCACAGGGTTGACGGGCGGCCCGCTCGGGGGTCTCTAGGCGCCATGAGCAAGCTCGATTCCGCCCCCGCGTCCGCTCCGTCTCCGCTCTCGACCCCGGAGGCCGGTCCGGCCTCGCCCGGCCCTGCCCGGCTGCTCAGCCCGGCGGCCGAGCGCGCGCTCGCCGAGGCGGCGGCCCGACGAGCCGAGATCGACCGCAAGACCGCCGAGCGCCCGGCCGAGATCAACGGCCGCGGCGGGCTCGAGCCCGCCCGCTACGGCGATTGGGAGATCAAGGGCATCGCCAGCGACTTCTGATCGGGCGGGCCGGCACGGCCCGAGTCTGGCCCCCTTCCGCGTCGCCCTCCACCCTCCTGATACCAGCGACAGCACTCTCGGACTGCATCCTCCGTCATGGCCGGACATGCCACGCCATCGGTCCGTTGCCGGCCCTGGTCCGAATCGGTATCATAGGAATATGATCCGTATCGGTCGGAAGTATTCCTTTGGTGGGCGCTCGCGCCGCGGCTCGCTGGTGATCAGCCTGCTGGTCGCCCTCCTGCTGCTCGGCGGCGCGACGCTGACCTCCTGGTGGACCGGCGAGCCGCTCGGCCGCCGCCCGATGCCACCGCCCCATGCGGACCTGCGCGGCGCGCCGGCGCGGATCGCCGCCGAGATCCTCTATGTGGTAGACGGCGACACCTTCGATGCGCGCCTGACGGTCGGCCCCGACCGCGTGGTGACGGCGCGGGTGCGGCTGCGCGGCGTCGACACGCCGGAGCTGCACGGCCAATGCGCCGCGGAGGAGCGGGAGGCCGCCACGGCGCGCGGCGTGCTGCGCGATCTCTTGGCCGACGGGGGCGTCATCCTGTCCTCCCCCGGCACCGACAAGTACGGCCGGGTGCTCGCCGACGTGTCGACCCGCCGCACCGCGAGCGTCGCCGCCGCCCTGCTGGCGGCCGGGGTGGCACGGCCCTATCAGGGCGGCCGCCGCCTCGGCTGGTGCGATCGCGGGTGAGCCAGAGGGCCGGCGCCGCTTGCCGAAACAGAAACGGGCGCCGCGGGGCGCCCGTCGGGATCGATGGTGCGGTAGAAGGCGCCGCGCCTCAGCGCGTCACCACCACGGTGGTGCCGACGCCGACCCGGCTGTACAGGTCGGTGATGTCCTCGTTGAACATGCGGATGCAGCCGTACGAGACATAGCCCCCGATCGAACGCGGCACGTTGGTGCCGTGGATGGCGTATTCGCCGCCCGACAGCGTCATGGCGGCAGCGCCCATCGGGTTCTGCGGGGTGCCGCCCCGGATGACGTCCGGCAGGCTCGGCTTGTCGCGCTTCACCTCGGCGGGCGGCGCCCAATCCGGCTTGACGTACTTGCCGGTGATGCGGCTGATGCCGGTCCACTGCTTGCCGGCCTTGCCGACCCCGACCGGGTAGCGCAGCGCGGTGCCGTCGCCGAGCACCAGGTAGAGGCGGCGCTCGCGCGTCTTCACCACGATGGTGCCGGCCTCGTAGCCGGCATCCCTGAACGCGACCTGCTCGCGTGCCGTGGCGGCCTGCGGTGCCGCGAGGCCGAAGACGAAGCCGGCCGCGACCGCGACGGCGGCGGTCCGAAGTCCGATCCGTGCCATTGGGTCCCCCCTGCGATTCTCCGATGGTGCGACGTCCACGGGATCGGCATGCCTGCCGTGGCCCGTCGTCCACGGATAGAACGCCGCCACCATTTGAGATTCCGTGTGTCGGGGGCAACCCCTTCAAAGCGTTCGTGATCGAAGTAAACGGCGGGTGACGCAGAATGATCACACTCGCTGTGGCCGATTTACCCGACCGGGCGAGGATCGCGGGCGCCCCAACCCGAACCCGCGAGGATCCACTTGACGGAAACGCTGGGCTTCCATCGCCGGCCCCCTGGGTCCGGGCCAGCGGCCGCTCGTCCCGAGCTCCGGCGACGACTGTGGACGCCCCCCGGCACACCCGGCTTGCCCGCCCTGCATCGGCCGGAAAAGATGAGCGATCGACCCATTTCAGTGCCCGTCAGTTTGGACCCAACCACACCATGAGTGATTTCGATACGGCCAGAGCCCTGTTCTTCGATGGCCTGGACGCCCTCGATCGACGCGACTTCCCGACCGCCGAGACCCAATTCCGCGCCACTGTCGCGTTGCTGCCGCGCAGCCTTCCGGCCCTGCTGAACCTCGCCCTCGCTCAGTGGGAGCAGAAGCGCTTCGCCGAATGCCGCGCCACCGCCACCCTGGCGATCGGCATCGACGCTCACAACATCGAGGCGCATGCCTATGTGGCGAACTGCCTGGTCCGGGAGGGCGACCGCACGGCCGCCAGAGCCGTGTGCGCCGAGCTGGTCCAGCTCGATCCGAAGACGGCGGACGACCACACGGCAATCGGCAATGCCTTCACCCGGCTCGGCCACCACCGGGAGGCTCTGGCGTCCTACGACCGCGCGATCGCACTCGATCCCAGGCACGCCGCAGCCCATGCCAACCGCGGCAATGCACTCGATCGTCTCGGGCGCCCGGACGATGCCCTCGCGGCGTTCGATCGGGCGCAGGCCCTCGATCCCGGGCTTCCGGAGAGCTGGATCGGCCGCGGCAACGCGCTGAGCCGGCTCCGCCGTTTCGGCGACGCGCTGGCGAGCTACGCCCGGGCGATCGCGCTCGATCCCCCGTCGGCCGACGCCCGGCTCGGTCGCGCGTTCGCCCATTACCTACTGGGCGACAGCGAGGCGTTCGAGGCCGATGTCAGGACCGCCCTGGCTCGCGTTCCGGACGATGTGCGGGCCCGCTGGGCGCTCGCGCTCGGCCGGATTCCCATGGTTCGGACGTCCGACGACGATCTCGATGCCGGGAGAGCGGACCTCGCGCAGGAACTCGACACCCTCACCACCTGGCTGGCGGTCGAGCGCGACGGGGAGCAGGAGGCGGTCGGAGCGGTCACGCCGTTCTATCTGGCTTATCAGGAGCGCCCCAACCGAGAGCTGCTGGAGATGCACGGAACCCTCGCCTGCCGGGTGATGAGCCGGTGGCAAGACCGCCGGCCGATCGCGCCACCTCGTGACTCACCTCGGACAGGTGTGGTCGAGGTCGGCATCGTGTCGGCGCACATCTACGGTCAATCGGTCTGGGAGGCGATCCTGAAAGGGTGGGTCGGCGGGCTCGATCGCGACCGCATCCGGCTGCACCTGTTCAATGTCGGCCATCACCACGATGCCGAGACCGCTTGGGCGCGCAACAACGTCGCTTCGTTCGAAGACGGTCCGCGCGGGCTGGCCGAATGGGTCGACGCCATCGTGAGCAAGCGACTCGACATCCTCGTCTATCCCGAGATCGGGATGGACCCCGTCACGCTACGGTTGGCGAGCCTGCGGCTCGCGCCGACCCAGGTGGCGACCTGGGGACACCCTGAAACCACCGGGCTTCCCTCGATCGACTGGTTTCTCTCGGCCGAAGCCTTCGAGCCGCCCGACGCGCAGACCCACTACAGCGAGCGGCTTCTGGTCTTGCCCAATCTCGGCTGCTGCTGTGCGCCGAGCCGGGTGACGAGCATCGCGCCCGACCCCGCTGTGTTCGGGCTACGGTCCGACCTGCCGCTGCTCCTGTGTCCCGGAGCGCCCTTCAAGTACGCCCCGGAGCATGACGAGGTTCTCGTCGCGATCGCCCGCGCGCTGGGCGCCTGCCGAATGGTCTTCTTCGAGTTCCACGCCCGCGCCCTGTCGGATCGGCTGCGCCACCGGCTGACGGCGCGCTTCGCGCGTGAGGGCTTGCGTTTCGAGGACTATGGGATGTTCGTCCCGTGGCAGGCGGCGCCGGCCTTCTTCGGCCTGATGGAAAAAGCCGACCTGCTGCTCGATACGATCGGCTTCTCCGGCTTCAACACCGCCCTCCAGGCGGCGCAATGTGGGCTGCCGATCGTCGGCTGGGAGGGCCGTTTCCTGCGTGGCCGGCTCGCCAGTGGGGTGCTTCATCGGATGGGCTTGTCGGACCTCGTGGCGACGACCCCCGAGGCGTATGTGGCGTTGGCCGCGCGGCTCGCGCGCGACTCCGCATACCGCCAAGACTGCCGATCCCGCATCGCGGCACGCCGGGACGTGCTCTTCGGCGACACCGCGCCGCTGCGCGCGCTCGAACAGTTCTTCTCGCGGGTCGCCGAACGACCGCAAGGATAAGGAGGGCACCGCCAGCTCTCTGGACCATGGTTCTGTTCGGCTAGGCAGGCGGCCCTATTGCACCTCCAACGGGTAAGGCGGCAAGATGTCGCGTTTATCGTGTTGCCCCCCTTCGAGCCGGAGAAACCATGCGCCTCACGCCGCTGGCCCTCGTCGCTTTCGGCCTCGCTATCGCCGTCACCGCCGCTGCCACCCCCGCCGCAGCCGCTGGAAAAGGCCCCGTCCCGACCTGGGCCGAATGCTACGATCTCGGATGGAACCGCGGCGTCCATGTCGAGCTCGGCGAGCTGCCGGACTGGATGGAGAGCTGCCTGGCCGGCAAAATTCCGTTTGCCGTCCAGCCAGTGCACGGCTCGGGATCGTACCGAGAGCGCGTGAACCGGCGCGCTCATCGGTAGAGCCCCGGGGTCGGGAGTTCCGTCGGTTCCGGCGGGCGTCGCACCAGCGAGGCGCGCGCGGAGACTTCTGGCGCGCCCCAGCCTCCGACCCAGGCACCAGGCACCTCCGCCCGACGGGACGCCGCGGCGAGCGGGCCCGATGGCCGCGTGCCACAGGGGCCGCGAAAGCCGCGACACGGGGGAGGCTTGCCCCGGTCCGGCCAAATGCCACATATAGAAATGTGATGGGAGCCGCTCCGGCTCCGGGCGAAGAGCCGATGATTGTCCGACGCGCGCTGACGAGCATCCTGGGATTGACGGTCGTTCTGGCCGCGATCCTGCTCGTCCCCGCTCTCGCCAACGCCCATCCGGGGCATGATCATACCGGGCGCGCCGCCGGCCATATCCCAGCGGCGTCCGGCGTCACCGAGGTGGCCAATTCGGGCTCCGGCCCGGCGGCGTCGGCAAATGCGGCTGTGTCCGCCAAGACACTGGCCGATGGGGCGGGCCCTGCCGAGATGGTCACCTCCGAGACGGCCACCTCCGAGACGGTTGCCGTGGCGACGCCGGGGACGGACCCGGGTCTCCGCGGCCCCGTGGCCCTGATGGCCGTCGGCTGCACGGCTTCCGGCTGCCCCGTTTCCGGCTGCCCCGGCCCAGCCTGCTGCCCCGGCTGCGCCTGCTCGGGTTGCGGAGCCCTCTCGCCGACGGCCGCGACCCCGCCGTGGCCGCCGCTCGCCACCGTCCGGCCCGTCGGCGCCCCCGAGCCGGTCCACGTCGGCACCGCGTCCGCCGGCCTCGAGCGTCCGCCACGATCCTTCGTCTGAACCGCGCCGCCGCGTGACGGCCGCCGGCCCTCGAGCCGCGCCGTCGCGCCCTGCTCCGTTTCGGAACGAAGGACCGTCTCCATGCCTGCCATCTTTCTGCACGCGGTCCGCGCCGCCGCGCTGCTGCTCGTCGTCGCGTTCGGGAGCGGTCCGGCCGCCACCCACGAAGGGCACGACCACGAGGAAGCGCCGACCACGCCCGCCCATGTGGCGCCGCGGGGCGAAGCCATGTCGGATGCCTTCCAGCTCGTCGCGGTCGCCGACGGCGAGGCGCTGCGCATCTATCTCGACCGCCTCGTCGGCAACCAGCCGGTCACCGATGCCACCGTGGAGGCCGAGACTCCCGAGGGGCCGGCGACCGCGGCGGCGCAACCGGACGGCAGCTATCGGCTCGCCGCCCCCTGGCTGACCCGCAGCGACCATGTCGACCTGGTCTTCACGGTCACGGCCGGCGACGTGGTCGACATCCTGCCGGTGACCCTCCTGCTGCCGCGCGCTCCGGCCGGCACGCCCGCCGGCGCATCCGGGCGGTCGCTGCTCTCCGGGCTCGCGCCTCACCTCGGCGGCGGCCAGACCGCGACCCTCGCGATCCTCGGCGGCGGCTTCGCGGCCGGGCTCGCCATGGCGGGCCTGATGGGGCGCCGGCGCGCCGTGGCGGTGCCCCTCGCGATTGCCGGCACCGTGGGAATTCTCGCCGCCGTGCTGCTGCTCGGCCCGCGCCTCGGCATCGCCCACGAGAACGGCCCGGCCACCGACGCGGCCGCGCCGCAGGCTGCCGCGCCGAAGCCCCGCAGCGCGCCGGTGACCGAGCGGGCGCAGCGCCAGCCCGACGGCACCCTGTTCGTGCCGAAGCCGGTGCAGCGCGTCTTCGCGGTCGAGAACGTCCGGGCCGACACCGGCGCCCTCCAGCGCGCCATCGAGCTGCCCGGCCGCATCATTCCGGACCCCGACGCCAGCGGCCATGTGCAGACCGCGGTGGGCGGCCGCCTGTCGCCGCCGCCGGGCGGCTTTCCGCGGCTCGGCACCAGCGTCAAGGAAGGCGACGTGCTCGCCTACGTGACCCCGCCCATGCAGGCCATCGACGTCTCCGACATGCGCCAGCGCCAGGGCGAGCTCGACCAGCAGATCGCCATCGTGGAGCGCCGCCTCGTCCGCTACGAGCAGCTTTCGACCACCGGCGCGGTGGCCCGCTCGCAGCTCGAGGACACGCGGCTGGAGCTCCAGGGCCTGCGCGAACGGCGCGCCTCGCTGGATCGCATCCGCCGCGACCCCGAGGCGCTGGTGGCGCCGGTCTCCGGCGTCGTCGCCGAAGGCGTGCCGGTCGCCGGCCAGATCGCCCAGACCAACGCAGTGGTGTTCCAGATCGTCGATCCGGCCCGGCTGTGGGTGGAGGCGCTGAGCTTCGAGGCCCTCGACGGCCTGCGCGAGGCTTCCGCCCGCACCGCCGCCGGCCGCACGCTGTCGCTGGTCTGGCGCGGCGCCGGCTTCGCCGATCGCGGCCAGTCGGTGCCGGTCCATTTCGCCGTGAAGGGCGACGTCTCCGGGCTGCGCAGCGGCCAGTTCGTCACCGTCTTCGCCGCCACCGGCGAGCCGCGCACCGGGGTCGCGGTGCCGCGCAGCGCGGTGACGCGCACCGCCGACGGCCAGGACCAGGTGTACGACCACGTCTCGCCCGAGCGCTTCGTGCCTCGCATCGTGCGCACCGAGCCGCTGGACGGCGAGCGCGTGCTGATCCTCGCCGGCGTCGAGCCAGGGCATCGCATCGTCACCCAGGGCGCCGCCCTGCTCGACAACGTCCGCTGAGGCGACGCCGCCATGTTCACGACGCTCGTCACCCAGTCGCTGCGCAACCGCATCCTGGTGCTGGTGCTCGCCGCCGTGCTGATCGTGCTCGGCAGCTTCAGCATCACCCGCCTGCCGGTCGACGTCTTCCCCGACCTCAACCGCCAGACCGTCACCATCATGACGGAGGCCGAAGGTCTGGCGCCGCCCGAGGTGGAGATGCTGGTGACCTTCCCGATCGAGACGCGCATGAACGGCGCCCCCGGCGTCAAGCGCATCCGCTCGGTGTCGAGCGTCGGCCTGTCGATCGTCTATGTGGAGTTCGACTGGGGCGGCGACATCTACCGCAACCGCCAGCTCGTCGCCGAGCGGCTGAACCTGGTGCGCGAGCAGCTCCCCACCAACGTGACGCCGGTCATGGGGCCAGTGTCGTCGCTGATGGGCCAGATCCTGATGGTGGCGCTGACCAGCGATCGCGCCACCCCGATGGAGCTGCGCGAGACCGCCGACTTCGTGGTACGGCCGCGGCTCCTGAGCATCCCGGGCGTCGCCCAGGTGATCCCGATGGGCGGCGAGGTCCGCCAGTACCGGGTGGCGCCGCAGCCGGCGGCGCTGCGCGCGCTCGGCGTCAACTACGAGCAGATCGAGCGGGCGCTGGCCCAGTTCGGCACCAATGCGGGCGGCGGCTTCACCGACCTCGACGCGCGCGAATATCTGATCCGCAACATCGGGCGCACCACGAGCCTGGAGGACCTGCGCACCATCGTGGTCGCCACCGTCGACACGAGGCCGATCTTCCTGCACCAGGTGGCGACCGTCGAGTTCGCGGCCCGCGCCAAGCGCGGTGACAGCGGCTACATGGGCAAGCCCGCCGTGGTGGTGGCGGTGGAGAAGCAGCCGCAGGTCGACACCATCACGCTGACCGAGGAGATCGAGCAGGCGCTGAAGGAGGTCGCGCCCGGCCTGCCGCACGACATCAAGGTCACCGGCACCATCTTCCGACAGGCCAACTTCATCGAGACGTCGATCCGCAACGTCCAGACGGTGCTGCTCGAAGCCGCCGTGGTGGTCGCCGTAGTGCTGTTCGCCTTCCTGCTCAACTGGCGGACCACCGTGATCTCGCTCACCGCCATCCCGATGTCGATCCTCATCACCGCGGTGGTGTTCTACTTCGCCGGCTTCACCATCAACACCATGACGCTCGGCGGCATCGCCATCGCGATCGGCGAGCTGGTCGACGACGCCGTCGTCGACGTCGAGAACATCTTCCGCCGCCTGCGCGAGAACTATGCACTCGGCTCGCCGCGCTCGATCTTCGACGTGGTGGTCGGCGCCTCCCAGGAGGTGCGCTCCGGCATCGTCTACGCCACCGCCATCATCGTCATGGTGTTCGTGCCGCTGTTCGCGCTCGGCGGCATCGAGGGGCGATTGTTCGCACCGCTCGGCCAGGCCTACATCGTGTCGATCCTAGCGAGCCTCGTGGTGTCGATCACCCTGACGCCGGTGATGTCCTATTACATGCTGCCGAAGATCGGCCGCACGGCCGAGCACGAAGGCTGGCTCGTGCGCGTGCTCAAGCGCGGCTACGGCGCCACGCTCGCCCGCGCCTACGATCACCGCAACGCCATCCTGGTGACCGCCCTGCTGCTGGTGGGCGGCGCCGTGGCGGCCGTCGTGACGCTGCCGCGCGCCTTCCTGCCGCCGTTCAACGAAGGCACCTTCACCATCATGATGACGTTCAACCCGGGCGTCTCGCTGGCCGAGTCGAACCGGGTCGGCGCCATCGCGGAGCGCCTGCTGACCGACGTGCCCGGCATCGCCTCCGTGGGCCGCCGCACCGGCCGGGCCGAGCTCGACGAGCATGCCGAGGGCGTGCATGTCAGCGAGCTGGAGGTGGCGCTCGCCGGCCGCGGCCGTGCCAAGGACGAGATCGTCGCCGACATCCGCAATCGTCTCGCGGTGCTGCCGTTGTCGATCAATGTCGGGCAACCGATCTCACACCGGCTCGACCATATGCTGTCCGGCATCCGCTCGGAGTTGGCGCTCAAGATCTTCGGCGACGATCTCGACGCCCTGCGCAGCACCGCCGAGGCGCTGCGCGACAAGCTCGCCGCCATCCCGGGCCTCGTCGACCTCCAGGTCGAGAAGCAGGTGCGCATTCCGCAGCTCGAGATCCGCGTCGACTACGGCCGCGCGGCGCTCTACGGCGTGCAGCCCGCCGCCGTCGTCGACCAGCTCGGTCGCCTCTCCAATGGCAGGGTGATCTCGCGGGTGCTGGACGGCAACCGCCGCTTCGACGTGGTGATGCGGCTGCCCGATCACATCCGCACCACCCGGGGGCTCGGCGACCTCCTGATCGAGACGCCGCGCGGCTGGATCGCGGCGCGCCAGATCGCCGAGATCCGCGAGACCACCGGCCCCAACCAGATCCTGCGCGAGAACGGCCGCCGCCGCATGGTGGTGCTCGCCAACACCGACGGCCGCACCGACATGGCCGAGATCGTGACGGCGATCCGCCGCGCCATCGATGCGACACCGCTGCCGGCCGGCAGCTACGCCCGCCTCGAAGGCACCTTCCAGGCCCAGGAGGAGGCGACGCGCACCATCGGGTTGTTGTCGCTCGTCTCGCTGTCGCTGATCTTCGCCATCCTGTACAGCCGTTATCGCTCGGCGGCCCTGGCGCTGATCATCATGGGCAGCGTGCCGCTGGCGCTGATCGGCTCGGTGGCGGCACTGTGGCTGGTCGGTCAGCCGCTGTCGGTGGCCAGCATGGTGGGCTTCATCACGCTCACCGGCATCGCGGCCCGCAACGGCATCCTGAAGATCAGCCACATCGTCAACCTCGCCGTCAACGAAGGCACGCCGTGGGGCCGCGATCTCGTCACCCGCGGCTGCCTGGAGCGGATGACACCGGTGCTGATGACGGCGCTGTCGGCCGGCGTGGCGCTGGTGCCGCTGCTGATCGACGCCTCGGGAGCCGGCAAGGAGATCCTGCATCCCGTCGCGGTGACGATCTTCGGCGGCCTGATCAGCGCGACGCTGCTCGATGCGTTCGTGACACCGCTGCTGGTGCTGTGGTTCGGCCGCAAGCCGGTGGAGCGGCTCGTCGCCCTGGCGGCGGAGCGTGCCGCCGCCCCCGAAGGCGGCGTCCTGCCGGCCCAGACCTATTGATCCATCGACCCCTAGAAGGAGCATACTCGATGCATGCCATCTCCCGTCGCGCCGCCCTCGCCGCCGCGCTGCTGATCGGCCTCGCCGGCACGGCTGCGGCGCACGACCCGAAACCGCGCCATGGCGGCCGCATCGTCCACGCCGGCTCGTTCCACGTCGAGCTGGTCGCCGACGGCACGCGCCTCGACGCCTTCCTGGTCGGCCACGACGACAAGCCGATGTCGGCGCAGGGCTATCAGGGCGTCGCCATCCTGGTGCTCGACGGCAAGAGCCAGCGCATCACGCTGGCGCCCGCCGCGAACAATCAGCTCACCGGCACGGCGCCGGCGCCGGTGCCGGGCAACGCCAAGGCGGTGGTGCAGATCACCGCACCGAACGGCGGCACCGCCCAGGCTCGCTTCAACTGAGAAAACGGCCGCGAGGATCGGCGCGCCGCCGAAAAAAGCTCGGCGCGTGCCGCGAATCTCCGGACCCATCGCGACCTGCCGACGTTGACGTGACGCATGCACTCTCCCGCATGCGTGACGTCAACCGAGGTGTCGAATGACGATCCGTACGCTTCCCGTCCTCGCTCTGTCCGTCGCATGGCTGGGCGCATCTGCGGCGCTCGCCCAGCAGCCTTCCGCAACCACCGACACCGGCGGCCATGCCGCGGCGATGAGCGAGATGCCGGACATATGTCGAAAGGCCGTCCAGGACTCGCCCATGGCCGAGCGCATGCGGACGATGCCGATGATGCAAGGCATGATGCAGGACATGCCGATGATGCAGGGTGGCCAGAGCGGTGCCGGAATGTCGGAGGCGAGTCGCGCCTACATCATGGCGATGCGCAAGACGCACCCGCCGATGATGATGGGCGCCATGGCGAGCGATCCCGAGATCGCTTTCCTGTGCGCGATGCTGCCGCATCATCAAGGGGCCGTCGACATGGCGCGCGCCGCACTCGACCGGACCAAGAGCGAGGCGGTGCGCGAGATCGCCAAGGAGACGATCGAGGAGAACGAGAAGGGCATGAAGGAAATCCGGGCCGAGCTCGACAAGCGGGCTCGCTGATCGACTCCGGATCGCGCCACGACGGAGGGCCGCCACCACGGCCTTCCGCCCTCTCACCGCTCCGAAACAGGAGAAGCCTCGTGCCGGAACCCGAGCGATCATCGCGCCGCGGACGCCCCGACGTCGCCGGCTTCTTCGACGCGGCGACCAACAGCGTCCAGTATGTCGTCACCGACCCGGCGACGCGCTGCGCCGCCATCATCGACCCGGTGCTCGACTTCGATCCGATGTCCGGCGCCGTCTCCACACGATCGGCCGACGCGCTGCTCGATCACATCGCGCGGCACGGCGCCACGCTCCAGCACATCCTCGACACGCATCCGCACGCCGACCACCTCTCGGCCGCCGGCTATCTGCGCGACAGGACCGGCGTGCCGATTGCCACCGGCGCCCGCGTGGTCGAGGTCCAGCGCCTGTGGCGAGACATCTACAACCTGCCACCGGACTTTCCCGTCGACGGCTCCCAGTGGGACCGGCTGTTCGCCGATGGCGAGCGGTTCGCGATCGGGGAGATCGAGGTCGACGTGTTGTTCACGCCCGGCCACACCCTGGCCTCGGTCGCCTTCGTGGCGGGCGACGCCGCCTTCGTCCACGACACGGTGTTCATGCCGGATAGTGGCACCGCGCGCGCGGACTTCCCGGGCGGCTGCGCCCGCACGTTGTGGCGGAGCATCCAGCGCCTCATGGCGCTGCCCGACGCGACGCGGCTGTTCACCGGCCACGACTATTGTCCCGGCGGACGACCGCCACGCTGGGAGAGCACGGTCGCCGAGCAGAAGGCCCACAATGCCCATCTGGTCGGCCAGACCGAGGACACGTTCGTGGCGATGCGCGAGGCGCGCGACCGCACGCTGCCTCTGCCGGCCCTGATGCTGCATGCGCTCCAGGTCAACATCCGCGGCGGGCGGCTGCCGGAACCGGAGGACAATGGCCGGCGCTACCTCAAGATCCCGCTCGGCGCGCCCGGCCTCGGTGGGGAGGAGGTGGCGGAACCCGCCTCGTGACAATGCCCTGGAGCAAGCACATCGCCGTCGAGGCCGGCGATGATCGGGCAGTGCGGCCGGCCGTCGCCGTCGCAGGCGTCGGCCAGCGCCCGCAGCACATCGGCCATCTCGTGCAGGAGGCGCACCTGACGGTCGAGATCGGCGAGATGCGCGAGCGCGATCGCCTTCACGTCGGCATTGCTGCGTTCGCGGTCGCTCCACAGCCGCAGGAGGTCGGCGATGCGGTCGAGCGGGAAGCCGAGGTCACGCGCCCGCCGCACGAAGCGCAGGCGGTGCAGGTCGGCCGTGTCGTAGTCGCGATAGCCGCTCGTTCGCCGTGCCGGTGCCGGCAGGAGGCCGATCTGCTCGTAGTGGCGGATCATCTTGGCGGAGACGCCCGAGGCCCGCGCTGCTGCGCCGATGTTCATGCTGCGATCCCGGTGTTGACCTTCCCATGATGGGAAGGTGCACACCGGATTTCAAGACAACGACCGGAGACCCCGACATGACGTCGAAGCACGACATCAGTACCATCCACCGCCCGCACGACGACGCGCGGCCTTCCGGCTGCTGCGGCGGTGCCCACGGCCACGGCCATGATCACGACCGTCACGGTCATGGGCACGCCGCCGGGCCGACGCAGCCCGGCACCACCGTCGTGAAGGACCCGGTGTGCGGCATGGACGTCGACCCGCACACCACCCCGCATCGCGCCGAGCACGGCGGACGCACCTATCACTTCTGCTCGGCCGGCTGCCGGACCAAGTTCGTCGCGGCGCCCGAGCGCTACCTCGATCCCGGCGCGGCCGCCGCCGCGCCGGTGCCGGAAGGCACCACCTACACCTGCCCGATGCACCCGGAGATCCGGCAGATCGGACCCGGCTCCTGCCCGATCTGCGGCATGGCCCTGGAGCCGCTGATCGCCGAGGCGGACGCCGGCCCCAACGAGGAGCTGATCGACATGCGGCGCCGCTTCCGCATCGGGCTGGCGCTCACGCTGCCGGTGCTGGTGCTGGAGATGGGCGCGCATCTCACCGGGCTCGACCAGCTAATCGAGCGCCAGACATCGAACTGGCTCCAGCTCGCCTTCGCCACCCCGGTGGTGCTGTGGGCCGGCTGGCCCTTCTTCGTGCGCGGCTGGCAGTCGGTGGTGACGCGCCACCTCAACATGTTCACGCTGATCGCCATGGGCACCGGGGTGGCCTGGGTCTACAGCGTCGTCGCCACCGCCCTGCCCGGCGTGTTCCCGGCCGAGCTGCGCGACGCCACCGGCGCGGTCGCGGTGTATTTCGAGGCCGCCGCGGTGATCACCGTGCTGGTGCTGCTCGGGCAGGTGCTGGAGCTGCGCGCCCGCGAGAGCACCAGCGGGGCGATCCGCGGCCTGCTCGACCTCGCCCCCAAGACGGCGCGGCGCATCGGCCCCGATGGCCGCGAGGAGGACGTCCGGCTTGAGGAGGTGCAGGTCGGCGACCGGCTGCGGGTGCGGCCGGGCGAGAAGGTGCCGGTGGACGGCACCGTGGTGGAAGGGCGCAGCGCCGTCGACGAGTCGATGGTGACGGGCGAGTCGATGCCGGTCACCAAGGAGAACGGCGCGAGCGTCATCGGCGGCAGCATCAACCAGTCCGGCGGCCTGATCATCGAGGCCGCGCGGGTGGGCCGCGACACCATGCTGTCGCGCATCGTCCAGCTCGTCGCCGAGGCGCAGCGCAGCCGCGCCCCGATCCAGCGGCTCGCCGACCAGGTCTCGGCCTGGTTCGTGCCGGCCGTGATCGTCATCGCCATCGCGGCCTTCGCGGCGTGGTGGGTGTTCGGCCCGGAGCCGCGCATGGCCTACGCGCTGATCGCCGCCGTCTCGGTGCTGATCATCGCCTGCCCGTGCGCCCTCGGGCTCGCCACCCCGATGTCCATCATGGTCGGCGTCGGCCGCGGTGCCCGCGCCGGCGTGCTGGTGAAGAACGCCGAGGCGCTGGAGCGGATGGAGCGGGTCGACACCCTGGTGGTCGACAAGACCGGCACGCTCACCGAAGGCAAGCCGTCGGTGACCGCGGTGGTGCCCGCCGCCGGCTTCGACGAGGCCGAGGTGCTGCGCCTGGCCGCCGCCGTCGAGCGGCCGAGCGAGCATCCGCTCGGCGTCGCCATCGTGCGGGCCGCCGAGGCACGCGGGGTGGCGACCCCGGCGGTCGCCGACTTCGACTCCCCGACCGGCAAGGGCGCCATGGGCGTGGTCGAGGGTCGCACCGTGGTGATCGGCAGCGCGACGTTCCTGCGTGAGCACGGCATCGATGCCGGGCCGCTCGCCGGCGAGGCCGACCGGCTGCGCGCCGACGGCGCCACCGCGGTGTTCGTCGGCGTCGACCGCCGGCTCGCCGCAGCGATCGCCATCGCCGACCCGATCAAGGCGTCGACCCCGGAGGCGATCGCGGCCCTCAAGGCCGCAGGCATCCGCATCGTCATGATGACCGGCGACAACCGCACCACCGCCGAGGCCGTGGCGCGCCGGCTCGGCATCGACGAGGTCGAGGCCGAGGTGCTGCCCGATCGCAAGAGCGAGGTGGTGCAGCACCACCGGGGCGCCGGGCGGGTCGTCGCCATGGCGGGCGACGGCGTCAACGACGCCCCGGCGCTCGCGGCCGCCGACGTGGGCATCGCCATGGGCACCGGCACCGACGTGGCGATGGAGAGCGCCGCCGTCACCCTGGTGAAGGGTGACCTCACCGGCATCGTCCGCGCCCGGCGGCTGTCGCGCGCCGCCATGCGCAACATCCGGCAGAACCTGTTCTTCGCGTTCATCTACAACGCGGTCGGCGTGCCGGTGGCGGCCGGCGTGCTGTACCCGGTGTTCGGCCTGTTGCTGTCGCCGATCATCGCGGCCGCCGCCATGGCGGTGTCCTCGGTCAGCGTGATCGCCAACGCGGCGCGTCTGCGCAGCCTCCAGTTGTGACGACAGTGCGGCACCGGCCTCGCGGGGCCGGTGCCGCCCGGCCGCGCCGCCTCGCCCCCCGGCTTTTTGGCAGTCCTCGTGTAACCGGACCGCGCTCGGCTGCGAACCCTCGACAGGGGACTCGATGACGGCAAACGAAACGGAGCTGAAGGCGCTGATGCTCGCCAGCTTGGCCGGCGACGGCCGCTCGCATCACGAGCTGCTGGTTCGGCTGAGCGGTTACTTGCGCGGCTTCTACCGTGGCCGCCTCAGCCACACCGGGCGCAGCGTGTCGGAAGCCGAGGATCTGGTCCAAGAGGCCCTGATGGCGATTCATACCGGACGCCACACCTACGATCAGGCAGCCCCGCTGATGCCGTGGGTGCACGCGATCGCCCGCTACAAGCTGCTCGATTACCTGCGACGCACGCGGCTCACCGTCACCGATGTCGGGCTCGATCATGCCGAAGACATCACCGCGGTGGACGACCACGCCGGAGCCGAGAGCGCCTTCGATCTGGGCCGCCTGCTCGCCCGCCTGCCGGAGCGCATGCGGCGCGCCATCGAGTTGGTCAAGATCGAAGGTCTGAGCGTCGCCGAGGCGGCGGCCCGCTGCGGCGCCTCCGAGTCCGCCATCAAGGTCAACATTCACCGGGGCCTCAAGGCCCTCGGCATGGAGATCGCCCGGGAGGGCAAGCCATGAAGACCGACGACCTGATCACCATGCTCAGCACGCAGGTGGAGCCGGTCGACCGCAACCGGATGGGGCGCTCGCTCGCCCTCGGCGTGGCGTTCGCGGCCGCCGTCGCGGCGCTGGCGACGCTGGCCGCGTTCGGGGTGCGCTCCGATCTCGATCACGTCCACTCGCTCACCTACATGATCGGCAAGCTGACATTCACGCTGACGGTGGTGGTGATCGCCACCATCTATCTGCTCCGTCTGGCCCGTCCCGGCGGCGAGCGTGAGACCTCGCTGCTGGTGCTCGCGGCGCCGTTCCTCGCCGTGATGATGCTCGGTGCGCTGACCCTCTCGACGGCACCGCGCTCGCACTGGGATCACGCCGTCCTCGGCACTCACTGGATCGAGTGCATCATCTCGATTCCGCTGATCGCGGTGGTGCCGTTCGCGCTGACCATCTGGGCGATGCGCCACGCCATGCCGACCGATCTGCGCCGCGCCGGCGCCGCGGCCGGCCTGGTCGCCGGCGGCCTCAGCGCCACCGGCTATGCCCTGCACTGCATCGACGACTCGATGCCGTTCGTGGCCCTGTGGTACGGCGCGACCATCGCGCTGTGCGCCGTCACGGGCGCCCTGCTCGGTCCGCGGCTGCTGCGCTGGTGACCAGCGACGGCACACGCTCGCGACGGGCTTCGCCTCCGGATTCGTCCGGAGGACATGGCGGCTTCCTCTCGCGCGGCGTGCGGTTCACAATGATCCGAAGCCCCGCATCGGAGGAGACCGAATGCCCCTGATCACCCGACGTGCGTTCGCGACGCAGGCCAGCGCGGCGGCGCTCGTCGCTCTCGGAGGCGTCTCGGCGGCCTGGAGCCTGCCGGCGGCGGGCCGCCCGACCGTGACCATGCACAAGGACCCGTCCTGCGGCTGCTGCACCGGCTGGGCCCGTCATCTTGAACGCGCCGGCTTCACGGTGCGGTCGGTCGACAGCGCCGACATGATCGCCGTCAAAGCCCGCCTCGGCGTACCGGAACCCCTGCAAAGCTGCCACACGGCGGAGGTCGCCGGCTATGTGGTCGAGGGCCATGTTCCGGTGTCGGCTATCGAGCGGCTGCTTGCCGAAGCGCCGAACGCCACCGGGCTCGCGGCGCCCGGCATGCCGATCGGCTCGCCCGGCATGGAGGGCGGCCCGCCCGAGGTCTACGAGGTCGTGCTGTTCGGCGCCGGCGGGCCGCGCCTCTATGGCCGCTTCCGCGGCAGCGCGCCGGTCTGAGCACAGCGCGTCCGGAACACCGGGCGTCATGAGAGCGGTATCCGATCCGACGGGATCGGCCCCGCTCTAGAAGTTCTTATTTGATCGCATTTTCGACGGCAAACCGGGTCCCACTTCGCCGGACAATGCTCTCGAAGTCCTTATTTGATCGCATTGTCGACGGCGAACCGGGTCCCACTTCGCCGGACAATGCTCTAGGCGGCCGGCACCCGCTCGGTGATCTCCTCGACCACCCGCCGACCGCGCGGGCGCACCCGGCGTGACAGCACCGAGATCAGCACCGGCAGGGTGATCAGCACCAGCACGGGCGTGAGCGCCATGCCGCCGACCACCACGACGGCGAGCGGCCGCTGCACCTGGGAGCCGATGCCGGTCGACACCGCGGCCGGCAGCAGGCCGACGCCGGCGATGATGCAGGTCATCAGCACCGGCCGCATTTGTAGCTCGCCGGCGCGCAGGATGGCGGTGCGCCGCCCGACGCCGGCATCGATCAGCGCGTTGTACTGCGTCAGGATGATGATGCCGTCCATCACGGCGATGCCGAACAGCGCCACGAAGCCGATCGCGGCCGAGACGCTGAACGGCGTGCCGGTGATCGCCAGCGCCAGCACGCCGCCGATCACCGCGAGCGGGATGACGCTCATGGCGAGCAGCGTGTCGAGGCCGGAGCCGAAGTTCAGGAACAGCAGGATGGCGATCAGACCGAGCGCGATCGGCACCACCACCTGGAGCCGCGCGATGGCATCCTGGAGATTGCCGAACTCGCCGACCCATTCCAGGCGCGCGCCCGGCGGCAGCTTCACCTGCGCGGCGATCTTCTCCTGCGCCTCGCCGATGGCGCTGCCGAGATCGCGGTCGCGCACGCTGAACTTCACGGGCAGATAGCGCTGCTGGTTCTCCCGGTAGATGTAGGCGGCGCCGGAGACGAGCCGCACCGTCGCCACCTCGCCGAGCGGCACCTGGGTGACGCCGCCCGGCCCCTGCGCGCCGATGCGAAGATTCTGGATCGCCTCCGGGCTCTGGCGGTACTGCGGCGCGAGGCGCACCACGATCGGGAAAAAGCGGTCGCTCGACGGCTCGTAGAGATTGCCCGCCGCCTCGCCGCCGATCGCGGCCCGCACGGTGGCGTTGATGTCGCCGGGCGTCAGCCCGTAGCGCGCCGCCCGCGCCCGGTCGATGTCGATCTGCACGGTCGGCTGTCCGAGCGAGACGAACACCGCGAGATCGGCCACCCCCGGCACGCCGGCGAGCACGTCGCGGACCGCGTTGGCCTGCTCCGACAGGGCGCCGAGATCATTGCCGAACACCTTGATCGAGTTCTCGCCCTTCACGCCGGACACCGCCTCGGCGACGTTGTCCTGGAGATACTGCGAGAAGTTGAAGGCGGCGCCGGGGAACGCCGCGGTCAGGCGCGCCAGGATGTCGTCGGTGAGCGCCTCCTTGTCGAGCCCCCTGCGCCACTGGCTCGCCGGCTTGAGCGGCGCGAACAGCTCGACGTTGAAGAAGCCGGCCGGATCGGTGCCGTCGTCGGGCCGCCCCTGCTGCGACACCACGGTCTCCACCTCCGGGATGCCGCGCACCAGCGTCCGCATGCGGTTCACATAGGTGTTGCCCTCTTCCAGCGAGATGGTCGACGGCAGGCTGGCGCGAATCCACAGATTGCCCTCCTCGAGCTTGGGCAGGAACTCGAGGCCGAGCAGCCGCACCGCCACGAGGGCGGCGACCATGAGCGTGACGGCCAGCCCCAGCACCACGGCGCGGTGGGTGAGCGCGGCGCGCAGCACCGGCATGTAGAGGGCGTGGAGCACGCGCACCACCCGCGTCTCCGTCTCGCTCACCTGCTCGGGCAGCAAGAGCGCCGACAGTGCCGGCGCCACCGTGAAGGTGGCGATCAGCCCGCCGAGGAGCGCATAGGCGTAGGTCTTCGCCATCGGGCCGAAGATGTGGCCCTCGACGCCGCTCAAGGTGAACAGCGGCAGGAACGCCGCCACGATGATGCCGGCCGAGAAGAAGATGGCACGGCCGACGCCGGCGCCGGCCACGTAGATCTCGGCGAGCTTGCCGGCGAAGCCGGCACCCGGCCCGGCATCGACGAACGAGCGCTGCTCGAGCGGCGTGGCGAGCCGGCGATAGATCGCCTCCACCATGATCACCGTGGCATCGACGATCAGCCCGAAATCGATCGCCCCGACCGACAGGAGGTTGGCGGATTCCCCGCGCAGCACCAGGATGCCGACCGCGAAGAACAGCGCGAACGGAATGGTGGCTCCGACGATCAGGGCGCCGCGCAGATTGCCGAGGAAGACCCATTGCAGGAGAACGATCAGCCCGATCCCGAACACCATGTTGTGCAGGACCGTCGCGGTGGTGATGTCGATCAGGTCCTTGCGGTCGTAGATGCGCTCGATGCGCACGCCGGGCGGCAGGATGCCGGAGCCGTTGATCTGCGCCACCGCCTCGTGGACGCGGCGGATGGTCGGCATGCTCTGCTCGCCGCGGCGCATCAGCACGATGCCCTGGACGATGTCGTCGTCGTCGTCCTTGCCGGCGATGCCGAGCCGCGGCTGATGGCCGATCGTGACGGCGGCGACGTCGCGCACCAGCACCGGGTTGCCGCCGCTCTGGGCGATCATGGTGTCGGCGATGTCGTCGATCGTGCGGATCAGGCCGACGCCGCGCACCACCGCGGCCTGGGTGCCGATGGTGACGGTGTTGCCGCCCACGTTGATGTTGCTGTTCTGGAGCGCCTGGACGAGCTGCGGCAGCGTGAGCCCGTAGGACAAGAGCTTGGCGACGTCGACCTGGAGTTCGAACGTCTTGGTCTTGCCGCCCCAGCCGGTGACGTCGACGACGCCCGGCACCTGGCGGAAGCGGCGCGCCAGCACCCAGTCCTGGAGCGTCTTGAGATCGAGCACGCTGTAGCCCGGCGGGCCGACCAGCTTGTAACGATAGATCTCGCCGATCGGGCTCACCGGCGAGATCTGCGGCTGCGCGCCGCCGGGCAGCGGCGGCAGCGCGCCGAGCCGGTTCAGCACCTGCTGAAGGGCCTCCTCATAGGTGTAGTCGAAGGTGAACTGGAGGCTGACATTGGACAGGCCGTAGAGCGAGACGCTGCGGGTGGTACGCAGGTTCTTGATGCCGGCGAGCTGGGTCTCGATCGGCACCGTGATGTAGCGCTCGATCTCCTCGGCCGAGAGACCCGGGCTCTGGGTGATCACCGTCACCATCGGGGGCGTCGGGTCCGGATACGCCTCGATGTTGAGCTGGCGAAACGCGAACAGGCCGCCGACGAGGGTCAGCACGAAGAGGCCGACCATCAGCACGCGGTGGCGCAGCACGAGGGCGAGGACGTGGGTCATCTCGGGGGTCGTCGCATTCCAGGGACGCCGCGGCCGCGCGGCGGCCGCTCAGTGACGCGGACGGATCGCCGCTCGCGGGCGCGGGCGCGCGCAGCGCCGCTCAGGAGCCGCTCGCCAGGCGATCGATGAACAGGCTGCCGCGCACTACGATCTGCTCGCCGGCGCGCAGGCCGTCGGTCACCTCCACCAACCGTCCGTCGCTGAGGCCGGTCCGCACCGGCCGCAGCTCGATGGCGCCGTCGTGGCGCGCCACCCAGGCGTGAACCGCGCTGCCCTCGTAGATCAGCGCCTCCTTCGGCACCGCTGCGGCGACCACCTCGGCACGCAGCCGCAGCGTCACGTTGGCGAACATCTCGGGCTTGAGCAGGCCGTCGCCGTTGTCGACGGTGGCGCGCACCATCAGGCGGCGGCTCACCGGATCGACGGCCGCCGCCACATAGTCGACGGTCGAGCGGAACACCCGGTCCGGATAGGCCAGCACCGTGAAGGCGACCTCCTGGCCGAGCCGCACCTTGCCGATGTCGCTCTCGCGCACATAGGCGGTGAGCCACACGGTGGAGAGATCACCGACCACGAAGACGGGGTCGCCGGCGCCGGCCGAGACATACTGGCCGGGCCCGACCTTGCGGGCCACCACGGTGCCACCGAGCGGCGCCGACACCGGGGTGTCGGGATTGATGCGCCCGCTGCCCTGGAAGGTGCGAATGTCGTCCTCGCTGCGGCCGAGGATGCGCAGGCGGTTGCGCGCCGCCTCCAGCGCCGTGTCGGCCGAGCGCATGTCGTTCTGGGCAGCGATCAACATGGCCTGCGCCTGCTGGAGATCCTTCAGCGGCGCCGCCTTGGCGTCGTAGAGATCGCGGGCCCGCTTCTCGGTGATCTGCGCCAGCTCCAGCGCCGAGCGGGCCTTGTTCATGCCGGTCGCGGCGGTGATGAAGTCGTTCTGGGCCGACACCATGTCGGTCGCCTCGACCACGAACAGCGGCTGGCCGGGCTGGATCGCGTCACCCGCCTTGGCGAACAGGCGGGTCACTCGGCCCGCATAGGGCGAGAAGATCGGCGTGGAGCGATCCTCGTTGACGAGGATCTTGCCCTCGGTGGCGTAATCGGGGCTGAAGGCGTGCTCGACCACGGGCCGCACCGCCAGCGCGCTCCACTCGGCGTCCTTGGGGCGATAGAGGCGGCCGTCGGGCTTGGTCGTGACGACCGGCATCGGCGCCGTCGCCTTGCCGACCTGATGGCTGCTGAGCCATGTGGTGGCCCCTACCGCGCCGATGCCGAGCGCGAGCACGATCAGGGCCGCCTGGGCCCGCCAACCGATTGCGCGCAGGGCTCGCACTCCTGTCCGTCTGCGGATCACGATGTCCTCCGACCGCTCGCCTGGCTGCTGCCGTCGCGGTCCAGCTTGCTCGTGTCCCGATGCTCGCGCACACCATCGGGACCGCTCCTGCCGTTCCGCCCGCGTCGGCTTGCCGCCGACAGCCTCGAGCCTGAGACGCATCGGATCATCGGCGAGATCGCCGCCGCACATGTCGATGGGCCGGGTCGCGGGCCGGGCGCATCGGTGACCGGGCGAACAACTAGCGCTTTCGGCTGACACGGTCCTTACGGATCGTGTGGACGATAGCACCAAGCCATGAATCCATACTGATACTTGCAAGACGAGAGTGATGCTCTCGTCGCCGCACGACGGGTCGCCGGCTCGGCAGCCCGACACGGCCGCGCCCGCCGCGGTCGCAGGCGGGCGCCAGCATCCGGATGCAGGCGTTCAGAGATCGAGTGGCTCAGGGATGCGGAAGGCCGGGAGCGCCAGGCGCCGCCGCGCCGCCGCGCGACCGCGGCAGCGCCATGGCGCGGAGCCGCTCGAGCGCGCCACGCAGCTCGTCGGAATCCTCCCCCGTCGGTGCGTCGGCGATCATCGCCTCGACGAGATCGATCCAGCGCAGCGTCCATCGCTCGACGTGGTCGACCGTCTCGGACGAGGGCGCCTGCTCGGCCTGCAAGGCGGCCATCTCGGCGAGAGCGCAGCGGAGCATCTCGGCAATCCGTTTCTGCTCGAAGTATCGGCCTTCCATGCGGGACCTCCGGGCTGACGGTATTGCGATGTTCCGACACGGCATCCCGCGTCGCCAATCCGTGCAACCACCGATCGAGGCCGAGATGGGCCCGCGCGGCCCGCGACGGACGGCCGCAACGCCCGGCGCACGCCCGTCGGCCTGCGGCACACCGGCATGGGCCATAAACAAAGGCAGCACGGCGAGGGATCGCCGTGCTGCCTCGCAGCCAGTCGGCAGCAGGGTTCAGCGCCAGCTGCGCACGTCGACGAAGTGCCCGGCCAACGCGGCGGCGGCCGCCATCTCGGGCGACACCAGGTGGGTGCGGCCCTTGTAGCCCTGGCGCCCCTCGAAGTTGCGGTTCGAGGTGGAGGCACAGCGCTCGCCCGGCGCCAGCTTGTCGGGGTTCATGGCGAGGCACATGGAGCAGCCCGGCTCGCGCCATTCGAAGCCCGCCGCCTTGAAGATGGCGTCGAGCCCCTCGGCCTCGGCCTGCTCCTTCACCAGTCCCGACCCCGGCACCACCATGGCCTTGACGGTGGCGCTGACGGTCCGGCCCTTCACCAGCGCCGCGACGGCCCGCAGGTCCTCGATGCGCGAGTTGGTGCAGGAGCCGATGAACACCCGGTCGACCGCGATGTCGGTGACCTTCTCGCCGCCCTGGAGGCCCATGTAGCGCAGCGCCGCCTCGGCAGCGGTGCGCTTCCTCTCGTCGGCGATCTCGGCCGGCACCGGCACGCGACCGTCCACCGCCACCACCTGCTCGGGGCTGGTGCCCCAGGTGACCAGCGGCGGCAGGGCGGCGGCGTCGAGCGTCACCACGCCGTCGAAATGCGCGCCCTCGTCGGAGCGCAGCGTCTCCCAGTAGCGCAGGGCGCGATCCCACGCCTCGCCCTTCGGGGCCTTGGGCCGGTCCTTCAGATAAGCGTAGGTCTTCTCGTCGGGGGCCACCATGCCGGCGCGGGCGCCGCCCTCGATCGACATGTTGCAGATGGTCATGCGCCCTTCCATCGACAGCGCGCGGATCGCCTCGCCCGCATACTCGATGGTGTAGCCGGTGCCGCCCGCCGTGCCGATCTGGCCGATCACCGCCAGGATGATGTCCTTGGCGGTGACGCCCGGCGGCAGGGTGTTGTTCACCTGCACCAGCATGTTCTTGGACTTCTTCTGGATCAGCGTCTGGGTGGCGAGCACGTGCTCGACCTCCGAGGTGCCGATGCCGTAGGCAAGCGCCCCGAAGGCGCCGTGGGTCGCGGTGTGGCTGTCGCCGCAGACGATCGTGGTGCCGGGCAGCGTGAAGCCCTGCTCCGGCCCGATGACGTGGACGATGCCCTGCCGCTTGTCGAACTCGTTGTAGTATTCGAGGCCGAAATGCGCGGCGTTGTCGGCCAGCGCGGCGATCTGGGCGGCGCTCTCCGGGTCCTCGTTGGGCTGCGAGCGGTCGGTGGTCGGCACGTTGTGGTCGACCACGCACAGCGTCTTCTCGGGAGCGCGCACCTTGCGGCCCGCCATGCGCAGGCCCTCGAACGCCTGCGGGCTCGTCACCTCGTGGACGAGGTGACGGTCGATGTAGATGAGGCAGGTGCCGTCGGGCTGCTGATCGACGACGTGGTCGTCCCAGATCTTGTCATAGAGAGTGCGCGGGTTCATCGGCAGGTCTCGCGAGGGTTCTTGGGGCGCTGGAAATCGGATCGGCGAAGGGACGCGCGGCGCGCCGGCGCCGTCAGCGCGGCCCGGCCGGGAGCGTGGCCGTGAGGCGGCCGAAGAAGCGCCAGGGCAGCCGGGCGTGGTCGTCGAGCACCACGCGCGCGACAGGCTCCGAGCGCGTCACGCCCGCCCGCAGTCGCCCGCACTGTGCCTGAAACGGCGTCATGCGGGGTCTGTAGCAAATCCAAACTGGCGCCACAACGAATGTCGGTGCCGCGGCGCACACGCCGGCCGCCTCACTCGGCCACGGCCTCGACCTCGAGGCGGGCGCCTTCACGGCCGAGCCGGCGCGCCAGAACGCGACCGTCGTCGAGGCTGTCGACCGGAATGCGGCCGACACCGCCATGGACCGGCTCGCTCACCACGGGGCGCAACAGCGTGCGTCCGTCGACCCGGATGTCGATGCGCCGGCCCACATGGGCCGTGGTGAAGCGCGCGAACGCCTCGCGGCCGGCCGTCGTGAGGATGAAGTCGACCACGGCGCGCCCGCTGCGCTCGTCGATGCCGGACACCGCCTCCGACACGTCGAGGCGG
Source organism: Rhodoplanes sp. P11 (assembly GCF_964266735.1). Classification (NCBI taxonomy): domain Bacteria; kingdom Pseudomonadati; phylum Pseudomonadota; class Alphaproteobacteria; order Hyphomicrobiales; family Nitrobacteraceae; genus Rhodoplanes; species Rhodoplanes sp. P11. The sequence goes on from NZ_CAXWGY010000016.1 coordinate 332,051, forward strand.
ACCGGCTCGGCGGCGGCCGGCGTGGCGGTCCCGATGGCTGCCATCACGGATGCCGCCATCACGGACGTCGCGATCACGCGGGCGACGCGGCGCGCCGGCCTGCGCCGACACGAAAGAAGGCCGGACGAGCCGGCCTTCGGAGGTGTCGGTGACACGGGCATCGTGGCCTTATTCGGCGGCCCCGGCCGTCGCGGTCTCGCGGTCGCTGCCGCGCTCGCCCGGGCGATCCTGGCGCTCGGTGATGCGGGCCGACTTGCCGCGCCGCGAGCGCAGGTAATACAGCTTCGCCCGGCGCACCTTGCCGCGGCGCACCACCTTGATGGAGTCGATCAGCGGCGAGTACAGCGGGAACACGCGCTCGACGCCCTCGCCGTAAGAAATCTTACGGACCGTGAAGTTCTGGTTGAGCCCACCGCCCGAGCGGGCGATGCAGACGCCCTCGTAGGCCTGCACGCGGGTGCGGTCGCCTTCCTTGACCTTCACGTTGACGATGACGGTGTCGCCGGGGCCGAAATCGGGGATGTCCTTGCCGGCGGACAGCTTGGCGATCTGCTCGTTCTCGAGCTCTTGAATCAGGTTCATGGGGAGGTCTCCAGCGCTGCGTCTGGCGCAAGCGCGCCGGTCTGTCAGTCGGTATGCTACGGGTTGGGCGTGCCTATACGCCATGTCGACGGCTTTGTCATCCGTCGGTCGTCTTTTTTGGATCGTCTCTGGGCGCGTTGGGCGTTGGGCTGCTGCCCGTTTCGGCGACCCCGGACAGGCGGGCGAGTTGGGCGGCCCACAGGTCCGGACGCCGCTCACGGGTCAGCCGCTCCGCCTCGGCGCGACGCCACGCCGCCACCCGGGCGTGATCGCCGGAGACCAGCACGGGCGGGATGTCGCGCCCCTCGAACACCTGCGGCCGGGTGTAGTGCGGATACTCCAGAAGCCCGTCCGAAAAACTCTCCTCGGTGCCGGAGGCGGCGGCGCCCATGACGCCGGGCAGCAGCCGCACGCAGGCATCGATCAGCACCATGGCGGCGAGCTCACCGCCCGACAGGACATAGTCGCCGATCGACACCTCCTCCAGGCCGCGCGCCGCGATCACCCGCTCGTCGACGCCCTCGAAGCGGCCGCACACCACGACGACCCCCGGACCGGCGGCGAGCTGCGCCACACGCTGCTGAGTCAGCGGTCGTCCGCGCGGGCTGGTGAGCAGGCAGGGGCGGCGATCGCCCGCTTCGGTCCCGATGGCCGTCACCGCATCGGCAGCCGTCACCGCATCGATGGCGCGGGCCAGCACGTCGGCGCGCATCACCATGCCGGGGCCGCCGCCAGCCGGCGTGTCGTCGACGCTGCGATGACGGTCGGTGGCGAAGCCGCGCAGGTCCACGGCCGCCAGCTCCCAGAGGCCGCGCGTCAGCGCCTTCCCGGCGAGGCTGTGGCCGAGTGGTCCCGGGAACATGTCGGGAAAGATGGTGATCACGCTGGCGCGCCACATGGTCGGCTCCTCGGACGCCTCGGATCAGCGCGCGTCGGAACCGCCCGGCGCGGCGGGCTCGTCGTCGCCGAGCAGGCCCGGCGGCGGATCGATCACCACGCGGCCGGCGGCGACATCGATCTCCGGCACCGCCGCCTTGCTGAACGGCACCAGCAGGGTGTCGCCACGCGGCGGCGCGATCTCCAGGATGTCGCCGGCCCCGAAGTTCTGCACCGCGATCACGGTGCCGAGCGCCGCCCCGGCGGTATCGACCGCGGCGAGACCGATCAGGTCGGCGTGGTAGTACTCGTCCTCACCGGCCGGCGCCAATTTGTCGCGGCCGACATAGAGCTCGACATTGCGCAGCGCCTCGGCGGCGGTGCGGTCGCTCACCCCCTTCAGGCGTGCCAGGAAGCAGTCCTTGGCGGGCTTGAGGGCGGCGATCTCGATCATCCGGCCGTCGGCGGTGGACAGCGGGCCGTAGCGGGCCACGGCTGCGGGATCGGCCGTGAACGACCACAGCCGCACCTCGCCGCGCACGCCCGATGGCGCCCCGATGCGGGCGACGCAGACGCGCTTGTCGGTGGGAGAGGCCGGCATCGGGGGGCTCGCGGTGGCGGCTGGGGCCACATCCTGCGAGGCCCGGCGACGCCGGGCACCCGAGGACGAGGACGAACGGGGTTCGGCGCGGCGCACCGTCGATCCTCATGGCGAGGAGCGGTGCACCGCACCGCGTCTCGAGCCATGCGGCGCCGGCGCCGCCGCGGCGAAGATCAGGCTTACGCGGCCTTGGCGCCCTTGGCCTTCGCCTCGGCCATCGCCTTGCGCTCCTTGCGCGGGATCGCCTTCTCGGGGTTGTTGTGCGGCTCGCGCTTCATGATGCCGGCCTCGTCGAGGAAGCGCAGGATGCGGTCCGACGGGGTGGCGCCCTTGGCGAGCCACGCCTTGGCCTTCTCCAGGTCGAACTTCAGACGGTCGGCCTGCTCCTTCGGCAGCAGCGGATTGAAGTAGCCGATGCGCTCGATGAAGCGGCCGTCACGCGGGCTGCGCGAGTCGGCGACCACGATGTGATAGAACGGCCGCTTCTTGGTGCCGGCCCGGGCCATCCGGATTCGCAGCGACATGTCTTGGTCCTCTCTTCTCGTCTGCTCGCGGCGCCCGGTCGGTCCGATGCGCCAGGGGTCGAAATTCCAATCTCACTTCTTCTTGCCGAAGCCCGGGAAGCCCTGGAAGCGGCCGCCGAGCCCCGGCAGGCCGGGGAACTTGGCGCCGAGGCCGGGCAGCGGCGGTGCGGCGGGCGCGGCCGGCTTGGCCGCCGGCGCGGCCGGCTTGTCGTCCTTGTCGTCGGGGCCGGACACCAGCGGGGTTCCGGGCGGCACCCCGGGGATGCCGGGCGGTGCCAGCGGCACATCCGGCAGGCCACCGGGTGGCAGACCGCCGGGCAGGCTGCCGGGCGGCGCGCCGAGGATGCCGGGCATCCGGTCGGCGAGCTTCTCCAGCTCCTGCGGGCTCGGCATGCCGCCGCCGAAGCCGAGCGCATTGGCGAGGCCGGCCATCGGGCCGCGCTTGCCCGAGCCCATCTGCTTCATCATGTCGGCCATCTGGCGGTGCATCTTGAGGAGCCGGTTGATCTCCTCGACCTTGGTGCCGGAGCCGGCCGCGATGCGCTTCTTGCGGCTCGCCTTGAGGAGATCCGGAGTGCGGCGCTCCTTCGGCGTCATCGAGTGGATGATGGCGATCTGACGCTTGATGATGCGGTCGTCGACATTGGCGGCAGCGATCTGGTTCTTCATCCGGGCGATGCCGGGCAGCATGCTCATCATGCCGCCGAGGCCGCCCATCTTGAGCATCTGCTCGAGCTGCTCGCGCAGATCGTCGAGATTGAACTGGCCCTTGCGCAGCCGCTCGGCGGTGCGCCGCGCCTTCTCGGCGTCGATGGTGGCGGCCGCCTTCTCGACCAGCGAGACGATGTCGCCCATGCCGAGGATGCGGTCGGCGATGCGGGCCGGGTGGAACTCCTCCAGGGCGTCGAGCTTCTCGCCGACGCCCATCAGCTTGATCGGCTTGCCGGTGACGGCGCGCATCGACAGCGCGGCGCCGCCGCGGCCGTCGCCGTCGACGCGGGTCAGCACGATGCCGGTGAGGCCGACCCGCTCGTTGAACGAGCGGGCGAGGTTGACGGCGTCCTGGCCCGTGAGGGCATCGGCGACCAGCAGCACCTCGTGCGGCTGCGCCGCCTGCTTCACCTCGGCGACTTCGGCCATCATGGCCTCGTCGAGGGTGGTGCGACCGGCGGTGTCGAGCACCACGACGTCGTAGCCGCCGAGGCGGCCCGCATCGAGGGCGCGGCGGGCGATCTGCACCGGGGTCTGGCCGGGGACGATCGGCAGGGTCTCGACGCCGACCTGCTGGCCGAGCACCGCGAGCTGCTCCATGGCGGCCGGACGGCGGGTGTCGAGCGACGCCATCAGGACCTTGCGCTTGTGCAGGTCGGTCAGGCGCCGGGCGATCTTGGCCGAGGTCGTCGTCTTGCCCGAGCCCTGGAGACCGACCATCAGGATCGGCACCGGCGAGGGCGCGTTCAGGTCGATCGGGTCGGCGGTCGCGCCCAGGGTCTCGATGAGCTGATCGTGGACGATCTTCACGACCATCTGGCCGGGCGTCACCGACTTGATGACCTCGACCCCGACGGCGCGCTCCTTCAGCTTGTCGATGAAGCCGCGCACCACGTCGAGGGCGACGTCGGCCTCGAGCAGCGCGCGGCGGACCTCGCGGGCGGCAGCGTCGACGTCGCCGGCCGTCAGGGCGCCGCGCCGCGTCAGCCGGTCGAGGATGCCGGACAGCTTGTCGGAAAGACCGTCGAACATGCGCCTGCCTGTTCCTGTCTCGTTCTATCTCGTTCGATCGCGTTCCTGTCCGTCACCCCGGCGCGCCGGGACGGCGCATCGGGACGGCTCCAGACAGACGGCTCCGGACCGACCGCTCCAAACACCTGTGGCGCCCGAGGGCGCATCGCGCTGTCGGGCGTTGGCCTCCGGCCTCGCGGGCCGGTCGGCGGATCGGAAACTCGGCTCTGGTCGAGAGCGGGCGGACCCTACTCCGGCCCGTCCGGTCAAGTCAAATGGCCCCGTTCAGGCGACGCCCGTCCTACAGCGCCTTGTCCCGGACAAAGCACGTCCCGGACAAAGCGCGTCGGGCCACAGGGCCGAAGCGCCGCAGAGCCGGGACCCAGGACCTCTTGGATCGTACCTCGTCGCCCTGGTCCCGGTTCGCGGCGCATGCGCCGCGCCCGGGACACGGATGCGGTGCCGCGAAGAAGAAGCCCTTGAGAAGCACCCGCCCCCGGTCGGGGTGCCGTCCGAGTTTCGAACGAGCCTTGAGCCAGAGACGATGCTACTCCAGCGTCGAGCCGGCCTCGCCGAGCGGCGAGCCGCGCAGCGGCCGCGCCCCGACCCGCTCCAGGATCGAGATCACCTGACCCATCGGGCCGACCGGCACCTCGCGCCCCTCGTGGGTATGGGCCTCCTGGGCCACGAACGCACAAGCCATCGCCAGATCGGTCCGGGTGGCCCCGGTGGCGATGATCTCGGCCACGGTGGCGTCGTCCACCGGATGCACCACCGCCACCACCTCGTCGCGCGTCAATTCGGACATTGTCACCTCCGGCACACCCGCGTCACCGACACCCGCCGCGTCTTGTAACGGACGGTCGATCACCTACGTTCCCTGCACCGGCCGCAGCTTCGCGGTCCTGCCATAGAGATGGGGCCGTGCGGTCGACTCGTCGAGGTCTGCTGATCGGATTGTCGAGCCTCGCGGCCGCTGCCGCGACGCTGGTGACGGCCCGCGCCCGGGCGGCGCGGTTCTACGACGGGCCGCTGAGCGACCATTTCGACGGCACCGTGTTCCGCGACCCGCATGGCGCCGCCCCCAAGAGCATCGGCGACCTGGTGCGCTGGTGGGGCACCCGCGGCGGCGAGCCGTGGCCCGACCGGGCGCCGAGCCCGTTCGTCGACCGGCCGCCGCCGCGCGTCGAGGGCACCGGGCTGCGCATCGCCTATGTGGGCCATGCGAGCTTCCTGGTGCAGACCGCCGGTCACAATCTGCTGATCGACCCGGTGTGGTCGGAGCGCGCCTCGCCGTTCGGCTTCGTCGGGCCGAAGCGCGTCAACGACCCCGGCATCCCGTTCGACGACCTGCCGCCGATCGACACCGTGCTGGTGTCGCACGGCCACTACGACCATCTCGACGTCGACACTCTGTCGCGGCTGGCCGCCGCGCATCGCCCGCGGGTGATCACGCCGCTCGGCAACGACGCCGTGATGGCGGCGCACGATCCGGAGATCGGCGCCGAAGCCTATGACTGGCACGACCGGGTGGAGCTCGCTCCCGGCCTCGCCGTCACCCTGGTGCCGCTGCGGCACTGGTCGGCGCGCGGCGTGCTCGACCGCAACAAGACCCTGTGGGCCGGCTTCGTGCTGGAGACGCCGGCCGGCCGCATCTACCATGTCAGCGATTCCGGCTATGGCGACGGCTTCCGCTTCCGCGAGGCGCGCGACCGCTACGGGCCGTTCCGCCTCGCCATCCTGCCGATCGGCGCCTACGAGCCGCGCTGGTTCATGCGCGACCAGCACATGGACCCGGCCGAGGCCGTGCAGGCGTTCCAGGACTGCGGCGCCGAGCTGGCGCTCGCCCACCACCACGGCACCTTCAAGCTCACCGACGAGGCGATCGACGCGCCCGTCCGGGATCTCGCGGCCGCCTGCCGGGCGGCCGAGATCGGCGCCGACGTGTTCCGGGTGCTCAGGCCCGGCGAGGTGTGGGCGCTGTAGGCGCGGTTTCGGAGCACGCGGGCCGACCCGGCCGATGGCAACGGGGCCGGCTGATCCGCTATCGCAACGGGACGTAGACCTCGATGACCAGCTTGTCCTCCGGGGTGGTCAGCGGGTCGGTCACATAGACCTCGACGAACTGGTCCTGCGCCTCCAGCCCCTTGTCGTCGAGCTGGTTGGTGATCGCCTCGTAGGTGGTGTCCATGCCGTCGTAGGAGCCACGGTGGACATATTTCAGCGCCTTGCCGGAGGGCGACTCGCCGACCGCCAGATCCCCCTGCGGGGCCGGGCTCGGGGCCTTCTCCACCGGGACGCCCGCCTTGAACTTGAAGCCGGAATCGTCGGTCGAGGTGTAGATCGTCATGGCCGGGCCGGCGGCCGTGAGGCCCTGCTTCTGGAGGAAGCCGTTCACCGCCCGGATGGCGTCCTGGATGCTCTCGAAGGCGCGGTCCCAGGTGGCCTGGCCGGACACGTAGACGATGGTCTTGGGGGCGAGGACGACGTCCTCGCCGAACACCTCGCCGGCGGTCGCCGGCGGCGCCGCCGCGGCCGGCGCAGACGTGGCGGGCGGTGAAGCAGCAGGCGGTGAAGCAGCGGGCGGGCTGGCGGCGGGCGGGCTCGCGGCCGGCGCATTGCCCGCGGCGGGCGCACCGCCCTGCTGGGCGAGGGCGAGCCCGGAATGCCACAGCGCAGCCACCGCGGCGAGGCCGGCGAGGGTCGCCACAAAACGGGAAGGTCGCATCGCGATGCTCCTGTCGGTCCTCTCGTCGCCCCACGGATAGAGCACGGCCCGGATGAACGGAAGCCCAACGCGCAGGCAGCCCAGCCGTTCGCGGGCGACGCGCCGCCGCACCCTGAACGACCGGCGCCATCGCGGCGCCACAGCCCCGCCGGCCGGCACTCGCCCGGCGCCCGACTCGCCAAGCCGGGGCGGTTTCCCATATAAGCCCCCGACGCGGCCGCTCCGGCCGCACCGCGAACCCCCGACCATGAGCGCGCTCGCCAACCACCCCTTCGTCAAGATGAACGGCCTCGGCAACGAGATCGTGGTGGTCGACCTGCGTGGCGCGCCCGCGCAGCGCGCCGGTGGCGCGCCGGGCGCCGGGGCGGCGCCGCTGTCGCCCGCGGAGGTGCGCGCGGTGGCGCGCCCGGAGGGCGCGCCGTTCGACCAGATGATGGTGCTCTACCCGCCGCGCACGCCCGGCACCGACGCCTTCGTGCGCATCTACAACAGCGACGGCTCGGAGGCCGGCGCCTGCGGCAACGGCATGCGCTGCGTCGCCGACGTGGTGTTCGCCGCGACCGGCAAGACCGCCCTGACCTTCGAGACCCGCGCCGGGCTCCTCAACGCCTGGAAGGGCGCCGAGCCGCTGGTCTCCACCGTCGACATGGGCGCTCCGCGGTTCGGCTGGCGCGACATCCCGCTCGCCGAGGAGTTCCGCGACACCCGCGCCATCGAGCTTCAGATCGGCCCGATCGACGCGCCGGTGCTGCACTCCCCCTCGGTCGTCAGCATGGGCAACCCGCACGCGGTGTTCTGGGTCGACGACGTCATGGCCCACGATCTCGGCCGCTTCGGCCCGATGCTGGAGAACCACCCGATCTTCCCGGACCGCGCCAACATCTCGCTCGCCGCCGTCACCGGGCCGGATCACCTGACGGTGCGCACCTGGGAGCGCGGCGTCGGCCTCACCCGCGCCTGCGGCTCGGCCGCCTGCGCGGCAGCCGTCTCGGCCGCCCGCACCGGGCGCACCGGACGGCGCGTGCGCGTCACCCTGCCGGGCGGCGATCTCGTCATCGACTGGCGCGAGCGCGACGACCATGTGCTGATGACCGGCCCGGTCGAATACGAGCGCGAGGGCCGCTTCGATCCGGCGCTGTTCGCCGCGGCGTCCGTGCCATGAGCGTCGACGTCGTCACCTTCGGCTGTCGGCTCAACACCTTCGAGTCGGAGGCGATCCGCCAGCGGGCGGAGGCCGCCGGTCTCGCCGACACCGTGGTGGTGAACAGTTGCGCCGTCACCGGCGAGGCGGTGCGGCAGACCCGGCAGACCATCCGTAAGCTCAAGCGCGAGCGGCCCGGCACCCGCGTCGTCGTCACCGGCTGCGCGGCGCAGACCGAGACCGCGACCTTCGTGGCGATGCCCGAGGTCGACCGCGTGCTCGGCAATGCCGAGAAGCTCTCCGACCAGGCGTGGCGCGAGACCCGGACCGTGCTCGCGGGCGCCGCCGTGGACCCGTCCGCTAAGGCCGCCGTCGACGACATCATGACGGTGAGGAGCGGCGCGGCGCCGTTGATCGACGCCATCGAGGGCCGCGCCCGCGGCTTCGTGCAGGTGCAGAACGGCTGCGACCACCGCTGCACCTTCTGCATCATCCCGTTCGGCCGCGGCAACTCGCGCTCGGTCGCCACCGAGGACGTCGTCGCCCAGGTGCGCCGCCTCGCCCGGCACGGCCACCGCGAGGTGGTGCTGACCGGCGTCGACCTGACCAGCTACGGCGCCGACCTGCCCGAGCGGCCGCGCCTCGGCACGCTGGTGAAGCGGGTGCTGACCGCGGTGCCGGAGCTGCCGCGGCTGCGGCTGTCGTCGATCGACTCGGTGGAGGCCGACCCCGACCTGCTCGACGCCATCGCGGACGAGCCGCGGCTGATGCCGCATCTGCATCTCTCGCTCCAGGCCGGCGACGACCTGATCCTCAAGCGCATGAAGCGCCGCCACACGCGGGCCGACGCCATCGCGTTCTGCGACACGGTGCGGCGGCTGCGCCCCGACATGGTGTTCGGCGCCGACATCATCGCCGGCTTCCCGACCGAGACCGAGGCGATGTTCCAGAACTCGCTCGACCTCGTCGACGCCTGCGGCCTCACCTTCCTGCACGTCTTCCCGTTCTCGCCGCGGCCCGGCACCCCGGCGGCGCGAATGCCGCCGGTCGACGGCGCCGCGATCAAGGACCGCGCCATGCGGCTGCGCCTGCGCGGCGAGGCGCGGCTCGCCCGTCATCTCGACGGCGAGATCGGCCACACCCGCCGGGTGCTCGCCGAGACCGCCGACAGCGGCCGCACCGAGCAGTTCACGCCGATCCGGCTGGTGACGCCGGCGGCGCCCGGCAGCCTCGTCGAGGTCACCGTGGCGGGCCACGACGGCCGCCGCCTCGTCGCCGCGTGAGCGGGCCGCGATGCGCACCGAGGCGGGCGAGACCTTCGCGACCACCTTGCGGATCGGCTTCGCCGAGGCGAGCGCCTTCGCGACGCTCGCGGGCGACCACAACCCGCTGCACCACGATGCCGCCTACGCGGCCGGCACCCGCTACAAGGGGCCGATCGTCTCCGGCCCGCAGATGGCGGCGCAGCTCATGGGCTTCCTGGCGAGCCATTTCGCGGCCCGCGGTGCGGTGATCGGTCACGACATCTCGTTCCGCTTCCACCTGCCGCTCGCGGTCGACCAGGACGTCACCCTGGAATGGACCGTCGACACGGTGACGCCGGCGCCGCATCTCCACAGCGACGTGGTGGTGCTGCGCGGCCGCATCCTCACCGCCGACCGCAAGGTGGCCACCTCCGCCAAGGCTCGCATCCTGATCGGGGACACGCCTTAGGGGCCTGTCGGAGTCTCTGAACGAGCCTCAATCGCGCACCATCGGCGGCTCGCCTTTCGCCAGCTCCTGAAGCCGCGCGCCGACCTCGTTCAGAATCCGTCGAAACGTATGCAGGTCGCTCTCCGGCACCGTGCCGAACAGCAGCCCGGCGAGCTGTGTCATCTCGGAGCGCATCCGCGCGACGGCCTGCTCTCCCTGCTCGGTCAGCACGATCACCACGGCCCGCCGATCGGTGGGATGGGCGGTTCGGCGAACGAAGCCGGTGGCCTCCAACGCATCGATCAGCGTGGTCACGTTGCGCGGCGTCACCTTCAGGACCTCGGCCAGCTCCCGCTGGGTCAGGCGCTCGGCGGTGCCGAGCTCCCACAGGACATGCGCCCTCGCCTCGGTCAGGCCGTAGCCGGCCAGTCCCCGCTGCATGTCGGCGGACATCAGCGACGTCACCCAGAGCAGCCGTGACAGAGCGTCGCGACACGCTTCTTCGTCATTGTTATTATGAATAATATTCACTATGTACACATCACCTTATGACCAGCCAGGATGAAGCCCGCCCATGCCAGCAACCGCAGACACGGCCCGGACGAGCGACCTGCCGCATGCCAACATCGCATTGGTTCAAAACGGTTTCTCCGCCCTGAGACGGAGGGATCTCGACGCCTGTGCGGCGCTCCTCGCGCCGGACTTCATCATAAACCTGGCCGGGATGCCCTTCCAGATGCGGGGCCCTGCCGCCTGGCGGCGGAATGCGGAGGTGCTGTTCGCGGCGTTCCCCGACGTCCAGATCCACGTCGACGACATCTTCGCGACCGGCGACAAGGTGGCGGTGCGCGCCCGCCTCACCGGCACCCACACCGGCCCGTTTCTCGGGAACCCACCCACCGGCAAGCGCTTCGAGTACCAGAGCAACGAGTTCTACCGCATCGCCGACGGCAAGATCGTCGAGGAGTGGATCTGCTCGGACATGCTCACGCTGATGACCCAGATCGGGGCCATTCCGGCGCGGCATCTGATGCTCATGTGGCTCGCCGGATTCCGCGTCTGGATCGCGGCCGGATTGGGCCTCGTCATCGGCGCCGCGCTGATGCTGCTGTGGCAGCTCGTCCGAGCCTGACGCGCGATGGGGCCGACGATGGGCAGCCTCGGAGCGGCCAAAGAACGATGACCCGACATCCGATGACCAGGCGGGCGGGCGCGACGCGATCGCGCCCGCCATCGCTTCGTCAGGCGGCCCACGCCGCCCCACCGTTCGCCGCGGCAGCGCGGCGATCGCGACGACGCTCGGGTCCCGCATAGCTGGGATCGTCGCCCTTGCGGCGGTCGAGCACGCCGGTGCGCAGGCTGTGGAAGAACCTGTTCACCTGGTCGGAGAGCTCTTCGGCCTGGCCGGCGAGATCGTCGGCCGCCGCCTTCACGGCGCCCGCCGAATGGCTCGCCGAGGCGACTGCCCCGCTCACCGCCTGGATGGTGCTGGCGAGCGTCGTGTTGCCCTGCACGGCGGTCTGGGCGCTGTGCGAGATCTCCTGCGTGGCCGAGCCCTGCTGCTCGACCGCGCCGGCGATGGTGCTGGTCACATGGGTGATGTCGCGCATGGCGGTGCCGATCTCGCGCACCGCCTCGACGGCGCTGCGGGTCGAGCCCTGGATGGCGGTCACCTCCTTGGCGATCTCGGCGGTCGCCTTGGCGGTCTGGGCGGCCAGCGCCTTGACCTCCTGGGCGACGACCGCGAAGCCCTTGCCGGCCTCGCCGGCCCGCGCCGCCTCGATGGTGGCGTTCAGCGCCAGCAGGTTGGTCTGCTCGGCGATGGCCTGGATCAGCCCGACCACGGTGCCGATCCGCTCGCTCATGGCGGCGAGCCCCTCGATCTCCGACACCGAGCGGCCGGTCTTGGCGTCGGCGGTCTGCACGACGCCCGCCGCCTGGCCGATCTGCCGGTCGATCTCGCGGATCGAGGCGGCCAGCTCCTCGGCCGCCGCCGCGACCGTCTGGGCACCGGCGGCCGCCTGCTGGGACACGCCGGTCGCGACCCCCACCTCGCTGGACGCCTGCGCGGCCGCGGTGTCGATCTCGCGGGCGCTGTCGCGCATGATGGCGGCGCTGTCGGTGACGGCGCGCAGCATCTCCTCGATCGAGGAGCGGAACGCCTCGACGGCCTCGTCGACCTTGCGGTTCTGCTCGTCGCGGATGCGCTCGCGCTCGTGCTCCTGGCGCTCCATCTCCTCGTGGGCTCGCTCGATCGCCTTGTGCTTGAACGTCTCCACCGCCTGCGCGATGGCGCCGATCTCGTCCCGGCGGTCGACCCCGAACACCACCACGTCAGCGTTGCCGTCGGCGAGCGCACGCATGGCGTCGGTCAGCTTGCGCAACGGCCGCCGGATGTGCAGCGCCGTCAGGTTGGCCGCCACCATGGTGACGAGCAGGATCAGGCCGACGATCAGGCCGGTGCGCTTGAGCATCGCCCAGGTGTAGTCGTCGAGGTGGTCGACATAGACCCCGGTGCCGATCACCCAGCCCCACGGCTCGAAGCCGGCCACATAGGAGAGCTTGGGCTTCGGCGACGCCGCCCCCGGCTTGAGCTGATCGTAGGCGACGAAACCGGCGCCGTGCCGCTTCACGGTGTCGACGAACAGCGGATAGAGCGCCCGTCCGGCGGCGTCCTTGATGCCGCCGACGTCGCGGCCGACCTGCTCGGGCCGCAGCGGATGCATCACCATCCGCAGCGTCATGTCGTTGATCCAGAAATAGTCGTCCTGACCGTAGCGGAGCGCCTGAAGGCGAGCCGCGGCCCGCATTTGGGCCTCGGAGAGCGTCACGGTTCCGGCCCGGTGCGCAGCCTCCTCGTCCTTCACGATGCTGAGCGCCAGCGCGGTCAGATTCTTCAGCTCGATCTTCTTCTGATCACGGACGGCCTCGATCACGTCGGAGGCGCCCAGAAGCGCGATGGCGACGAGACCGATGGCCCCGAACGCGATGACGGCATAGAGCTTGGCGCCCAGGGTGAGGGCGAGCCGCAATCTCGGCATGGTCAATGAACTCCTGCGGAAATCGATCGCCCTGTCGTACCGGACTACCATTAAGAATGCGTAAGGCTAAGCCGCCTTGGTATGAGAACTATCTAGTCGGGCAGGTTGCACGGGCGGGGAAGGCACGCCGACAGATAGCCGGCGCGACGATCGTGGGGCCGCCAAGAACTCGCGCGACCAAGAACTCTCACTGTCAAGAACTCGCTCAATCAAGAACTCGCGCGGCGCAGCGATCCCGGGTCGGCGCAGCGACCCGGGTCGACAACCGTCGTCAGAAGCGCGGCGTCAGAGTTCCGGGCTGGAGACGGACCGGCGCCTGGCGCAGGATCAGGCTGTCGAGCGTGGGATTGTCGCGCGGCGCCGGCGGGACGCTGCCGCGACGGCGCACCACCGGCGGCGCCGGGGCGGGCTCGACCCCCATGATGGCCTTCCCGGGCTCACCCGGCTTCGGTCGGGCGGTCCGATCGCCCACGATGACCACCTCGACCGGCTGGGCGGTCGGCTTGGGCGCCACCGCCACGGTCAGACGGTGGGTGCCGACATGGGTGCCGCCGGCCCCGAACTCGGCCACCACCGGCACGATCGAGTAGCCGAAGCGGGCATTGCCGTTGACGGTGACCTGGAACTCGATGGTGTAGCTCAGGCCCGCATGGTCCTGCGGACGGCTGCGAAGGGCGTTCAGCGTGGTGGTGAGCCAGGCCGCGAGCCCCAGCCCCGTGTCGGACGGATCGGGACCCGGGCGACACCCCGGATGGCGGAGCTTGACGGTCGGGATGTCGGTGTAGAAGTCCAGGTGGGCGTTGCTGGTCTTCTGGTTCTGGAGCCCCAGGCTGGGGGTGAGCGTCACCCCGGTGACGGCGACCGGCAGGGTCCAGGCCACCCTTCCGTCGGCGCCATAGGAATCCACCAGGGTCAGGTCGAGGGCCGACTTGGCCCCCCAGGTGGCTCCGTCGAAATTCGGCAGGGCCGGATCGGCGGCGGCCGCCGCCAGCTCGCATTCGATGGCGCGGACGACCTGCTTCACCTCCACCTGCCGCACCCGGTTGACCTCCGGCAATGTAGCGCAGCCGGCCAGCAGGCCCCCGGCCACCAACGATACCAGCCCTCGTACTGTCATCTCCGCCCCCGCGGTTGTCACAACCGCGGACGATGACACAACCCAGAGATGGTGGAGTACGGTTTTACTAGGCCAGGCGAAAGTTGCACGCCTGTGTCGCGCCGCTGCCACACTACACGTGATCGGCCGTTCCCGGGGCATGCAGGGTCGCGGCGGCGCGGGCCTCGCCCAGCGCACCCCCCTCCCCGGGCCAGCCGCAGGCGGCGAGACGGGCGCGCAGATGCTCCGGCACCGGCGCGGCGACCCGTACCGGCGGCTTCGACTTCGCCAGCGGCACCACGATCTCGCGGGCGTGCAGGTGCAGCCCCGGGCCGCCGAAGCGGGGGCCGTGGCCATAGATGGCGTCGCCGAGGATCGGATAGCCCTGCGCGGCGCAGTGGACGCGGAGCTGGTGGGTGCGGCCGGTGAGCGGCGACAGCGCCAGCCAGGTCAGCGCCGGCCCGTCGCCTTCGGCCGAGCGGCCCAGCACCCGCCAGGTGGTGACGGCGGGCTGGCCGTCGGGATCGGGCTTCATCCACCAGCCGCGGGTCTCGTCGAGGCGACCGAGCGGCAGGTCGATGGTGCCGGTGTCGGACGCCGGGCCGCCCTCGACCACCGCCCAGTAGGTCTTCTGCACCTCGCCGTGCTTGAACAGGAGCCCCAGATGAGCGAGCGCCTTGCGGTGGCGCCCCAGCACCAGGCAGCCCGAGGTCTCGCGGTCGAGCCGGTGGGCGAGCGCCGGCGGCCGCGGCAGGCCGAAGCGCAGCGCGTCGAACCAGTTCTCCAGACAGTCGCCGCCCTTGGGGCCGCGATGGACCGGCAGCCCGGCCGGCTTGTCGATCACGATCATCAGCCCGTCCCGGTGCAGGACGCGCCGAACCATCTCTTCCGGTGTCATGCGGAAAGCTGCTATCACGACGCCCGACATGACCGATAGCACCGATCCCCAAGACACCGGCAACGACACTGGCAGCGATGCCGGCAGCCGCCCGAGCTGGTGGCGCCGCCTCTCCAGCGGCCTCAAGCGCACCTCCGCGTCGATCGGCGGCGCGATCGCCGATCTGGTCACCAAGCGCAAGCTCGACCATGCGGTGATCGAGGAGCTGGAGGAGGCGCTGATCCGCGCCGATCTCGGCATCGAGACCGCGGTGGCGATCGCCGGCAAGGTCGGCGAGGGCCGTTACGACAAGCAGGTCTCGGCCGACGAGGTGAAGGCGATCCTGGCCGAGGAGGTCGAGAAGATCCTGGTGCCGGTCGCCAAGCCGCTGGTGATCGACGCCGCCCGCAAGCCGTTCGTCGTGCTCGTGGTCGGGGTCAACGGCTCGGGCAAGACCACCACCATCGGCAAGCTCGCGGCCCGCCTCACGGCGGAGGGCCGCAAGGTGGTGCTCGCCGCCGGCGACACCTTCCGGGCGGCCGCCATCGAGCAGCTCAAGATCTGGGGCACCCGCACGGGCAGCCCGGTGATCGCCGGCGCCCAGGGCGGCGACGCCGCCAGCCTCGCCTTCGAGGCGCTGGAGGCCGCACGGACGCGGGCCGCCGACGTGCTGATCGTCGACACCGCCGGCCGGCTCCAGAACAAGACCGCCCTGATGGGCGAGCTGGAGAAGATCGTCCGCGTCATGCGCAAGGTCGACGCCACCGCGCCCCATGCGGTGCTGCTGGTGCTCGACGCCACCGTCGGCCAGAACGCGCTGTCGCAGGTCGAGGTGTTCTCGAAGATCGCCGGCGTCACCGGCCTGGTGATGACCAAGCTCGACGGCACCGCGCGCGGCGGCATCCTGGTCGCCGTCGCCGCCAAGTTCGGCCTGCCGGTGCACTTCATCGGGGTCGGCGAGGGCGTCGACGATCTGTCGCCGTTCGCCGCCAAGGATTTCGCCCGGGCGGTGGCGGGCATCGACGGATAGGCGGCGCCTCCTCGACCGCTCGTCCCCGCGAAGGCGGAGACCCAGGAGCGCTACGGCACGACGCCCCTGGATGCCCGCCTGCGCGGGCATGAGCGGAGTGCTGGGACGCGCAGGGTGCCTGCGCCCGTCAGCCCGCGATCAGTGCCTTGTAGCCGGCTTCGTCCAGTAACGCGTCGACCTCGCCCCGGTCGGCGATCTTGATCTTGAACAGCCAGCCCTTGCCGGTCGGGTCGGAGTTGACCAGCCCCGGCTCCTGGGTCACCGCCTCGTTCACCTCGGTGACCTCGCCGGCGACCGGCGCGTAGATGTCGGACGCCGCCTTGACGGACTCGACCACGGCGGCCGCCGTCCCCTGGGTGAAGGTGCAGCCGACCCCGGGCAGCTCGACAAAGACGAGGTCGCCGAGCTGCTCCTGGGCGTGGTCGGTGATGCCGACGGTCGCGACGTCGCCGTCCAGGCGCAGCCACTCGTGGTCCTTGGTGTACTTCAGCATCGCGGGTCTCCGGAGGGTCAGGATCGCGTCTCGTCAGGATCGCTTGTAGCGGGGCGGCACGAAGGGCAGCGCCGCGACCCGCACCGGCAGGCGCTTGCCACGGACGTCGGCGAACAGGACGGTGCCTACCGCCGCCGCCGCGACCGGCACATAGCCCATCGCGACCGGCGCGCCAATGCTCGGGCCGAAGCCGCCCGACGTCACCACCCCGACCGGCTCGCCACCGTCCGCCGCGCCGAACAGGGCCGCCCCCGCCCGCACCGGGGCGCGCCCCTCCGGGGCGAGGCCGACCCGCCGCCGCGCCGCGCCGTCCGCGAGCTGGCGCAGGATGACGTCGGCACCGGGAAAGCCGCCTGCCCGCACGCCGCCGGTGCGCCGCGCCTTGGGGATGCTCCATTCCAGCGCCCCCTCCACCGGCGTGGTGCCGGGATCGAGGTCGCTGCCGTAGAGGCAGAGGCCGGCCTCCAGCCGCAGTGAGTCGCGGGCGCCGAGCCCGACCGGCTGCACCGCCGGATCGGCGACGAGCGCCTCGCACAGCGCCACGGCGCGGTCGGCCGGCACGCTGATCTCGTAACCGTCCTCGCCCGTGTAGCCGGAGCGCGACACCAGGCAGGCGGCCCCCGCGAGAGTGAGCCGCCGCACGTCCATGAAGCGCATCGCGGCGGCCTCGGGCGCGAGCGCCGCCAGCACCGCCTCGGCCTTGGGTCCCTGCACGGCGATCAGGGCACGATCGGCGAGCGGCTCGACCGCGCAGCGCCCGGCCAGCCGCTCGCGCAGATGCGCCAGGTCGGCGGCCTTGCGGGCGGCGTTGACGACGAGCACGAGGTGGTCGCTCTGGTTCGACACCATCAGGTCGTCGAGGATGCCGCCGGTGTCGTCGGTGAACACGGCGTAGCGCTGGCGCCCGGGCGGCAGTGAGACGATATCGGCCGGCACCAGCGTCTCCAGCGCCAGGGCCGCGTCCTCGGCCCGGCCGGACGGCGCCCGCAGCACGATCTGGCCCATGTGGGAGACGTCGAACAGCCCGGCGGCCGCGCGGGTGTGCAGGTGCTCCTGGAGGATGCCGGCGGGATACTGCAACGGCATCGCGTAGCCGGCGAACGGCACCATCTTGGCGCCGAGGCGGCGGTGCAGGGCGTCGAGCGGCGTGAGCGCCAGGGTAGCGGTATCGGAGGGGTCGGTCATGGCAGTCCCGGGGAGCCCGGGCAGCAACGGCGGCGCGGGCGCGCGCACTGTGCGAGAAGCGCCCGGGACTGGCAAGCCGCGAGCGGCGCCACGATGCCGGCGCCACGATCTCGACGCCGGACACTCGACCCGCGGCCGCCGCGACGGCGGCCGGTTTCGCGCGTGGCCGGCATGCGCCCGAATCGAGACGCCCGCGCCTGGAATTGATCCGGACGCGCATGGACGGTCTCGCCGATCGATGAAAGCATGTCGTCGCCTGCATCGGTAGCGATGGCGCCAGAGCCGTCACCGACCCTCCCGCCTGAACGACATTTCATCCGCGCGCGGCGGCTCCCCGCCGTGGCGCGGTGGCGGACAGGATCGGCACGACAACGACCGAGCGGGCGAGGAGGAGACAAAATGCCCCCACCCGACCCCGATCCGGCCCTCGGCCGGATGCAGCGCAAACGCCTGTCCCGCCGCTCCTTCCTGGCGACCGCCTCGACCGGCGCCGCCGGCGCGGCGATCGCCGGGACCGCCGCGGCCGGCACCCTGGCCGACGTGCCGGAGCGGCTGCCCGGCGCTCCGGTGGGCGCCCGCAGCGCCCGCTCGCCGCATGTGGATCTCGGCCGCATCCCGGAGGCGACGCCCGGCCGGCGCAATCTCGCGCCGGAGGACGCCATCAACTCGAAGACGCCGCTCCACAAGCTGGTCGGCGTGGTGACGCCCTCGGATCTCCACTACGAGCGCAGCCATTCCGGCGTTCCCGATCTCGACCCGGCCCAGCACCGGCTGCTGGTGCACGGCATGACGAAGAAGTCCCTGGTGTTCACCATGGACGAGCTGTGGGCGATGCCGTCGGTGTCGCGCATCGCCTTCCTGGAGTGCTCGGGCAACGGCTGGGAGAACTGGAAGGCGGCCGACGAGACGCTGACGGTCCAGCACACCCACGGCCTGATCAGCACCCACGAATGGACCGGCGTGCCGCTCTCGGTGCTGATCGATCTCGTCGGCAAGGAGCGCGGCTCGACCTGGATGCTCGCCGAGGGTGGCGACGCCACCGGCCTCGCCCGCAGCATTCCGCTCACCGACGAGATCATGAACGAGACGATCGTCGCCTACGCCCAGAACGGCGAGCCGCTGCGGCCGGCGCACGGCTACCCGGTGCGGCTGCTGATCCCGGGCTGGGAAGGCAATCTCAGCATCAAATGGCTGCGCCGGCTGAAGTTCGGCGATGCGCCGTTCATGACCCGCTGGGAGACGGCGCGCTACACCAGCCTGATGGCGAACGGCAAGGCCAAGCAGTTCCAGCTCCGCCAGGAGATCAACTCGGTGATCACCGCGCCGTCCGGCATGATGGAGATCCGGCCCGGCTACAATCGCATCACCGGCCTCGCCTGGAGCGGCCACGGCAGCATCGTGCGGGTCGAGGTCAGCACCGACGGCGGCCGCACTTGGGCCGACGCCACCCTCAACCG
Organism: Rhodoplanes sp. P11; assembly: GCF_964266735.1. Classification (NCBI taxonomy): domain Bacteria; kingdom Pseudomonadati; phylum Pseudomonadota; class Alphaproteobacteria; order Hyphomicrobiales; family Nitrobacteraceae; genus Rhodoplanes; species Rhodoplanes sp. P11. Next base: position 351,096 of record NZ_CAXWGY010000016.1, read on the forward strand.
GCCGGTGCTGCCGAAGGCGCAGGCGCGCTTCCATCTCGACTGGCGGTGGGACGGCAAGCCGACCAAGATCGTCAGCCGCTCGACCGACGACAAGGGCCACGTCCAGCCCGACCGCAAGACGGTGATCGGTGAGATGGGGACCAACGCGCTGTTCCACTACAACGCCCAGCAGACCTGGAGCATCGACGCCGCCGGGAGGGTGCGCAATGTCCTGTCGTAACTCCCTCCTCGCCGTCGCGAGCGCCGCGATAGCGGCCGTCGCCCTCGCCGGAGCGGCCAGCGCCGGCGCCCTGGAGTTCGGGCGGCCGGCGAGCCCCGACGAGATCGCCCTGTGGGACATCGACGTCAGCCCCGACGGCCGCGGCCTGCCCAAAGGCAGCGGCACGGTGGCCCGCGGCAAGGCCGTCTATGCCGAGCAGTGCGCCGCCTGCCACGGCACCGACGGCACCGGCGGCCTCAAGGACCGTCTGGTCGGCGGCCAGGGCACCCTCGCCTCCGACAAGCCGGTCAAGACGGTGGGCAGCTACTGGCCCTATGCCACGACGCTGTTCGACTATGTGCGCCGGGCGATGCCGTATCAGGCGCCGGGAACGCTCGGGGTGGACGACACCTACGCGGTCTCGGCCTATATTCTGAGCCTGAACGGGATCGTGGCCGGCGACGCCACCCTCGATCAGGCGAGCCTGCCGCGGGTCGTCATGCCGAACCGAGATGGCTTCGTGCCCGAGCCCGAGTTCCGGAACGTCACCAACTCCCGCTAGGGACTGGGGTCCGGGCCGCAGCGGGCGCGGTGCCGCAGCCGGCGCGAGACGCGCAGCGGGACCGACCGCCGGCCACCCGGCCGGCGGAGCTTCGGATCGCACGAGCGAGACCGGCGGGGCGGGCAGGCGGAAGCAGCCTGCGGCGGCCTCGCCGCGGCTCGCCGAGGAGACGGCATGGACCAGCATGCGGCCCGTGACGGCCTGTCCCGGCGACGACGGCGTCCGCGCGCGGGCGCGCCGGCCGAGGACGCGCCGTCCAAGCCGGCGGTCGGGACGCCGCGACGGCGGGCCGATCCCCGGCCACCGCACGAGCAGGTCGATGTTCTCGGCGAGCTGATCACGCTCTGCGCCCTGCGCGGCTCGCTCGACCTGCGCTGCCAGATGGCGGGCGACTACCTGGTCGACCATCCCGCCTCGGCGGGCGGGGAGGCGGTGTTCCACATGGTGCTCGCCGGGAGCTGCCTGGTGTCGCCCGCCGACGGACCGTCCTTCGTCGCCGCGAGCGGCGCGCTCGTCCTGTTTCCTCGCGGCGGCGCCCATCGGCTCAGCAGCACGGCGCCGGTGCGGGGCCGGGCATGGCACAGCCGGGCGCCCGGCCTGCACGCCGCGCCCTGGCCGGCCGCGGACGTGGCCGTCGAGGTTGATCTCCTGTGCGGCCGGTTCCGCTACGACACCGCCGCCGCGCCGATCCTGTTCGACGCCCTGCCGGGTGCCATGCATGTGCCGGCGGACACCGGCGACGGCGGGGCCGGCCCGATCAGCCGGCTGATCCGGGCGGAGGCCGAGGCGGCCCGGCCGGCCGCCGTCGAGGTGGTCACCGCGCTGACGACGGCGCTGCTGGTGATGGCGCTGCGCCGCCATCTCGACACCCCGCAGCTCGGACCCGGCATGCTGGCGCTGCTCGCCGACCGCGCGCTGGCGCCGTCGCTGGTGGCCATGTTCGGCAGCCCGGCGCGGCGCTGGACGGTGGCGGCACTGGCGGCGCGGACCAACATGTCGCGGGCGACCTTCGCGCGCCGCTTCGCTGCGGTGGCGGGCCAGGGGCCGGCCGAGATCCTGCTGGCGGTGCGCTGTCATCTGGCCCTGGAGATGCTGCGGGCCAGCCGCCTGTCGGTCGGCGAGATCGCCGCCGCGGTGGGCTATCGCTCGGAATCCGCGTTCGGCAAGGCGTTCGCCCGGCGGATCGGCGTCACCCCGGCGCTGGTGCGCCGCCGATGGGCGCAGGGCGACCGCCGGGGAGCATCCCCGAGCGGCGCGACCGCGCCATCGCGGGGAGAACCTGCTCCGGCCTGATGCGACGCGCCCTGCGCCGCAGAGCTTCCGCCGCGGCGCCGACGCCGGCCTCCGCCGCGATGCCGCCTCCGCCCGCGTCTCCCGACCCGACTCTCAGAAATGCCCGAGGTCGTAGTCCTCGCAGGAGCAGCCGAACTGATCCAGCGCATCCTCCAGATGGTCGGGCAGCATCGGCTTCGCCAGGAGATAGTCGGCGGTGCGCTTGTTGTGGGCGCGCGCCGCCTCCTCGCGCAGATCGTCCCACTCCTCCAGCGAGGCGTCGCCGCGGCCGAGCCAGGTCAGCGCCACGAGATCCACCTGCTCGTCCTGATTGAGGGAGCGGATGAACGCCTTCAGCTCGCGATAGGTGGGATCGTCGCGCCGCGACTCGAGCGCCGACGAGGTGCCGCCGTCGCTGTCGGAGTCGTCGCCCGGCGCGGCGTCCTGCACCTCGAACTCGCGCGCCTTGAAGATGACGTAGCAGACCTTTTCGGGCGAGATGGTCAGAGTCGGCGCGGTGATCATGGCGAGCCCTTTCGCGGCCCAGCCCCATGTCGACGTCGAAACCGGCTCTCGACCTCCGTCAGCGTCGTCGACAGGCACCCGGCCGCATGCAACCCTTGAAAGATTATGGGGCGCAGGGCCACCAGCCTTGATCTGAGTCAACCAGCGGATGGCGGCCCTGCCGGACCTGGCCTTGACGGCGTTCGGCAAGTCTATTCAAGCTGCCCGCCCTTTCACGATCGACCGTTCCAGCACCGCACGAGGCAGGCGGCACGAGGCCGCCGGAGGCAATCATGACACGGACCTATCGGGTGGCAGTCGTCCCAGGCGACGGCATCGGCAAGGAGGTGGTGCCGGAGGGCGTCCGCGTCCTCGAGCAGGTCGCCAAGCGGCACGGCTTCGCGTTGCAGCTCGACTGGTTCGACTTCTCGTCCTGCGACTACTACCTCAAGCACGGCCGCATGATGCCGGAGGACTGGAAGGAGCGCATCGGCCGTCACGACGCGATCTTCTTCGGCGCCGTCGGCTGGCCCGAGAAGGTGCCGGACCACGTCTCGCTGTGGGGCTCGCTGCTGCTGTTCCGGCGCGAGTTCGACCAGTACGTCAACCTGCGCCCGGTGAAGCTCCTGCCCGGCGTGCCGTGCCCGCTGGTCGGCCGCAAGCCCGGCGACATCGATTTCATGGTGGTACGCGAGAACACCGAGGGCGAGTACTCGTCGGTGGGCGGCCGCATGTTCGCCGGCACCGAGCGCGAGTTCGTCGTGCAAGAGACGGTGATGACCCGCGTCGGCATCGACCGGGTGCTGAAATACGCCTTCGAGCTGGCGCGGCGGCGGCCGAAGCGTCACCTCACCTCGGCCACCAAATCCAACGGCATCTCGATCACCATGCCGTACTGGGACGAGCGCGTCGAGGCGATGGCCAAGGCATATCCGGACGTGCGGTGGGACAAGTTCCACATCGACATCCTGACCGCGAACTTCGTGCTGCATCCGGACTGGTTCGACGTCGTCGTCGGCTCCAATCTGTTCGGCGACATCCTGTCGGATCTCGGGCCGGCCTGCGCCGGCACCATCGGCATCGCGGCCGCCGCCAACATCAATCCGGAGCGCACCTATCCGTCGGTGTTCGAGCCCGTGCACGGCTCGGCGCCCGACATCGCCGGCCAGGGTATCGCCAACCCGATCGGGCAGATCTGGTCGGGCGCCATGATGCTCGACCATCTCGGCGAGGCGGAGGCGGCGGCCTCGATCCTTCAGGCGATCGAGCGCGTGCTCGCCGAGAAGACGCTGCGTACCCGCGATCTCGGTGGCAATACCGACACGGTGGCGTGCGGCAAAGCGATCGCCGCGGCGATCTGAAGCCCCGGTTCGGTCCGCTCCTGTTTTCGGGTGATCAGCTCGCCGTCGTTCCGGGGCGCGCCGAAGGCGCGAACCCGGAACCCAGCGACACACGTCATCCCGCGGCAAACTCTGGACTCTCGGCTGGATTCCGGACAGCCGCTTCGCGGCTTCCGGAATAACCACCAAAGGGATCAGCCGGAGTTCGTTCTGACTTGCCATGGCCAGCACAAGCCGGCCGTGGCGGTAGAGCGCGGGATAGCTCTCACGTCTCGTCGGGTGCCTCGCCCGGCGCGTCCTCCGCCGGCGCGTCGTCCGGCGGCTCGCGCCAGCGCCGCACCGTGCCGACATCGATGTCGAACAGGTCGAGCACGCGACCCACCGTGTGGTCGATCATCTCGTCGATCGAGGCCGGCCGCGCATACATCGCCGGCACCGGCGGATAGACGATCGCGCCCATCTCGGTGACGGCCGCCATGTTGCGCAGATGGCCGAGATGCAACGGCGTCTCGCGCGCGACGAGCACCAGGCGGCGGCGCTCCTTCAGCACCACGTCGGCGGCGCGGGTGAGCAGCGACGCCGTGATGCCGTTCGCGATCTCGGCCAGCGTGCGCATCGAGCACGGGCAGACGATCATGCCGGCAGTGCGGAACGAGCCCGACGAGATCGCGGCGCCGATGTCGCCCGGCTGGTACACCACGTCGGCGAGGTCGTGCAGGTCGGCGAGTGCCAGCTCGGTCTCCAGCGCCAGCGTCACCTTGGCGGCGCGGCTCACCACCACATGGGTCTCGACGGCGGTGCGGCGCAGCAGCGCCAGGAGCCGCACCCCGTAGACGATCCCCGAGGCCCCGCTGATCCCGATGATCAGGCGGCGCGGTGTCGTCGCGGGCATGGCGGGCTCTCCTATGGTGGCATCGCGGGCGGGTCGCACGGTGATCGGGCAGCGAGCGGCGGGGCGGCACCGTCCCGATACCGACGGAGCCGGGTTGCGGGGATTCGCTTTGTCTTTACCAAATTCTCAGGGTTGAGATGCAGTCTCGCAGGGTCGAAGGGGCCGTTTTCCGCCTTGTTCCTGCCCTATCTTCTTCCCACAAGGCCGGCAAATTCGGGCTGAAATCCGAGGGGAACGAGTTTTGCGCGCAACCTGTCTGCTCCTGCTCGTCGCCGGCATCGCCGGGTCGACGATCGCCGCGTCGACGGTGGACGCCAACGCCCAAGCCTATCCGCCCGGCCCGTATCGCCAGCCCGGCGCCTATGGGGCGCCCGGCCCCTATGGTGGCTCGCCCGCTCCGTATGGACGCCAGGTCGCCGCCGAGGACGACGACTACGCCGGCCCCGATACCGGAGCCGCCGCCGGCCCGTCCGATCTGCGCGGCCATCCCGCCGCCGCCCCGGTTCCGTTCGAGTCGCAGCCGCTGCCGCCGCCCGGTGCCGGCGCCGACTACGGCCGCGCCGCGCCGCAGCCCTCGCCCTATCGGGACGGCCAGCCCGCGCTGTTCCGTGAGCCGCCGCCGGCGTCCGGCTATCGCGACACCTATGTGGTGCCGGACTCCGGGCCGCCCGCGGCCGCGCCGCGGACGATCCTGCCCGGCGCCGCGGATGGGCCGATGCGGCCGCCCGGCGACATCGGGGGCCTGCCGGCCCCGCCGCCCAATCCCGGCTATGCGTCGGCCCCGCCCGCGCCCGGCTACGGGGCTCCGCCTCCCGGCTACGGCGCCGCGACCGCCCCGCAACCCGGCTACGGCACCCCGCAGCCCGGCTATGGTCCCTCCCCGTTCGCCGGCCGTCCGGCCGAGGCCGACCGCGCGCCGGTCGGGGCGCTCCCCGCCGGCCGCGGTCCCGGCGCCGGCGCCTATGCGTCGCTGCCGCCCGACTACCGTCCGGAGGAAGGCCAGCCGAAGGAGCTGCCCGCCCATTTCCGCCGCCAGGTGGTCGACTATCCGACCAACGAGCCGGCCGGCACCCTGGTGGTCGACACGCCCAACACGTACCTCTACCTCGTGCTCGGCAACGGCAAGGCGATGCGCTACGGCATCGGCGTCGGCCGCGAGGGCTTCACCTGGTCGGGGGTCGAGCGGGTCTCGCGCATGGCCGAGTGGCCAGACTGGCATCCGCCCAAGGAGATGATCGAGCGCCAGCCCTACCTGCCGCGCTTCATGGCCGGCGGCGAGAGCAACCCGATGGGCGCCCGCGCCCTCTATCTCGGCAACACCGTGTACCGCATCCACGGCACCAACCAGCCGTCGACCATCGGCTCGTTCGTGTCGTCGGGCTGCATCCGGCTGGTCAACGAGGACATCGAGGATCTCTATCGCCGGGTCGCGGTTGGTGCCCGCGTGGTGGTGAAGCCCGGCAAGGCGCCGGGCGGTGCCCAGGCGCCGGCTGCCCCGGGCCGCCCGCACAGCGCCGGCCTGCCGCAGGTCATTCGCTGAGCGGCCGACCGATCGACCGAAACGACGCTTCGACGGCCGGGCCTCGCCCGGCCGTTCTGCATTCGGAGCCGTGATCCGTTGACCGGGCAGCGACGCTGTCCCACCATCGCGGCGAGGGGGACGACGACATGACAGGCGCGACGAGAGGCGCGGCCGCCCGCCCGGCGGCGCTGCTGGTGACCATGGGGCTCGCCGCCCTGTCGCTCGCCGCCTGCGCGACGCCGTCGACGACGGCGCCCAACACCGCCCCGCTCGAGCTCGGCATGACGCCGGCCGCCGCCGCGGTGGCGCTCGACGCGCCGCTCGAGCCGATATCCGGGCCGCCCGGATCGGAGGTCTATGTGGCCCGCGTCCCGGCCGGGACGCCGGGCATCTTCACGGTCGACGGCCTGGTCTGGCTTCAGTTCCGCAAGGGCCGGCTGACCGGCATCAAGCGCGACTGGCATGTCGGCCCCAAGGGCGGGCTCCAGAGCCGTCCCTTCTGATTCGCGGGGCAGGTGGACGGCGATCAGGTCGGGAGCGATCAGGTCGGGACGCCGGCATTGTGCCGGCGCACCGCCGCCATGTCGGCATCGACCATCTCGTTCACGAGCTGCTCGAAGGTGACCTGGTGGCGCCAGCCGAGCCGCTCGCGCGCCTTGCTCGGATCACCCTGCAACAGATGCACCTCGGTCGGCCGGAAGTAGCGCGGATCGACCTCGACCAGCACGCGGCCGCTGGCGACGTCGGTGCCCTTCTCGTCGACCCCCTCGCCGTGCCAGGCGAGCGTGATGCCGGCGCGCGCGAAGGCGCGCTCGGTGAACTCGCGCACCGTGCGGGTCTCGCCGGTGGCCAGCACGTAGTCGTCGGGCTCGTCCTGTTGGAGAATGCGCCACATGCCCTCGACATAGTCGCGGGCATGGCCCCAGTCGCGCCGCGCATCGAGATTGCCGAGGAACAGCTTCGATTGGACGCCGGCCGCGATCCCCGCCACCGCGCGGGTGATCTTGCGGGTCACGAAGGTCTCGCCGCGAAGCGGGCTCTCGTGGTTGAACAGGATGCCGTTGGAGGCATGGATGCCGTAGGCCTCGCGGTAGTTCACCGTGATCCAGTAGGCGTAGAGCTTGGCGACCGCGTAGGGCGAGCGCGGATAGAACGGAGTGGTCTCGCGCTGCGGCGTCTCCTGCACCAGCCCATACAGCTCGGAGGTCGACGCCTGGTAGAAGCGGACCTGCTTCTCGAGCCCGAGGGTGCGGATCGCCTCCAGCAGCCGCAGCGTGCCGAGCCCGTCGGCATTGCCGGTGTACTCGGGCGACTCGAAGCTGACCGCGACATGGCTCTGGGCCGCGAGATTGTAGATCTCGGTCGGGCGAACCTCCTGGACGACGCGCAGCAGATTGGTCGAGTCGGTGAGGTCGCCATAGTGGAGCGTCAGCGGCACGCCCGTCTCGTGCGGATCGTGGACGATATGGTCGATGCGGCCGGTGTTGAACGACGACGAGCGCCGCCGCAGCCCGTGCACCACATAACCCTTGGCGAGCAGCAGCTCGGCCAGATAGGCGCCGTCCTGCCCGGTGATGCCGGTGATCAATGCGATGCGGTCAGCCATGGTGTTGCCCGTCGAGATAACGCCAGCCGGGCTAGTGCACGCCCGCGGCTCCCTGGGGACCACGGCTTTGCAGACTGCGCCCGGCAAAGCAAGGTTCAATCGGCCGGCCGGCCCGCCGAGCCCGGACGGGGCGGCGTCGCCGCCGGCGTCCCCGGTGCCGCGGAGTCTCCCGCCGCGGCGTGGCGGGCGAGCAGCCGCACCTGCATGAGGGCGAAGCCCAGGGTCAGCGGCACGAAGCCGAACAGCTTGAAGTTGACCCAGAAATCGGTGCTCTGCGTGCGCCAGACCAGCTCGTTGACGGCCGCCATCACAACGAAGAACACGGCCCAGCGCACCGTCAGCCGCCGCCACCCCTCCGGGGTGAGATCGAACACGGTGTCGAACACCATGGCCAGCAGCGGCTTGTCGCGCCACAGGCCGACCGCCAGCACGCCGGCGAACAGCAGATAGATCAGCGTCGGCTTGAGCTTGATGAAGGTCTCGTCGTGCAGCACGAGAGTGAGCCCGCCGAACACCACGACGATGACGGCCGAGACCATAGGCATCACCGGCAGGCGCCGGGTCAGCGCCCACGACACGCCGAGCGCCGCCACCACGGCGACCATGAACACCGCGGTCGCCGCGAAGATGCCGAAGCGGGCATTCGTCGCGAAGAACAGAACGAGCGGCCCGACGTCGAGCGCCAGCTTGAGTCCAGGGTGCAGGCGAGAATCGGACATCGGCGGAAATCCCTGATCGAGCGGGCGGAGGACCTATCACGCGGGCGGCGCCGGCGCCACCGGGCGGCGCGCTCGGTCGCAGGCCAAGAGGCCGATCACCGGCCGCGGGCGGCCACGATCGGTAGCCGGCCGCCACGCGTGTGACTGCGCGGCCACAGCCGGCGGATGTCCACGGTGAACATCGCGGCAAAATCATGGTTCGAAATTGACCGACCGCCAAAACGCCTCACACTGGCGAATCAGGGAGCGAGGCAACGCCATGTCGGATTTCAGGATCAGGGATTTTCTGGACCGGCTCGGGGGCCTGGGCCTGATGTTCTCGGCCACCCGCATGGCCGACGGCAGCATTCGCCTCAATCAGTGGCGCGGCATCAACTACTACGAGAACGAGGCCGAGATTCGGTCGATCTGGTCGGCCAGCATCGACGGACGGGAAGGCCGCCTTCAGGATGTCGCCCGCTATGTCGAGCTGACCCAGAGCCGCCCGCGCACCCTCGACGCCGCCTGATCGCATCATCGCCGTCTCTCCGTCCGCTCGGCTTGCCATGCCCGCCGGCGGCGGGCGCACGCCCGCGGCGCCGTGATCGCGCCATCGAATCGGCACGTCCGCCCCACGAAATCGCCCCTCCGGTCTGGTCGAACCATACCGGGGCATGACCGCGGCCGTCGTCCGATCGACCGCCGCGGAGGGGAGAGGCGGATGCGCGTGTGGGTGAGAGAGCTGGCCGTCGCGATGGCGGTGGGGGTGCTGATCGGCGGAGGGCCGGCGGTGCACGCCGCCCCGACCGACGCCGCCCCCACCCACGCCGAGACCGCCCACGCCGGACCGAGCCGCGAGACGGCCCGCGCCCCGACGCCCGCCTCGGCACCGGCACCCGCGACCGTCGCCACCCCGGCCCCCGCCGGGTTCGAATCCGCCGACGCGGTGCTGCGCTGGATGGCCGGTTACCGCGACCGGCCGGAGCCGGCCCGCCTGCCCGCCGCGCTCGCGACGCTCAGTGCCGCCGGCGCCTTGGCGATCCCGGAGCGGGCCGGCCTGCCGGTCGGCTTCCTGGCCGGCGTCCTCGCCGCCCAGCCGACCCGGGCCGACAAGCTCGTCACGGCGCTCGACCGGCTGCCCCCGCGCGACTCCTGGGTGATCGTCCGCGCCATCGCGTATTCGGGCCATCCCGACTGGAAGGGCCTGCTCGCCCGCACGGCGGCGCGGCTGCCCGCCCAGCGGGCCGCCATCGAGGGTTATGTGCAGGACCGCCTGCCGGTGCTCGACCGTCTCGCCATGGACGATCCGCCGTCGGGGTGGAGCCGGCTGCGCGCCTGGCTGCCGTTCGCCGCCGAGGCCGTGTCACCCCCCGCCCTCGAGGTCCGTCCCGAAGTCCTCGACACTCTGTGGGGCGTCTACTTCGCCACCGGCGACGCCGCCCCGCTGCGCCGCATCGTGGCGCTGCTGCCGTGGTGGCGCGAGCGCGACGACCTCCGCCGCCTGACGGTGGGCTGCATGGCGCGCTTCACCTTGGTGGCCAACGCCACCCGCGACCCGGCCCTGCTGGCGCTGCTGCGCGAGGAGGCGACCCGGCAGCCGGCCGCCGGCGCGGCCGATCTGCGCGACGCCCTCGCGGCCGCCGAGAGCGACGATCTCGCGCGGGTGCGAACCGAATCGCTCGCCGCCATCCAGGCGCTCGAGCGCAAGACGCGCGACCGCACCCCCCCCGACCGCAGCAAGACGCTGGAGCCGAGCCCCGCCGGCGATCGCCCGGCGGCCGCCCTCCGCCGCCCGCGCGGCGAGCCCGACACCTTCACGGCGGCGGCCGGAGCGCCGGTCGATCGCTGACGACGGGGCGACCCAGGCCGCCCGAGCCCCCACACTCGGCCGCGCCACGCAGCTTCGGTCATCGCCGAATCAAATCCGCCGGCGCGGCGCTGTCGAGCGCCGGCCGGCGGAGATCGTGATGAAACGACTGGATCAATGCTGCTGGCGCAGAGGACCGGCCCGTGGGCCGATCCGGTGACGCGGAGACGCGATTACTTCTTCTCGACCTTCTCGGCAGCCGCCTTGGCGTCGATGAAGTTGTAGCGCGGGTTGTTCAGCACGAAGGCGTGGACCGCGACCGCCACCAGAAGGGCGACGATCCAGATCACCGGCAGCCAGGTCGACGGATTGAGGACCAGCCAAATCTTGTAGTCGTCTTGCGGGTTGGCCATGACAGTTCTCCTTCAGCTCAGAACCACGGCTTCCACGCCCAGACGAGAACGTGGGCGAGAACGGCGATCACCACGAAGGCGCTGAACGTGGTCTTGAACTGCGAGTGGAACTCGAGCGCCTCCTGCTCCGTCAGGCCCGACAAGCTCCTGTTCAGATCAGCCATCTAGATACCCTCCATAAGGGTTTGCCAAGGAACGCCGTCCGTCGGCGCTCCACGCGGGTTTGCCGTGACGGAAATCGTCACGACCTTCTCTCCACCCGGCGACACCGGGCGAGAATGACGAGCGCACGCGATGTCGCTGGAGAAAGCACGTCCAGGCGAGCGACACTGAGCGGCACATTTCGTAGCAGAACCAGGGTCGACAAAGCCCGACCGCGGCCGGGTTAACGATCTCCACTGCCGATCCGAAAAAGCCGATACGGCAAAGCCTATCCGAGCTTGTGCAATCGAGATACGCACGGACCCGCTCTGTCGAAACGTGTGTAATGCTACCTTTACGGACCTATGTGTCAACGATGACCAATACGTAGCACGGCAGCATTACGGAAGTCGCGCCGGCGCGTTACGACGGTCGATCGAAGCACCTGCGCGCGAGCGTCGCGCGGCGGGGCAGGTCGGCCCCAAGCGAGGGTCGAGGGGACCCAGGGGCGAGCAAAAAACTGAAAACGCCCGGCACGGGCCGGGCGTCTCCACCACGCGAACGAAAGCTCGGAGGTCCCGGAGACCGGGCCGCGTCAAGTTACTTCTTCTCGACCTTCTCGGCCGCCGCCTTGGCGTCGATGAAGTTGTAGCGCGGGTTGTTCAGCACGAAGGCATGGACCGCCACGGCGACGAGCAGCGCCGCGATCCAGATCACCGGAAGCCACGTCGACGGATTGATGACGAGCCAGATCTTGTAGTCGTCTTGCGGGTTGGCCATTTCGAAATCTCCTTAGAACCAGGGCTTCCAAATGAAAACGAGGATGTGAGCAAAGGCGGCGAGCACCAGGAACGCCGTGAACGTGGTCTTGAACTGCGCGTGGAACTCGAGCGCCTCGTCCTCGCTCAACCCTGACAAACTCCTGTTCGGATCAGCCATCACGACTCTCCATGAGCAGGGCCGGCGACGGTCGTGACACCGTCCCGTCGCGGGCCGGGTGGATCTTCGGAAGATCGTCGGAGGTCCGGTGGCGCACGACGGCCGGATTCGGACACAGGTCCGGCCGGTGCATGTCGCAGACACGATGGCGTCTCTCCGCCGGACCCGACCTGCCGCCGCGACAATGACGCTCGACCAGGCCGGGCTTCGCGGAGAAACCCCCGCCGAAAACCATCGGATAACAGGCGATCTCCAACTGTACTGGAGGCTTTACACCGGCTCGTGTCAACACTCGTCACTACGTAACACCGCGCATCTATTCCGTAACTCCTCGGCGCTATCTCGGCGATCGTCGAGCGCCGTCATGCGGCACGCCGAAACCCATGGCACTCCCCGATAGCCGCGCGGCATTATGGTTTGATGAAGGCCCCACGCCGGACATCGGCGCAGCAGAGGAGAAAACTACGACGGACACGGCCAAAGCCCCGGACGGCGGCCGCAGTCGCCACAGACCATCCATCATGTTCCGGTGTTACGTATTAATTGTCGTTGACCCCGGCCGGCATCTTTCTATGCTCAGCGTCGCTAGGTAATAGCCTCTTATACTCTCCGTTTCGCCCCTCTCAGGTCGTTCAGCCAGACGGCGCGGGTGGAGCGAGACACCAAGCTGCCGGCGGACCGTTCACGCGGGTGCGTTATTGCCCGTCGTGTTCGGTCCCTCGGCCGTTGGAGAGGCCCGGTCGACGCGGCCGTCCCTGCGCTGCCTGTCTCTGCGCTGCCTGTCCGATCGACGCGGCCGCCGCCGCGCTGCTCGTCCCTGCGCTCCCTGGCCCCGTGTTCCCTGGCCCCGCGCACCCGGCGATGCGGTCTCGACCCGGTTCGCCGTCGACATGCGATCACGCAAGGACGCCGCGGGCAGCTCGCCCCCGCCCCGGCGGCCCGAGATCGTCCGCGTCAGCTACGGCGATCCGGCAGCCGGGCGCCCAGGGCGACGGCCTGCATGCGATTGTCGAGCCGCAGGCGGCGCAGCACGGCGGCGACGTGCAGCTTGGTGGTGTTCATGGAGATGCCCAGCAGCGCTGCGATCTCGGTGTTGCTCCGGCCCTGTCCGATCAGCGCCAGCACCTCGCGTTGACGCGGCGACAGGCTCGCCAGGTTCGACAGGCCCGGCCCGTCGTCAGCCCCTCCGCCGGAGGGCGGCGCCGGCCGCGAGCGATCCGGACCGGGCGGCGCCATGGACTTGAGGATGGTCTGCTCGATGGCGCTGACGATCCGATCCAGCTCGTTGCCCGGTTGGGCCGCGGTCGCGAGCGCCAGTGCCGTCTCGCTCGGCAGCAGGCCCGAAACATCGAGATGGAGCAGAACGATGTCCGACGGCGGCTCGCGGTCGTAGGGCAGCGCGACCACCAGGACGAGACCGCCGCCTCCCTCGCACAACCGCACCCAACTGAAGATCGGCTGCCGCCCGTCGCTCACATCGTGCAGGCTGCGGGCCTGCTCGGGCGAGCAGGCCCGGAAATAGTTCAGCCGCCCGAAGCGATCGGCCGTTCGCAGACCGGCGAGACCGGCGAGACGCCGCGAGGCCGCGTTCTCGTCACGCACCGATCCGTCCGGAGCCACGACGGCGATCCCGACCGGCAGAAGCTCGGACGACGTCATCCCATCGGCCAGATCGTACATCTCGGGCCTACTCCCTCCGCGGCGGACGCGAGGAGCGATCCGACGTGCGCAACGCAAGGTCGGTAGCGCGACGGTACTATAGGGAGCGCGGCCACGACCCAGATAGGGACCATCGCCCCTACACTCCCGCGGCTATCGCGTATGGTCGTACGGGCTAGAGCATTGTCCGGCGAAGTGGACGCCGGCTCGCCGTCGCCACTGCGATCAAATCACGATTTTCAGGACCGGATCGAAATCCGCGGTGACGCAACCTTGCGGACGGACGATCTCGGACGCGGCCATCAGAGCGGCACGCGCGCGAACAGGGTCGTGCCGCGATCGAGCATCGATTCGATCTCCAGCGTTCCGCCCACCAGCGACAAGCGTTCCCGCATGCCGAGCAGTCCGAGATGACGCGACGGCGATCCGGCCGGCGGCGCCTCGTCGATCACCATGCCACGCCCGTCGTCCTCGACGATCAGACGGGCGCCGTCGTGATCCTCCTCCAGGATGATGCCGATCCGGCGGGCCGCCGCGTGACGAACGATGTTGGTGATCGCCTCCTGGAGAACGCGATAGAGCGCCGACTCGATCGCCGCCGGCAATCGGCGTTCGAGGGCGAGGTGAAGATCGAAGTGGAGCCCGCTGCGCGGCTGCCATTCGGCCGGGATCTGACGGATCGCCTCCTGCAAGCCGAGATCGTCGAGCACGGTGGGCCTGATCTCCCACGCCAGCCGGTGCAGCTCCTCGCTGATGCGCACCGTCAGGCCCTTCATCGACGCGACATCGCCCGCAATGTCGCCACCCGCGGCCGCCGCGCGCGTGACGGCATCGAGGCCGAGCTGCAACAGCGTGAGCGACTGGCCCAGACTGTCGTGCAGCTCGCGCGCGATGCGCCGGCGCTCGGCCTCCTGGTCGTTGACGACGCGGCGCAGCACCTCGGACAGCTCGGTCTCGGCGATGGCCCGGCGCTCGGTCTCGTGCTTGAGCTGGCGCGCCGTCGCCTCGGTCTCGATCAGCCGGCGGTCGAGCTCGGCCAGCGCCTGGGCGTTGCGCTCGGCGTACCGCATGGTGCGTTCGAGCAGCACATGATCGAACTCGCCCTTGACCAGATACTCGTTGGCGCCCGCCGCGGTGGCGGCCCGGTCCACCGCATCGCTGCCGAAGCCGGTGAGCACGATCATCGGCTTGAGAATGCCGTGCGCGCGCGCCACCCGGATCAGGTCGAGCCCACTCTCGGGGCCGAGCCGGATGTCGACGAAGTAGAAATCGTGCGCATCGGCGGCGATCGCGGCCGACGCCTCGCCGTAGCTCGCCACCCAGTCGAGCGAGCGGTCGGGTCCCGGAATCCGTCGCAGCATCCGGCCGAGCGTGAGGAACTCGATCTCGGCGTCATCGACGAGCAGGATGCGACGGGCCGCCGTCACGGCCGTCCCTCCAGGCTGGGCAGCGAGGCGGTGGACATCCAGAACTGCCACAGCGACGAGATCTTGGCGACGTAGTCCGGGATGCTGGCCGGCTTGACCAGATAGGCGTTGATGCCGATCGAGTAGGCTTCGGTGATGTGCTTCGGGCTCTCGGAGGTCGACAGCGCGATCACCGGAAGCTGCCGCAACCCGTCGTCGGCGCGCAGGATGCGGATCACCTTGCGGCCGTCCAGGCGCGGCATGTTGAGGTCGAGCAGCACCAGCGCCGGCACCGGCGCGGCGCCCGCCGCCGCGAACGGCCCGCGCCGATAGAGATAGTCCAGCATCTGCTCGCCGTCGTCGACGAAGCGCAGATCGGCCTTGATGCCGGCCCGCTTGAACACCTCCTGGAGAATGAACTTGTCGTGGTTGTGATCCTCCGCCACCAGCACGGTCGGCGCGGCACTGTCGCGGGTCATCGCACCAAGCTCTCCAGAGCGTCGAAGCCGCGCAGCGGCAGCACGACGGTGAACGTCGAACCCGCCCCGGGTCGACTCGCGGCGGTGATCGACCCGCCGTGTCGCTGCACGATCTTGCGGCAGATCGCCAGCCCGATCCCGGTGCCCTCGTACTCGTCCGGGCCGTGCAGCCGCTGGAACGGCTCGAAGATCTGCTCGCGGTACTTCTCGTCGAAGCCGATGCCGTTGTCCTCGATCGAGATGCGCACCCGCCGCGCCGGCTCGCCGGTCGCGGCGCGCTCGCCGTCGGGCGCGGCCGCGCCCGCTTCCGTCACGCTGCGCAGCGTGATCATCGGCCGACGATCGGGGTGACGGTACTTCACGGCATTGGAGACGAGGTTCTGCAACACCTGCCGGATCTGGCTGCGATCGCACAGAATCTCCGGCAGCGGCAGCGCCGTCACGGTGGCGCCGGTTTCCTCCAGCACGGGCCGGAGATCGGTCAGCACGTCGGCGAGGACCTCGTCGAGCGCCACCGGGGCCAGTGGCCGTGCCTGCCGGCCGACCCGCGAGTATTCGGCGAGGTCGTTGATCAGCGCCCGCAGGCGCCGGGACGACGTCTCGATGCCGCCCACCATGGCGCCGAGCCGGCCCTCCGGGTCGGGCGGCAGCCCCTCCTTGAGCAGCCCGGCGAACGCCTCGATGTGGCGCAGCGGCTCCTTCAGGTCGTGCGACGCCACATAGGCGAAGGATTCGAGCTCGTCGTTGCTGCGGGCGAGCTGACGGTTGACGCCTTCCAGCTCCTCGGCCTTGCTGAGGATGACATCGACCACGAGATCGCGGATCTCGCCGGCCGCCACCACCTCGTGCGGCTGCCATGGTCGTGCGCGCCCGCGCACCACCTCGCGCCACGCCGCGAACGAGGCGCGCGTCTGCAACCGCTCGCCGAGCGGCCCGATCCGCACCGGCTTGTGCGGATCACCACCCCAGGTGACGGTCTGCGCCACCTCGGGACGGAACCACAGCATGAAGCTGGCGGAGGCGCGGCCGAGCGGCACCGCGAGCACGCCGCTGACCTTCTCGGGCTCCGGCGCGAAGGCCGGATCAACGGCCGCGATGCAGTCGGTCTCGAACACGTCGCGCGACTCGCGCCGCACCAGCCAGTCGACCAGAGCGGCGATCGCGGCCGGGGTGGGCGTCTGCCCGTAGCTGGTGCTGCCGTCCGGCCCCGACAGCGCGAAGCCGGTCGCATCCATCAGAGCCAGCATCTCGTCGCCACCGCGCAGCAGGCCCGCATGCAGCTCGCGGCGGCCACCGAGCTCGTGCAGCAAGCGCTGCTGGATGGTGCGCACCCGCACGCTGTGGCGGCTGATGGCCGCCTCCTCCAGCACCGCGATCTGCCAGGTGAGCACCTGGGCGATCAGCTCGCAGGCCTGCCGCACCTCGAAGGACACGAAGCGCGGCAGCGTGTTGTGGCAGGAGATCAGGCCCCACAGGCGGCCGTCGCGGACGATCGAGATCGACATGGCGCCGTGCACCGCCATGTTGACCATGTACTCGATATGGACCGGCGAGACGCTGCGCAGCACGGCGTGACTCAGGTCGATCGGTGCGCCGGTCCTGGGATTGCGATTGGGCACCAGCGGTGACGGCCGGTAGCCGATGTCCGGGATGATGCGGACCGGGTTCGCGGTGTAGAGCGCCCGCGACTGCGCCGGAATATCGGAGGCCGGAAAGCGGAAGTCGAAGAGCGACGGGATGGTGTCGACCCGGTCCTCGGCGATCACCTGGCCGCTCCAGTCCGGCGCGAAGCGGTAGATCTTCACCCGGTCGAAGCCGGTGATGCGGCGCACCTCGCCGGCCGCGACGGCGCATGCCTCGTGCAGATCGCCCGCTGTCTGCAACCGGCGGATCGCCGCCCGGATGCCGCGAAAGAACGTCCCCGACGGGCGTGGCAGGTCGTCCCGCGGCTCCAGCTCCAGGATGGTCAGGCCGTCGTGGCGATGCAGGATGGCGTCGCAGTCGCGCTCGCCCGCCGTGGTCCGCAGCCCGACCGGCAGCGGGTTGAGGGTGGCGAGATCGTCGTGGGCCAGCGCGGCGACGATCTGGGCCACGCCCGCCTCGGACAGGTGGGCCGCCAATGGCGCCCCCAGCACCGCGTCGGGCGGCCACCCGGCCAACGCCGCGACGCTGGCACTGACCGCGACGGCACGCAGCTCCGGCTCGACGAAGGCGAGCAGCACGCCGTGCGGCTGCACATGGCCGGGTACGTGGATCGGCTCGCGGTCGCAGCTCGTCAGGTCCACCGCGACGTCGGCGCCGGTCGCCGGGCTCGTGGGATCGGCCATGGCGCAGTCCCTTGTTCCTTCACTGTGTGCCGAAGCCCGGGCCCGGCGTCTCGTCGGCGGCGGGCAGCGGCAGCGAGAACCAGAAGGTGGCGCCCTGATCGGGCGCCGTCTCGACTCCAACCTTGCCGCCGTGGCGTTGCACGATCTTGCGGCAGATGGCGAGCCCGATGCCGCTGCCCTCGTACTCGTCGGGTCCGTGCAGGCGCTGGAAGGGCTCGAACACCTGATCGGCATATTTGGGATCGAAGCCGATGCCGTTGTCGGCGACGCAGATGCGGGCGAAGGTCTCGTCGGCCCCGTCGCGATAGGTCCGCTCGCCGCTCTCCAGCGCCGAGATGCGGATGCGGCAGGGCCGCGCCGGATGCCGGTACTTCAGCGCGTTGGACAGGAGGTTCTGCAACACCTGGCGCATCTGGTTGCGATCGCAGCGCACCACCGGCAGCCGCTCGCAGGTGACGGTGGCGGCGGCCTCGTCGATGCGCTGCCGGAGATCCGCCATCACCTCGTCGGCGATGTCGCCGAGATCGGCCGGCGCCAGCGGCTGGGCCTGGCGGCCGAGCCGCGAGAACTCGGCGAGATCGTTGATCAGGTTGCGCAGCCGCCGCGACGAGCTTTCGATTCCGCCCACCATGGCGCTGAGCCGATCGTCGCCGGACTGGCGGATCGACTCGCCCAACAGGCCGGCGAACGCCTCGATGTGGCGCAGCGGCTCCTTGAGGTCGTGGGAGGCCACATAGGCGAAGGATTCCAGCTCCTCGTTGCTGCGGGCGAGCTGGGTGTTGACGCTCTCCAGCTCCTCGGCCTTGCGCAGGATCACGTCGATGACGAGATCGCGCAGCTCGACGGCGGCGACGATCTCGTGCGGCTGCCACGGCACCGCCCGCCCGCGCGACTCCTCGGTCCACGCCGCGAACGACTTGCGGGGTTGCAGCCGGTCGCCGTCGGGACCGATCTCGACCGACTTCTCCGGGTTGCCGCCCCAGCGCACGGTCTGCGCCACCTCGGGGCGGAACCACAGCATGATGCGGCGCGGCGGCGTGCGCGACAGCGGCACGGCGAGCACTCCGCTGGCAACGTCCGCATAGGCGGCCGCCTCCGGCAGCAGGGTCGACAGCCGGTCGGTCTGGAACAGCTCGGAGCCGTCGGTGCGGCTCGCCCAGTCCACCAGCCGCTCGATGGCGGCGTCCGGCGGCGTGCGGCCGATGGTGGTGACGGCGTCGCGGCCGTAGAGACAGAGCCCCGAGGCGCCCATCAGCTCCAGCAGGGCCTCGCTGTTGCGGATGAGGCCGGCGCGGTGGTCGCGCAGCTGCTCGATGTCGCCCAGCAGACGGCGCTGGATCGCCTTGCCTTCGAGGCTGTGGCGAGTGACCGCCTCCTCCTCCATCACGCCGATCTGCCACGCCAGCACCTGGGCGACCATCTCGCACGCCTGGCGGGCGTCGTGGCCGATATGACGCGGCGCCCGGTTGTGGCAGGCGATCAGCCCCCACAGGCGATCGCCGCGCAGGATCGACACCGACATGGTGCCGCGGATGCCCATGTTGCGCATGTATTCGAGGTGGATCGGCGACACGCTGCGCAGCACCGCGAAGCTGAGATCGAGGGGACGGCCGGTCGCCGGATGGCGATCGGGCACGATCGGGGACGGCCGGTAGTCGATATCGGGGATGAGCCGGATCGGGTTGAGGGCGTAGAGGGCGCGCGCCTGAGCCGGGATGTCGGATGGCGGGAAATGCAGTCCGAGAAACGACTCGATGCCCTCGTGGCGGGATTCGGCGACGACCTCGCCGCTGAAGTCCGATGCGAAGCGATAGATCTTGACCCGGTCGAAGCCGGTGATGGCGCGGACCTCGCGGGCCGCCGCCGCGCAGGCGTCGCCCAGCGTGCGGGCCGCCTGGAGCCGGCGGATGGCGCCGCTGGTTCGCCGGAAGAAGGCGTGCGCCCCTTCGCTGTCGGGGCCGCGCGGCTCGAACTCCAGCAGCACCAGGCCGTCGTGCCGATGCAGCACCGCGTCCAGCCCGAGCTCGCCACCTTCCCGCCGCTGCATGGCGACCGGCGAGGCGGCCGGCCCGTCGACCTGGTGCAGCAGCGTCCGCAGCCGGCCGATGCTCGCCTCGTCGAACACGGCGCCGAGCGGCCGATCCAGCACCGCGTCGGGCTGCGGGCCGATCAGCGCGGGAAGGTTGGCGCTGACGCCGACGATCCGCAGGTCGGGCTCGCCGAGCGCGAACAGCACCCCGTGCGGCTGGATCGCGCCCGGGACGTGGATCGGCTCGCGGTCGCAGCTCGTCAGGTCCAGGGCGACGGCTCGGGTTTTTCCGGCTCCGATATCGATGCTCATGCGTTACGGCTGCGCCCCTTCCGTCTCGTCGCCTGTGCGCCGAGCGCCGCGGCCCGGCCGGCTCGCCCGTCACTCATGGTCGAACCACCCCTTGCCGAGCACGTATCGCACGATCTCGACGCGCGAGTGGAAGCCGAGCTTGCCCATCGCGCGGGTCTTGTAGGTCTCGACCGTCTTGATGGCGATCCCGAGCCGGCCCGCGATGGTCTTGTTGCTGTAGCCCGCCGCCGTGAGGCAGAGCACCTTGATCTCGCGGTCGCTCAGCTCGGGCTCGGACAGCGCCGACCCGCCCTCGGCCGCAGGAGCCGCAGGATCGGCCGGCCCGGCGGCCCGCGCCCGCAGGGCCGGATCGAGATAGGAGCCGCCCTCGGCGACGGCATGCACGGCGCGCAGCAGGTCCTCGCCGACCGAGCGCTTGAGCACGTAGCCGACGCCGCCGACCTCGAACAGCTGCCGCAGATAGGCACCGTCCTCGTGGACGGTGAGCGCCACCACCTTGCAGTCCGGACAGTCCTGCCGGAGGTGCTTGGCGACATCGATGCCGGCGAGCCCTGGCATCGAGAGATCCAGCACGGCGATGTCGGGGGCGAGCGCCCGGGCCAGTCGCACGGCGGCGCGGCCGTCGCGCGCCTCGCCCACCACCTCGATCGCGGGGTCACCGAGCAGCAGCGCCTTGACGCCGGCCAGCACGACCGGATGGTCGTCGGCCAGCAGGACGCGGAGCTTCTTGGCAGCCACGGTCGCCGTCCTCGGTTCGACACGACCCGACGGGATCGTTCCCCAGGCGCAGGGGCGGGATCGTCCCGCCCCACTGTAGTGGGGCGACCCGGCGTTCGGAACGGCGTCTTGGCACGGACTTCTACCTACGCGGCCGGCTCGGCCGCAGCGGCAATCGATGCTCTAAGCTGTTGAAAAGATTGGAGCGGGTGAAGGGAATCGAACCCTCGTCATCAGCTTGGAAGGCTGTTGCTCTACCATTGAGCTACACCCGCCCGCGGTCCGGCCCGATCGAAACGTCACGCGGCGGACACGGACGATGGCCGACGAGCGGCCCACCGGCTTCTCGCACAAGCCATGCACGACTGCAACCAACGCCATGCCGCAGCGTCGCACCCGCCGCGGGGCGCACCTGCCGCGGGGGACCGCCTGCCCCGCATCGCCCACCCCCGGGGGCTCCCGCCCCGACACGATCGCGGTCGAGCGGCCCATCCCGCCGGCTTCGAGAGACCGGAGCCCGGGGCCGGATTCCAGGGGCGCGCCGGGCGGAACGCCCGTGCGAGCGACATCGAACGACCCGATGCCGGGCAGGGCCGCCATTCCCCCAGGAATGGCGCGCCCGACACGATTCGAACGTGTGATCTTTGCGTACGGAGCAATTAGCCTGCCCATCCCCATTCCACGTTATCAAGCGGACTCCGATCCAACTGGATCGTTTTCCGCGCTAGAAGTCCTTGGCGTGGTCGCGTTTTCGACGGCGAACCGTTCTACTTCCGCTCGACAATGCTGTAGAGATCAGCGTGGCTTTCGCTTGGGGCATGACGCGACCAGACTTCCAGCTGGTCCAGGATATGAACGAGGCTGGCTCCAGCCGAGGTAAGGCAGTAAGTGACGCTTCGCGGAAATGTTGACGTCGGCGAGCGAGTCAGAAGGCCGCGCTTCTCCAAGCCGAGCAATCGCTCGGTCAGAACTTTCGGCGCAACACCGGGAAGGCACGCGGCGAGTTCGCCATAGCGCTTCGCGCCATGCTTCAAATGCCAAAGGATCAAGGCATTCCAGCGATGACCCAGGAAGGACAGCCAGTCCTCGACCGGACATTCTGTCGGCCGCCGGGGTTTGGGTGATTCCAAGTCCATGCGCTCGTCGGCAAAATATCGCCTCATCCGACGATCCTTCCCGTTTGGTTAGTCCTGCTCGACCGTGATTACGGTTCCATCGTCATGGATCAGGAGCAAGACTCATGTCGTTCAACGTGACCGAACCCCAGCGCATGAACGAAGCTTTCGCGCGGGCCTTCAACACTCGGAAGATAGATAACCTGCTCGGTCTCTACGAGCCGGCGGCCGTGCTTTTGACAGACGGAAGCGGAGAACGCTGCATCGGCCTGTCAGCCATTGCCCCGGAACTGGCAAAGCTCTTGAAGGCCCCCGGTGTCATGACGTCGCACAACAACTTTTGCGTCGTTCACGACGATCTCGCCCTGCTTCGCGCCGACTGGAAGCTGACGACCGAAGACGGTGGCGTGATCGCGGCGGGGAGTTCGGCGGAGGTCGCCCGGAAGCAGCCAGACGGGCGATGGCTGTATGTGATCGACCATGCGGCGGGTGCCTGCCTGCCGCGCGTCGGCGATTGACGCCAGCCCGCGAGTAACACGCGATGGGCATGATCCCTGTCGCAGTCTCTCCCGGCATTCTGACCCGAGACCTTCTTCTCCTCCGAGCCGAGGAGAGTCCTCGGTTATTTCGGACGAGCGGCTGGCCAGCGGACACCCTTCTTACGGAGCCGAGAGGGTCGACAGCTCGAGCCGCCTTGAGTGGCGTACGAAATCAATGCTCGATCACCCGGCTTCACGCCGGAACGAAATCTGGGCTCTGCCCGTAAAGGAGGGACGACTTCGTGCGTATGTGTGGGGGGCCACGCTCTGATATATGAGCCGCTTAACCAAGCTCTCGATGGGGCTGGCGCGCCCGACACGATTCGAACGTGTGACCTTTGCCTTCGGAGGGCAACGCTCTATCCAGCTGAGCTACGGGCGCCTGCGGCCTAGATAGCCGATCAGGATCGGCCGGGCAACGGGCCAGACGCGAGCCGGAGTGCCGGTTTTCGCCAGGCCGGGGAACCGCCCTTCTGGCAGGCCGGCGAGCGCTGGCCAGGGGCCTTCGCGCACGGGTCTTGGGGGGCAGCGCCACCCCGCCGGCGCGCCGACGGAGCACCGCACCGACAACACCGGCGCACCGACCGGGGCGGCCGGCGGAGACCCCCGCGTGACCCCACCCCACCACCATTCCGGCCACAGGCGTCGCGGCGGCGGGCGCCCCCACCCCAGTCTGCCCCAGTCTGCCCCAGCCTGCCCCCACCCCGACCCTGCCCCGCCCCGCCGCCCCGCGGCACCGCCGAGCGGCAAAACGCCCGCCGCGCCGAGGCAGGGCCGGCCCGGGCGCCTCGCCCTTTCCTTGTGGCGCCGGGCGCCCTATGACGCTGGGGCGCCCCACTCTCTCGACACCCGGACCCGTGACCCATGAAAGTCGACGGCAGACACACCCGCACCCTCTGGCTCGAGCCCGACGGCTGGGCGGTCGGCACCATCGACCAGCGCCAGCTCCCCCACCGCTTCGTCACTGTGCGGCTCGAGACCCTGGCGGATGCCGCCGAGGCGATCCGCTCCATGCTGGTGCGCGGCGCCCCGCTGATCGGCGCCACCGCCGCCTACGGGGTGTGCCTGGCGCTGCGCGCCGACGCCTCCGACCGGGGGCTGGCGACCGCCTGCGAGACCCTCGCGGCGACCCGCCCCACCGCCATCAACCTGCGCTGGGCGCTCGGCGAGATGACGGCGGCGGTGGGCCGCCTGCCGGTCGAGTGCCGCGTCGCCGCCGCCTATGCGCGCGCCGCCGCGATCGCCGACGAGGACGTCGCCATCAACGCGGCCATCGGCCGCCACGGGCGGGCACTGATCGAGGACATCGCCCGCCGCAAGGGCGGCGCGCCGGTGCAGATCCTCACCCACTGCAATGCCGGCTGGCTCGCCACCGTCGACTGGGGCACCGCCACCGCGCCGATCTACCAGGCGCACGACGCCGGCGTGCCGCTGCATGTCTGGGTCGACGAGACACGGCCACGCAATCAGGGCGCCTCACTCACCGCCTGGGAGCTGTCGCAGCACGGCGTGCCCTGCACCCTGATCGCCGACAACACCGGCGGCCACCTGATGCAGCACGGCCTCGTCGACCTCGCCATCGTGGGCACCGATCGGGTCACCGCCCAGGGCGACGTCTGCAACAAGATCGGGACGTACCTGAAGGCCCTCGCCGCCCACGACAACGGCGTGCCGTTCTACGTGGCGCTGCCGTCGCCCACGATCGACTTCGCGGTCGTCGACGGCATCCGCGAGATCCCCATCGAGGAGCGCGGCGCCGAGGAGGTCACCCTGATGACCGGCGCCACCGCGGACGGGCGCATCGAGACGGTGCGCATCGCCCCGGCGGGCGTGGCAGCGGCGAATTACGGCTTCGACGTCACCCCGGCACGGCTCGTCACCGGGCTGATCACCGAGCGCGGCGTCCTTCCGGCGACCCGCGAGGGCCTGGCGGCGGCATTTCCGGAGCGGGCGGGCCTGCGCGCCGCCGAGTGAAGGCGGAGCGGCGGCCGCGTGGATCAACGGCGAACCATGCCCGAGAACACCAAGATCAGCGCCTTCGTGGTGTCCTACAACAGGGCCGACGTGCTGCCCACCTGCCTGGCGAGCCTCGGCTTCGCCGACGAGGTGGTGCTCGTCGACAAGTCGTCGACCGACGACAGCGTCGCCCTCGCCGCCGATCTGGCCGACCGCATCTATGTCGTCCCGTGGAGCCCGACCGTCGAGGAGACGCGCCTGTTCGCGGCCGCGCGGTGCGCGCACGAGTGGATCGTCTTCCTCGACGACGACGAATGCCTGTCGCCCGAGGCGATCGAGTTTCTCGGCCGCGAGCTCGCGGCTCCGCGCGCCGATGCCTACGCCCTGCCCCACCGGCACTATGTGCTCGGGACGCACGACCCGGACGCCTGCTATTGGCCCGAGCACCAGCTGAGGGTGTTCCGCCGCGGCACCGTGGCGTTCTCCGACACGGTGCACGGCGGCACCCATGTGCTCAGCCCCAACCTCTACGTGGTGCCGCCCGAGACCGGCGTGGCGATCCACAACTTCTCGCACGAGAGCGTCTTCCGCTGGATCGAGAAGTCGAATCGCTACACCTCCCGCCCCGACCGGCTCCGCCCCGACGACGACACTCCCGATCTGGTCGCCTTCGCGCATCGCCGCATCGACCATTGGATCGCCCGCAGCCGCAACGCCCATCCCGGCAGCTACGCCGCCACCATCGCGCTGCTGCGTGCCCTCTACGACACCATGGATCGCCTGAAAGCCTGGGAGGAGACGGCAGGCATCGACGGCGAGGCCCGGTTCCGCCAGGCCCGCGCGGCGCTGTCGGAGACCTACCGGACGCTGCCCCGGCTGCGCCGCCGCGCCGCCCCCGCCGCGGTGGTCGACGTCCGGCCGGGGCCGTCGGAGCCGGCGCGGACCGAGCCCGGGCCGGCGGAAGCCCACGACGCCGCCGCGGCACCCGCCGCGCACGCACATGATCTCGCCGAGATCAAGCGCGCCTATGACGAGCTGCTCGTCGCGGCGCGGCGCCAGGCCGCCGAGCTGACCCGGCTGCGGCGGTTCGAGGCCTCGCACCTGCATCCGGTGCTACTCGGCGCCGTCAAGGTGGAGCGCGAGATCCGCCGCGTCGTCGGCCAGCTTCGTCGCCGCCTGGGCGGCACCTGACCGGGCGGCACCTG
The DNA here is from genome assembly GCF_964266735.1 of Rhodoplanes sp. P11. Taxonomy (NCBI): domain Bacteria; kingdom Pseudomonadati; phylum Pseudomonadota; class Alphaproteobacteria; order Hyphomicrobiales; family Nitrobacteraceae; genus Rhodoplanes; species Rhodoplanes sp. P11. The sequence continues at coordinate 376,735 of NZ_CAXWGY010000016.1, forward strand.
ACCGCACGGCGCGCGCCACGGCAGCCCGCCGCACCTCACCGGCTGGCGCGCTCGAACTGGCGCAACAGCTCGTTGCCGCGGCGCACCGCCGAGGCGAGCGCGTCGCGGGCGGTCTTGCGGCCTGCGAAGGCGTGCTCCAGCTCCTCCTCGATCACGTCGCGCACCAGGATGAAGGAGCCGAGCCGGATCGCCCGCGAGTTGTCGGTCGGCGGATTGAGCATCACCTGCGCGATCGCCACCGCCGCGCCGGGATCGCGGTCGTAGAAGCCCTGGGCCCGGCTGAGCTCGAAGGCGGCCTGCGTGGTCGGCAGGTAGCCGGTCGCCTGATGCCAGCGCGCCTGCATGTCGGGGCGTCCCAGATAGGCGAGAAAGCGAGCGATGCCGCGATACTCCGCCGGCGGGCGGCCGCGCAGCACCCACAGGCTGGCGCCGCCGATCATCGCGTTCTGTGGCGCCCCGGGCACGTCCGGCCAGTAGGGGAGCATGCCGTAGCCGACCTCGAACCGCGCCCGCGCCTTGAGATCGGCCGCGAGCCCCGAGGAGCCGAGGAACAGGCCGCACTCGCCCGCGTGCAGCATCGGCTCCGCCGCGGTACCGCGGCCCCCATAGGTGTAGAGCCCGGCCTTCTGCCATTCGGCGAGCGCCGCCACGTGGCGCACCAGCACCGGATTGTCGATGACGAGCTCGGCATCGAGGCCGCCGAGCCCGTTGGCCCGCGTCGCGATCGGCACATTGTGGAAGGCCGAGAAGTTCTCGACGTTGACCCAGGACGGCCAGTGGGTCGAGAACCCGCAGGCGACGCCGGCCTGGCGCAGCCGCCGCGCCGCCTCCTCCATCTCGGGCCAGGTGCGCGGCGGCCGCGTATCGTCGAGCCCGACGGCGCGGAACAGCGTGCGGTTGACGTAGAGGATCGGGGTCGAGGCATTGAACGGGAAGGACAGCAGCCGGCCTTCGGCGTCCGAGTAGAAGCCCGACACGGCCGGCAGGATGGCACTCGCGTCGAACGCCTCGCCGGCCTCCCGCATCAGGTCGTGCACCGGATAGATGGCGCCCCGGGCCGCCATCATGGTGGCCGTGCCGATCTCGTTGACCTGAACGATCCCGGGATGGCTCTTGGTCCGCACCGCGAAGATCGCCGCCGTGACGGTCTCGGTGTAGCTGCCCTTGTAGACCGGCACGACGCGGAATTCGCCCTGGGCGGCGTTGAAGCCGGCGACCATGCGGTCGATGTGGCGGCCGAGCTCGCCCGCCATGGCGTGCCAGAACGCGATCTCGGTGGCGGCTCGCGCCGGGCGCGCCACCAGGGCGGCGCCGAAGCCGGCCAGCACGGCACGGCGGCCGAGCCGCCGCGATTGCGGCGCCCCCACACCCCGCCGCGGGACCACCCCCGTCATCGCGAAAACCATGTCATCGAGGAGACCACGTCATCGAGGAGACCACGTCATCGAGAAGACTTGCTCATGAGGACGCCGCGCCATGGAGGGACACGCGACAGGACCCGAGCGACGCCGCGCTCGGGCCGGCGCCGCCCGCCGCGATTCGCGGCCGGCCCGCCAGGATGGCCATCCGATCACGAATTCGCTAGGATTTCGAGCTTCATGACCGGAGCCCCGATCCAGCCCGAGCGAACGGTGCCGCAGTGTCGCCAGTGCGCAGTCTCGTCGTTCTCGCCCTGATCCTCGTCGCGATCCTGATCGCGCCCGCCGCGCCGGCGCGCGAGTTCCGGGTCGCCGACACCCAGGTCGAGGACTATCCAACCGTCCAGGCGGTGCTCCACATGAGCCGCCTGATCGAGGAGCAGACCGGCGGCCGCCACCGGCTGCGCGTCTTCCATTCGCGCCAGCTCGGCGAGGAGCAGGACACCATCGAGCAGACCCGCGTCGGCGCCATCGATCTCAACCGCACCAACGTGGCCCCGATGGGCGCCTTCGTGCCGGCCGCCAACGTGCTGGCGCTGCCGTTCCTGTTCCGCTCCAAGGCCCATCTGCACGCGGTGCTTGATGGCCCGATCGGCGAGGAGATCCTGGCGAGCTTCGAGCCCCACGGCTTCGTCGCCCTCACCTTCTACGATTCGGGCGCGCGCTCGATCTACACCCGCAACCGCCCAGTCCGCAGCCTCGCCGATCTCGCCGGCCTGCGCCTCCGGGTGCAGCAGTCGGACCTGATGGTGGCGATGGTGAAGGCGATGGGCGCGGTGCCGGTGCAGCTCCCCTACGGCCAGGTCGAGACCGCCCTCGCCACCGGCCTGATCGACGGGGCCGAGAACAACTGGCCCTCCTACGTGACCACCGGCCACTACAAGGTCGCCCCGCACTACATTCTCACCGAGCACACCATGAGCCCCGAGGTGCTGGTGATGTCGCGCCGCGCCTGGGACAGCCTGTCGGCCGACGACAAGGCGATCTTCCGCGCCGCGGCGTTGGCCTCCAACCGCGCGATGCGCCAGCAGTGGAACGCCCTCGAGGAGCGGTCGCGCGAGCAGGCGCGGGCGGTCGGCACCACGGTGGTCGGCCGCTTCGACCGCGATGCCTTCGTGGCCGCGATGGCCGGCGTCCATGCCGGCGTGCTCAACGATCCGGCGCTGCGCCGCCTGGTCGAGCGCATCCGCGAGAGCGAGTGACCGTGTCCGCACCACCGCCATCGAGCGTCGCTCCGCCTGCCGCCATCGAACCGGCCGCCGGCGCCGGCAGTGGCGCGGCGACGCCGTCCCGCCGCGGGCTCTCGCCGGAACGCCTGGTCCGCCTGCTGCCGATCCGCTGGCGCATCCTGTCGATCGCGGTGCTCAACACCGCCGTGGTGCTGATCCTCGCCGCGCTGATCTGGAGCGGCGCGATGGCGCTCGGCCGCGCCTGGGACGAGGTCCGCGCGGTGCGCGAGTCCGACACCCTGCTGGTGACTCTGGAGGGCGAGGCGGGACGGCTCCAGAATCTGATCCACCGCTACATCAACGAGCCGAGCCCGGAGATCTTCGCCGAGATCCTGCTGGTGCGCGAGGCCGTGCTGGGCCTCCTGCGCACCCGCAAGCCGGCCGACCGCATGCTGGCCGACGCCATGGACAAGCTCGCCGGCGTCACCGAGCGATTTCTCGACGGCTTCGGCGAGCTGCGCGGCGTGCAGGCGGCGATCAACCGTGTCTACGAGGACGAGGTGCTGCGGCCGGCACGCGAGATGGCGGGCCTGTACTCGATCATCGAAGGCGTGGCGGGGCGGCGTGACGCGCTGATCTGGCCGTCGCTCGGCAAGTCGCGCGAGGCCTTCACGGCGAGCCTCGTCGCCGCCAATGCCTATTATCTGTCGCTCGCCATGACGGCCGCCGACGAGGCGCAGCGCAATCTCGAAACCATCGAGCGCACCATCCCGGTGATGGTCGACCTCGCCGAGACCGACGTGCAGCGCGCCGCGCTCGACGCGCTCGGTCGGCGTGCCGCGGCGTTTCGGGCCGGGCTCGCCTCGCTGTCCGAACGATTCGCCGCCCGCACCCACATCCTGCGCACCGCCATCGACGGCAACCAGGCGTCGATGATCTCCACCATCGACAGCTTGCAGCACGAGATGCGCGAGCGCGAGAACCGAGCCCAGGCGTCGCTCGACGGCACTCTGCGGAGGATCTTCCGTCAGGTCGTGCTGGTCGCCAGCGGCTTCCTGGTCGCCATCCTGATCGGCGCCGCCGTGGTCACCAGCAGCATCCGCGAGCCGCTGCGCGAGCTGATGTCGGCCATGCACGCCATCGTGGCCGGCCAATACGACAAGGTGATCCGCAGCACCCGCGAGAAGGACGAGATCGGCGCCATGGCGCGCGCCGTCGAGGTGTTCCGCGAGAACGCCATCGCCAAGCGCCAGGCCGAGAACGACCTGCGGGCCGCCAAGGAGAACGCCGAGACGGCGTTGCGCGAGCTGCGCGACGCCCAGAAGAGCCTGATCGACGCCGAGAAGCTCGCCGCGCTCGGCGGCCTCGTCGCCGGCGTCGCCCACGAGGTCAACAACCCGGTCGGCATCAGCCTCACGGTGGCGTCGAGCCTCTCCCGCCGGGCCGACGTGTTCGCCGGCGAGATCGCCCAGGGGCCGCTGCGCCGCTCCAAGCTCGACGAGTTCGTGGCCGGCACCCGCGACGCCGCCGGACAGCTCGTCGCCAACCTCCAGCGCGCCGGCGAGCTGATCCAATCGTTCAAGCAGGTGGCGGTCGACCGCAGCCATGCGGAGCTGCGCGACTTCGACCTGCGCGAGGCGACCGAGCAGATCGTCGCCAGCGTCCGCCCGGTGCTGCGCAAGGCGCAGATCGCCCTGGTGCTGGAGGTGCCGGACGGCATCGCCATGGACAGCTATCCGGGCTCCTACGGCCAGGTGCTGACCAACCTGTTCCTCAATGCCGTCGCCCACGCCTTTCCGGACGGCCGCACCGGCACCATCGAGGTGCGGGCGCGGCCGCTCGGGCCGCAGCATGTCGAAATCATCGTGGCCGACGACGGCGTCGGCATGACCGACGCGGTGCGGCGGCGCGCCTTCGACCCGTTCTTCACCACCCGCCGCGGCCAGGGCGGCACCGGCCTCGGGCTGCACATCATTCACAGCCTGGTGACCCAGAGCCTCGGCGGCCGCCTCACTCTCGACACCGCGGCGGGGCACGGCACCAGCTTCCGCATGGTGCTGCCGCGGCGCGCCGGGGGCAGCGTCGACACCGTCGCGGCCGGCGCCGTCCCCGCCCTCCAGATCACGGACCGAGCCCATGGTTGATCCCGACGACATCGTCGACATCGTCGACGATCGCGACGAGCCGCCGACCGCGGCCGGACCGCGCTGGAAGATCATGGTGGTGGACGACGAGCCGGCCGTCCACGACGGCACCCGCTTCGCGCTCGCCGACTACACGCTCAACGGCCAGGGGCTGGAGATCGTCTCGGCCTACTCGGCCGAGGAAGGCCGCGCCATGCTGCGCGCCCACCCGGACACGGCCGTGATCCTGCTCGACGTGATCATGGAGACCGACACGGCCGGGCTCGACCTCGTCGACTTCATCCGCACCGAGCTGAGGAACGAGACGGTGCGCATCATCCTGCGCACCGGCCAGCCCGGCCAGGCGCCCGAGCGGCGCATCATCGTCGATTACGACATCAACGACTACAAGGCCAAGACCGAGCTGACCGCCGACAAGCTGTTCACCTCGCTGACCGCGGCGCTGCGGAGCTGGCAGCAGCTCGAACGCATGCTGGAGACCCGGCGCGGCCTCGAGATCATCGTCGACGCGGCCTCGACGCTGTACGACTTCAAGTCGATTCAGCGCCTCGCCGAGGGCGTGCTGGTGCAGCTCGCCTCGCTGCTGAAGGTCGATTGCGACGGCATCCTGGTGTTCCACGACGGCGGCCGGGCGCAGCCCGTCGCGGTGCTGGCGGCGGCCGGCTGCTACACTCATCATGTCGGCGCCAACGGCGTCACCACCCTCGATCCCGACCTGCGCCAGGTGGTGGAGGCCGCATTCCGGGCGCGCACCCACCAGTTCGTGCCGCCCTGGTCGGTGCTGTACATCCGCACGGCGAGCGACCGCGAGGTGGTGGTGGTGCTCCAGGTGGCTCGCCCGCTCTCGGCGACCGACCGCACCCTGGTCGAGCTGTTCACCAGCAAGCTGTCGATCGCCTTCGACAACGTGATTCTCTACGAGCAGCTCCAGGAGGCCAACAGCCGCCTGGAGGACCGCGTCAACCAGCGCACCCGCGAGCTGACCTCGGCCAACCGCCGGCTCGCCTCGCAATGGGCGCGGCTCCAGCGCGCCAACACCTTCAAGAGCGAGATCCTCGGCACGGTGGCGCACGACCTGCGCAACCCGCTCTCGGTGATCATCGGCCGCGCCGAGATTCTCGAGCGCATGGTCACCGATCCGGCGCTCAATCCCGAGGCCGCCAAGGCGCAGATCAAGCACATCCATAATGCCGCCGACCGCGTCGCCGACATGGTGGAGAGCCTGATCGCCGACGCCATGACGGATGCGCTCGACATCACCATCCGGCGCGACCTGGCCGATCTCGCGACCGTGGTGCGCGAGGTGGCGGAGGCCAACCAGCCGCTCGCCGCCAAGAAGGAGCAGACCATCGCGCTCACCGTCACGCCGGGCGCGCCGGTCGTCTGCGATGTCGATCGCATTCGCGAGGCGGTCGACAACCTGGTCAGCAACGCCGTCAAGTACAGCGCCATCGGCGGCCGGATCGAGCTGACCTACGACGACGCGCCGGAGGGCGCCCGCATCCGCGTCAAGGATTCGGGCCCCGGCATGACGCCGGAGGACCTGCGCCGGCTCTACGGCCGCTTCCGGCGGCTGTCGGCCAAGCCCACCGGCGGCGAGACGTCGATCGGGCTCGGGCTGTCGATCGTCAAGCGCATCGTCGACCTGCACGGGGGCGTCATCGAGGCCGACAGCGCCGGCGAGGGCCACGGCACGACCTTCACGGTGGTGCTGCCGCTGCGTCCGCCGGAGCCCGAAGCCGAGGCTGCGGCCCCGCCGACGCAAGGATGACGCGAGACGGTTGACGCGGGAACCGCTGCAAATCGTTAAACCCCTCCGTGTAGGGTCCGCAAGCACGCGCTTTCGGACCCTGTGATGCTCCCACGCCCGCCCCGCGTCCGCACGACGCCGGCATGCACGCCCGTCGATCTCGCGAGACCGGCGCGCCGCCCGCTGAGCGTCACGAACACCGACGAGAAGGCCGCGAAGGCGACCATGAGCCCCCAGACCTGCAAGGCCCACATCATGGCGGCGAACGACGGCCCGCCGGGCGCAGTCGATCCGACAGCCTGGGGCTGCCGCGCGCCCGACAGCCTGTACGGCCTGGAACGCCCCTTCATGAAGCGCAGCCTCGTCGAGCCGGACCGCGAGCTGATGGGCCGCGGCCCCTGAACAGCCAGCGCCGCGAGGCTCAGCAGGCGGCGTGCTGCTCGCGCAGGTGCGGGTACTGCTCGGTGAGCAGCGAGCCCGAATAGTAGGTCGGCACGAAGGCCGGCTGCGCCCGGATCGCCTCCAGCCAGGCGGCGACCGCCGGCCGACCATCCCACAGATGATCGAGCCGGAGATCCGCCATCCGCACAATCACCGGCATCACGGAGATATCGGCGAGGGTCGGCGCCGCACCGAGCAGGAACGGCCCGCCGCTCGCCGCGATGGTCTCGTCGAGCCGCATCACGGCGCGGCCGAGCCGGCCGAGCGCCGCCGCCATCTCGGACTCGGGAAAGCCGGTGCGACCCATGGCGAGCAGGAACTCGCGGCGCAGCGGCTTCGACTCCGCCATCGCCAGGAACGCCGCCTCGCTCATCGCCTGGAAGTGCGGCAGGAAGGCGAGATTGTAGGTCGGCACGCGGATCGCCGGCGCCGGCACCTCGTCGACGAAGCGCATCAGCGACCGCATGCGGGCGCGCGCCACCGGGTCCTGGGGCACGAACCGCGGCCCCTGCGGGAACACCTCCTCGACATACTCCATGATCACCGACGAATCGATCACCACGGCGCCGTCGTGCACGAGGGTCGGCACCACGCCGTTGGGATTGAGTGCGAGATAGTCGGGCACGAGCTGGTCGCCGGCCAGCAGATCGAGACGCCGCTCCGCGAAGGGCAGCCCCTTGGCGTTGAGCACGAAGCGCACCCGCTGGCTGCATGTGGATTGCGGCGCGTTGTAGAGGGTCAAGGCCATGGCGTCTCGCTCCCGCTCGCGCCCGCGGTGCGTGGCCGGGGCGTCGCTGCATCTTCGGCGTGGGCGCCACGTCGCCGCGGCGCCCACGCGAGCGTCGCAGGCCGGCCGTCGCTTCGTCAATGCCGCGGCGGCGCCCACACGGGACGGTTGCTCTCGGGCCGAGGCCCTATATACAAAGGAGGCCGGCCGTCGCGGGTCGGGTTGCGAGCGGCGAGGAGCCCATGGACGAGCGGCTGCCACCTGCCGACGAGCTGCGCCAAGACAGCATGCGCCAAGACGGCATGCGCATCACCTTCGACGTGCCGATCCCGATGGACGACGGCATCGTGCTGCGCGCCGACCTGTTCCGCCCCGACGACGACGGCCGCCATCCGGTGATCCTCTCCTACGGCGCGTTCGGCAAGGGCCTGGCGTTCCAGGACGGCAATGCGAGCGCCTGGGAGCGGCTGGTGGCGGCCTTCCCGGAGGTGCTGCACGGATCGAGCGGCCGCTATCAGGTGTGGGAGGTGGTCGACCCGGAGCGCTGGGTGCCGGACGGTTATGCCTGCCTGCGCATCGATGCGCGCGGCGCCGGCCGCTCGCCGGGCTTTCTCGATCCGTGGTCGCCGCGCGAGACGCGCGACATCGCCGCCTGCATCGCCTGGGCCGCGGCGCAGCCCTGGTGCAACGGCCGCGTCGGCATGAACGGCATCTCCTACTTCGCCATGAACCAGTGGCAGGTGGCGGCGCTCCAGCCGCCCGGCCTCGCCGCCATCTGCGTGTGGGAGGGCGCCGCCGACTTCTACCGCGACGCCTGCCGGCACGGCGGCATCTATTGCGGCTTCATGGCGAACCTCTATCCGCGCGCCTTCCACCGGGTGCAGCACGGGCTCGGCGAGCGCGGCCTGCGCAGCCGCGTCACGGGAGACTGGGTGTCGGGACCCGAGACGCTGTCGGACGAGGAACTCGCCGCCAACCGCATCGACATCGCGCGCTTCATCCTCGACCGCCCGTTCGACGGCCCCGACTACCGGGCGCGCAATCCCGATTTCTCGACCATCACCGTGCCGCTGCTCAGCGCCGCCAACTGGGGCGGCCAGGGGCTGCATCCGCGCGGCAACTTCGAGGGCTTCGCCGCCGCCGCGTCCTCGGCGAAATGGCTGGAGGTGCACGGCCACGCCCACTGGTCGCACTTCTATTCGGACTACGGCGTCGCTCTCCAGAAGCGCTTCTTCGGCCGCTTCCTCAAGGACCAGGATACCGGCTGGGACCATCAGCCGGCGGTCCAGATCCAGGTCCGCCATCCGGGCGAACGGTTCGTCGAGCGGCACGAGACCGGATGGCCGCTGCCGCGCACCCGGTGGACGACGCTGCATCTCGATCTCGACCGGCTCGCGCTGTCCGAGGAGCCGCCCGCCGCCGCGCTCACGCGGTCCTACGCGGCGCTCGGGCCAGGCCTCGCCTTCTCGACCCCGCCGCTCGCCGCGCCGCTGGAGATCACCGGGCCGGTGGCGGCGCGGCTGTTCGTGTCGTCGTCGACCACCGACGCCGATCTGTTCCTGGTGCTCCAGGTGTTCGACCCGCAGGGCCGCGAGGTGACCTTCATCGGCGCCAACGATCCGCGCACGCCGGTCGGGCTCGGCTGGCTGCGCGCCTCGCACCGCAAGCGCGACCCCGACCGCTCGACGCCGTGGCGGCCCTGGCACACCCACGACGAGGCGTGGCCGCTGGTGCCCGGCGAGCCGGTGGCGCTCGACATCGAGATCTGGCCGACCTCCATCGTGGTGCCGCCGGGCCACCGGCTGGTGCTGGCGGTGCGCGGCCGCGACTACGAGGCCGAGGGGCCACCGCCGGACCTGCCCGGCGTCAAGTACACGCTCACCGGCGTCGGGCCGTTCCGCCACGATCATCCGGAGGATCGTCCCGAGGCGATCTTCGGCGGCGCCGTCACGCTGCATGCCGCGCCCGACCAGGCGCCCTTCCTGCTGCTGCCGGTGATCCCGCCGGCGTGACGGCGGGCGCGCCGCACGCGCCACTCAGTTGGTGCCGAGCCGCGCCTTCGCCTCGGCGAGCGGTGCGAGATCCACATGCGGCGCCACCTCGACGCGCCGGCGCAGCACGCCGAGATCGTGCACGGTGTCGAGATTGCGCTGGAGCGCCGCGATGTCGGGAGTCTTCTCCGGGTCGCGGTAGAAGTCGCCGCGGCCGAACACCCAGCCCTGATAGACCGAGGCCGGCCGCTTGGTGAAGCGCGCCGTGATCTCGGCCGCCTCCGTCTGGTTGGCCGGATCGAGGAACCAGCGCAGCGCCCGGATCGAGTCCTCCAGAAAGTCGACCACGGCGGCGCGCTGCTCGCGCAGGAACTCGGCGCGCGCGACATGCACCAGCGACTGCACCTCGCCCATGGCGTCCTCCGGGCGGAACAGCCGGCGCACCCCGCCGTTGCGCTCCATCGTCTGGAGGAACGGCGGCGTCGCGGTGACGAGGTCGACCTTCTTCTCGCGCAGCGTCGCCTCCATGGCGGGCAGCCGCACCTCGACCACGGTGAAGTCGGTCTTCTCGACGAGGCCGGCCTTCTTCAGGTTGGCCAGCATGGCGTAGTGGAAGCCGCTGCCCCGCGCGCTGGTGGCCAGCACCTTGCCGCGCAGATCCGCCAGGGTGGCGATGCCGGAGTCGGCCCGCACCAGGTATTCCGGCCCCTGATGGCCCTTGCTGCTCCAGCCGGCGACGTCGGCGATCACCTTCAGGTCGAGACCGCCGTTGAGGATGGCGAGGCCGAGCGACGAGAAGGCGATGTAGCTGACGTCCAGCTCGCGCGCCGCCATCGCCTGGAGCGCCACCGAAGTGCCCTGGAAGTAGATCGGCTCGACCGTGTAGCTGCGGCCGTAGTGGCGCAGAATCTCGGTCTTCTCGAACAGCAGTGGCGAGATGTCGCCCGGCACCTCGCCATAGCCGAGCCGGATGGTCACCGGCGCAGCGCGTGCCGGGCCGGTCGGGACGACGGCGGCCGCGAGCGCGAGGGCGGTGCCGTGCAGCAGATCGCGTCGGCTCGGATCTCTTCGGTTCAGATCTCGTCGGTTCGGATCGCGTCGACTCATGGGCTCCTCCGTGCGCGCTGTCGGTCCGCACCGCGGGCCGGGGTCCGGTCGCACCACACGGGTGTCGCCGGCCTTCTGTCGTTCGTTCACGGCCACCCGAGGCGGGGGCCGCAGGATCGGGTCAGATGATAACGCCTTGGCGCTGCTCCTCCTCGTGCCACACCAGGATAAATCGTCGCAGCCGCCGCAGCGCCGCCATCGCCAGGAAGCCCAGCACCCCGATGGCGACCAGGTGGGCGAACGCGCCGGCCGGGTCGGCGAGCCGCGTCGCCTCGATCAGCCCGCCGCCGAGCCCGCCGCCGCCGGTCAGCATCTCGGCGACTACCACGGCAATGAAGGCGATGGGCAGCGCCACCTGGAGCGCCGTCACGATCTGCGGCAGCGCCGCCGGCAGCACCACCCGCCACAGGAGGGCGCCCGGCCGGGTGCCGAGGTTCTCGGCCGACCAGATCAGATGGCGATCGACCCCGGCCGCCCCCGCCGCGGTGCCGGCGACGATCGGGAACACGCAGGACAGCACCCCGATGACGATCTTGGGCGTGTCGAAGACCCCGAACCACAGCACCAGAATCGGGAGCAGGCTGATCTTGGGCGACGGCAACGCGATCGACACCACGGGATCGAGCACCCAGCGCACCGTCCGCAGACGCGCCATGGCGATGCCGAGACCGACGCCGACCACCGCGGCGATGCCGTAGCTGACGGTGAGTCGCAGCAGCGTCGCGCCGGCGGCCGCCGGCAGCGTGCCGGCCGCAATCTCCTCGGCGAGCCGCACCACCACGGCACCGGGTCGCGGCAGCAAGAACGACGACACCAGGGCGAAGCGGGTCGCAATCTCCCAGGCGGCGAGAAGCAGCAGCGGCAGCACCGCCCCGAGGGCGGCATCCGCCAGGCGGGTGCGGCGATCGCGGCGCCCCATTCACGCCTCCCGCCAGCGCAGCAGCCGCCGGGTGGCGGCCAGGAGCACGCGGTCGGCCGTGAAGCCGAGCGCCATCACGGTGACTACCACCGCGAACATCGCCGGATAGGCGCCGGCCTCGCCCAGGAACGCGATGAGAAAGCCGAGGCCGCGGCGCGCCCCCACCATCTCGGCCGAGACCAGCAGCACGAAGCCGAGCGCCAGCGCCACCCGGATGCCGGCCAGGATGTCGGGCAGCGCGGCGCGCACCACTACGTCGCGAACGATCTCGGCGCGGCGCGCCCCCAGGCTGCGCGCCGACCACACCAGCGCCGGCTCGACCCCGCGGGCGCCGTTGTAGGCGCCGAGCACCACCGGCAGCAGGCAGCCGAGCACGATGACGGCGATCTGCGCCCCGTGGCCGAAGCCGAACCACACCAGGACGATCGGGATCAGGGCCGATTTCGGCAGCGGGTACAGGAAGGTGATCAGTGGCTGGACGAGCCGCTCGGCGGTCCGCGACAGCGCCATGGCGAGGCCGAGCGCGACCCCGGCGGCCACGCTGATGGCGAGGCCGGCGGTGGCGCGCCACAGGGACGCGGCGGCGTGCGGGAGCAGGTCGCCGTCAGCGGCGAGCCGCCACCACGCAGCGGCAATCGTGGTGGGGGCCGGAAGCAGCGCCGCCCCGACCAGGCCGAGCCGCACCGCCGCCTCCCAGGCGATCACCATCAGCAGCACCGGCAGGGAGCGGAGGAGCCAGTGCAACAGGCGCCTCATCGTGCGCCGCCCGCCTCGGTGGCGCCCATCGGGCCGACACCCGCTTCGGCGGCCCGCGCCTCCTCGCGCACCAGCGCCCAAACGTCCTCGCAACGTTCCGCGAAGGCGGCGCTGCGGATGACGGCACGATCGCGCGGGCGCGGCAGCCCGACCTCGACCAGCGCCTTGATGCGACCCGGCCGCGCCGTCATCACGGCGATGCGGTCGGCGAGCAGCACCGCCTCGTGGACGTCGTGGGTGACGAACAGCACGGTCTTGCGCCGTCGGCTCCAGATCGCCAGCAGCTCCTCCTGCATCAGGCCGCGGGTCTGGGCGTCGAGGGCGCCGAACGGCTCGTCCATCAGCAGCACGTCGGGCTGGGTGGCCAGCGTGCGGGCGATCGCCACCCGCTGCTTCATGCCGCCGGAGAGCTGCGCCGGATAGAGATCCTCGAAGCCCTCCAGCCGCACCATCTCGATGTAGCGCCGCGCCAGCGCGCGCCGCGTGTCGGCGTCGAGGCCGCGCTTGCGCTCCAGGCCGTACAGGATGTTCTGCCGAACCGTCTTCCACGGGAACAGGGCGAAGTGCTGGAAGACGACGCCGCGATCGGGTCCGGGGGGGCCGACCGGCCGGCCGTCGAGCAGGATGCGGCCGTCGGCGAGCGGCAGGAAGCCGGCGACGAGATGCAGCAGGGTGCTCTTGCCGCAACCGCTCGGCCCGACGACGGCGACGAACTCGTCCTCGGCGACGGCGAGAGACACGCCGTCGAGCGCCGGCACGGGCGCGCCCCCCGGCGGCGTGTAGTCATAGCGCACCGCGTCGAAGACGATCTTGCTTCGTCCCGCCATCCGGTTCCTTCGAGTCGTCGATCCGCCGGCCTGCGGCCCGGGCGGTGGCCCTCGTCAGGGGCGCCGCGTCCGCGGCGGCGGGCCGAGACCAGCCAGGACGCGAAGCCTAGCGAGCCGGCGCGCAACCCTGCAACGGCGCGACCATTGCGCGAAACGCAGTGATGCTCCGCGGAACGCGAAGGTCAGCGGCGCGCCTTGCGCTGCGGCAGATTCACCTCGAAGGTGAAGCGGTCGGCCCGCGCCAGGGTCACGCCGAGCATCAGCGGTGCCCCGGCCTTGGTGCTCATGGTGTAGTCGACCCGCATCATCGGCGCCCCGGCCGGCAGCCCGAAGCGGCTCGAATGCTCCTCGCCCAGCGCCGTCGAGGAGAACTCGCAGCGGAGATTGTCGATGGCGATCTTCCGCTTCTTGAGCAGGCGGAAGATGAAGTCGGCCGACAGGTCGTCGCGGAGCTGCTTGGCGAGCCGCGGCCGCAGATGCAGAATATGCAGCGCCACCGGCTCGTCGCTCGCAAAGGTGAGCTTCTGGTGGGTGAACACCTTGGAGCCCCGGGGCACCCGCAGCCGCGCCGCGATGTCGTCGTCCGCCGTGGTCTCGCTGAAGCCGATCTCCTCCAGCCGCGGCGTGAAGCCGGCGCGGGCGATCTCGTCGCCGATCGAGCGGTCGGGATCGCCGGCGAGCACCCGGTGAATACGCGGCTTCTCCTTGACGAAGACGCCGAGGCCCTGGTGGCCGCGGATCAGCCCCTCGTAGGTCAGCTCGGTCAGCGCCCGCCGGATGGTGATGGCGCTGACCTCGAACTCCTCCATCAGCTCGCTCAGGCTCGGCAGCCGCTCACCGGGCGGATAGGTTCCGCGCGCGATGCGGGCCCGCAAGGCCGTGGCGACGTCGTGATAGAGGAATGAGCGGCGAGTATTACGCATGGTGATAAAACTGCTGGGCCAGCCCGAAGCGAGCGGCCGCAAGTTCTCCTGATCGGGTGATGGTCCGGCGAATCGCCGAACCACTTGCGGAGCATTGATCGTTCTCTGCCACGGCAAGGACCGGGCTGTCGATTGCACTTTCGCGCACGGCGGCCATTATCCCGATGTTGCAGCCTGTCGCTGTGATCATGGCGAGGACCGTCACGGTGCGGTGCTGCGGAACAGCGGCAGGCCGGCGGCACGACGCGCCGCGATCTCCGCGTCGTCGGCGCCGAGCGCCGGCGACGCCGTTTCATAGGCGAGCGGCGTGCGCGAGAACAGGATCGGTGTGCGCACCCCGGGCACGCGGCCCGCCGCGGTGTCGGGCGCCGGCAGGTCGAGGCGCAGGCCGCGCGCCACCACCTGCGGATCGGCGAACACCTCGGCGACGTCGTGGATCGGCCCGGCCGGAACGCCGGCCGCCTCGAGCGCGGCGAGGAGTTCGGCGCGCGTCCGCCGCGTGGTCAGCGCCGCCAGCAGGGGCACGAGCGTGTCGCGGCCGGCGACACGGCCCGCATTGGTGGCCCACTGCGGATCGGCGGCGAGATCGGCGGCGCCCAGCACGTCACACAGGCGGCGGAACTGGCCGTCGTTGCCGACGGCGATCACCAGATGCCCGTCGGCGGCCGGAAACACCTGGTAGGGCACGATGTTGGGGTGAGCGTTGCCCATCCGGGCCGGCGACACGCCGGAGACCAGGTAGTTGAGCGCCTGGTTGGCGAGCACCCCGACCAGCGAGTCGAGCAGCGCCATGTCGATGTGCTGACCACGGCCGCTGCTGGCGCGCTCGATCAGCGCCGCCTGGATGGCGGCGGCCGCATAGAGCCCGGTGAAGATGTCCGCGAAGGCGACGCCGATCTTCATCGGCTCGCCGTCCGGCGCGCCGGTGAGATGCATGATGCCACCCATCGCCTGGACCAGGTAGTCGTAGCCGGCGCGGGCCGCATACGGCCCGGTCTGGCCGAAGCCGGTGATCGAGCAGTAGATCAGCCGCGGATTGAGGCTCGCGAGGCTGTCGTAGTCGAGCCCGTGGCGGGCGAGGCCGCCGAGCTTGAAGTTCTCGATGACGACATCGGCCTCGCGGGCGAGATCGAGCACCAGGGCGTGGCCCTCGGGGGTCTCGAAATCGGCCGTCACCGAGCGCTTGCCGCGGTTGGTGGCGTGATAGTAGGCGGCGGTGCCGCGGCCGCCGTCGCGCTCCGCCACGAAGGGGGGACCCCAGGTGCGGGTGTCGTCACCGACCTCCGGCCGCTCGACCTTGATCACCTCGGCGCCGAGATCGGCCAGGAGCTGCCCGGCCCACGGGCCGGCCAGGATGCGGGCGAGCTCGAGAACGCGAATGCCGGCGAGCGGAGACGAAGACGACATGACGGGCGACGTGAGCGAGCGATGGTGAGGCGGACGACGGTTGCGGACGACGGTGACGGGTCTCGATACGGTATGATAGCAAGGAAGCAGAAATCGGTTCCCGACGCGAGCCCGAACACCGCGGCGGCGAGGGATCATCACGCCACGAGATACCGTCGGATGGCTCACGCATGACGGATCTGCCGATTGCTCCCATCGTGCTGCACGCCGCCGGCTGGGGCACGCCGCTGGTGCTGCTGCACGGGCTCGGCACCGATCATCGATTTTGGGACGTCGCGGCGCCGCTCGCGGACGTGTTCCGGCTGGTGCGCTACGACCTGCCCGGCCACGGCGCCACGCCGGTGCCGGCCGAGCCCTACGGCATCGAGGATCTGTCGCAGCAGCTCGCCGACCTGTTCCGGGCGCAGGGGATCGGCCGCGCCCATGTGGCGGGCTGGTCGCTGGGCGGGCTGGTGGCACTGCATTTCGCGGCGCATTTCCCGGCGCTGGTCGACCGGCTGGCGCTGATCGGCACGGTGCCGCGCTATCCGGCCGAGCTGCGCGCCGGCTGGGCCGCGCGGGCCGCGGCGGTGCGCCGGAACGGTGTCGCGGCGCTCGTCGACGACCTCATGCCGATCTGGTTCTCGGACCGGGCGGTGCGCGAGACGGAACCGCCGGTGCAGACCGCACGCGCGATGCTGGCCGCCGCGCCGGCCGAAGGCTATGCGCTCGCCTGCGAGGCGCTGGCCGCCGCCGATCTTCTCGCCGAGGCGCCGCGCGTCACCGCCCGCACCCTGGTGGTGAGCGGCGGCGACGATGTGGCGAGCGTGACCGAGGCGGCGCACTGGCTCGTCGCAACCCTGCCGCACGCGACCGCCGCGACGATTCCCGGCACGCGCCACGCCGCCGTGCTGGAGCGCCCCGAGGCGGCGTTGCGGCTGCTGCGGGACTTCTTCACCGCCGACTGAGCGGCACCCGCCCGGGCGCGAGCGGCCGCCGCGGCTCGCACGTCGCCTCCCTCAGGAGGGGCCGCGATAGCCGATATTGGCCGAGATGCGGCGGCCGGCCTCGACGATGCGCCGGATCTGCTCGGCGGTCGGACGCGCCGGCATGAACTGCATCAGGTCGATGATCGCGACCGTGCCGACGAGCCCGCCGGTGGCGTCGAAGATCGGCGCCGCCAGCGCGTTGACGCCGACGACGGCCTGGCTCGGCGCGATCGCCCAGCCCTGCTTCTTCACCTGCTTGAGCTCGTCGCGCAGCGTCGCCGGATTGGTCACCGTATGGGGCGTGTTGGCCGGCAGCGTCTTGCGCAGCAGCTTCTCGCGCGGCGCCTCGGGGCCGAAGGCGAGCAGCAGCTTGCCCTGGGCGGTGGCGTGCGCCGGCAGCAGCGAGCCCGGCTTGACGCCGATCTCGAACGGCTGCGTCCCCGCGATGGTGGACAGCACGCGCAGGCCGGCGAGCTCGACCTCCGACAGCGTGACGGCATGACCGAGGCGGTCGCGCAGCTCCTCCATCACGGTGCGGGCGGCGCTCATCAGCTCGAAGTTCTCGCTCACCACGCGGCCGAGCGCGATCAGCCGACCGCCGGTCCGGTAGCGCTCCGTCTCGGTCTCCTGGATCACGTAGCCGGCCGACATCAGCGTCTGCAAATGTCGATAGATGCGGCTCTTGGTGGTGCCGAACACCCGAGCGAGATCGGTCACCCCGACGGTCGATCGACGTTGGGCGAGGTATTCGAGAATCTGGAGAGCAAACACCACGGCTTGTACGCCGTCACCGGGCTGCGACCCTGAGATCCGCGGCATCGGAATGCACGCTCCTGCTGGTCGACGACGGGCGGCGCCCGCGCGGCCCGTCCTCACGCTTGCCCGGCATCGCAGCCGGGCGGTTCTCGCCGCCACGCGGGCCGGCACGGCGGCGAGCCGAGCCGGGCGCGGCGGCGAAAAGTCGGCTGCTCCGCGGGTGCACACCGGCCTCTCGTCGTCGTATGGATCAGCTTCACGCAAATCACAAGCGCGCCTCGGCGTCGCAACGCCGCACCCCGTCCCCCGCCCCGCCGCCCAACGCGCGCGCCGGACGGGCGGGGCAACGTCGAGGGCTGCCGTTCTGCTGGGCGAACCCGGGTTGCGGAGAGGGTTGTGACCGTTCCCGTCCACAGCAGACCGGCGCGGTCGGGAATCGAGCGCGCCCGCGGGCCGATGGCCGGCGGCCCGCTGGAGCGGCCGGACGCGGGCGGCTCGACACGCCCCGCCGTATCGGCTCCAATCGGTTCTGGGGGCGACCGCCGCGGTCCCGCGCAGGCGGCGCCCCCGCCGACAGCGCCGAATGCAGTCGCGCGCATCGCAACTCCGGAGTCCCCCATGCACGCCCCCCCGTTTGCCGCCATCGCTCGTGCCGTCGCCCTCGCCGTCGCCGTCGCCACCGTGGTCGCCGCGGTCGGTGGCAGCGCGGCGGCGCAGAGCTGGCCGGCCCGCCCGGTCACCCTGGTGGTGCCGTTCGCGCCCGGCACCACCTCCGACGTGCTCGGCCGCGCGCTGGCCGAGCATCTCGGCCGCAGCCTCGGCCAGACCGTGGTGATCGACAATCGCAGCGGCGCCGGCGGCAATATCGGCGGCGCCGCCGTCGCCAAGGCGGCCCCGGACGGCTACACGGTGCTGCTCGCCACCACCGGGCCGGCCGCCACCAACAAGCTCATGTACAAGGAGATGAGCTACGATCCGCAAAAGGACTTCGCTCCCGTGGTGCTGATCGGCCGCTCCCCCGTCATCGTGGTGGCGCGACCGCAGCTTCCGGCCGACACGCTCGCCGGCCTGGTGGCGCTCGCCAAGGCCAATCCCGACAAGATCACCGCCGGCTTTCCGGGCAACGGCACCCTCGGTCACATCACCGGGCTGCTGCTGATGGCGCGCGCCGACGTCAAGCTCGGCCAGGCGCAATATCGCGGCAGCGTGCCGATCATGACCGACTTGCTCGGCGGCCACATCGACGTCGGCATGGACTCGATGGCGGCCTATGTGCCGAACATCCGCGAGGGCAAGCTGAAGGCGCTGGCGATCGCCGGGGCGACGCGGTGGAGCGGGCTGCCCGAGGTGCCGACCGCGGCGGAGTCCGGGCTGCCGGGCTTCGAGGCGGCGGTGTGGTACGCGCTGCTGGTGCCGACCGGCACGCCCGCCGCGGTGGTCGAGCGGCTGAACGCCGCCACCAACGGCTTCCTCGCCACCGACGCGGCGAAGCGGATGTTCGAGCAGCTCGGCGTCGTGGCGGCCGGCGGCACGCCGCAGGATCTGGCCGCCTACACGGCGGCCGAGATCCAGAAGTGGGGGCCGATCATCAAGGCGGCCGACATCTCGTTCTGAGACGGCGGCTCGTTCTGAGACGGCGGCAGCACTCTCGGACTGCATCCTCCGTCATGGCCGGGCTTGGTCGTGGGCGCCGCCGGGAGCGCGGCCGCGTCGGCGCGGCTGTGCCCGCCTCTTCAGTCCGGCCGCGGCGCGTCGTCCTCCGGCCGGGTCACCACATGGCCGCAGCGCTTGCATTCATACGAGACCAGCGCCGGATTGGCGCCGAGGCGCGGCACGCTGCGCGCGTATTGCATCCGCGCGCCGCAGACGACGCAATGGGGCCGGCGCACCGGACTGTCGTCGGAGGGAGTCATGACCGCACACCATCAGGGCGGCGTATTCCAATGCCGTTTCGGCGGCGGACTCAATTCCGGGCAGTTACCTAGCCCGACCCCTGCCCGGACCAGGCCGCAGCCGCGTCGAACCAGCCGCCGCGGGCGGCCCGGGCCGCCGGAGTTCGGCCGGCGGACCATCCATCGACCCCGCACGCCGGGCTCGCGCTGGAGCGGTATCCGATCCAACGGGATCGGCCCCGCTCCAAAAGTGCTTATTTGATCGCATTTTCGACGGCGAACCGGGTCCCACTTCGCCGGGCAGGCGCTACCCGGCGGTCTCGACCATGCTGGCGACGATCGGCCAGACCTCGTGGGCGCCGCGCCAGATCATTTCCAGCGACACGTAGAGAATGACGGCAAGGCCCACATAGGCGATCCAGCGGTGCCGCTGGAGCAGCGACGCGATGTAGTTGGCCGCGATGCCCATCAGGGCGATCGACAGCACCAGGCCGAAGATCAGCACCCACGGATACTCGCGGGCCGCGCCGGCGACCGCCAGCACGTTGTCGAGCGACATCGAGACGTCGGCGATGACGATCTGCCAAGCCGCCTGGGCGAAGGTCTTGCGGCGTCCGACCGCGGTGACCGATCCGTCGGCATTGATGCGCACGTCGTCGATGCGGCCACTGTCGTCGGACGAGACGACGTGATGCGCCTGCAACTCGCGCCACATCTTCCAGCACACCCACAGCAGCAGAAGGCCACCGGCGAGCAGCAGGCCGACGATCTGAAGAAGCTGCGTGGTGGCTGCCGCGAAGCCGATGCGCAGCAGCGTGGCGGCGCCGATGCCGAGCAGGATCGCCCGGGCCCGTTGCTCGGCCGGCAGACCCGCGGCGGCGAGGCCGATGACGACGGCGTTGTCGCCCGCGAGCACCAGGTCGATCATCACGACCTGGGCCAGCGCGGTCAGCGCTCCGCTCGTCAGGACTTCGTTGCCCAGTATCTCCCACATCCGGTCGATCTCCTCCTGTTGTGGCGCCCGTCACGGGCGCTCGCATGGGAACGGGAGGACACCGGAGGCTGGACGGTGCGCACCACGGCAGACCATGCGGCGGCGGACCACGAGACCACCGACCGCACCATGGCGGACCGTACGGCGAGCCATACGACAAAGCCCCACAGCGAGGCGACCTCGCTGCGGCGCTCGCGCACGCCGATCGAAGAGACAGTCAGCACCGGGCCACTCCCAGACGTTCAGTCCGACATCGCAGCGGTGAGCTGCCAGAGGGGCCCGGACCGATCAGGGCAGGTTCCCTACAGGAACCCGCACCGACTTTCAACGGACGATCGTCACGGCGCCATCGCGACCAGCGTATGGTTAAAGGCCGTGACCACATGCTCGGCTTCGCTCAGCATGGCGGCCGAGAACCCGAGCAGCGCCAGCACACCGGCGACATCCCAGGCGGAGACGTCGCCGCGCCGCGGGGCCTTACCGACCCACGCCGTCAGGGCGAGAACGCCGGCGGCCGCGAGCGCCACCAGGCTCAGCGCCGGCAACGCCAGATCGCTCGGCAGCAGCCGTGCCCCGATCAGGGCCAGCGCCACCGCCGCCAGCGCCAGAATGCCGAACCCCTCGGGCCCCGCCACGTCGCGGCGCGAGGCGAGATCGGGCCGCGAGACGTCGCGCCAACCTTTGTCGCGCCAACCTTTGTCGCGCGAAGCGTTGTCGCGCCAAGCGTTCACGAGCGACATGACACGCTCCAGACTGCCGGGCTTCCACATCGGACCGCTCCGATCATGAACCCCCGCATCGCTCCCGGTGCCGAATCGGGCCGGCCGATGTCGCGAGGAACCGTCCCATCGGCCGACACCGTCCCGACACGAGGCCGGTATTGGAGAAAGGTAGGAACTCGCCGCGCATTGCAAAATCCGCATCGCGCGGGGCGTAGATCTACGGGGCGGACCACGGCGCGGTCACGAGCAGGCTCTGCGGTCCCCGAATCCCAGCCGCGATCAGGGGGCGAGGCGGCCGAGGCGGATCGCCTGACGCACTAGCACGGCGACGCTCTCGGCCTCCATCTTGTCCATGATCTCGGCCCGATAGCTCTCGACTGTCCGGGTGCTGATGGCGAGCTTGGCCGCGATGGCGTGGCTGGTGTAGCCCTCGACCACCAGATCGAAGATCTCGATCTGCCGCGGCGTCAGCCGCTTGAAGCGCACCGCGAGCGATTCCTTCGAGCGCTGCGCCGCGAACTCCTGGAAGGTGCGGGCGAGCGCCCGGTTGATGGCGGCGACCAGCGCGGTGTCGTCGATCGGCTTCTCGATGAAGTCGTCGGCACCGGCCTTGATGGCGGCGACCGCCATGGCGACGTCGGCATGGCCGGAGATCAGCACGACGGGCAGGCGGACGCCGCGGCGCGCCAGCTCGCGCACCAGCGCGATGCCGTCGGTGCCGGGCATGCGGACATCGGCGACCACGACGCCGACCCGCACGGCCTCGAGCTCGGCCAGGAAGGCATCGGCGGACGGAAACGTCTCCACCGCGAAGCCGAACACGCTCAGCAGCTCGCCGAGCGAATGGCGAACCGACTCCTGGTCGTCGATCACGAAGATGGTGGCGGCGGGGGTCATCGGGCGGGTGTCATGCGGCGGAGGTCATCCGGACGGGGTGGTGGCGACGGTCGGCAGGGCGACGCGAAACTCCGTGGCACCCGGCGCGCTCGACTGCAACCAGATGTGGCCGCCATGCGCCTCGACGATGGAGGCGCAGATCGCGAGCCCCAGCCCGAGGCCATCGTCCTTCGACGTGGTGAGCGGCTCGAACAGATGCGCCGCGAGATGCGGCGGCACCCCGGGGCCGTTGTCGGTCACCGCGATCTCGACGCGCGGCGGATCGCTGCGGGCCGCCACGGCGATGCGGACGAGACCGCCCGGCCGCTTGCGGTCTCCCGGCGGGCGCGGCGCCGCGGCGATCGCCTCGACGGCGTTGCGCACCAGGTTGAGCAGGACCTGCTGGAGCTGGACGCGATCGCCGGCGATCGCCGGCAGGTCGGCGATGGCGTCGGCCGACAGGTCGGCCGAGAGATCGAGGGCGACCTCGACCGCGTGGGCGCGAGCATCGGCGCCGGCGATTGCCAGCACATCGTCGAGCAGGGCGGCGACGGCGATCGGCTCGCGCACCGGGGCGCCGCGGCGCAGGAAGTCGCGCATGCGGCGGATCACCGTGCCGGCCTGATCGATCTGGGCGACCGCGTTGGCGAGATTGGCCTCGGCGCGGGCGAGGTCGCCGCCCGGCGTCTGCACGATGTGCTGGGCCGCGCGGGCGAGCGCCCGGGCGGCCGTCATCGGCTGGTTGATCTCGTGGGCGAGCGCCGACGCCATGCTGCTGACCAGGCTGAAGCGCGCCGCCCGTGCCGCCTCGGCCTCCTTGGCCTTGGCCCGCGCCTCGGCGGCCCGCGCCAGGGTCTCGGCGGTGCGCCGCTCGCCCACCACCACGCCGGCGACGAGGCCGGTCGCCGTCAACACCCCCATCAGGGCCTGATACTCGGTGAAGGCGCGCACGTCGTGGCCGTGCAGATGGAGCAGCGCCACCAGCCCGAGCTGGACCCCGGCGAGCGCCAGGCAGGCGCCGTCCAGGCCGTGGCGCACGGCGGCCGCCACCACCGGCAGAGCGAGCAGGTGGAAATACTTGAAGCCGTCGGGACGGCCGCTCGCGGCGACCAGCCACAGGCAGGCCGCGATCACGAGCGCACCAGCCGCGGCCTCGGCCACCACACCGGCCCCGAAGGCCAAGCCCCCCTTGCGCCGGGCGGCGACCAGCCGCAGCGTCAGCGGGGTGATGACGGCGATGCCGAGCACGTCGCCGACCAGCAGCGGGACCGTGGTGGCGAGCACGTCCTGGACGCCGAGCTCGCCGAAGCCGATCAGCAGCAGGGTCAGCAGAAGCGCCACCAGCGCGGCCCCGGCGAGGCCGGCTCCGAGCAGCAGCAGCACGTCGCGCAGCCGCGCCAGCCCGACATCGAGCCGGAACAGCCGCAGCGCCACCGTGCCGGCGGCCGCGTAGCAGGCCGTCTCGATGGCGGCGACCGCCACCACCAGCGGCCACGACAGCGCGGTGTCGACCACCAGCACCTCGGCCAGCACGATGCCGGCGAACAGCACGGCGGCGGCCGGCGGCCCGTCGAGCACGATCAGCGCGAAGACGACGCCGAGCCCGGGGTTCCACGGCGTCGCCGGCAGCCCCTTCACCTCGTGCAGGAAGCCGAGCCATTCGAGCCCGAGATAGACCACGACCGCGGCGAGGCCGACCGGCAGGGCGCGCAAGGCGCCGGCGGCGCCATCCGGCCCCGCCGGGGTCGCCGGGCGGGTCACGGCCGTCTCGGGCGACGGCGGGCGATTCATCGAACGCGGCTCATCGAACGCAGCTCATCGAACGCGGCTCATCGAGGACGGCTCGCCGGCCGGCAGACCGTCGGACGGGACGTCGGACGGCATTGCAGCACGCGGACCGCCTGCCGGAAACCCCGCCGCGAAGCAAATCGGCGCCCGCCCGGCGTGCCCCTCAGCACGCGGGCCGGCGATGCGCTTCAGCCGGCCGCATCCGCACCATCGGCGAGCAGCCCCAGCTCGCGCAGCACCCGCTCGGCCTCGCCCATGGCGTGATTGCCGGCCGGCACGCCGCAATAGAGGGTCGACTGGAGAATGATCTCCTTGATCTCTTCGACCGAGAGGCCGCCCTCGAGAGCAGCCCGCACATGCAGCCGGAACTCCTCCCAGCGGCCGAGCGCGATCATGGTGGCGAGCACCATGCAGCGGCGCGTGCGGTGATCGAGGCCCGGCCGCGTCCAGATCTCGCCCCACACGATGCGGGTGATCATCTCCTGAAAATCGGAATTGAAGGCGTTGCGCCGGTCGAGCGCGCGATCAACCCAGGCGTCCCCCAGCACGGATCTGCGCGCAGCCAGCCCCTTCTCGTAGCGGTCGTCGGCCGTCATGCAGGTCCTCCCGGAAAACCTCGGTCGGTCACGGCCGGGTTCGTCCGGCCATCCGCGGTGTTGTTTCGAGGAGGCGTACAAGACGTGGATGCCCGCGACAAGCGCGGGCGTGACGACGGGAGAGGAAGGCTGCGGCTGTCGTCACTCTACTCCGCCGCCGCCTATCCGCGCCCGACCCGGCCGGCGACGCCGCCATGCGGGGTGACCACCACCTTGATGGCGCCGTCGCGCTTCTCCTTGGCGGTGGCCAGCGCGGTCGGCAGGTCGTCGAGCGGGAACGTGTGGGTGATCAGCGGCGTCGGGTCGAACTTGCCGTCCCGGATCAGGGCGCAGGCGCGGTGGACGGCACGCTTGCCTTCGCCGCGGATGCCGAACAGCGCGATGTTGTCGCGCACCAGCCGGCCGACATCGACCTGCGTGCTCTCGGCCGGGAACGCTGCCAGGCAGACGCGGCCGCCACGGCTCGCCATGGCGATCGCCTGGCCGACCGCCACCGGGGCGCCCGAGCATTCCACCACATAGTCGGCGCCGTGGCGCCCGACGATCGCCTGCACGGCGGCGACCGCGTCGCGATCGCGCACGTCGACCACATGGTCGGCGCCGAGCCCCTTGGCGATGGCGAGGCGCTGCGGCGACAGGCCGGTGACCACCACGGGCGAGGCGCCGAGCGTCTTGCCCACCGCGGCGACGAACAGCCCGATCGGCCCCTCGCCGATCACCACCAGGCTCTCGCCGGCGACGAGACCGCCGAGCTCGGTCAAGGCATACATGGCGGTGCCGGCGGTCACCACCAGGGTGCCCAGCGCGTCCGGGATGGCGTCGGACAGCTTGGCCATGGTGTTCACATGGTTCACCTGATAGCCGCAGAAGCCGCCGTCGGTGGTGAAGCCGTTGGCCCGGTGCCCCTTGGCGCGGTCGCCGTAGTTCAGGCACGCCGTATAGAGGCCGGCCCGGCAGCGCCGGCACTGGCCGCAGCCGGCATGGATCTCGACCGCGACGCGGTCCCCGATGGCGAACTCGTCGACATGCGGACCGAGCGCCACCACGGTGCCCATGTATTCGTGACCGGGCGTCCAGTTCTTGTGGAACGGCGGGCCGCCGTCGACGATCGCCGGCCAGCCATACCAGATGTTGTCGATGTCGCTCGGGCAGATGGCGATGGCGTCGATGCGCAGCAGCACCTCGGCGCGGCCCGGCACCGGCACCGGCTTGTCGACCCGGCGAACCTCGCCGGGGCCGTCCAGCACCCAGGCCATCATCGTGTCGGGAACCGGAAACGCCGCACTGGTGGTCACGCCGTCCGCCGCCATGATCCGTCCCTCCCGGGCCCGCATTGCACCGGCCGCATGGTACGCGACGGCGGCCTCCGGGCGGGAGGCGCGATCCCGCCCAGGCAGATCTGCGGTAGAGGCGGAGCCGCGGCGGCGCGCGCGGCCGTTACGGGATGATCGGCAGCAGCAGATGGGCAGGCCGCTGCGGGCCGGCATGCAGCGTCACGTCGCCGCCGAACACCTGTGGCGGCCGGTCGCGCGGATCGTCGTGGCGGAACGGCCCCACGCCCGTCCAGCCGCGCCCCAGCGTCTCCAGTCCGCCGGCCGGCTCGCCGCCCCACTGGTAGTCGCGGCCGCGCACGCTCAGCGCGATGCGATAGCCCTTCGGCAGCACCACGCAGGTCGGCCACACCTCGACATCGACCTCGTAGATCTCGCCCGGCACCATCGGCTGGCTCTCGTCGTGGGTGTGATAGGGCCGGTACGGGCGCGACAGCGCCGGATCGAGCTTGCGGTGCGAGACCCGCAGCCACCCTTGCGCGATGGGCGTGTGCGGATCGAGCGCGCCCTGAAACACCACCTCCTTCATGTCGGGCGCGAAGGCCCGCACGACGAGGAACAGATCGGCGTCCTCGGTCGAGGACGACACGAACAGCTTGGCGGCGATCGGCCCGGTGATCTCGGTCTCCCGCTCCAGCGGGGGCGTCATGAAGGTGACGCCGTCGCCGAGCCCCGCATAGGTGACCCGAGCGTCCTTCGCCGGCGGCGCCTCCGACAGCGCGAAGCCCGTCGGATCGAGATGGAGCGTCGTCCACCGGGTGCGCGCCAGCGGCCATTCGGACTCGGCCCGCGCGACGTAGCGCTCGCCGACATGGCGCACCTGGAGCAGCACGCGCGGCTGCTCGCTCCAGCCGGTGTCCTCACCCTTCAGGAAGTGGCCGAAGAATCGCTTCTGGAGCGCCACGCCGTAGTCCGTGTAGAAGTGGGTCCAGTGCTCCAGCCCGTGGCATTCGAGCCACTTCTGCGACGACGCGGAGCGCATGAAGCCTTCGAAGTTGCCGCGCGGATGCAGGCCCTGCCCGCCCCAGTTGGCGGCCGACAACAGCGGCGTCTCGACCTTCGACCAGTCCGGCATGCGCGAGCGCCAGTACGGATCGGTGTCGAGGCGCGCCGCGACGCAGTCGCTGGTGAAGTCGCGGCGGTTGGCGCCGAGCTCCTCCTCGGTCAGCGTCTCGGGACCCGACACCCAGTCGCCGGTCATACGGCTGCGGAAGCCGCGGGTGCCGCGGCCGTTCTGGAGCGTGTAGACCTGCGAGCGCGACCAGCCGTCGACGAAGCCGTTGCACAGGATGCCGCCGTGGCGAGCCATGTCGCGGTAGAAGTCGGCGGCGCCCTCCCAGGTGCAGATGGCGGCCAGGTGCTTCGGCTGCAACGCCGCGCACTGCCACTGGTTCATGGCGTAATACGAGATGCCGTTGAGGCCGACCTTGCCGCTCGACCACGGTTGCACGCCGGCCCATTCGACGCAGGCGGCGAGATCCCGCGCCTCGCGTCCCGACCAGATGTCGAGCACGCCCGGCGAGCGGCCACAGCCGCGGCTGTCGACCCGCACCACCACGTAGCCGTCCGGCACCCACTTCTCGGGATCGACCACCTCCCAGCACTGATACTTGTTGGTGGAGCCGGTGGGCACCTCCGGGTGCGTCTCGCACATGATGCGCCACTGGTCCTTGTACAGATCGTCGAAGTGCAGCCACTTGCCGTACGGGCCATAGGTGAGGATCACGGGCCAGCGGCCTTCGGCGAGCGGCCGATAGACATCGCAGCGGAGCACCACGCCGTCGTCCATCGGGATCGGCGCGTCCCAGTCGATCCGCATGCCGTCACGGACGTCGCTGACTTCGCGGTAGCTCATCGTGTCCTCGCTGCTTCTCGTTGGCGGATTGGACGGGGGCGCGCCGTCGGACGCACCACCATGGGAACGGACGGCTGCGGGTCGTGGTCGATGCGGAGCGGAGCGATCCGCGTCAGCCGCATTGCTGCAAGCACGGCGGCATCATCGAGCCGGAGCGAACGGGCGCAGCGCCCGGTGGCTGACGCGGGATCATGCTTCCTCCGTGCCCGGTTCTTATTATTATACAAACTTGCCGAACCGTTGGCTGATCGACCGCCGTCACGCTAATCGATCACACCGGCTTTGCAAAGACGCAGGGTGATGCCGCGCATCGGCGCGATCGTACGAGATCCGGCTGATCGACGCGGCGGTCATTCCGGAAGCCGCGACGCGGCTATCCAGAACCCAGCCGAGAGCTTCGAGCCTGCCGCTGGATTCCGGGCTCGCCGCGGAGCCTGCGCCCGGACGGCGCGAAGCGCCGATCCGGGTGCGGCGCCCCGGAACGATGGCGCCGCGAGAGGTTCACCCGCCCGCCGGTCCGTGGCATGGTCGGCCGATGCCGACCGCCCCCGCCCTGATTCTCCCGGTCGACGGCCGCCAGTCCGCGACGGCGCTCGCGGTCGCACGCGGCACCGGCCGGCTGCTGGCTTCGCTCGGCTTCGCCTGCGTCGGCGAGCTGCCGCTGGCCTCCGGGCGGCGGGCCGACCTGGTGGCGCTCGGCCGTGACGGCACCGTCTGGATCGTCGAGATCAAGTCCTCGGTCGAGGACTTCCGCGCCGACCACAAATGGCCGGACTACCGGCTTCACTGCGACCGCCTGCTGTTCGCCACCAGCCCGGCGGTGCCGGTGGAGATCTTCCCCGAGGACGCCGGCCTGATCGTCGCCGACGGCTTCGGGGCGGCGCTGCTGCGCGAGGCGCCGGAGCATCGGCTGCACGCCGCCACCCGCAAGAGCATGACGCTGGCCTTCGCGCGCGCCGCGGCGCTGCGGCTGCAAGGGCTCGCCGACCCGCAGGGCCGCTTGCTCGACGTCGATCTCTGACCCGACAAGGGCCGAACCCCGCCCCCCGCTCGGGCGACAGACGGCGGGACGTCGGCCTCGACGCTTGGTCCCGGCTCCTCGTCCCACCGTGGGCTCCCGGCCTGCGCCGCAACCGTTCGGTCCCACCGCCGGATCTGGTAGCATGCGACCGGATCGGCGGGCCGGTCCCGACACGAGGCACCCATGCACACCCTTCCGGACCCGTTCACATCGCCGCCCGGCGGCGGCGCGCCGCCGGCCGCCCCGGGGGCTGCCGCCGACCCGATCGCCGATGCGGCGCCGGTGGGCTTCACGGGGCTGCGTGGCGACTTCGCCTGGCTGGTGCTGATTGGCGGCGTGCTCCAGCTCCTCACGGTCGGCTTCTATCGGTTCTGGCTCGTCACCGACATCCGCCGCCACCTGTGGCGGCACACCCGGCTCGGCCCCGACGCCTTCGAGTACACCGGCACGGCGCGTGAGCTGCTGATCGGCTTCCTGTTCGCCCTCGCGGTGCTGGCCCCCATCTATGTCCTGTACTTCCTCGCCGGCCTGATCGCCGAGGAGGCGGAGGCGTTCGCCAGCCTGCCGCTGGTGCTGGTGCTGTATGTCTTCGGCCAGTACGCGGCGTTCCGTGCCCGGCGCTACCGGATGACGCGCACGGCGTTGCGCGGCCTGCGCTTCTGGATGACCGGCTCGGGCGCAGCCTATGCGGCGCGCGCCGCCCTGTGGGATGCCGCCACGGTGCTGACGCTCGGCCTCGCCTATCCGTGGCGGGCCGCCGCGCTGGAGCGCTACAAGATGCGCCACACCTGCTACGGCGATCTCGCCGGCGACTTCGTCGGCACCGGCTGGCGGCTGTTCCTGCGCGGCGCCTGGATCTGGCTCGTCGGTCTTCTGGCGGTCGCTGGAACGGCGGTGGGCGCGGGCGCGCTGCATGCCGCCGATGCCTTCGGAACCCTGCCGGCCGAGGCCGAGATGGGCGTCGCCGGCGTGCTCGGCCTCGCATTGCTGCTGGTGCTGCTGTCGCTCTATCCGCTGTTCCGGGCGACCGAGCTGCGCTGGCGGCTCGAAGGGGTGCGGTTCGGCCCGGTGGCGCTCCGCTGCACGCTGCGGCGACGCACCGTGCTCGGCTGCTACGCCGCCCTGCTCGCCGCCACGCTGCTGATCGCCATCGCCGGCACCGCGGTGCTCGGGATCGCCGCGGTGGCGATGCCCGATCGTTTCGCCGGACTGGCGGCCGGCAGCACGTCGGGTCAGCTCGCCGCCTTCGTGGTGATCGCCGTCACCTATCTCGCGGTGCTCGCCGCCTTCGGCATCGCCAAGCGGGTGTTCGTCGATCGGGGCGTGTGGGTGGCGGTGGTCGCCGCCACCACGGTGAGCGGGCTCGCGGCGCTCGACCACGTCAAGGCGGCCGGGGCGGCCGCCGGCAGCCTCGGCGAAGGGCTCGCCGACGCTCTCGACGTCGGGGCCGTGTGACCGTGGCGGACGGCGACCCGGACGGCGACGCGATCTTCTGGGACGGCGTCGTGGCGAGGCGCCGCCCGGTGACGGTGCGGCTCGCCGCCGCGGGCGTCGAGATCGTCGAGAACGGCGTCGTGGTCGACCGCTGGGCCTATGGGGATCTGCGCCAGCACGACGGCGGCGACACGGCTCGCTTCGGCTGCACCAGCGCCGAGGAGCTGGCCCGCCTGGAGATCACCGACGCCGGCGTCGCGGCGGCGCTCGCGGCCCGGGCCCCGCGGCTCCACCCGTCCGACCCCAAGCGCGGCCGCCAGCGGCTGCGCATCGTCGTCGGCTCGCTCGCGGTGGCGGTGTCGCTCGTCCTCACCAGCCTCTACCTGCTGCCGCTCGCCGCCGACCGGCTGGTGCCGTTCATCCCCATCGCCTGGGAGGAGCGGCTGGGCGGCATCGCCGACCAGCAGGTGAAGAGCCTGTTCGGCGCCGAGACCTGCACGGCGCCGGCCGGCGTCGCGGCACTCGATCGCCTCGCCGCCCGGCTCGCCGCCGCCGCGGGGGGAAGCTCCGAGGCGGGAGCGCCCGGCGCGATCCGGATCGCCGTCCTGCGCTCCGGTGTCGAGAACGCGGTGACGCTGCCGGGCGGGCGCATCTACCTGTTCGACGGGCTTTTGCGGCTCTCCCGCGACCCCGATGAGGTGGCCGGCGTGCTGGCCCACGAGATCGGCCACGCGCGGGCGCGCGACGGGCTGCGCAGCCTGATCCGGGCCGGCGGCACGTCGTACCTGCTCGGCCTTCTGTTCGGCGACGTCTCCGGCTCGTCCGCGGTGGTGTTCGCGGCACGACTCCTGGTCGACTCCTCGCATTCGCGCGAGGCCGAGCGCGCCGCCGACGCCGAGTCGGCCCGCATCATGGCGGCGCTCGACCGCCCGGCCAGCCCGATGGCGGCGTTCCTGCTGCGGGTGACAGGGGCAAAGAAGGGCCGCGAAATCAGCCTGCTGCTCAGTCATCCGCTGAGCGAGGAGCGTCTCGCCGCCTTGAAGACGATCGACCGCCCGGCGAGCGGCCCACCGCTACTGGATGAGACCGAGTGGGCGGCCCTCAAGGCGATCTGCGGGCAGTGAGTGCGGCGCGCACCGCCCCTACTTGGGCGCCCGCTTGGCGAGAATGCGCTGGAGGGTGCGGCGGTGCATGTTGAGCCGGCGCGCCGTCTCCGAGACATTGCGGCCGCACAATTCGTAGACGCGCTGGATGTGCTCCCAGCGCACCCGGTCGGCCGACATCGGATTCTCGGGCGGCTCCGGCTTCTTGCCTTCGCCGGCCAGCAGCGCGGCCGCGACCTCGTCGGCATCGGCCGGCTTCGACATGTAGTCGAAGGCGCCGAGCTTCACGGCGGTCACCGCCGTGGCGATGTTGCCGTAGCCGGTGAGCACGACACCGCGGGCGTCGGGTCGGCGCTTCTTCAGCGCCGAGATGACGTCGAGGCCGTTGCCGTCGCCGAGCCGCATGTCGACCACCGCAAAGGCGGGCGGATGGCGCTCCACCTGCTGGAGCCCATCCGCCACCGACTCGGCGGTCACCACCGTGAAGCCGCGCGCCTCCATGGCGCGGGCGAGCCGCTGCGAGAACGACTTGTCGTCCTCGACGATGAGCAGTGATCGCTCGGTCGCGGGCGCCGGTGCGGGAGCAGGTGACGACGCGGCATCCACCATCGCGAAATTCCTCGGCTGACTGCCCGGCCGGCCCGAAGCCCGGCGCGGTGTTCGGCAAGCTGCCCGGTCCGACACGAAATTGCGCCTGACCTGATGTCGCACCCGACAGCCCTATCCAGATAGGGGGAGGCCGCGTGGCTCTCAAGGGCCGCGTGACGCGGCGGCGGCGACGCCGGACGGCGCCGCGTCGCCGGGCGCAGCATCGAGATCGTCGTCATCCGCCTCGTCGCCCCTCCACAGCGGCTCCGGCGGCCGCTCGAAATCGGCCCGCTCCCAGTGGATGCGGATGATGGCGCCGCGCTGGGGGAACTTGCGGTTCTGGAGCGACAGCCGGGCGCCGGAGCGCTCCAGCAGCGTCTTGGCGATGAAGAAGCCGAGACCGAGGCCGGGCGAGTCCTCGCCCTTGCGGCGGCCGCGCCGGCTGGTGACGTAGGGCTTGCCCAGACGGTCCATGATCTCGGGCGGGAAGCCGGGCCCGTCGTCCGAGATCATGATCCACACCGAGTCGGCGTTCCACGACACCGCCACCTCGACCCGCTCACGGGCGAAATCGGCGGCGTTCTCGACCAGGTTGCCGAGCCCGTAGAGGATCGCCGGGTTACGGGCGCCGACCGGCTCCGGCCCGCCCTCCGACGGCATTACCACGTCGATCGCCGCCTCGCCGGTGCGGTGCGGCGCCACCACATCCTCGACCAGCGCCGAGATCGGCATGCGGGCGAACATCTCGCCCGGCTCGGGGAACTCCGACAGCTTGCCGAGGATCTCGCGGCAGCGCTGCGCCTGCTGGCGCAAGAGGCGAATGTCGTCGAGAATCGGCGAGCCGGGATCGAGCTCGCGCTCCAGCTCCTTGGCGACCAGCAGGATGGTGGCGAGCGGGGTGCCGAGCTCGTGGGCGGCGGCGGCCGCGAGACCATCGAGCTGCGAGAGGTGCTGCTCGCGCGCCAGCACCAGCTCGGTCGCCGCCAGCGCCTGGGTCAGCTTGCGCGACTCCTCGGTGATCTGGCTCGCATAGACGCTGATGTAGCCGATGGCGAGCGCGATCGCGAGCCACACGCCGAACACGTAGATCCACGGCAGCTCGAACGTCCCCTCGCCCGGCCACGGCAGCGGGAAGTAGACGAACATCAGCAGCGTGGCGCACGAGATCGCCAGCATGCCCAGCACGAGGGTGAGCCGCGCCGACAGCACGCTCGCCGAGATCAGCACCGGGCCGATGAACAGGAGCGCGAAGGGGTTCTGGAGCCCACCGGTGAGAAACAGCAGGATCGCCAGCTCGGCGATGTCGATGCCGAGCAGCAGCGCCACGCCGTCGGCGCCGAGCCGCACGTCGCCGCGATAGCGCCACAGCAGATAGACGTTGAGCGAGCCGTAGAGCACCACCACGGCGAAGCCGACCCAGAACAGCACCTCGCTGACCAGGCTGTCGTGCACGATCAGCACGGCGGCGAGCTGCCCGAACACGGCGATCCAGCGCAGCCGCACCAAGGTGTCGAGGCGAACGCGGCGGGCCGAATCGTCGTCGGGATCGATGATGGTGGTCGGCATGGGGACCCGCGGCGGGGCCGGTCAGCTACGCCGGCCCTGATCCTGTTGCGTCTTCAGCCATTCCGAGAGGGTGGCGGACGACTTGCCGGACTTGCCGCGAGTGCTCGCCGGCTTGCCGGTCCGGGCCGGGGCCGACTTGGCGGGGGCGGCCGGCTCGACGCCGTCGCGGGCGAGCCGCAGGGCGCGCAGCCGCTCGGTCTTCTCGCGCAACGCCTGCGCCTCGCGCTCGTAGATCGGCACCGACTTGCCGCCGTCGGAACGGTCCTTGGACCGATCGCTCATGTCACAGCTCCGTCGCAGGTGGGCCTCGGGCTCACAGGTCGAGCGCCTTGCGCAGCGCCGCGTTGATCCGGTCCTGCCAGCCCGGGCCGGTCGCGCGGAACCGTTCGAGCACGTCCTGGTCGATGCGCAGGGTGACCTGCTCGCGCACGCCGGGGATCGCCGGCGCCGTCCTGGGCGGCTCCGGCCCCGGAGCGGGCTTGCTGGTGACCGCCTTGAAGGCCCGCTCGGCCGCCTGGCGCGCATCCTGCCCGCGCCGCGTGTCTTGCGGACGTCGTGGCCTGTCGATCATTGGCGGTGCCCTCGTGCTCACCGCGGGCTCGCCGCCCGGGGCGCCGCCATCCTGGCACATCGGCGCGCCGCACAGTAGCGCCGTCGTGGCCGCATGTGGGCAAGTCCGGGAGAGCACGCAGCCGTCCGGGCTCACGCCGGGTGGCCGTCGCCCGGCGTCGTCGGCGTCTTCTTGGCCCGCTGCGGTGTCATCGGGGCGGGCTGGAGCCGCGGGCTGCCCTTCGGTCCGCCGAGCTCGGCGCGGGCGCGATCATCCTCGGTCGGGCGGTCGTCCGCCGGATCGACGGCCGGGTCCGGACCACGTCGGGGCGTGTCCTGCATGGGCGCACTCCTGCTGCTGTGCTCTGGCGGTCACCGGGAGCCGTCACGGCGACGCTCGCCCCCGTCGGGGTCAACCCGCCGCCGCCGGCGCGGTTCGCCCGCGGCCGACCCCGCCACCGTAGTGCCGCCGCCGGAGCGGAGCCGCCACACCGGCGGCGGCGCGGCGGCCTGCGCCCTTGCGCCCGCGGCTCGCGCCCCTACATTCGCCGGACCCATGCCCGAAGCTCCCGCCATCGCCGTCGACCGGCTCGTCAAGCGCTACAAGACCGGCACTGCGGTGGACGGCATCTCGTTCGCGGTGGCGGCCGGCTCGGTCACCGGGCTGCTCGGCGGCAACGGCGCCGGCAAGACCACCACCATCGCGATGATCATGGGGCTGGTGATGCCGACCTCCGGCACCGTGCGGGTGCTCGGCGCCGCGATGCCGGACGAGCGCTACCGCGTGCTGCACCGGATGAACTTCCAGAGCCCCTATGTGGAGATGCCGCTGCGGCTGACGGTGCGCCAGAACCTCGCGGTGTTCGCCCAGCTCTACGGCGTCGACGATGTCGCCCGCCGGATCGGGCGGCTCGCCGAGGATCTCGACCTCGTCGACCTGCTCGACCGCCCGACCGGCAAGCTCTCCGCCGGCCAGAAGACCCGCGTGGCACTCGCCAAGGCGCTGCTCAACCGGCCGGCCCTGATGCTGCTGGACGAGCCCACCGCCTCGCTCGATCCCGACACCGCCGACTGGGTGCGGACCCGGCTGGAAGACTACCGCCGCGCGACCGGCGCCACCATTCTGCTCGCCTCCCACAACATGGCCGAGGTGGAGCGGCTGTGCGACCGCGTCATCATGATGAAGCGCGGCCGCATCGAGGACGACGACACGCCCGCCGCGCTGCTCGCCCGCTATGGGCGCGACACGCTGGAGGAGGTCTTCCTCGACGTCGCTCGCGGCCGGGCCGAGGCCGGACCGCGCCCGGCCGAAGAGACCCGTCAGGCGGAAAGCGACGCGCGGACCGAGAGCGCCCCGCACGAGGCGGCGCGATGAGCCACGGCGGCGAGTGGACCGTGTCGGGGGCGCGCGTCGGCGCGCTGGTGCGGCGTTACTGGTACCTGCTGCGCTCGTCCTGGCCCCGGCTCCTCGATCTTGTTTACTGGCCCGCCGTGCAGATGCTCATGTGGGGCTTCCTGCAAACCTACATGGCACAGGCGGACGGCACCCTGGCCCGCACCGGCGCCACCTTCCTGGGCGCCGTGCTGCTGTGGGACATCCTGTTCCGCGGGCAGATCGGCTTCTCCATCTCCTTCCTCGAGGAGATGTGGTCGCGCAATCTCGCGAACCTCATGATGAGCCCGTTGCGGCCGGTCGAGTTCGTCGCCGCGCTGATGATCATGAGCGTGATCCGGCTCGCCATCGGCATCGTGCCGGTGTCGCTGATGGCGATCGCCTTCTTCGGCTTCAACCTGTGGGGGATGGGGCTGGCGCTCGCCGCCTTCTTCGTCAACCTGATCCTGACCAGCTGGGCGGTCGGCCTGTTCACCGCGGGCGTGCTGCTGCGCAACGGGCTCGGCGCCGAGAACCTGGCCTGGACGCTCATGTTCCTGCTGCTGCCGCTGACCTGCGTCTACTACCCGGTGGCGGCGCTGCCCGGCTGGCTCCAGGCGGTCGCCTGGACGCTGCCGCCGACCTATGTGTTCGAGGGCATGCGGGCCCTGATGCTCGACCACGTCTTCCGCGCCGACCTGATGGCCTGGGCGCTCGGCCTCA
Source organism: Rhodoplanes sp. P11 (assembly GCF_964266735.1). Classification (NCBI taxonomy): domain Bacteria; kingdom Pseudomonadati; phylum Pseudomonadota; class Alphaproteobacteria; order Hyphomicrobiales; family Nitrobacteraceae; genus Rhodoplanes; species Rhodoplanes sp. P11. Next base: position 412,448 of record NZ_CAXWGY010000016.1, read on the forward strand.
ACCTGGTGCTGATCACCGGCGCCGCCGTCGCGTTCCTGGCGCTTTTGCGCAGCGCCCGCCACCAGGGCTCCCTGCTCCAGATGGGGGAGTAGCCGCGCCCCTGCCGCTCCCTCGCCGTCCCACCCTGGCGTCGGCCCGCCCCCGCGCCGGGTTCCGGTGCATCCGCCACCGCTTGTTCCGGTCGAAGGGCCGCCCGGACCGCCGCTCTTCCGGCATTCCCGCACCTGATGCGCCATAACGCCGGGGCGACAATTTTTCTTCTTTTCGATGACGTGACGGTAGATTTGACGTTGCGCAATGCAGCAATGCACGGCAGCATTGATCAAACATAAAAACATACGTCCGAGGCGAGCCCGCCGGATCAATCGGCTGGCCGAAGGGAGCGCATCATGACCGTCCGGGATTTCGACGACTCCGAGCCGCCGCGCTTCGACGCCCCTGCAATGGGTCTCTCGTCGCCGCTCTATTGGTTCTACGAGATGACCCATGTGGCGCTGAACCCGTCGCGCGCTGTGGCACACGCCACCCATGCGTTCTTCAAGAGCCCCAGCAACCCGGTGTCCAACACCACGCTGGGCAAGTCGATCTCGGCCGCCTGCGAGCTGTTCGAGCGGGCGACGCGCCGCTACAGCCAGCCCGAATGGGGCATCGACAACACGGTGGTCGACGGCCGGCTGGTCAATGTCGAGATCGAGACCGTGTGGGAGCGGCCGTTCTGCCGCCTCTTGCACTTCCACCGCGACGTCCCGCTGACCCACCGGCCCGATCCGCGCGTGCTGGTGGTGGCGCCGCTGTCCGGCCACTACGCCACCCTGTTGCGCGGCACCGTGCAGGCGCTGCTGCCGGAGCACGACGTCTACATCACCGACTGGGTCGACGCCCGCATGGTGCCGATCAGCGAGGGCCGCTTCGACCTCAACGATTACATCGACTACGTCATCGGCATGCTGCGGCTGCTGGGCAGCGACACCCATGTGCTGGCGGTGTGCCAGCCGGGCGTGCCGGTGCTGTGCGCCATCTCGGTGATGGAGACCAACGAGGAGGCGCACGTCCCCGAGTCGATGATCCTGATGGGCAGCCCGATCGACACCCGGATCAGCCCGACCGCGGTCAACAAGGTGGCCGAGAAGCGCGGCATCGACTGGTTCCGCCGCAACGTCATCACCAAGGTGCCGTTCCCCAATCCCGGCTTCATGCGCGACGTCTATCCGGGCTTCCTCCAGCTCAACGGCTTCATGTCGATGAACCTCGACCGCCACCTGGAGGCGCACAGCAAGCTGTTCCAGCATCTGATCGAGGGCGACGGCGACTCGGCGGCGGCCCACCGCGAGTTCTACGACGAGTACCTCGCCGTGCTGGATCTCGCGGCCGAGTTCTACCTCCAGACGGTCGACACCGTGTTCATCAGCCACCTGCTGCCGGAGGGCAAGCTCGTCCACCGCGGCATCAAGGTCGATCCCAGCAAGATCCGACGGGTGGCGCTGATGACCGTCGAGGGCGAGGCCGACGACATCACCGGGCTCGGCCAGACCCAGGCGGCCCAGACCCTGTGCAGCAACATCCCGGACGAGAAGCGGCTGCACTATGTGCAACCGGGTGTCGGACATTACGGGGTGTTCAACGGGTCGCGCTTCCGCAACGAGATCCTGCCGCGGATCGCCGCCTTCATCCGCGCCAACGACTGATACGAGATGCGGCTGATCCCTTCGGTGTCATTCCGGAAGCCGCGAAGCGGCTAAAGACTGCTCGCTGCCGCGAGGCTCGCGCCGACCCGCAGGGCGAGACGGCGCGCGCGGGCAGGCCCGCGCGTCGCCGCGGTCACCGCTGCAACCTGACCCCGACCGTCACCAGGGTGGCGTCCCAGTCGACGTTCGGCAGGTTCGAGCGCAGCCAGTCGTGGCGCACCTCGGTCTTGAACTGGATCTCGCGGCTGAGCTTGTAGAGCATCGCGAACGACACGTAGTAGCGGTGATCGAGGCGCGGCGAGCCAAAATAGTCGTCGATGCCGGTGCCGATCTTGGCAGTGCCGATCAGCCAGCGCCGGAAGGAGTGGTCGACCTGGAGGCCGACGTCGCGGCTGAACACGCCCGACAGGCCCGGCACGATGATCTCGGCGGCGCGCGAGGTGGCGATCAGCTTGGCGGTGGTCAGCTCGGAGGCCGTGTAGGTGAGCGCGGCGTCGATGGTGAGCCCGTCGATGGTGGTCAGCCGCGGGTCCTCGTAGACCCGCCACAGCCAGCCGAGCGACGCCTCGCCGACCAGCTTGCGCGAGAACTCGAAGGTGGTGCCGGCCTTGACGGCCCAGCCGCCGGAGTCGCGGTCGAAGCCGTTGCGGTCGATCTTCTGCGAATGGACGCGGGTATCGGCGCTCGTCTCGACGAACGGCCGCAGGCCGGGCTTGAGCTCATAGCTGACCCGCAGCGCGCCGCCGTACTGGTTGTACTCGCGGTCGGCATTGCTGAGGGTGGCGCCGTTGAGCAGCTCCGAGTCCTGATACTGCTGGTGATCGATCAAGGTCTTGCCGGTCACCTCCAGCCGGTTGAACTGCTGGGTGTAGCCGAAGGTCGCGCCGACCGTGGTGACCAGCGGGAAGCGCTTCAGCCCGGTCTGCACGTTGGGGGTGCCGGGATTGTCGGTCGAGACGACGACGCGACCCTCGCCCTCGAAGCGCGACAGGCTGTCGACGTCGAAGCGGCCCCGCACCCGCGAATCCACGGTCGGACGGTCGATGATCTCCGGGGTCGCCTGCGACACGGCGGTGCCCGGCGCGTTGATCACCAGCGGATAGGTCTGGCCGTACCAGGTGTAGGTGCCGCGCAGGTCGGCATCGAGGGCGTGGCGCTGCCAGTTGGAGCGGATCAGCAGCTCGGGCGACACGGTGGTCAGCGCCGAGCCAGGAAGGCCCGAGATGCGGGTCGGATTGCTGTCGTAGCCGGTCGAGACCTCGATGGCGGGCCGCAGCGTGAAGGCGCCCACCCGCACGCCGAGCGGCGCATACGGGTCCTCAGGCAGCGGCGGTCCGCGCCGCGGGATCGCCGCGGTGATCGGCACGTTGAAGCGCGAGGTGCTGTCGAGGCCGGGAGCGCCGCGGCGGGTGAGGCGCGGCGGCACCGTGACCGGCGTCGTGGCCGGGTTGGTGCCGCGCACCAGGGGGAGCGGCTGCGGCGCCGCCCGCAGCCGGGCAGCCTCCTTCTGGCGCTGGGTCAGCGGCGGCGGCGGGCCGGGCCGGCGGGTGTTCTTCGAGTCGAAGCCGGTCGGACGCGACGTGGCGGTCGCCTTGCCGCCGCCGGGGGCGGTGCCGCCAGGAGCGGTGCCGCCGGGAGCGTCCTCGCCGGCCGCGGTGCGAAACGTGGTGCGGCCCTCCACGGCGGGAGCGACGGCGCTGCCGGGGCGGAAACCTGTGCCGAAGCCGCCGCCGGCCGGGGCCGGGGCGAACAGGCTCTCGCCCGCCGGGTCCGCCGTCCCCGCGGCGGCCGTCTGGGCCATCGCCGGACCGTGCGGTCCCGCGACGACGACCGTCAGGCTCGCGCCGAGCAGCCAGGCGAAACGGGAGCTGGGGCGCGGCACCGATACATCCTCCACGCCGGCCGATCGGCACAGAACTGGTTAATCGGAATAAAACGGGCATGGTTAATGGCCGGTTGACACCCCGCCGGCGGCAACGGCGGGCGGCTGTTTTTCCGTGCCCGCGATCGCCAGCCGGGGACTCCGACCCGCGGCCGGCGCCGGTCCGGCCCGCGGCCGACGCCGCCGGCACGCCGTTGCGTGCGGCCGAAAAAGCGTTAGAGACGGCGCATGTCAGACGTCATTCCGCCCACCGAGCCGCCCGCCCCCACCGCCCATGCGCTGATCGACACCGGCCTGCGCACCCTGGAGGCGGAGGCCGAGGGGATCGCGGCGCTGGCCGCCGCCATGCGCGACGGCCTGCGGGCGCCGTTCATCGCCGCCGTCGAGACCATCCGGGCGGCGCGTGGCCGCGTGGTGGTGAGCGGCATGGGCAAGTCCGGCCATGTCGGCCACAAGATCGCCGCCACGCTCGCCTCGACCGGCACCCCGGCCTTCTTCGTCCACCCGGCCGAGGCCGGGCACGGCGACCTCGGGATGATCACCACCGACGACGTGGTGCTGGCGCTGTCGTGGTCGGGGGAAACCGCGGAGCTGCGGGCGCTGATCGACTATTCGCGGCGCTTCCGCATCGCCCTGGTGGCGGTCACCTCGGAGGCCGACAGCACCCTCGGGCGCGCCGCCGACATCGTGCTGAGGCTGCCGGTCGCCCGCGAGGCGTGCCCGCACAACCTGGCGCCGACCACCTCGTCGCTGATGCAGCTCGCGCTCGGCGACGCGCTCGCCATCGCGCTGCTGGAGAGCCGCGGCTTCACGCCGCTCGACTTCCGCAACCTGCATCCCGGCGGTCGGCTCGGCGCCGCCCTCAAATTCGCCCGCGACCTGATGCACACCGGCGCCGCGATGCCGCTGTGTCCGCTCGGCGCCCGCATGGGCGCCGCCGTGGTGGAGATGTCGACCAAGGGGTTCGGCTGTGTCGGGGTGACGGACCCGGAGGGGCACCTGGTCGGCATCGTCACCGATGGCGATCTGCGCCGCCACATGCGGCCCGACCTGCTCGATCTGCCGGTCGAGCAGGTGATGACGCGGCGGCCGATCAGCGCCAAGCCCGATCAGCTCGCCAGCGAAGCCTTGCAGGTGCTCAACGCCTCCAAGATCACCGCCGTGTTCGTGATCGAGCGCGGCATGCCGGTCGGCATCGTGCATCTGCACGATCTGCTGCGGGTCGGGGTGGCCTGAGCACGGATGCACGTCCGAAACGACGGGCATCGCCGTAGCGGGCGGGTGGACCGCAGGAAAGGGGCGGTCAGGCCCCTTTCCGCAGATCCTCGTGGGGACGGGTGAGCGTCCAGTGGATCGCCTGGGCGCGGTTCGGCACGCCGAGACGCGCCAGGATGCCGGAGACGTGGATCTTCACGGTGTTGGGCGAGATCGCCAGCATCCGGCCGATCTCGATGTTGCTCAGGCCCTTGGCCATCAGCTCGAGGACCTGCCGCTGACGGCGGCTGAGCGACACCGACGCGCAGGCGCTCTTCACATCGACGTGGAACGGCGAGGCCTCGTCGGGCTCCGGCGTGTCGACCGCCGCCGGCGTGACGGCGCGGATCGACCGCTCGATCGCCTCCATCATCTGCTCCAGCCGGGCGTTGAACGGCTCGACGCCGAACTCGTCCTTGAGCACCACGGGCTTCGACCGGCCCTCCGTGGCGCGTGGCATCAGCGCGGTGATGTCGACATGCAGCAGGATGGCGCGCGCCGTATCGCGGATATAGGGAAAGCCGAGCATCAGGAACCAGCCTTGCCCGCCGGCGCCGTGGCACGGGTAGACGAAGGACAGGCAGTCGACCCGGCCATGCAGGAGCTGGGTGATCCCGTCGATGATTCGTCCGGACTGTTCGTCGGCGCAGGCGCAGTACTGGAGGTAGTTTTGACCTAGTCCGGAGTTGGGAAGCGCTAGCCCGGCGGCCTGCCCGAAGATCTTCCAGGCCGTGTTGACTGCGAGAATTATCCCGCTCCTGTCCAACACTACACCGCGGACAGAGGCAAAGGGATGCTCGATCTCGGGAAAACCGACATCGAGCGGTTGGTTTATGCTGATGGGGGCGATTTTATCGATCATAAGCCTGGCTTTGTGTTGAGCGATGGCTGCCATACGAGAATCGCGAATTCAAACTATTCTAGATATTGATGCGGTTACAAGCGGTATCCATCTCAGGTGTAGTTGATCAACAGTTTACAAGTAGAAATCCTCCGCACTTTTGCCTAGTTCTTTGGTATTGCTTGGCAATCACTAGCTGTGCAGATTCCTGTTCCGTTCACGCTGTGACGGTCCGTCGCACCCGCATAAGTTGACACAACTTGTTGATCTACCGATTTAACCCGATGCCGATCACCCCATCATACATCCGCGCTAATACTTAGGGCGGTCCTAACGAACATTTTACCGGGACTTCGGAGCATTTCCTGGTGGGGCGCACCGCAATCTCACCGACGGTTCCCGTCTGCGCCCTTCGACATCAATGATTCGGAGAGTTCAGAATGGCCACCATCGGGGCAGTCACGCCACGGCGGACCCGCCGGCTGAGCGCGGCGTTCGCCAACCGAAGTATCGGCACCAAGGTGGCGTTCGGATTCTTCTGCATGATCGCCATCATGTGTGCGATCTCGGCGGCCGCCTGGGTCAATTTCGGCGCCGTGTCGGCGAGCTTCGACCGCTTCGCCCATGCGGCGGCGGCCGGCGACATCACCCGCGACCTCGACCGCGAATTCCTGGCCTATCGGCGGGCGGCGCGCGAATACTGGCTGTTCGGCCAGGAGGCGGACCGCACGGCGGCCGCGGAGGGCGGCGAGCGAATCGCCGCGCTGCTGGCGCGCGGCCTGCGCGAGATCGACGATCCGACCAACCTCGCCACCTTCAAGGGACTCGCCGCCGACATCGACAACTATCGCTCCTCCTACGAGAGCCTCTTCCAGGTGAAGCAGGAGCAGATGACGCTGACGAGAGGGGTGCTCGATCCGGCCTTCGCGTCGCTCGGGACCGCGGTGGCGCAGCTCCAGCGCTGGGCGGTGGAGAAGACCGGCGACATCGACGTCATCATGGTGGCGGGTCGGGCCCAGGAGCGGTTGCTGAGCGCCCGGCTGGAGCTCGGCCGGCTGGTCGGCCGCTTCGACCGGCGGGCGGCCGATCTCGGCCGCTCAGCCCTCGACGTCGTCGCCTCCGAGCTGGCCGCGATCGGCGGCATGAATCTCAGCCCCGACATGCGCAAGACCGTCGAGGAGGCCAAGGCCACCGCGGCGGGCCTCGTCACCGGCTATAAGCGCTATGTCGAGATCTCGGGAACCGTCGACGTGCTGGCCGCGACCTACCTGCCCAGCCTGAGCGAGACGATCGCGGCCTCCGCGGACGCCATCAAGACCTCCAGCATCGAGGACGCGCGAACGGTCGAGACCCGCACCGTAGCGGTGATCGCCGAGACCCGGCAGCTCGTCGTCTGGCTCGGCCTCGGTGGCCTGATCGTCGGGCTCGGTCTCGCCTGGGTGATCGGCCGCAGCATCTCGGTGCCGATCCGCCGCATCGGCGCCGTGCTGCGCCAGCTCGCCGCCGGCGACAAGACCGTCGCGGTGCCGTTCACCGAGCGGCGCGACGAGGTCGGCGACAATGCGCGCGCGGCCAGCGCCTTCAAGGAGAACCTGCTGCGCCTGGAGACGCTCGAGATCGAGCAGCGGGCCGCCGAAGAGCGGGCGACGCGCGAACGGCAGGAGACGGTGCGCCGGCTCGCCGGCGACTTCGAGGCGGCGGTGGGCGAGATCGTCGACACCGTGTCGTCGACCGCGGCGGAGCTGGAAGAGGCGGCCCGCACCCTCACCCGCACGGCCGAGACCACGCAGGAGCTGTCGTCCACGGTGGCGTCGGCCTCCGAGCTCGCCTCCGGTAACGTGCAGTCGGTGGCGTCCGCCACCGACCAGATGACCGCCTCGGTGCAGGAGATCAGCCGCCAGGTGCAGGAGTCGAGCCGCATCGCCGGCGAGGCGGTGCGCCAGGCCGAGAAGACCGACGGCCGCATCGGCGCGCTGTCGCAAGCGGCGCAGCGGATCGGCGACGTCGTCGCCCTGATCACGGCCATCGCCGGGCAGACCAACCTGCTGGCGCTGAACGCGACGATCGAGGCGGCCCGCGCCGGCGAGGCCGGCAAGGGCTTCGCGGTGGTGGCCCAGGAGGTGAAGGCGCTGGCGGCACAGACCGGCAAGGCGACCGGCGAGATCGCCGCCCAGATCGCCGGCATGCAGCAGGCGACCCAGGACTCGGTCAGCGCCATCAAGGAGATCGGTGGCACCATCGGCCGCATCGCCGAGATCGCCTCCTCGATCGCGGCGGCGATCGAGGAGCAGGGTGCCGCGACCGCCGAGATCGCCCGCAACGTCCAGCAGGCGGCGCACGGCACCGAGCAGGTCGCAGCCAACATCGTCGACGTCAATCGCGGGGCCGGCGAGACCGGCACGGCCTCGTCGCAGGTGCTGTCTTCGGCGCAGTCGCTCGCCGGCGAGAGTGCACGACTGAAGGGTGAGGTCGGCAAGTTCCTGGCGACGGTGCGGGCCGCCTGAGCGGCGGGCCGCCTGAGCGCGGCCGCGTCGCGCCGCCGTCGTCTCGCCGCCGCGTCACCCCACCCGAGCGGATAGCCGGCGGCAGCCGCCGGCTAGAACCTAACACTTACGTAGAGTTTTCAGAGAATCGTCGTCACCACCAGTTAACCCGCGAATGCGTTCATTTCGGCTGTTGTACAACGCCGGAGTGTCGTCGTGGCTCTTCTCGATGTCCGTCGGGCGGGTCTTCGCGTGTCGATTCGCGCTCAGCTCGCTCTCGTGGTCGTGCTGTTCCTGGTGCCGCTCGCTCTGCTCGGCCTCCTGTTCCAGGAGCAGAGCCGGAAGGACATCAGCTTCGCCGAGAAGGAGCGGGACGGTGTCGTCTATCTCGGCGCCGTCTGGCCGGTGCTCACCGGCCTGATCGGCGCGGCGTCGGAGACCCGCGGGTTGGAGGCGGCGCGGTCGGCGACGCCGACGCTCGACCAGGTCTCCCGCTTCGACGCCGCGATGGACAGCCACGAAGCCGCCGCGGCGCTGCGCTCGGGGCTCGCCGGGATCGGCTGGCCAGGGCGGCGGATCATCCGCGATGCCGGTACCGAGCAGACGATCGCGGCCGCCCGCGCCCTGCTGACCAAGGTCGCCGACGGGTCCAATCTCACCCTCGATCCCGATATCGACAGCTTCTACGTGATGGATGTGGTCACCACCAAGCTGCCGGAGGTGGTCGACCGCCTCGGCAGCCTGCTGGCGCTGCTCCGGGCGGGCCGCGAAGCGGCCGCGCTCGGCGACGACGAGAAGGCCGAGCTGATGATCCAGCTCGGCGGGCTCGGCTCGGCCACCGCCGGGGCGGCCGCTTCCCTCGACTCGGCCATCAAGGGCAATCCGGACGGCAGCATCCGCCGCGCCCTGGAGGGACCCGCGAAGGCGTTCGCCCGCGCCAGCGAAGCGTTCCAGGCAGAATCCAAGCGTGCCGCAATCGCCTTCCGGGACGACGCCCAGCGCCGTGCGCTGGACCTTGCCCCGCTGGAGCGCCTGTTCGGCGAGGCGATGCAGTCCGCCGATGCGTTCTGGCGCGCCGGCACCGCCGAGCTCGACCGCCTGCTCGCCGTCCGCATCCAGGGCTTCGTCTCGCATCTGTGGACGATGCTCGGCATCGCGGCCGCCGTGACGGTGCTGGCGCTCGCGGCCGTAGTGCTCATCGGGCTTCGCCTGTCGCGGCGGCTGTCGCTGCTGCGCCGGGCCATGCGGGCGCTGGCGGAGGGACAGTCGGGGGCGGTCGCCGGCCTCGATCAGCGCGACGAGATCGGCGACATCGCCGCCGACGCGGAACGCGCCTTCGCGGATCACGAGGCACGGGTCGAGGCGCTCCAGCGAGAGCGCCAGGAGGCCGAGGTGGCCGCGGCGAGCCGGCGCCGTGACGAGATGAACGCCCTCGCCGATCGCTTCCAGGCTGCGGTGGGCGACATCGTCGGCGAGGTGTCGGCGGCGGCCGGTCGGCTCGAATCCACCGCCGCGGCGCTGACCCGGACGGCCGATCTGACCCGGCACAACGCCGCGACCGTCGAGACCGCCTCGACCCAGGCGGCCGCCGGTGTCCAGGCCGTGACGTCGGCGACCGACCGGATGGGCAGCTCGATCGCCGAGATCGCACGTCAGGTGCAGGCATCCAGCCGCATCGCCGAGGAGGCGGTGCGGCAGGCCGAGACCACCGACGCCCGCATCGCGACGTTGTCGCAGGCCGCCGCCCGCATCGGCGACGTGGTCGCCCTGATCACCGCCATCGCCGAGCAGACCAACCTGCTGGCACTCAACGCCACCATCGAGGCGGCCCGGGCCGGCGAGGCCGGCAAGGGCTTCGCGGTCGTCGCCCAGGAGGTGAAGGCCCTGGCGGCGCAGACCGGCAAGGCCACCGGCGACATCGCCGCCCAGATCGCCGAGATGCAGCAGGCGACCCAGGACTCGGTCGGCGCCATCAAGGCGATCAGCGGCACCATCGGCAGGATCGCCGAGACGGCCGCCGCGATCGCCGGATCGATGGACGAGCAGCGCACCGCGACGTCCGAGATCACCCACCACATTCGCCAGGCCGCGACCGGCACCGGCCGTGTCGTCGAGACCATCGCGGTGGTGAGCCGCGGCGCCGAGGACACCGGCGCCGCCTCCGGCGACGTGCAAGGCGCGGCCGGCCAGCTCGCCGCCGACAGCGACAGTCTGCGGGCCGAGGTGGACCGATTCCTGGCGACCGTGCGGGCCGCCTGAGCGGCGGGCCGCCTGAGCGGCGGGCCGCCTGACCGGACGGTGCGTCGGCGAAGGCCGTCGCCGCGCCTACCCGTCCACCCGCTCGACATGCACGACGGCGCCCTCCACCCGCACCACCTTGACGCGGGCGCCGGCCGGCGTGTCGTCGCCGGTGACGCGCCAGATGGTATCGTCGACCGCCACCGTGCCGCTGCCGCCGACGATCGGCCGCTCCAGCGTGAACACCCGTCCCACCATGGCGTCGAGCCGGCGGTTGAGGAACGGCTGGTCGCTGGTCTCACCCGCGTGCGCGAGCTTGCGCCACAGCGGAATGGCGGCGAGCGAGATCGCCGCGAAGGCGAGCCACTGGAGCTGCCAGCCCCAATCGATCAGGAACGACACCAGGCCGACAATCAGGGCCGCGATGCCGAGCCACAGGAGAAAGATGCCGGGCACCACGATCTCGGCGATCAACAGCACGGCGGCGGCGGTGAGCCAGCCCCAGGGGCCGAGGGAGGCGAGAAACGTCATGGCTCATCTCGTGGTCGGTTGCGGCGGCGGCACGGCGGGGCCGGTGGGCGGCGCCGGCCGCCCGGCGGGCCGCGGCTGGCCGACGGCGCGCTCCTCGAAAGTCGACTTGGCGATCTCGGCGATGCCGGCCAGCGAGCCGAGCACGTTGGTGGCCTCGATCGGCAGCATCAGCACCTTCTGGTTCGGCGAGCGGGCGAGCTCGGCGAACGCCTTGAGGTACTTCTCGGCGATGAAGTAGTTGAGCGCCGCGACGTCGCCACGGGCGACCGCGAGGCTCACCATCTCGGTCGCCTTGGCCTCGGCCTGGGCCAGCCGCTCGCGCGCCTCGGCGTCGCGGAACGCCGCCTCGCGGCGCCCCTCCGCCTCCAGGATCTGCGATTGCTTCTGGCCCTCGGCGCGCAGGATCTCGGACTGGCGCTGCCCCTCGGCGGTGAGGATCTCGGCGCGCTTCTCGCGCTCCGCCTTCATCTGCCGCCCCATCGCGTTGACGAGGTCCTGGGGCGGGAAGATGTCCTTGATCTCGATGCGGTTGACCTTGATGCCCCAGGCCGACACGGCGGCATCGACCACCCGCAGCAGCCGGACATTGATCTCGTCGCGATGCGACAGCATCTGGTCGAGATCCATCGAGCCCATCACCGAGCGGATGTTGGTCATCGTCAGCTTGACGATGGCGAGGTCGAGCTGGGCCACCTCGTAGCTCGCCTTGACGGCATCGACGACCTGGAAGAAGGCGACGCCATCGACCGTGACGCTGGCGTTGTCCTTGGTGATGACCTCCTGCTGAGGAATGTCGATCACCTGCTCCATCACGTTGATCTTGCGGCCGATCCGGTCGACGAACGGGACGATCAGGTTGAGTCCCGGGCCGAGCCGCCTCGTGTAGCGGCCGAACCGCTCGACGGTCCACTCGTAGCCCTGGGGCACGGTCTTGACCCCGAGGAACACCGTGACGATGGCGAGGAGGACCAAGATGACGATGAAGATGTCGAGACCGCCAAAAACCATGACCGTGCTCCCCTGCGGCTGATCCGGCGCGCGTGTGGCGGCGCGAGTGTGACGGTGCGGCGGTGCCGCCGCAAGCGCGGCACCGCAGCGTCGTCACCGAGAGGTGGGTGTCGGGCGCGAGGTGCCGGTTCGGAGCCGGTGCGGAACGACGTTAAGGGAGGGTGACGGGCCGGCGGCTCACGCCGGCGGGTCGATCCAGCCCTGAAGCTCGCGCAGCACCACGGTGCGGATCACCTCCATGCCGGGTCCGCTGTCGTTGAGGCAGGGGATGGCGGCGAAGTTCTCGCCCCCGTTGTGCAGGAAGATCTCGGCGTTCTCGCCGGCGATCTCCTCCAGGGTCTCCAGGCAGTCGGAGGTGAAGCCCGGGGTGATGACGGCGAGGCTCTTGGTCCCCGATTCGGCCAGCGCCTTGACGGTCATGTCGGTGTAGGGCTGCAACCACTCGGCGCGGCCGAAGCGCGACTGGAAGGTGAGGCGGAAGCGGGTTTCGTCGAGGCCGAGCCGGGCACCCAGCAGCCGGTGCGTCTTGGCGCAGTGGCAGTAGTAGGGGTCGCCCTTGTCGAAATACTCCTTCGGGATGCCGTGGAAGGAGGCGATGATCACCTCGGGCGTGAAGGAGAGCTTGGCCAGCTCGTCTTCCACGGAGCGGGCCAGCGCTTCGATGTACACGGGATCGTCGTACCACGGGGCCGCCACCCGCAGGGTCGGCTGCCAGCGCAGGCGCATCAGGGCGCGGAACGCCTCGTCGCACACGGTCGCCGTGGTGGCGGCGGCGTATTGCGGATAGAGCGGCACCAGCAGGATGCGATCGCAGCCGCGAGCCTGGAGGGCGGCGAGGCGCGATTCCATCGACGGGTTGCCGTAGCGCATCGCCCAGTCGACGACGAGCCGGTCGTCCACCGGCGCGACCAGCCCGGCGAGCTGCTCGCTCTGCGACCGGGTGATGGTCTTGAGCGGTGATTCGTTCTTCTCGCGGTTCCAGATCTTCTCGTAGTCGCGGCCCTTCTGGGCCGGCCGGGTGCGCAGGATAATGCCGTTGAGCACCAGCTTCCAGATCGGCCCCTGCGCCTCGATGACCCGCGCGTCGGAGAGGAACTGCTTGAGATAGCGGCGCACCGAATCCGGGTCGGTGGCGTCCGGGGTGCCGAGATTGACGATCAGGACGCCGATGCGCCCGTGCTCGACCGGCGGATGGTCGGCCGGACGGGCACTCGGGGCCGGGCGCGCGCCGGCGCCCGGCCGGGCGACCGGGCGGAGGGGCGCCCGCGGCGGGGCGTCGGCAAACGTGGTGGTCTCGTCGCGAGACCCGGGGGTGGGGATGCGCTCGTTCATCTGTGCTCGGATCGAACTGCCGAACCGAGCGATAGCAGGACCGGAGGGCGGCAGCCAGACCCCTCGGGCGAGGTCCGTGCGACGATTCGCGGCGGCGGGTAACCGATGGTGGGGGCGGCCCGTCGTCTGCGTCCCCCCGCCCGGGTTCCTCGGGCGCTTCCGGTCGTCACTCGGCTTCGAGACGCGGCGCTAGGCTGGGCCGGCCGGGTCGGCAAACGGCGCTCCGGGGTCGCAGACATAGAACAGCGCCATGCGGGCCGGGGCCGAGCCCTGATTGCGGCCCGTCATCGCCACCCCGGAGGGCTCGACGAACACCTGCCCGGCCTCGATGGTCACCGGGTCTCGGTCGTCGAGGGCGAGGGTGAACGTCCCCTCCAGCATGTAGACCGTCACCGGATGCCGGTGCGAGTGGTACGGGGTGACGTCGCCCGGCAGCAGGGTGGCAAACAGCACCCTGATCTCCTGATCGGCGGCCGTCGGCATCCCCGGCACCACCTGGCGGTGAAGGGGGGTGAGCTGGGCCAGCCCGGTGTCCTGCGCGCTGCGCGTGACGCCGACGGTCAGCCCGGCGATCATGGTCTGCACGTCGCTTTTCTCGATCATGGCCGTTTCCTCGTTGTCGGCGAGGAGGCTGGCGGCTTCTCGATCATGGTCGTCTCCTCGCCGTCGAAGACGAGGCTAGCGGCTTCGACTGGCGCCCGGCAGCCGCAAGTCTGCAAAACCACTGCGCAAAGGTGCATGATGGTCGCCATGTTCGATTGGAACGATCTGCGCCATCTCGCGGCGATCTCGCGCTGCGGCAGCACGCTCGGCGCCGCGAAGGCACTCGGCGTCAACCCGTCCACCGTCCACCGGCGGCTGATGGAGCTCGAACGGCGGATCGGTCTCAGTTTCGTGAAGCGTCGGGCCGCCGGGTACCGACTGTCGGAGATCGGCGAGGCGCTGCTCGATCAGGTCCTCGCGGTCGAGACCGCGGTGGTGGATCTCGAACGCAAGATCCAGTCGCTGAAGCTCGACCTGAAGGGGACCATCCGCCTGACCTGCCCGGAGCCGACGGTATCGCGCATCGCCGCGTCGGGCCTGCTCGATCGCTTCTCCGCCCGCCATCCTGGTCTCGCGGTGGAGTTCGTCACCAGCGACCGCTACCTCGATCTCGCCGAGGGAGAGGCCGACGTCGCCTTCCGCTCCGGCGAGCCGATCGATGCGCGGCTCGTCGGCCGCAAGATCTGCGACTCGGTCTGGGCCATCTACGCCAGCAAGGATTATGTTCGGCAGCATGGCCGGCCCGCCACCATCGCGGATCTGGCGGCTCATGCGTTGATCGGGTTCGACGGGATCATGCAGAGCCACCGCGTCGCCAAGTGGCTGCCGGCGGCGGTGCCGGGCGCCCGCATCGTCTGTCACAGCGCCAGCATTCTGGGCGTGGTGTCGTCGGTGAAGGCCGGCGTCGGCATCGCGCCGCTGCCGACCACGCTCGGCGATGCGGAGGAGACGCTCGTCCAGGTGCTGCCTCCGGTGCAGGAGCTGACCCGAAGCTGGTATCTGCTGACGCCCCCGGACCTGCGCCGGACGCCGCGCATCGCCGCCTTCGTGGATTGCGTGCTCGACGACGTCCCGGCCTTGCGCAAGGCCCTCGTCGGATAGCGCGTAGCCGTCCCGCGGGTCAGGCCGCGGGCCGTCCGGTGGCGCGACCGGGGCGCCGCTACTCGGCCGCCTCCAGCCGCACGGCCGGGCTGCGGAACTCGGCCAGCAGCATCGCCTCCTCGGCCTTGGCGAGCGCGATCGAGCCCGTCTTGACGTGGCCGAAGCCGCGGATCTTCTCGGGCACGGCCGCGATCGCCACCGCGAGGGCGTGGTTGTCGGGCGAGAGGCCGGCCAGAACCTCGTCCAGCACCGCCTCGTAGTCGCCGATCAGCGCCCGCTCGGCCCGCCGCTCGGCGGAGTGCCCGAACGGATCGAGCGGAGTGCCGCGCAGCCCCTTGAAGCGGGCGAGCAGCCGGAGCACCGGGACGATCCAGGGGCCGAACGACACCTTGCGGACCGGACCGCGCCGCTCCGAGCGCACCAGCCAGGTCGGCGCGAGGTGGAGCGTGATCCGCAGGCGCTCGCCCTCCACGGTCTCGGCGAGCTGGCGCTGGAACGAGCCGTCCGACCACAGCCGCGCCACCTCGTACTCGTCCTTGTAGGCCATCAGCTTGAACAGGCTTTTCGCCACCGCCTCGCCGAGCCCATCGCGGCCGGGCGTCTGCGCGGCCTCGGCGGCCCGCACCGCGTCGACCCGCCGTCGGTAATGCTCCGCATAGGCGGCGTTCTGGTAGGCAGTGAGGAACGCAACCCGGCGCGCGATCGTCTCGTCGAGCGACGCCGACAGCCGCCGTGGCGAGTCCGCGGCCGGCGCCGCCGGGGCGGCGAGGGCCGCGACGCCGGCCGGATCGATGGCGAGCCGGCGGCCGAGCCGGAACGCCGCCCGGTTCATGGCGACGGCCTCGCCGTTGAGCGCGATCGCCTGCTCGATCGCGGCCGCCGACACCGGCACGGCGCCGAGCTGCCAGCCGACCCCGAGCAGCATCATGTTGGCGGCGATCGACTGGCCGAACAGGGCGCTCGCCAGCCGCGTCGCCTCGACGAAGCGGCACTGCTCGGTCCCGGCGGCGTCCGTCACCGCGCGGCGCAGCCGCTCGCCGGGCAACCGCAGGTCGGGCTGGCGCGTGAAGGGGCCGGGCATCACCTCGGCGGTGTCGACCACCACCCGGGTGGCGCCGGCCTTGACGGTAGCGAGGGCGGCGCGGCTCGCCGTGATCACCAGATCGCCGCCGAGCACCAGGTCGGCACCGCCGGCCGGCAGCCGGATGGCGTGGATGTCGTCCGGCCGCGCCGCGATGCGGATGTGGCTAAGCACGCTGCCGCCCTTCTGGGCGAGGCCCGCCATGTCGATGACGCCGGCCGCCTTGCCGTCGAGATGCGCCGCCATGGCGAGGATCGCGCCGACCGTGACGATGCCGGTGCCGCCGATGCCGCAGACCAGGATGCCGTAGGTGCCGTCGATCGCCGGCAGGACGGGCGCCGGCAGATCCGGCGCCGGGAGGTCATCGGCCGAAAGCGCCGTCACCTCTCCCCGCGGGCGGGGAGCATCACCGGCGCCATCGCCCCTCACCCCAACCCTCTCCCCGCTGGCGGGGAGAGGGAGCGCCGGCGCGGGGCCGTCGATCACTTCGGCCACCCCGCCCACCCGCTTCGGCCGTGCCCCCGACACGCTCGCGAACGACGGACAAAAACCCTTCACGCAGGAGAAGTCCTTGTTGCAGGTCGACTGATCGATGAGGCGCTTGCGTCCGAACTCGGTCTCCAGCGGCTGGATGGACACGCAGTTCGACTGCACCCCGCAGTCGCCGCAGCCCTCGCACACCAGCGCGTTGATGACGACGCGGCGATCCGGGTCCGGATAGAGGCCGCGCTTGCGGCGACGCCGCTTCTCGGCCGCGCAGGTCTGGTCGTAGATCAACACCGTGCAGCCGGGCGTCGCGGCGAGTCGCCGCTGCACGGCGTCGAGCTCGTCGCGGTGGTGAACCGTGGTGCCCGGGGGCCACGGCGTGCCGCGCGGATACTTCTCCGGCTCGTCGCTGACCACCACCAGCGCCGCGACACCTTCGGCGGCGACCTGGCGGGCGATCTGCCCGACCGTCAGGCCACCGTCGTTCTTCTGCCCGCCCGTCATGGCGACGGCGTCGTTGAACAGGATCTTGAAGGTGATGTTGACGCCGGCCGCGACGGCGGCCCGGATCGCCAGCGAGCCCGAGTGATTGTAGGTGCCGTCGCCGAGATTCTGGAACACGTGCGGTCGCTGCGAGAACGGCGCCTCGCCGATCCAATTGGCCCCTTCGCCGCCCATCTGGGTGAAGCCCGTGGTGGCGCGATCCATCCACTGGACCATGTAGTGGCAGCCGATGCCCGCATAGGCGCGGCTGCCCTCCGGCACCACCGTGGACGAGTTGTGCGGGCAGCCCGAGCAGAAATACGGCGTGCGTGTCGCGATGTCGGCGGCGGGCGGTGGCTCGCGCCGCATCTCCTTCAGGCGGGCGACGCGGGCCGCCAGCGCCTCGTCGGGCGAGAAGCGCAAGAGCCGCTCGCCGATCGCCAGCGCGATGGCGGCGGGATCGAGCGCGCCCTTGACCGGGAACAGCCAGCCGCCCTGCTCGTCCTTCTTGCCGACGACGACCGGCTGGTGGGCGGTGCCGTACAGCTCCTCGCGCACTTGCACCTCGACCAGCGAACGCTTCTCCTCGACCACCATCAGGAGATCGAGCCCGGCGGCCGCCTCCAGCATGTCGTCGCGGCCGATCGGATAGGGGCAGCCGATCTTAACGAGGCGCAGGCCGAGATCGTTGCAGCGCACCTCGTCGAGGCCGAGCAGGTCGAGCGCCAGGCGCACGTCGAGATAGCTCTTGCCGACCGTGAGGAGGCCGAGCCGCGGCCGCCGCCCGCCCGACATGATGGTGCGGTTGAGCCGGTTGACCCGCACGAAGGCCAGCATGGCGTCGCGCTTGAAATCCTGGAGGCGCGCCTCCTGGGCCAGCACGGTGTCGCCGAGCCGGATGCCGAGGCCACCCGGCGGCATGCGGAACAGATCGTCGCTCGGGATGGCGATCTTCACCCGGTCGAGGTCGCCGTCGATCACGGCGGTGGACTCCACCGTGTCGTGGACGCATTTGAGCCCGACCCAGGCGCCGGTGTAGCGCGACATCGCGAGGCCGAGCAGGCCGTAGTCGACGATCTCCTGGACGCCGGCCGGATTGAGCACCGGGATCACGGCGTTGACGAAGTTGAACTCCGACTGGTGCGCCGTGGTGGAGCTTTCGGCGGTATGGTCGTCACCCATCAGCGCGAGCACGCCGCCGTGACGCGAGGTACCGGCGCAGTTCGCATGGCGAAACACATCGCCGGAGCGATCGACGCCCGGTCCCTTGCCGTACCATAGCGCGAACACACCGTCGAAGCGGCCTTCGCCGCGTAGCTCGGCCTGCTGCGAGCCCCACACCGCGGTGGCCGCCAGGTCCTCGTTCAGCCCGGCCTGGAAGCGGATGTCGTTCTTTGTCAGCAGCGCCTCGGCACGCTGGAACTGCTGATCGAGCCCGCCGAGCGGCGAGCCGCGATAGCCGGTGACGAAGCCCGCCGTGCGCAGCCCGGCGCGGCGGTCGCGCGCCTTCTGCATCAGGACCATGCGGATGATGGCCTGATAGCCGGTGAGGAGCACCGGCGAGGCGGCGAGGTCGTACTTGTCGTCCAGGGTGACGGGCCGCAGCGTCATGGCACGCTCGCACGGTTCGCACGATCGGCGGACGTCCCGAGGCCCGGTCGGCGATCGGGGGTACCGCCGTTGTCGAGGAGACAACGTCGAGGCTGCCGGTTCGGTGGCGCAGCGTCAATTTCGTTTATTGGCGCGGCGTGCCGGCTCGCGTTACGTGCGTGCCGGCGGTGGCGCAATTTGGCGCACTGCAATGCGGCTTGTGCGACGCAGAATGCTGTGCGGTGGTGGCGCACGCCGCTTGCTCGGTCACGCCGCTTGCTCGAACACGGCGCCGCCCGGCACGTGTGGCCCGTCGTGTCAGTGATCGGCCGAAAGTCTCCGCAGGGGCCGCGCACGCTGACGAAGCGTGTTCTGATCAGGACCACTTCGCGTCGAGGACGACAACAACGAAGTGCGTTTCCCGGTCACAAAAAACCTCTATAGTATTTTATATGTCAGTTAGCTTCGAGATGGCGGATAACGCCGCGCCTCGGAGTCATCAATTCGCTCATCTGACGTTGCGGGCCGCGTCTCGTACAAACCCGTACACCTAAGCCGGCTTAAGTGATCGTTAGGACGTCCGGAACGAAGGTCACGATGGAATTCGGTGAAGATGTAGCCTGGAAATACAGCTTTTTGTAACTCGCGCAACCTGATTCGCGCTGCGCGCGTCGATCTACTCCAAACGGAAGTTCCGATGGTTCGCTGATCACGATTCCTCCCAGCCCTAGCGAAATCCGACCCTCGCCGCAGATGCTCCAGCTCTGACAGCAGACACTCGCCCTGCGGCGGCTTTCCACACAATTGGGCTTCCATAGCCGGCGCCACCTGGCTGCCGGCATCGCGATAGTATTGCCGGATGCTCACGGCATCCTGCCGAATACCCTTCGACATGCTCTGAACCAAACGACCCACACAACACGAGTTATCTCCATGGCCCTGGTGAAGAAAGCTGGCGTGAGCGAAAAGCCTCCGGTGCGCGTGATGCAGGCGAACCTGGAAGCCGCGATGACGAAGGAGCATTCCTCGAGCAACGGCTCGCGGTTGGCTGCCGAGTCGCAGAAGCGCAAGGCGCGGACCTTCGCGCGCCAGCAGAAGGCGGCGGAGCGCGTCGCGTCCGCGGCCTCGCAGATGGCGACCGGAATCCAGGAGGCGGCGTCCGCGGCCGAGGAGCTGCGCAAGGCGTCCGACCAGATCGCCGCCGGTGCCGAGGAAGCCGCGAACGCGGCTCAGCAGTCGCTCAAGGCCGTGACCAGCGGCTCGAGCCTGATCATCAAGGCGAAGGTCAACGCCGAGACGTCGGTCAAGAAGACCGAGGCCCTCCAGGGGCTCGTCGCCGAGGTCGCGGCCCAGGTCGCCAACTCGATCACCGCCATCGGCCGCGCCTCGGAGCGCCAGGAAGCCTCGGTGAAGATGGTCGAGGAGCTGGAGCGCCAAGCCGCGACGATCGGCGAAGTCGTGAAGGCGGTCGCCCGCATCGCCGACCAGACCAATCTGCTCGCACTCAATGCGGCGATCGAGGCGGCGCGCGCCGGGCAGCACGGCAAGGGCTTTGCCGTCGTCGCCGACGAGGTCCGCACGCTCGCCGAGACCAGCGAGAAATCGGCCCGCGACATTCAGGAGCTGATCGCCCAGATCCAGAAGGACGTGAAGGTCATCGCCGAGGGGATCAACGCCTCCGCGGTGGCGGCCCGCCAAGAGGTCGAAAAAGGCATGAAGATCACCGAGACGCTGGAGAGCGTCCGGGTCGACATGATCGAGGTCATGAAGGGCGGCCGCGAGATCGCTCTCGCGTCGGACGAGTCGAACACCGCCGCCCAGGAGGCGCTGAAGGGGTCGGAGGCGGTCGCAGCCGCGGCCGAGGAGCAGGGCTCGGCCTGCCAGGAGGCCGGCAAGACGGTCGAGCAGCAGACCACCGCGCTCGCCCAGTGCGAGCAGGCCTCGCAGGAGATCGCCGAACTCGCCGAGGAGCTGAAGAACTCGACGAACATCGGCAAGAGCGCCGAGGAGGTCGCCTCGGCGGCCGAGGAGCTGTCCAGCGCCGTCGAGGAGATCAATCGCGCGGCCGCCCAGATCATGACGGCGCTCGAGCAGATCGGCAAAGGCGCGCAGCAGCAGGCCGCCGCGACCCAGCAGTCCTCCGCCGCCATCAGCCAGATCGAGAAGGGCGCGCTGACGTCCCAGTCGCGTGCCCAGATGGCGCTCGAGAAGGGGCAGGCGATCAGCGACACGCTCGCCGCCAACAAGATCGCGGTGGATGCCCTCGTCGAGGGCGTGGGCAAGTCGGTCGAGGCCGGCAAGGTGAGCCGCGACCAGATCTCGGCCCTGGAGCAGGTGAGCCGCCGGATCGACAAGATCGTCGATGCGATCACCACCGTGTCGATCCAGACCAACATGCTGGCCGTGAACGGCTCGGTCGAGGCGGCTCGCGCCGGCGAGTTCGGCAAGGGCTTCGCCGTGGTGTCCACGGACATCCGCAACCTCGCCCGTGACTCGGCCGAGAACGCCGATCGCATCAAGGACACCGTCAAGTCGATCCAGGACCAGATCGTCAACGTTCGTGGCGACCTCGGAGAGATCGCCGACGCCGCCGCCGCCGAGGTCGAGAAGAACAAGGCCATCTCGGCCAACCTCGCGACCATCGCGACCGACATGAGCGAGGTGCTCGCCGGCAACAAGGAGATCCTCACGGGCTCCGACGAGATCGTGCGGGTCGTCAAGGAGGTCCAGACCGGCGTCGAGCAGATCGCCGCCGCCGCCCAGCAGGCCAGCCGTGCCTCGACCGAAGCCTCGAACGCGGCGCGTGAACAGGCCAAGGGCGCCGAGGAGCTCGCCGCCGCCATCGAGGAGATCGCCTCCCTCGCCGACGAGCTGCAAGCGGCCTGAAGCCGCCGCGGCACGACCGAGAGGAGACCGCGATGGAAACCACCAGCCAGCCGGTGCCGGCGGAGCGTAGCGGAGGGGTGCCGCCGATCGGCACCGTTCCCCTCGACGACGCGCGCCAGTTCGTCATCTTCCATCTCCAGGACGAGATGTTCGCCGTAGCGCTCGCGGAAGTGCAAGAGATCATCCGGATGCCGGAGATCGTGCGCGTTCCCTTGAGCCCGCCGGCGCTCGAGGGCCTCGCCAACCTGCGAGGGACCGTGCTGCCGATCGTCAACCTCCGCGACACGTTCGGTTTCGCGAAGGTGATGCACGACGACTCCACCCGGGTGGTCGTTCTCGACCAAGGCCACCCGATCGGTCTCGTCGTCGACCGCATGGCCAATGTCGTGACGGTGGACGCCGCTCGCATCGAGCGGGCCGACACGATCCGCGCGACCGTCGACACCGATCTGCTGACCGGCATGATCAAGGGCCGCGACGGCGAATCGATGGTGATGATCCTCGACGCCGCGCAGCTCGTTCGGCGCGAGTTCAAGGATATCGCCGGACGAGCGACCGCCAAGGCCACGCAGGCGGTGCAAGGGCACGACACGCGGGCCGAGGCGGCGGACCAGGCGATCGACGAGGACCAGCTCGTCAGCTTCGTGGTCGCCGGGCAGGAGTATGCCTTCCCGATCGAGCAGGTGCAGGAGATCGTCCAGCTCCCCGAGCACGTCACCCGGGTGCCGAACACCCCGGGCCATGTGCTGGGCGTCATCACCTTGCGCAACCGGCTCCTGCCGCTCGTCTCGTTGCGGGAGATGTTCGGCCTGCCGGCGGTCGAGCTGACCGACGCCAACAAGGTCGTGGTGGTCTCGCTCGGCGACGACGGCTCCACCTCGGTCGGGGTCGTGATGGACAGCGTCAAGGAGGTACTGCGCATCAACCGCGATCTGGTCGAGCCGATGCCGACACTGCTCGACAGCGGAAGTTGCGACGGCGACCTGCAATCGATCTGTCGGCTCGACGACGGCCGTCGACTGGTGTCGATCCTGGCGACGGGGCGAATGTTCAACGCCAGTGAAATGAACGGCATCGTGTCGCGTGCGGAGAGCTCCAAGATGGCCAGCGAGTTGCGGATCGACGGCACCGGCGACAGCGACGACGAGGAGCAGTTCGTCGTGTTCCGGCTGATGGACGAGGAGTACGGCGTCTCGATCGAGGCCGTGCAGGAGATCGTCCGCGTGCCGGACGAGCTCACCCGCATTCCCAAGACGCCGCACTTCATCGAGGGTGTGATCAACCTGCGCGGCGTCGTCCTGCCGGTGATCGACCAGCGGCGCCGTTTCGGGCTCGCCTCGATCCAGCGCAACGATCGCCAGCGCATCATGGTCTTCACCATTCATGGCGTTCGCACCGGCTTCATCGTCGATCAGGTCTCGGAGGTGATGCGGATTCCCGCCAAGGTGATCCGCCCGGCTCCGGACCTGTCGGAGGAGCAGAAGCGGATGATCCGCCGCGTCGCCAATCTCGAACAGCAGAAGCGGATGATCCTGCTGCTCGAGGTCACCCAGCTCCTCGACGTGCAGGAGGTGGCGAAGGTGGCGACGCGGCACTGACGGATGCTTCGGCGCGGGCCTCCCGCCCGCGCCGCCTGTTCCCCATCCCGGCGGGCGAGATGATCAAGGTTCTGGTGGTCGACGATTCGGCGTTGATGCGAAAGCATCTGACCGATCTGTTCGAATCCGAGGGCGACTACACGGTGCGGACGGCGCGCAACGGCGTGGAGGCGCTCACCGCTCTCGACACGTTCGACCCGGACGTCATCACCCTCGACATCAACATGCCGGAGATGGACGGCATCACCTGCCTGGCCCGCATCATGCAGCAGCGCCCCAAGCCGGTGCTGATGGTCTCCTCGCTCACAGAGGAAGGCGCCGAGGCGACCCTCCAGGCCCTGAGCCTCGGGGCCATCGACTTCGTCCACAAGCCGGGCGGCACCATTTCGCTGTCGATCGACCAGATCCGCCGCGAGATTCTCGTCAAGGCCCGTGAATCGGTCGGGGCGCGCGTGCGTCGTAGCGTCGGCTTGCGGGGCCGTCTCCGGGCCGAGCGCGATCGAATCGCCGGACGTCCCGACTCAGGTTTGCGCCGCGCCGTCTCCGCGGCGCCGCGAAGCGGCTTCGGTCTCGTCCTCGTCGGGGTCTCCACCGGCGGCCCCGGCACGCTGGAAGAGATCATTCCCATGCTGCCGGCGGATTTTCCCTGGGCCGTGCTCATCGCCCAGCACATGCCGGGGACGTTCACCACGGTCTTCGCGCGGCGGCTCGACGAGATGAGCGAGGTCAGGGTGGTCGAAGCCGCCCATCAGATGCGGATCGAGCCGGGCACCGTCTACGTCGCCAAGGGGGACGCGGACCTCGTGGTGAGCCGGCGCGCCACCGGCCTGATCGCGACGCCGGTCCCGAGCAGCCACGCTCACGTGTGGCATCCGAGCGTCGCCCGCTTGGTTGCGAGCGCGATCGATGCCGTCCCGGTCGCCCAGCTCATCGGCGTGCAGCTCACCGGGATGGGCGACGACGGCGCCGCCGAGATGGCGCGCCTCAACCAGCTCGGCGGCCGCACCATCGCGCAGGACGCGGAGACCTGCGTGGTGTTCGGCATGCCGAACGAGCTGATCGGCCGTGGCGGCGCCGACCGCGTGCTGCCGGACCACCGGATCGCCGGACAGCTCGTCGACTGGGTGATGGCGCCACCGCAGACGCTCAGATCGAGGAGGGCGTGAGCATGGGACTCGTGAAAGCCGTGCGGATCGACTCCTCCGGCGAGCGCCCGGTGCAGCCGTCCGAGCCGCTCGACCTGTCGATGCGCCTCGCGGCCCTGGACTCACCCGACGCCGCCGAACGGCGCCGTGCAGTCCGCGATCTCGCCGCCGAGCCGGACGCCGTGCCGGCGCTCTGTGCGCGCCTGATCGAAGAGCGAAATCTGAGCGTCCGCACCGCGCTGTTCACCACCCTGATCCGCCTGCGGTCCCCCGCCGTGGTCGCGGGCCTCCTGCCGCTTCTGCGGCTCGACGACGCGAACCTGCGCAACGAGGCGATCGACGCCTTGCAGGACATGCCGGAGGAGGTCGGCCCGTTCGTTGAGACTCTGCTCGGCGATCACGACAGCGACGTGCGGATTCTCGCAATTCAGCTGCTCAGCACCCTGGCGCATCCCGATGCGCCTCGCTGGCTCCTCGGTGTGGTGGACACCGACAGCCACGTGAACGTCTGCGCCGCCGCCACCGACTGTCTCGCCGAGGTCGGGGGGCCCGAAGCGATCGGGCCGTTGCGACGGCTCGCGAGGCGTTTCGCCGAAGAGCCCTTCGTGGCATTCGCTGTCGACATGGCCATCCGGAGGATCGAGGGACGATGACGTCGGCCTCGGCCCGCTCCCCCGAGGAGATCGACTCGATCAGCCCGGAAGAGTTCGCGAAGCTCTGCGAGTTCTTCTACCGGCGAACCGGGATCGTGTTCTCGGAAAAGAAGCGATACTTCGTGGCGCGGCGCGTCGAGGAGCGGATCGCGAAGACGCGGTCGTCGAGCTTCCGCGACTATTTCGGGCTGCTGCGCTTCCAGGCGAGCGGCGAGGAATTCCAGCAGCTCGTCAATCTCCTGACGGTGAACGAAACCTACTTCTTCCGCGAGGACTATCAGTTCGAGGCGCTCACCCGCGGCATGCTGCCCGAGCTCGCGTCCGCGCGGAAGCCCGGCGATCGGCTCAAGATCTGGTCACTGCCGTGCTCGACCGGCGAGGAGCCCTACTCCATCGCCATGCAGGTGCTGGAGAACTGGCCGCAGTGCGACCAGTACGAGATCCAGATTTTTGCCTCCGACATCGACTCTCGTGTGCTCGGTGATGCCGTCCGCGGTGTCTACGGGGAGCGCTCGCTTCAACGTGTCGGCCCGGCGCTGCGCGCGAAGTATTTCGAGAAGATCAAGGCCGACGAGTATCGCCTGCGCGACGAGATTCGCGAATCGGTCGACTTCTCCACCGTGAACGTCGTCGATCGCGTGCAGATGGCCGCCTTCCGCGGATTCGACGTGATCTTCTGCCGCAACCTGCTCATCTATTTCGACGACCTCGGTCGCCGCGAGACGGTCGAGACGCTTTTCGAGTGCCTCGCTCCCGGCGGCTTCATCTGCCTCGGCCACTCCGAGAACATGAGCCGGATGTCCTCGCTGTTCCGGCCGCGCAAGTTCGCCGACACCATCGTTCACCAGAAGCCAACCGACGCCGAATGAGGCCGCAATGACCAAGAAGAGCGTATTGGCGGTCGAGGACGGCATCACCATGCGGCTGTTCTACCGCGACGTTCTCGAGAAGGCGGGGTTCGTCGTCGAGGAGGCCGCGAACGGTATCGAAGGGCTGGAGCGCGCCCTGATGACTCGTTTCGACCTGATGGTCGTCGACATCAACATGCCGAAGATGAACGGCTACGAGATGGTGCGCCAGGTGCGCGACAATCCGGCCCTGAGATCGATTCCCGTCCTCACCATCTCGACCGAGGAGAAGGACGACGACGTCGTCAAGGCCTACGAGGCGGGTGCCAACTTCTATCTCGTCAAGCCGGTTCGTCCCGACGAGCTCACCGCCGTGGTCCGCTTGCTCACCGGGAGCATCGCATGACCAACGCGCTGCTCGCCCGCTTCATCCCCGAAGCGCGGGATCTGCTTCAGTCTTCCGCCTCCGGGCTGCTACGGCTCGAGAAGAACCCCAGCGATGCGACCGCCATCAACGAGGTGTTCCGCGCCGTCCACACGCTGAAGGGGTCCTCCGGCCTGTTCGATGCGATGGCGTTGACCCGACTGGTTCACGCCGCCGAGGATCTCCTCGGCGAGGTGCGCTCGGCCAAGCGCGAGCTCGACTCCGATCTGGTCGACATGCTGCTCGACAGCCTCGATCAGGTCAGCGCCTGGATCGACGACCTGGAGCGGCACGAGCGCCTGCCCGCGGATGCCGACCGAGTCTGCAAGGATGTGGTGACGCGGCTGCGGGCCCATTGCACGCAGACCGAAGCGGCGGCGAGCGACACCGGCTCGGTCGCCGGCGGGGCTGCGGCGGCCGATCTCGGCTGGATCGCCGACCTGCCCGAGTGCGACCGCATCGCGGTATTCGGCCGTGCGTGCCGTGGGCATCCGGTCGTGGCTGCCCGCTACCGGCCGGTCGCCGGCTGCTTCTACAGCGGCGAGGACCCTTTCAACCTGGTTCTACAGGTGCCGGAGCTCGGAGCCCTGAGAGTGGCGCCGCCGGCACCATGGCCGCACATCGGAGATCTCGATCCGTACCAGTGCAATCTGGAGTTCGTCCTGCTCAGCAACGGCGCGCGAGTCGAAATCGAGCATCTGTTTCGCTACGTGTCCGAGCAGGTCGAGATCGAGCAGATCCAGGCCGACGCGCTGATCCGGATCACCGGCGACCATCATGCCGCGCCCGTCCATGAGGATTTCGCCGACGAGGCGCGGACCCTCGTCGCCGCACAGGACTGGGCGGCGCTGCGTGACGCCACCGCGGCGCTGCTCCGGCTCACCAATCCCGATCTGCGGAACGCCGTGGCGTTGCGCTGGCTTGCGGCCGTGCTCGACGCGCCGTTTCCAAATCCGGCCTGGGCCTCGGCCTTGATCGAGGTGATCGCGGCCGGCGGTGTGCCGGCCCTCGGAGCGCCGCCGTCCGAGCCGCTGCGTCCGGTGCTGACGACGGTCGCCGCCGGTCCCGACCCGATCCGCGAAGCCGATCCGAGGAACGCCTGCTCGGACGATTCACTTCAGCGACGGATCATCGCGGCGCAGCGGCAGATCCTCGCGGCGGCTTCCGACGCCGACCGGGTTCGCCGTCATGCGCCGGCCGTGGTCCAGGTCCTGGCGGGCCTCGCCCGGGTCGAGGGCGACGATCGACGGGCGGCCGACGTCGCGGCGGCCGGTGAGGCGGCGGAGACCGACGGGACCGCGAGCATGCTGCTCGCGCTCGTCGACCGATGGCTCGCAACCGACACCGTGGTCGACGACTTGTCCGACGAGGCATCGTCCCGGGTGCAGCCAGATCCGTCCGAGGAGGCCCGCGCGACCGAGACCAGCGCGCCCGTGAAGGCCGATTCGGCGCGCGAGGAACGCAACGCGGCAGCCCGGATGCTCAAGGTCGATCAAGCCAAGATCGACCTGCTGATGAACCTGATCGGCGAGCTGGTCGTCTCCAAGAACAGCCTGCCGTTCCTTGCCCGGCGGGCCGAGCAGGTCCATGGCTCGCGCGAGATGGCGCGCGAGATCAAGGACCAGTATGCGGTCATCGATCGCCTGACGCAGGAGATGCAGGGCGCCATCATGCAGGTGCGAATGCTGCCTGCCAGCGAGGTGTTCGACCGCTTTCCGCGCCTCGTCCGCGATCTCGCCCGCAAGTTGTCCAAGAAGATCGAGCTGGTCATCGAAGGCGAGGACACGGCGGCCGACAAGACCATCATCGAGGCGCTCGGCGATCCGCTGCTCCACATCGTCCGCAATGCGCTCGACCACGGCATCGAGCCGCCGGCCGATCGCACGCAGGCGGGCAAGCCGGACCATGCCACCCTGCTGATGAAGGCGTTCCAAGAGGCCGATCAGGTAGTCATCGAGGTGACCGACGACGGCCGCGGCATCGATCCGGACAAGGTCCGCGCCGCGGCGGTCGCCAAGGGCGTGGTGAGCGCGGCCGAAGCGGCCCAGCTCAGCGACCAGGCCGCAACCGAGCTGATCTTCCGTCCCGGATTCTCCACCGCCGCGCAGGTGTCCGACCTGTCCGGGCGCGGCGTCGGCCTCGATGTCGCTCTGACCACGGTCGAGAAGCTCGGCGGACGGGTCGGAGTCACCTCCCGGCGAGGGATGGGCACGACCGTGCGGATCGGCCTCCCGTTGAGCATGGCGGTGACCCGCGTCATGGTCGTCGGTGTCGCCGACGAGCTCTACGGCATTCCGATGGACGTCATCGCCGAGACGGTCCGGGTGCCGCGCCGCCGCGTGAAGATGATCAAGCAGTCACCGGCCTTCGTGCTGCGAAACACGGTCGTGCCGCTGCTGAGACTGTCGCGCGCGCTCGGCTGCGCCGAACGGGTCGCCGACGACGACGTCGACGAGGCCGTGCTGGTCTGCCGCATCGGCGGCAACCCGATCGGGCTCGTGGTCGACAGCTTCCGCGAAGGCATGGACGTCATCCTCAAGCCGTTCGACGGCGTGCTCGCCGGGATGCCCGGCTTTGCCGGGACGGCTCTGCTCGGCGATGGGCACGTGCTCTTGGTCCTCGATCTGAAGGAGCTGTTGTGATGCCGCTGCGTTTCGACGAGGGAAACGTGGTCTTCGAGGGAGCCTGCATGGTCGAGGAGGCCCTCGGGCTCGCCGAGCATTGGCGCGCCGTGCCACCCGGCATCGCCGACCTGTCCGCCTGCACGTATCTGCACACCGCCCTTCTTCAAGTGATCGCGGCGGCCGCACCCGCCGAGGTCGTCGCCCCGGCCGATCCGCGGCTCGCGCGCTGGATCATGCCGGTCCTCTCACCTGCCTCCCCGCCCGGACGTTCTCGATCATGAGCCTCGTTCTCTCCGTCTCCAACCGAAAGGGCGGGTCGGGCAAGACCACGACCGCCGTCAATCTCGCGGCCGAATGGGCCGCCCGCGGCCAGCGCACCTTGTTGGTCGATCTCGACACGCAAGGCCATGCCGGCTTCGGCTTCGACGTCGTTCCCGGCCGCGGCGACCCGACCGTGCACGCCCTGTTCGAGGACCCCGGCTTCGATCTCGGTCGCGCCGTCTACGAGACGTCCTATCCCAACTTGTTCGTCGCACCGGCGAACCAGATGTACGAGGGCGTGTCCGCCGGCACCGACCGGATGCTGCTCGCCCGTCAGCTCCGTCATCCGCGGATCGCCACGGCATTCGACGTGATCGTGCTCGACACGCCACCGGCCGGCGACGCCATCCTGCTCAACGCTCTGGTGGCCGCCGACGCGGTGCTGATCCCGATCGTGCCGCATGCCCTGTCGTCGGAGGGCGTGAAGCAGCTCACCCGCCTGCTGTATCGCGTCGCTACCCATCTCAACCGCAATCTGCGGCTGTTCGGCATCCTGCCCGTGATGATGAACAGCCGGATCAACCTGCATCGCGCGGTGGTCGACGAGGTGACGACGCAGTTCGGCCGGGATCGGCTGATGAAGGCGATCCGCAGCGACATCCAGGTGGCCGAGGCTTTTGCGGCCCGCAAGCCGGTCCGCGCCTATGCGCCGCGCAGCCGAGGGGCGCTCGACTATCACCTTCTCGTCGAAGACCTCGCGGCTCTCTGGCGCTGGCCCGGCTCATCCCCTGTACCTCCCCTCCTCACCAGTTCGGCCGCGAGAGGCATCTGTCAATGAGCACCACGATCATGATCGTCGACGATTCCCCCACGATGCTGATGAGCTTGGAGGGAGTCCTGAGCAAGGCCGGCTTCGCTGTCGCTCAGGCGAAGAGCGGCGAGGAAGCGCTCGCCAAGCTGAGAACCGGGCCGAAGCCCGCCATGGTGATCACCGACCTGAACATGGGAGCCATGAACGGAATCGAGCTGATCCGCAGTGTCCGTAAGCTTCCCGGTCACCAATTCATGCCCATGGTGATGCTGTCGACGGAGTCCCAGCAGGACAAGCGCATCGAGGCCAAGTCGGCCGGCGCCACCGGCTGGATCGTCAAGCCGGTGGAGCCGGCGATGCTGCTCCAGGTCATTCGTCAGCTCGTTCCGGGTGGTTAGGCCGTGACCGTCGCCGCTCTGCTGGGTCGTTCGCACACAATCATCCCGGCCGTAGTGGCCTCGGTAGCGGCGGCGGCTGCTGGGGCACTGGTCGGCGGCACGTCGGCAGGTCTCGGCTCTCTCATGGCGACGAGCGCGGCGGCGACGCTGGTGGCGGTGCTCGGGGCGGCGCATCTCGTCGAGAAGATCGGCAGCCGGGCAACCGCTGCGATAGATGAAATGCCGACCGCAAGGCCCGCGACCGAGACGATACCGTCGACCGCGGCCGGAGACGCTCCGCGCACCGAGGGGCCATCGATCGCGCCCGGCGACGACGCCGGGCGAAGCCACGCCGCGGCGATCGCCGAGGAGGTCCGTCTGTACCGCCCCGCGCTCCAGGCAATCCGCCGGGAGGCGACCGAGGTCAGCGGTGACACCGAGCAGGCCGCGATCTCGATCATCGAGCGCCTCAAGACGGTCGATCGGGAGATCGAGGGACTGCTGAGCTTCCTGAACACGTCGAACTCCAACGAGAAGGTCATCGAGATCATCGCTCGGACCGAGCGGAGCCTCGCGGAGAACCGATCGCTCCTCGACGAGTTCCTGGCGCATCGCATGGCGGATATCGAAGATAGCCGCGAACGTCTCGTCGGGATCGAGGGGATGACCGACGAGGTGGCCAGCGCCGTCCAGGACATCCGGACGATCGCCCGCCAAACCAACGTGCTCGCCCTCAATGCCACCATCGAAGCCGTCCGTGCCGGCGACGCCGGACGCGGCTTCGCGGTCGTCGCCAAAGAGGTCAAGGACCTGTCCCATCAGTCCGATGCGAGCGCCGCGCGGATCGATCAGCGCCTCGTCAAGCTGCGCGACGTCGTGTCGGCTAGCATCTCGATTCTCGTCGAGAGCCGGACCGAGCAGGAGCGCCAGGCGCTCGACACCATCTCCAGGTCGATTTCCGGACTGGCCGAAAACCTGGAATGCCTGGTCACGCACCAGCGTGAAGTCCTGACCAAGGTGCTCGACGAGAGCGGCCGGATCTCGGACACCATCATTGCCTTGGTCGGATCGATTCAATTTCAGGACTGCACGCGGCAGCGCCTCCAGCAGGTCACCCGCCTCGTCGATGTGGTGGACGAGCATCTCGAGATCCTGGAGCGGAGCGAGGACGGCTCGGCGTTCGCGGCCGAGACCAGCATCCGGACCAAGCTCGATGCGCTGATGGCGGGCTACGTCATGGCGAGTCAACGCAACATTCACCGGACCGCGTTCGACGGGACCGCGGCACAGGAGGAGATCGGTGCACGCATCGAGCTGTTCTGACCGCGGCGACCGATGCGGCCCGGCGTGGCCGCAGATCGTCTGCGCCCCGCACGCCGGCGCAGGCATGGGAACTGGCCGCGACGTTGCGGCTGCGAACAGTCGGCCATCGGCTGATTTGAAGGGGTGAGAGAAGTCATGGCTTCGGTGCTGCTCGTCGACGACGTCATGATCACCCGCTACACGCTCCGGCTGTTTCTCGAGCGGGGCGGCCACACCGTTACCGAATGCAGCGGCGGTGACGAGGCGATCCCGGTCCTGTCCGCGAGCCGTTTCGACGTTCTGGTCACCGACGTCTGGATGGCCGCCGGCGACGGGCTGAGCCTGATCAATCGGATCAAGAGCGCGGGCCTCAACGTGCCGGTCGTCGCCGTGACCGGCGGGGCGCCGCGCGCGCCCCAGGAATACTCCGTGGATGAAGCGCAGAAGGCCGGCGCCGATCGCGTGCTGATGAAGCCGGTCGGTCTGGACGAGCTGCTCCGCGCCGTCGCGGAGGTGACAGCCAATCGAACCAACTAGAACAGGCCGAGCAGGGCCGTTGTGGAACGGCAGCACATTCAAGAGCAAAGGCGCACGGCGGAACGAGACTGCAACGCCGAGATGTCCGCCTCCCCGACCCTAGGACGATATCGATGACTGCGATCGCTGCCACTCTCGCCAATCACGAAGCCGAAATCCGCGAAGCGTGGTTCAAGCAGGTCACCCAGCTCGCGGACCGCTTGAAGCTGCCGCATCTGGCGAAGACGCTGCGGGCCGAGGCCGCCGAGTTCCTCAGCGCATTCGTCGGTGCCGCTCAGTCCGGCGATCCCGAGGGTCAGAGCACCGCACGCGCGAGCCTTCTGCGCAAGACCGCCGAGATCAGCGCGACCCGGGCGCGCGATGGTTTCACGCCGACCGAGACCGCGGGCTTCGTGATGGGCCTCAAAGATGCGCTGCTGCCGGTCGTGATTGCCGAGCACGGACGCGATGCCACAGCACTCGCGGCGGCCCTCATGCAGGTCAACCGGCTGATCGACGACCTTGCGGTCGAGACGTTCGCGGCTTTCACACGGACTCGCGAGGAGATCATCGAGCGACAGAGCCGGTCGATCATCGACCTGTCCACCCCGACGCTGAAGATCTGGGATGGAATCCTGTTGATGCCGCTGGTGGGTATCATCGATACGCAGCGCGCCCAGCAGGTGATGGAGGCGATGCTGACCGCGATCACGCGCGAGGAGGCCCGGGTCGCCATTCTCGACGTCACCGGGATTCCAGTGATCGACACGCGCGTCTGCCTGCACCTCACGCGGACGGTCAGCGCCGCGCGCCTGCTCGGGGCGCAGGTCATCGTCACCGGCATCAGTCCGGACGCGGCTCAGACCTTGGTGAAGCTCGATGTCGACCTGAGCCGGATGATCACCCGCGGCTCGCTGCGCGCCGGTCTCGGCGAGGCGATGCGTCTGGTCGGCTCCGGCGGTGGCCCGAGGCCGCGGAGCGCGCCGCTATGAAGGTTCCCATCCTCAGGCTCGGGCGTATCCTGTTGACCTCGGTGCTAGCCGACCTGGTCGACGAGCAGGCGGTCCAGCTCCAGTCGGAGATCCTCGCGCTGATCCGCGACGACCGGGCGGACGGGGTCGTCATCGACATTTCGGGGCTCGACGTGGTCGACTCCTACATTGCGCGCCTCCTCAACGAGACGGCCAGCATGGTCAGGATCATCGGCGGCGAAGCCGTGCTGACCGGCATGCAGCCGCTCGTCGCCCTCACGCTCGTCGAGATGGGGCGCGAGACTCTGGACATGCAGACGGCCCTCGACCTCGAGGCGGGCGTGGCCGTGCTCAACGACCTGATCGCGGCCAAAGGCCAACCGCCGACGATTGCGGCTCCTCACGTCGACACGTGAGAAGGATGCGAGCATGGGTGACCGGCAGGTTCTGCGAGCCGTCAAGGTACAGCAGGACATCATAAGCGCGAGGCAGGCAGGTCGCGACCTCGCCCGGGCCGCAGGGTTCGGCATGGTGGATCAGACCCGGATCGCGACGGCGATCTCCGAGCTGGTGCGCAACGCGCTCGTCTACGCGGGCGGCGGAGTCTGCCTGATCTCGGTCGAGACGGAGGAGCGGTCGGCGACGATCCGCGTCGTCGTCTCCGATCAGGGGCCGGGCATTCCCGACATCGACAAGGCGATCGAGCCGGGGCATTCGGGCGGGCGGGGGCTCGGGCTGGGGCTCTCGGCCG
The DNA here is from genome assembly GCF_964266735.1 of Rhodoplanes sp. P11. NCBI lineage: Bacteria > Pseudomonadati > Pseudomonadota > Alphaproteobacteria > Hyphomicrobiales > Nitrobacteraceae > Rhodoplanes > Rhodoplanes sp. P11. The sequence continues at coordinate 446,153 of NZ_CAXWGY010000016.1, forward strand.
TTCGCAATCTGATGGGATGTCTGAGCATCGAGAGCCGGCCCGGCCGCACCGAGGTGACCACCAGCATGACACGGCGGCGGTGAACCGGACCCTGGTCATAGAGTGCCGCATCGTCCGCGAGCTCGATGTCGCGGAGGCGCGGCGCCACGCCAAGCAGATGGCGGAGAATATCGGGTTCAAGACCGTGAGGGTCTACCGGCTGATCACGGCGGTGTCGGAGCTCGCGTGCAATCTCTGCTTCCACGCGAGCGATGGCGGTGTCGTCCGCCTCTCGACGATCGAGATGGACGGGACCAGCGGCATCGAGGTCGTCGCCGAGGACGACGGTCCCGGCATCGCCGATCTCGCACTGGCGATGCGGGACGGCTACTCGACGATCGGCGGATTGGGCTCCGGGCTCCCGGGGACGCAGCGCCTCATGGACGATTTCGCCATCTGGTCCGAGCGCGGGCGCGGCACGCGGGTGACGGCGGTGATTTGGAACAGATGATCGTCGGGGGCGCGAGACGTGCGTTGGGTGGCGAGACCTGGTGCGGCGACGCCTGGGGCTGGCGTCGTGTCGGCGCAGTCGATCGGATCGCGCTGGTCGACGGGCTCGGGCACGGGCGGGAGGCGGCGGCCGCCGCAGACGCGGCGCTCGCAGCGTTCGCCACGGTCGACGACGGTGACCCGGAACAGATCCTCCGTCGCATGGACGAGGCCGCCAGGACGACCCGCGGCGCTGCCGTCGTGGTCGCCTGCATCGAGCCGGCGATGCGCAGGCTCGTCGTCGCCGGCGTCGGCAATGTGCGGGCCGTTCTGTTCGGGAGACGGCGGGTCCACATCGAGTCGGTGCCGGGAATCGTCGGCACCGGCATCCGGGCGCCGCGCCCACTCGTGCTCGACTGGAGCGATCGCGATCTTCTGGTGATGTGGACCGACGGTGTCGCGACGGGCCTCGACATCGACCGCAGCCTGCTCCGCCTCAAGCATGAGCCGGACGCCGTCGCTCGGCAGCTTCTCGCCGACTATGCCACCGGAACCGACGACGCCGCCGTCGTCTGCGCGCTGCTCACCGGAGCGTCGCCATGAGAGAGCTCGCCCAGCGCTACGCCGAGCAGATGCTGATCTATGTCCGATCGGAGGACGAGGCCGCGCTGGCTGCGATCGCCGGGATCGGCTGCGAGATCGTCGCGTCCGACCTGCCGATCGAGGAGATCGCCGGCCTCCAGGAGGAGGCGGTTCTGGCGGTCTCGCGGCTGCACTGGACGGAATCGCCCGAGGTCGTGGTGCGCCGGTCGTCGGTCTGTCTGGCCGAGCTGTTGATCGCCTATTCGGTGGCCTATCGTGATCGTGCCGAGCTCGTCGCGCGGGAGCGACGGCGCATCGCCCAGCACGATCGCCGCCTCGCCGCCCTCGGTCAGCTCGTCGGCGGTGTCGCGCACGAGCTGAACAACCTGCTCCAGCCGATCCGGGGCATGGCCGAGCTCGGGTTGCGGGACGTGCCGCCGTCGGAAACGCTGCACACCTATTTCGCCATCGTGTTCTCGTCGGCCGAGCAGGCGGCCTGCATCGTGCGCGGCATACTGGGCTATCTCCGCCAGGAGGCGCCGCAGCTCCGCCCCCTCGCGATCGCCGGCGCGCTGGAGAAGAGCGTCGACTTCGCCCGCATCGGGATCGTTCCGGGATTGCGGCTTCGGCTCGAGATCGTCGACCGCGACGCCGTCGTCATCGGTGACGAGAGCGAGCTGACCCAGGTCGTGCTCAATCTCGTTCAGAACGCCGGTCGCGCCATGCAGGGTCGGGGCGACATCGTGGTCCGTCTGGAGCGCGCCCCCGCCGCGATGCGGCCGGCCGGCGCAGCGGTTCGGATCACCGTTGGCGACGACGGGCCCGGGATGGAGGCGGCGGTGGCCGCGCAGGCGTTCGAGCCGTTCTTCACGACACGCCCCCCCGGCGAGGGCACCGGCCTCGGCCTCGCGATCGTCCGCGAGATCGTGCGTGCCTGGGGCGGTGAGGTGAGCCTCGACACCGCACCGGGGCGAGGCACTCGGGTGACGATCGCCTTGCCGGTCCATCACGAGGACGTCGGTCGGGCGTGATTTCCGCTGTTGAGTGAAGGGGCTCTCTCGCACCGGGCAGGCTGGCCCGCAATCTATCGGGCGAGATCTTGGCGGAGGGAGTGGGATTCGAACCCACGATACGGTTTCCCGTATACACGCGTTCCAGGCGTGCGCCTTCAACCACTCGGCCACCCCTCCGGAGCGCCCTTGATTACGGAGCCGGGTGGGAAAATGCAAGCCTTGCCATGGCGATCCTGCCAACCGCACCGACCCTTGGGGCTTCCCGAGCCCTGGTCCCGCACCCAGCCCCCCAAGCCGCCGGTCGCGACCGCGCCCGCCCGGCGGCGCCGGTGGGCCGAGTCCCGCTTCGGCCGAAAATGCTCTAGATGACGCCCATGACCCCGAGCGCCATCCTTCCGCCGACCCTCGGCCTGGTGCTCGCCGGCGGCCGCGCGTTGCGGCTCGGCGGCGGCGACAAGAGCCTGCTGGCGATCAGCGACCGGCCGATTCTCGCCCGGGTGATCGCGCGGCTCGCGCCCTGTGCCGCCATCATCCTCAACGCCAACGGCGATCCGGCCCGCTTCGCGGCCTTTGGGCTGCCGGTGGTGGCCGACGCGGTGCCGGGCTTCGCCGGGCCGCTCGCCGGGCTTCTGGCCGGGCTCGACTGGGCGGCGGCGCACCGGCCCGACCTCGCCCATGTGGCGAGCGTGCCAGCCGACTGCCCGTTCCTGCCCGCCGATCTCGTCGCCCGTCTTCATGGGGCGGCCGCCACCGCGCCGGCCGGCGCCGCCACGGCCGCCTCGGGCGGGCGCGGCCATCCGGTGGTCGGCCTGTGGCCGGTAGCCCTGCGTCACGACCTACGGCGCGCCGTCGTGGACGAGGGGATGCGCCGTGTCGGCGACTGGACCGCGCGCCATCGCCCGGCCCGGGTGACGTGGCCCGACACGCCGGTCGACCCGTTCCTCAACGTCAACACGGCTGCGGACCTCGCCGCCGCCCGGGCCGTCGCGGCCACCCATCCGGACGCCTGAGAACCCCCGGCGGCGTCAGCGCACAGCGGCCGCGCGAGCGATCACCTGGTCGACCGGGATCGCCTGCGCCACCACCAGGTCGACGATCGCCTGCACATCGTCGAGCGCCAGCACCGGCACGGTGGCGTCCGGCAGCGGCCCGTCGGAGGCCACCGCCACGATGTCGGGATCGTCCGGGAACAGGCACGGCTTGCCCACCACCGCGCGATGGATCTCGAGCTTGGGATGCGGCTCGCGCTTGAAGCCCTCGACGAGGACGATGTCGACCGGCGCGAGGCGCGGCAGCAGGTCGACCAGCTCCGGCTCCGGCGCGCCCCGCAGCTCGTGCATCAGGGCGATGCGCAGCGGCGACGACACCAGCACCTCGGTGGCCCCGGCGACCCGATGCGCATAGGAGTCCTTGCCCGGATGATCGACGTCGAAGCCGTGATGCGCGTGCTTGACGGTGGAGACCGAGAGCCCGCGGCCGATCAGCCGCGGAATGAGGCGCTTGATCAGCGTGGTCTTGCCCGCGCCGCTCCAGCCTGTGAGCCCGAACAACCGCACGCCGTCCTCCCCTGGTCGGGCGGCGCTGCGCCGATCGTGGCGCCGCCCCGCCAGCGCCTGGATAGTCGCGGGCCGCCTCGCTGCCAAGCCGGACGGTGCTTGACGCCGGCGCCGCCATCGGACCACAAGCGCGCCATGACGATGCTCGACCTGCGCGGCCTGAAATGCCCGCTGCCAGCCCTGCGAACCCGCAAGGCGCTCACCCGGCTCGCGGCCGGCGAGGTGATCACCGTCGTCTGCACGGACCCGCTCGCCGCCATCGACATTCCGCATTGCGTCGCCGAGGCGGGCGACCTGCTGGAGGAGAGCGGGCGCGACGGCGACACCCTGACGTTCCGCATCCTCAAGCGCTGAGGCCGCATCCGGTCGCGGCATGCACGGCGGAGTTGTCGCCGTCCTCATCTCCGAAACATCTCCGAAACGAAACATGGCCGGCGTCGAGCCGGCCATGTCGTCGTCATCGCTGTGATTGCGGCGATCGGATCGGGACGGAGCTCGCCGCGATCAGAGCCGGCCCATCAGGGCCAGCACCAGCACGATCACCAGCACGACCCCGATGATGCCGCCGGGACCGTAGCCCCAGCCGCTGCTGTAGCCCCAGGTCGGCAGGGCGCCGATCAGCAGAAGAATCAGAATGACGATCAGAACGGTCGACAACATCGGCGGCCTCCACGCGGGTGATGCGATCGTGACGTCAATCCGGCACCATCGGGAATGTTCCCGGTGGGCCGTTTCGTCTGCCGAGCCGTCAGCGACGGTCGATGCCGCGGCTGAGCAGCATCCCGACCACGAAGGCGCCGACCAAGCCGACCGACAGCGCGCGGCGGCCACCGAGAGTGCGGCCGAGGCTGAGCCCGGTGGTGAGCAGCCGCGGATCGAGCCACCAGGGCGGGACCGCCTGCGCGACCGCCGCGGCAATGCGGGCCTCCCGCAGCCGGGCGCGCCGTCGCACGACCGACAGGCCGATCGCCGCGATCATCGCGACGATCAGGAAGAAGCCGGCGAAGCCGAGGCTGGTGCGGATCGGCCCGAACTCCTCCTCGGCCCGCAGGAACACCGCGGCGCCGACGAACAGGAGCGCCGCACCGCCGGCGAGAACGGCCACCGCGGCCCAGGCCCCGCTCTTGACGAGCGTGTCGAGACGCGATTGCCAGCGGAGAACGATGCTGTCGAACACGGGCGCGATCCGTGGCGTCAGCGGCGCCACAGCGCGCCGAACAGGAATCCGAGGCCGAGCGCCAGCGCCACCGTCGACAGCGGCCGCGATCGCACGTTCTCCTCGATGGTGCCGCCCACCGTGTCGGCAAACTCGCTCACCGCATCGCGGCTGCGCTCACCAGCCTCGTAGACCGCGTCGCCGACATTGTCCCGCACCCGGCGGAAGCGGTCGCGCATGCCGCCGAGCGCCTCGCCGCCGGACGACGCCAGGGCGTCGGACAGCTGGCTGGCCAGCCGCGTCACGTCGTCCTTGAGGCCCTGGAGATCCTTGCGGAGGTCGTCGACATTGGTCGCCGGTCCGTTCACCGTAGCCATGGTAGTTGCTCCATCGATCGTGAGAAAAGGTCGCTCATCAGGGCCGACGACGTGCATCGTCGCGTGCGTCGGACGAGGATTTCTCTGTCGCTCCATCGAACCCCGCATCGGCCCGCCGGATCGGTAACGCGGTGACGTCGGAAAAGTTCGATCCACGTGGCGAGCTCGCCGACGCATCGCGACGGCGGCGCTGCGGTACCGAGGAACCCGACATCTCGTTGGTGCGTTTCCGAGCAGACGACCACGCTGAGGAGGATCACATGGGTCGCTATTTCCTGCTCTGGATGCTCGGTATCCCGATTCCGGTTCTGGCACTGATCTGGCTGTTCGGCGGGTTGAACTGACGCGCGCGGCTCGTTCGCCGCGACGGTCGCGCAGCCGATACCTAGAGCATTTCCGGCGAAGTGGACTCCGGTTCGCCGTCGAAAATGCGATCACGCAAGGACTTCCAGAGCGGGGTCCGATCCAGTTGGATCGGATTCCGCTCCAGGGAGCACGACGCCGAGGCGATCAAGTGTGCGGGAAAGCGCGCGACTTGATCGGCGGCCGAGCGGCTCTCCGAAGAGCGTCAGCTCATCGAAGAATCGGATCATCGAGCCTCGAACGCGAGAGCGCCGCGGAGTCACTCCGCGGCGCTCTCGTCGCTCTATTGCCACGTCGCTCCGGCTGTGGTGTGGCCTGCCGGTCAGGCGGCCGGAGCATCTCTCTGCGGCGCGCGCTTCAACGACGTGAGAAACTCCTTCACCGAATCGCCGAGAGCGGCCGACTGCTCGGCGAGCCCCCCGGACGCCGACATGGTGAGCCCGGCGTGCCGCTCGGAATCGGTGGCGTGATCGGTCACCCGGCGGATCGTCTCGGAAATCTCCCGCACGCCGGCGAACGCCTGCTCGACATTGCGGGCGATCTCCTGGGTCGCCTGCGATTGCGCCTCGATCGCCTCGGCCACGTGGGCGGTGATCTGATCGACCTCAGTCATGGTGGAGCCGATCGCCGTCACCGCCTCGACGGCGGCCCGCATGGTGGTCTGCACCTCCACGATGCTGCGCGAGATGTCCTCGGTGGCGCGCGCCGTCTGGCCGGCGAGACTCTTCACCTCCTGGGCCACCACCGCGAAGCCCTTGCCGGCCTCCCCGGCGCGAGCGGCCTCGATGGTGGCGTTGAGGGCCAGAAGGTTGGTCTGCGCCGCGATGGCGTTGATCAGCTCGACGATCTCGTCGATGCGCTCGGTGGCGCTCGACAGGCTGGCGATGGTCTGGGTGGCATGCTCGACCTTGGCGACCGCCTCGCGGGCGATGGCCGCCGAGCGGTTGACGTCGCGGCCGATCTCGCGCGCCGAGGCGGCGAGCTCGGTGGTGGCGGCCGCCACCGTCTCCATGTTGGTGCTGGCGTGCTCCGAGGAGGTCTCCACCACCTTGGCGCTGTCGCGGGTGGCGGTGGCGCCCTGACCGAGCACACCGGCGGTCGACTTCATGTGGCCCGCGGCGCCCGACACCGCGTCGACGACGCGGCCGATGGCGGACTCGAACGCCGCCGTGTCGGCGTTGAAGGCGGCGACCCGGCGCTGGATCACCTCCATGGCCTGGTTGATCGTCTCGCTGGCGCCGCGCACGGCCCCGTGCAGGCCCTTCGGCAGGATGCGGCGGTGATAGCGATTGTCGCGGATCGCCGCCATGGCGGCGGCGGATTCACGCACGAAGGCATCGCAGCGATCGATGGCGTCGTTGAACGCATGTTGCAGGCGCCCGAGCTCGCCGCCCTCGCGGATGCCGAGAACCCGAGCCTCGAAATCGCCGATCGCGATACGCGCGGCCACCGCGGTGACGCGCCGGCACACGGCGGTGATGCGGGCGAGCCGCCAGGCCGCGGCTGCGACCGCGACGCCGGCGACCGCGACCGCAGCCCCGGTGGCCACGGGGGCCGCGAGGGCGAGCCCGATGCCGGCGCCGACCAGCGCGGCGGCCGCGACACCGAGGGCAACGACTGCCTCAGAGAGCAAAGACGAGTTCATCGTAGGGCATCTTTTGAGCGTTGACGAAGTCGATCAGCCGGCGGTAACCCGCCGCCAGCGCGTCCTTGCCGTTGGCGTGGCGCTGCTCCTCCCGCAGCACCTCGGCATACACCGGGGCGATCGCCTCGATGGCGCGGCGCTCCGGGAGGCGGCGGTTGGAGTGGTAGCCGACGATGTTGCCCTGGCCGTCGTAGGACGGCGTCACATGGGCGAACACCCAATAGAAGTCGCCGCTCCGCGCCATGTTCTTGACGTAGGCGAAGACCTCCTGGCCATTCTGGATGGTGTCCCACAGCAGCTTGAACACGGCCCGGGGCATGTCCGGATGCCGGATGATGCTGTGCGGCTGGCCCAGCAGCTCCGCCTCGCTGTAGCCGCACACCGTGCAGAACACCCGGTTGGCGTAGGTGATGCGGCCCTTGAGATCGGTCTTCGAAACGATCAGGTCGTCGGGATCGAAATGCACTTCGCGATGGGTCGGCCTAGCCTGGGATGACACGACGCTCGTCCTATGCGTTCGGTTTATTCGTCCGCATTATCCATTGGCATGATGGTGGTAAATAAATCCTCCCATCGGCGTCGACGCGTCCGAGTTTGCATGGCCGTCCCGCTGTTCGACACCGGCCGGGCCAGCGCGGCTACCCGGAGCGCCTGCGCGCCGCCGAATACGATGCAGCAACATCGTCCGTGGGGTGCCGACCACGCCGGGCTACAGGCGTCGTCGCCGGGCTCGACCCGGCGACCATTTCGCTGCGAGAGACAGCTGTCTGGTGCAGGCGAGACGCGCGATCACGCGCCCAGCATGCGCTCCAGCTCCTTGCGGAAGGCCGGTGCGATGTCGTCGCGGTCGAGCGCATAGGCGACGTTGGCGCACAGGAAGCCGATCTTGGAGCCGCAGTCGAAGGCGCGACCCTCGAACTTCACGCCGAAGAACGGCTGGTTCATCGCCAGCTTGATCATCGCGTCGGTGAGCTGAATCTCGCCGCCGGCGCCCCAGCTCTGGTTCTCCAGGATGTCGAACACCTCGGGCTGGAGGATGTAGCGGCCGGTGATGATCAGGTTGGAGGGTGCCTTGCCGCGCGCCGGCTTCTCGATCATCTCGGTGACCTCGAACGCCTTGCCGAGCGACTTGCCGGCGCCGACGACGCCGTACATGTGCAGCCGATCCTCCGGCATCTCCTCGACCGCGATGACGTTGGCGCGCTGGTTCAGCTCGCGATACGCATCCATCATCTGGGCGAGGCAGCCGCGCTCGGCCTGCACCAGCACGTCGGGCAGCAGCAGCGCGAACGGCTCGTCGCCGACGATGTCGCGGGCGCACCACACCGCGTGGCCGAGGCCGAGCGGCGACTGCTGGCGGGTGAAGCTGGTCTGGCCGGGAATCGGCAGGTCGCGCTCGAGGTGCTCGAGATCGGCGAAGCGGCGCCGCTCGGTCAGCGTCACCTCCAGCTCGTACTGGCGGTCGAAGTGATCCTCGATGACCGCCTTGTTGCGGCCGGTGACGAAGATCAGGTGCTCGATGCCGGCCTCGCGCGCCTCGTCGACGACGTGCTGGATCAGCGGCCGGTCGACCACCGGCAGCATCTCCTTGGGCATCGCCTTGGTGGCGGGCAGGAAGCGCGTGCCGAGACCGGCGACGGGCAGAATGGCTTTGCGGATGGGTTTGGTCATGATGCGATCGCGTGGTCGGGACCGACAGGGTCCGCAGGCGCGGCAAAGAACCACGCCGGGCCGGCCGAGTCCATGGATAAACAGGCGGAGTCGGACGGCGGTGACGGCGCCCCCTGCGGCACGAAACCGCTGGCCGGCCGTGCGGTTCCGATCCGGCGGCGGGGACCGCCGCGCGGCCCGGACCGCGGGAGCGGCGCGGACCAGCACGCCCCGCCACGGCCGCATTTGCGTCGCGACCGCGCCACGGGCAGTTAAGATGGCTTAAACCCTGCCCGGCCTTGACTCGCGCGGACGGAGACACGCGATGGCAGAGACGGCGACGACCCCCGCGACGGCGATCACCCTGGCTCGCCGGCGACCAGCCGCATGGCACTGGACCGGCCGGCACCCGACCGGATGGCGCCTCGCCGCCGCCGGCGGCGCGCTCGCCCTCGCGGCGACGCTGGCGGCCGCGCCCGCCGCGGCACAGAGCTTTCTCGACAACCTGTTCGGCGGACCGCGGACCACCGGCTCGATCTCGCCGGCGAGCGCCCCGGCGGCGCCCCTGGAGGCCGCCCCGCAGGCCCCGGCCCCCGGCGGTGCGCGCCCGTGGAGCGGCGAATCGGGCAGCTCCGGCCATCCCCTGATGACGGCCGATGCGATCCGCGCCGCCGCCGCCGACTTCCCGGCCTGCATCCAGCGGATGTGGCCGGAGGCCGCCCGCCGCGGCGTCTCGCGAGCGAGCTTCGACCACCACACCGCCGGCCTCACCCCCGAGCTGCGGCTGATGGACCTGATGGACGCCCAGCCGGAGTTCACCAAGGCGTTCTGGGACTATCTCGACCTGCTGGTCAGCGAGGCGCGGATCAAGCGCGGCCGCGAGATCCTCGCCCAGCACGCCGCCACCTTCGCGGCGGTCGAGAAGGCGTACGGGGTCGACCGCCACTTCGTGGCGGCGATCTGGGGCGTCGAATCGAATTTCGGCACCCAGATCGGCGACCGTCCGGTGGTGCGCTCGGTGGCGACGCTGGCCTGCGTCGGCCGCCGCCAGGCCTATTTCCGCGACGAGTTCCTGGCCGCCCTGGAGATCCTCCACCGCGGCGACGTCGTGCCGGACCACCTGAAGGGCTCCTGGGCCGGCGCCTTCGGCCCCACCCAGTTCATGCCGACCTCGTTCAAGCGCTACGCCGTCGACTTCGACGGCGACGGCCGCCGCGACGTCGTCGACTCGATGGCCGACATGATCGCCTCGACCGCCAACAACCTGAAGAAGGACGGCTGGGAGCCCGGCCGGACCTGGGGCTACGAGGTGGTGGTGCCGCAGGGCTTCGACTACCTGATGGCCGACTCGTCGCGCTGGCTGACGCTGGCCGAATGGTCGCGCCTCGGCCTCGCCCGGCCGAACGGCAAGGGCTTCCCGCGCCCGACCGACAAGGCCTACCTCCTGGTCCCGGCCGGCGCCCGCGGCCCCGCCTTCCTGATGCTCAAGAACTTCCGGGTCATCATGAAGTACAACCCGGCCGAAGCCTATGCGATGGCGATCGGCCACCTGGCCGACCGCATGCGCGGCGATGGGCCCATCGTCCAGGCGTGGCCGCGCCACGAGCGAGTGCTGTCGAGCGCCGAGCGCTACGAGCTCCAGAGCCATCTGGTGCGGCGCGGCTTCGACATCGGTGGCGAGCCGACCGGCCGCATCGGGCCGCGCTCGCGCACCGCCATCAAGCGCTACCAGCACACGGTGGGGCTGATCCCGGACGGCTTCGCCAGCGCCGGGCTGCTCGACCGGCTGCGCACCCGCTGAGCGGCCGACGTCTCCCCCCGAGGGGGGACGGAACCGGCGCATGTCACCGTCCCTTGAAAAGCCGGGACCGGGCTGCGATCTTGCTGTCGCCACGGTGACCGCCCAGGATGCGGCCCCGCGTCGCTGCGCCGCCGGACGGGCCGGCGCGCTGCGGCGCCGACCATCGGGCGTGCGGAGCAGACCGACCATGACACGGCGGACGATGCGCGGGACCGGCCGCGCGCCTCGGATTCGCGCCCCCGGGCTCGGCGGCGTGCTGGCGCGCGCCCTCGTCGTGCTCGGCCTCGTGGTCGCGGCCCAGGCCGGGTTGCTGCTCGCCCCCGGCGGGGTGACGCCGGCCGCCGCGCAGCTCTTCGACGACCGCTTCCCGTTCCAGAACCCGTTCGGCAACCCGTTCCGGCGCCAGCAGCAGCAGCAACAGCAGCAGTACTGGAACCCGTTCCAGCCGCAGCCCGAGCCGCGCCAGGCGCCGCCGCCGGTCGACTACTCCAAGGCACCGGCGCCCAAGAAGCCGGAAAGCGCGCCGACCACCAATGTCCTGGTGTTCGGTGATTCGCTCGCCGACTGGCTCGCCTACGGGCTCGAGGTGTCGTTCACCGAGTCGCCCGAGATGGGCGTCATCCGCAAGCACCGCACCCAGTCCGGCCTGATCCGCCAGGAGGTGCGCAGCGATCCGCGCGGCGAGCATCCCGACTGGCCGAAGGCCATCCAGGAGATGCTGGCGGGCGAGAGGCCCGACTTCATCGTCATGATGGTCGGCCTCAACGACCGCCGGCCGATCCGCGAGCCGCGCGCCGCCCGCGCCGGCGTCACCCGGCCCGGCCAGCCGCCCCCCGACGAGCCCCCCGCCGAGGGCGGCGACGCCCAGGCCACCGGCAGCGGCACCCACGAGTTCCGCTCGGAGCGCTGGTCGGAACTCTATATCCGCCGCATCGACGAGACCATCGCGGCGCTCAAGAGCAAGGGCGTGCCGGTGTTCTGGGTCGGCCTGCCGCCGGTGCGTGGCACCCGCTCGACCGCCGACATCAGCTATCTCAACGACTTGTTCCGCAGCCGCGCCGACCGCGGCGGCATCGTCTATGTCGACGTGTGGGACGGCTTCGTCGACGAGGCGGGCCGCTTCGCCCAGCAGGGGCCGGACGTCGACGGCCAGATTCGCCGCCTGCGCACCGCCGACGGCGTCCACTTCACCCAGGCCGGCGCCCGCAAGCTCGCCCACTACGTCGAGCGCGAGCTGCAACGGTGGATGACGCGCGGCACCCCGGTGGCGCTGCCGGTCGAGGAGCCCGCCAAGGGTCCGGAGCCGGCCAAGCCGGCCGCGGCCGAGCCGAGCGCCCCGCCGCCGCCCGCCGGGACGGCGCGGCCACTGTCCGGCCCGGTGATCACCCTCGGTCCCATCCCGATCCCCGGCGACGGCGACGACCAGCTCGCCGGTGGCCCGCGCCAGACCAAGACGGCGGCCCTCGACGCGGTCGCCACCAAGGTGATGGTGAAGGGCGAGCCGATGCCGGCGCCGGCCGGCCGTGCCGACGATTTCGCCTGGCCGCGGCGCGAGCCCGCGGCGGTCGGCGCCGATCCGGTGGTGGCCTACACGACCCTGCCGATGACGCCGATGAAGGCCGAGCGCCAGATGGTGGCCGACGCCCCGGCGTCCGCCCCGGCAGCCGGGACCGGCGGCGCCACCGCGGCCGCCCAGCCTGGCCCCGCCCGCCCGGCGGCGCCGAGCACGCCGCGCGTCGCCCGCAGCCAGCCCCAGCCGCAGCAGCCCCAGGTGTTCGGCTGGTTCGGCCAGCCCTACCGGCAGCCGCAGTACCAGACCTACCAGCAGCAGCAACAGCAGTACCGGCAGGTGCAGCGCCCGACCTTCTTCCCGTTCCTGTTCGGCGGCGGGCGCTGACGCAGCTCCGGCGCGCCGGGCTTCGGTTCGCCACCGAAGGAGCCGGGAGCGCATTGCCGGCGACAGCACCGCCCGACGAAAAACGCCCGCACCTCGGTGCGGGCGTTTCCTCGTCATACGAGATCCGGTGATCACCCGGGCCTGGCTCCGCCCGGCCGCACCACCGCCGCGAGACCGGCGACAGGATCAGCGCGGCGGGATCAGCGCGGCAGGGCGCTCGACCCCATCAGGAACCTGTCGACCGCATGGGCGGCCTGGCGGCCCTCGCGGATCGCCCACACCACCAGCGACTGGCCGCGGCGCATGTCGCCGGCCGTGAACACCTTGTCGAGCGAGGTGCGGTAGCCATCGGTGTCGGCCTTGACGTTGCCGCGCGGATCGAGCGCGATGCCGAGCCCGGCCAGCATGCCCTCGTGCACCGGATGCACGAAGCCCATGGCGAGCAGCACGAGATCGGCGGCGAGCTCGAAATTGGAGCCCGGGATCGGCTTCATGGCGGCGTCGACTCGCACGCAGTGCAGCCGCTTCACCTTGCCGTTCTCGCCCGAGAACCGCTCGGTGAGCACCGAGAACTCGCGGGTGGCGCCCTCCTGGTGGCTCGACGAGGTGCGCAGCTTGAGCGGCCAGTTCGGCCAGGTGACGAGCTTGTCGGCCTTGGCGGGCGGCTGCGGCAGAATCTCGAGCTGAACGATCGAGGCGGCGCCCTGGCGGGCCGAGGTACCGATGCAGTCGGAGCCGGTGTCGCCGCCGCCGATGACGACGACGTGTTTGCCGGTGGCGAGAATCGGCTCGCCCGTGACCGGCTCGCCGCTCACCCGCTGATTCTGCTGGCGCAGGAAGTCCATGGCGACGTGGACGCCGGCCAGCTCGCGGCCCGGGATCGGCAGATCGCGCGGCGCCTCGGCGCCGCCGGCCAGCACGATGGCATCGAAGCGGTCGATCAGGTCCTTGGCCTTTACGGTGACGCCGACATGGGCGCCATAGTGGAAGGTCACGCCCTCGGCCTCCATCTGGGCGACGCGGCGGTCGATCAGATGCTTCTCCAGCTTGAAGTCGGGGATGCCGTAGCGCAGCAGGCCGCCGGCCTTGGCCTGCTTCTCGAAGACGTGCACCTCGTGGCCGGCGCGGGCGAGCTGCTGGGCACTGGCGAGCCCGGCCGGACCCGAGCCGATCACCGCGATGCGATGGCCGGTCGGCCGACTCGGCGGCTCCGGCTTCACCCAGCCCTGCTCGAAGGCCTTGTCGACGATGGCGCACTCGATGGTCTTGATGGTGACCGGGTTGTCCTCGAGGTTCAGCGTGCAGGCTTCCTCGCAGGGCGCCGGGCAGACGCGCCCGGTGAACTCCGGGAAATTGTTGGTCGAGTGCAGGTTCTGCGCGGCCGTCTTCCAGTCGTCCAGATAGACGAGATCGTTCCAGTCCGGGATCTGGTTGTTCACCGGACAGCCGGTGTGACAGTACGGGATGCCGCAGTTCATGCAGCGCGCCGCCTGCGTCTTCAGCTCCGGCTCTGGCAGCGGCAGCACGAACTCGCGGTAATGGCGCAGGCGCTCCTCCACCGGCGCGTACTTGCGGTCGGTGCGCTCGAATTCCAGAAAACCCGTAACCTTGCCCATCGTTCTTCTCGATCCTGGCGCCGACCCGATCGGAGAGGCCGCTGCCTGTCTGTTCAGTCTCGCGGTGCGGTCCGCCCCGCCCCCGTCCGAAGTCCCGTCATAGCCGGGCTCACCCCGGCCATCCTCGCCTCGATCCGGTCGTGCCGGACACTCGTGGCCGCCCGGGACGAGCCCGGGCATGACGCCGTCGAGGTTCGGGGCAGACGTGATCGTGTCGCGTCCGCCTCACTCGGCCGCCTGCATGGCGGCCTCCTGCTCCTTGGCCAGCTCGGCGAGCGCGCGCTTGTACTCGAGCGGCATCACCTTGCGGAACCTGGGCAGGAACGCCGCCCAGTTGTCGAGGATGTGGCGGGCGCGCTGCGAGCCGGTGAAGCGCGCGTGCTTGCTGATCAGGAGATGCAGCCGCTCGGCGTCGTGGCGCGTCATGTCGCGCAGCACCTCGACCCGGCCGGGCGTCTCCAGATCCTTGGCGTGGTGGTAGTAGGCGGCGTTGACCGCCTCCTCCTCGGGCAGCGGCTGAAGCTCCACCATCGCCATGTTGCAGCGGTTCTGGAAGCTGCCGTCCTCGTCCAGCACATAGGCGACACCGCCCGACATGCCGGCCGCGAAGTTGCGCCCGGTCTTGCCGAGCACCACCACGACGCCGCCGGTCATGTACTCGCAGCAGTGATCGCCGGCGCCCTCCACCACGGCGGTGGCGCCCGAGTTGCGCACCGCGAAGCGCTCGCCGGCGACGCCGCGCAGGTAGCACTCGCCCGCGATGGCGCCGTACATCACCGTGTTGCCGACGATGATCGACTCCTCCGGCACGATGCCGGCCTCCGCCTGCGGCCGCACGACGATGCGACCACCCGACAGGCCCTTGCCGACATAGTCGTTGGCGTCGCCCTCCAGCTCGAGCGTGACGCCGCGGGCCAGCCAGGCGCCGAAGCTCTGGCCGGCGGTGCCGACCAGGCGGATGTGGACGGTGCCGTCCGGCAGTCCCTCGTGGCCGTAGCGGCGGGCGATCTCGCCCGACAGCATGGCGCCGACGGTGCGGTCGGTGTTGCCGACGGTCGCCTGGATACGCACCGGGGCGCCGCGGTCGAGCGCCGGCTGCGCCTCGGCGATCAGCTTGCGGTCGAGCACCTTGTCGAGGCCGTGGTCCTGCGTCTCGCACTTGCGGATGGCGACCTCGGCGGGCGCCACCGGCTTCATGAACAGGCGCGAGAAGTCGAGCCCCTTGGCCTTCCAGTGCTCGACGAGGCGGCGCTGGTCGAGCATCTGCATCTGCCCGACCATCTCGTCGATGCGCCGATAGCCCATCTCGGCCATCAGCTCGCGCACCTCCTCGGCGACGAAGAAGAAGTAGTTGATGACGTGCTCGGGCGTGCCCTTGAAGCGGGCGCGCAGCACCGGGTCCTGCGTCGCGACGCCGACCGGGCAGGTGTTGAGGTGGCACTTGCGCATCATGATGCAGCCGGCCGCGATCAGCGGCGCGGTGGCGAAGCCGAACTCGTCCGCACCCAGCAGCGCCCCCACCACCACGTCGCGGCCGGTGCGTAGCCCGCCGTCCACCTGCACGGCGATGCGGCCGCGCAGCCGGTTGGCGACCAGCGTCTGGTGGGTCTCGGCGAGGCCGATCTCCCACGGCGAGCCGGCGTGCTTGATGGCGGTGAGCGGCGAGGCGCCGGTGCCGCCCTCGAAGCCCGAGATGGTGACGTGGTCGGCGCGCGCCTTGGAGACGCCGGCCGCCACCGTGCCGACCCCGACCTCGGAGACCAGCTTGACCGAGACATCGCCCCGCGGGTTGACGTTCTTGAGGTCGAAGATGAGCTGCGCCAGATCCTCGATCGAGTAGATGTCGTGGTGCGGCGGCGGCGAGATGAGGCCGACGCCGGGCGTCGAGTGGCGCACCCGGGCGATGGTCTTGTCGACCTTGTGGCCGGGCAGCTGGCCGCCCTCGCCGGGCTTGGCCCCCTGCGCCATCTTGATCTGCATGACGTCCGAGTTGACCAGATACTCGGCGGTGACGCCGAAGCGGCCGGACGCCACCTGCTTGATCGACGAGCGCATCGAGTCGCCGTTCGGCAGCGGCTTGTAGCGGTCCGCCTCCTCGCCGCCCTCGCCGGTGTTCGAGCGACCGCCGATGCGGTTCATGGCGATGGCGAGCGTGGTGTGCGCTTCGCGCGAGATCGAGCCGAACGACATCGCCCCGGTGGCGAAGCGCTTGACGATCTCGGCCGCCGGCTCGACCTCGGCGAGCGGCACCTTGGTGCGGCCGTCCTCCTCGGCGGAGCGGATGCGGAACAGGCCGCGGATG
Organism: Rhodoplanes sp. P11; assembly: GCF_964266735.1. NCBI lineage: Bacteria > Pseudomonadati > Pseudomonadota > Alphaproteobacteria > Hyphomicrobiales > Nitrobacteraceae > Rhodoplanes > Rhodoplanes sp. P11. The sequence continues at coordinate 462,579 of NZ_CAXWGY010000016.1, forward strand.
GTCAGGAGCCGCTCGGACTGCTCGTTGACCATGCCGGCGAAGGCGCGGTAGCGCTCCTGCGAGTTGCCGCGCACGGCGTGCTGGAGCGCCGCGACGGTCGGCGCCGTCCACACATGCTCCTCGCCGCGGGTGCGGTAGGCGTACTCGCCGCCGACGTCGAGGGCGTTGCGATAGACCGGCGCATCGCCGAAGGCGTCGCGATGGCGCCGCACCGTTTCCTCGGCGACCACATCGATGTCGATGCCCTCGATGCGGGTCGCGGTGCCAGTGAAGTAGGCGTGGACGAACTCGGACTTGAGGCCGACCGCGTCGAAGATCTGGGCGCCGCAGTAGGACTGATAGGTGGAGATGCCCATCTTGGACATCACCTTCAGCATGCCCTTGTTGATCGACTTGATGTAGCGCTTGACGATCTCCTTCTCGTCGAGGCGCTGCGGCAGCTCGTCCCGCATGGCGAGCAGCGACTCGAAGGCGAGATAGGGATTGATCGCCTCGGCGCCGTAGCCGGCGAGGCAGCAGAAGTGATGCACCTCGCGCGGCTCACCCGACTCGACCACGAGGCCGACCGAGGTGCGCAGGCCGCGGCGGATCAGGTGGTGATGCACCGCCGCGCAGGCGAGCAGCGACGGGATCGGGATGCGGTCGGTGCCGACCGCACGATCCGACAGGATGATGATGGTGAGGCCGTCGCGCACCGCGCGCTCGGCGCGCTGGCACAGCGCCGCCACCGCCGGGCGCAGCCCGTCGGCCCCGGCAACCGTCGGCCAGGTGGTGTCGAGCGTGATGGAGCGGAAGCCCGAGCCGTCCATGTCGGCGATCGAGCGGATCTTCTCCAGGTCGTCGTTGGTGAGGATCGGCTGGCGCACCTCCAGCCGCTTCACCCGCGACACGCCCTCCAGGTCGAACAGGTTCGGCCGCGGCCCGATCATCGAGACCAGGCTCATCACCAGCTCCTCGCGGATCGGGTCGATCGGCGGATTGGTGACCTGGGCGAAGTTCTGCTTGAAGTAGGTGAACAGCAGCTTCGGCCGCGACGACAGCGCCGAGATCGGTGCGTCGTTGCCCATGGAGCCGACCGGCTCCTCGCCGGTCGAGGCCATCGGCGCCATCAGGACGCGCAGATCCTCCTGGCTGTAGCCGAACGCCTGCTGGCGGTCGAGCAGCGCCAGGTTGGAGGCGACCGGCCGGCTGCTCGCCGGCGGCAGGTCCTCGAGCACGAGCTGGGTGCGGTCGAGCCACTCGCGATAGGGATTCTTGCGGGCGAGCTCGGCCTTGATCTCCTCGTCCGGGATCAGCCGGCCTTCGACCAGGTCGACCAGCAGCATCTTGCCGGGCTGCAAGCGCCACTTCACCACGATGTCCTTCTCCGGGATCGGCAGCACGCCCATCTCGGAGGCCATGATGATGCGGTCGTCGCGGGTGACCAGGTAGCGCGCCGGCCGCAGGCCGTTGCGGTCCAGCGTGGCGCCGATCTGGCGGCCGTCGGTGAACGCGATGGCGGCGGGGCCGTCCCACGGCTCCATCAGGCCGGCGTGATACTCGTAGAAGGCGCGCCGCTCCTCGTCCATCAGCGGGTTGCCGGCCCACGCCTCGGGAATCATCATCATCACGGCATGGGCGAGCGGATAGCCGCCCTGGACCAGGAACTCGAGCGCGTTGTCGAAGCAGGCGGTGTCCGACTGGCCCTCGTAGGAGATCGGCCACAGCCGGTCGATGTCGGCGCCGAAATTCTCCGAGCGCGCCGACGCCTGCCGCGCCGCCATCCAGTTGACGTTGCCGCGCAGCGTGTTGATCTCGCCGTTGTGGGCGATCATCCGGTACGGATGGGACAGCGACCAGGTCGGGAAGGTGTTGGTCGAGAACCGCTGATGCACCAGCGCCAGCGCGCTCTCGAAGTCCGGATCGTGCAGGTCCGGATAGTAGGCGGCGAGCTGGTCGGCCAGGAACATGCCCTTGTAGATCAGGGTCCGGCAAGAGACCGACACAGGATAATAAAGCGCGGTGTTGCGACCGCGCTTTTCGTAGAGAATCCCGGAAATCGTCTTGCGGAGGAGGTAGAGCCTGCGCTCGAAATCCTCCTCGCAGAGCCGCAGGCTCCCCTGCCCGATGAACACCTGCCGGTGGAACGGCTCGGTCGGCCGCACCGAGTAGCCGAGGCTCCTGTCGTCGGTCGGCACGTCGCGCCAGCCCAGGATCTGCATGCCTTCCCGCATGGCCTGGTCGGCGTAGAGCTTCATGATCTCCTGCCGGCGATCCTCGTCGTGCGGCAGGAAGAGCTGGGCGACACCGTATTGGCCGGGCTCCGGCAGGTCGAAGCCGAGCTCCGCCGCCTTCTTGCGGAGGAAGCGATCGGGCATCTGGACCAGGATGCCGGCGCCGTCGCCGGCGCGCGGGTCGGCCCCGACGGCGCCGCGGTGCTCGAGATTGCACAGGATCGCCAGCGCGTCGGCGACGATCTGGTGCGACTTGCGACCCTTGATGTCGGCGATGAAGCCGACGCCGCACGAGTCCTTCTCGTCCGCCGGGTCGTACAGGCCGCGGGCCTGCGAGGCCGGATCAGGGACGGCCGCCGCCGGTTTACGGGTGGCCTGTCCATTTCCGAAGCTCGAGCCGGACCTGTTCGCGGTCATGTGCAAACCCTCGTATCGCTCGCCCGTCCGTCGGACGTCTGTGTCAGAGGCGGGCGTGCCCGCTGCGCCGCGTCACCCCTCGGTGTCGCGATGCCAGCGGGCTCGTTGTCCCCGGCCAGGCGCCCGGTCCGGCGACGCACACGGCGTCGTCCCGAGGATACAGGCGCTGCGTCGTCGACAGGCGCCCGGCCGCCAGGACCCGGACCGGAGAAGTCAGAACCAAATACATTAAAGTGAGACAGCAATGCTGTCCTAAATCAGAATGCCAAACTCTTGCCACGCATTCAAGGCACCACCCCCAGAATCACGAATTGTGCCCGAAATTCATAACCCTGGCCAGGGCATGGCGAGCCCGCTGCGGGATCGCGGTACCGCTTCCACGCACACCTCGACGACGTCATGCTTCCCGCGACGGCCCGCCGCCACACGGCCGCCCCGCCCCTGCCGAAGTCGGAGACCTGTATGGGCCCGGATCGGGAGGACCCATGACCACAAGAGATGGAGAGGCGGAGGCCGGCGCAGGGCGGCCCAGGTATCGGACCGGACCGGCCCGACGGGCTTCGGTCGGGCTCACGCTGGCCGGGCTGGTGCTGATCGGCACGACGATGCCACTCGCCGCGATGCCGTTCGCTGCCCCCTCGGCTCGCCCCGATGGCGGGACCGCCCCCCTGCCAGGCGACCGCCCGACCGCCGCGACGGAGCCGGACGGACACTCGATCGACGACGATCTGGTCATGGTGGCGGCGAGCCGCCGCCGGCCGATCCCGCCCTGGATCTTCGGCCGCGGCGCCGAGCCGCGGCTGGTGCCCCCGCGGGCGATCCCGGGCCGGCCGGGGCCTGGCGCACGCGCGGGAGCCGCCCCCGGCGGGGCCTCGGCCAAGGCGGCCGCACCGCTGCCGCGGACCCGCCCCGACCGGCCGGGCGAGCCGACCGGAACGGTGTCGTCCCCCGTGCCGCCGCGCGCGCCCGGCGCCGTCACCGTGCCCATCGCGCCGCTGGAGTAACGAAGGAGTGGAGTGACGGGTGGGCCGACCAATCGGCCAAGTGCCCGCTCCACAAAAAGAAAGCGCCCCGGGCGGGGCGCTTCCAGTTTCGCAATCAGGCGCACTCTAGGGCGCGCTCCGTGCGGTCGTTCCGACGGTCAGGCCGCGGCCTTGGAGTCGATCACCTTGGCGCCGCCGTTGCCGGCCGCAGTGCCGATGGCGATCTGGCGCGGCTTCATCTTCTCCGGGATCTCGCGGACCAGATCGATGTGCAGAAGGCCATTCTCCAGGCTGGCACCGCGCACCTCGACGAAATCGGCGAGCTGGAAGGCGCGCTCGAACGCGCGGGCCGCGATGCCCTGATAGAGCACCTCGCCCTTCCTCTCCTCGGTCTTGGCGGCCTGCCGCTCGCCGCGCACCGTCAGGGTGTTCTCCTTCGCCTCGATCGACAGGTCGGAGGCGGCGAAGCCGGCCACCGCGAGGGTGATGCGATAGGCATTCTCGCCGGTGCGCTCGATATTGTAGGGCGGATAGGTCGAGCCCTGGCCCTGGCCGTCGAAGCCGGCGACCTGGTCGAGCATCGAGAACAGCCGGTCGAAGCCGACGGTGGAGCGATACAGAGGGGTGAGATCGAAGCTCGTGCGCATAGCATATCCTCCTAAGAGCGATGAGCCATTTGCGAAGAGGTCCGCCGATGGGCCGGACCTTTCGTGCGCCGCCGAATGGCCGGCGCCACGGTTGATATGGGCGCCGTCCGGCCGCCTTCAAGCCCCCCGCCGGCCGCCGCGATGCGCGGCCGGTTGAGCCCCCCGCCGAGCCTGCTATTAAGAGACCGTTTGGACACTCGGACGGCGGCTGCGTTCGGGTTGCGAACAGCCGGAGGCCAGGAGAAGAGCGACGCCGATATCGGGGATATCGGCGAGCTGTTCGACGCCGCGGCCGGCGTTCGCACCCGAACCCCGCAAGTCGGGCTTGCCCGACTTGCGTCGCATGACGAGCTGAACTCGGGCGAGCCCGAGTTCAGGGGCCGGGCCGCTTCGGCCGCCCGGTGCGTCGCCGATCTCGACCGTACTCCCTGGTACGCTCTTCGATCGGCTCCTGCCGGATCGGCCGAAATCGGCTCCGGCGCAGCCCCGTCGGAGTGTCCAAATGGTCTCTCAGCGGCCGTCAGCCGCCCCACGCCCGCTCGGAAAGCCCTTCGCGGTGAAGCTCGTCTCGATTCCCGCCAATCCGGCCCCCGTCGGCGCCCGCGTCGGCACCATCACGACCCGCGACGGCGTCACGCTGCGCTTCGCCCGGTTCCCGCCGCCGCCCGGCCGGAAGGGCACGGTGTGCCTGTTCCCGGGCCGCGGCGAGTTCATCGAGAAGTACTTCGAGGTGGTCCACGATCTGCGCACGCGCGGCTTCGCGGTGGCGATCCTCGACTTCCGCGGCCAGGGCCTGTCGCAGCGGGCGGTGCGCGACGGCCGCAAGGGCCATGTCGGCCGCTTCACCGACTACCTGGTCGACATCGAGACCTTCGTGAAGGAGGTGGTGCTGCCCGATTGCCCGCCGCCCTTCTTCGCGCTCGGCCAGGGCATGGGGGCGACGGTGCTGATCGAATCGGCGGCGCGCGGACATCGCTGGTTCGACCGCATGGTGCTCAGCGGCCCGATGATCGACCTGGCGCAGCGGCCGCTGCTCGGCGCCGCCGCGCCGCTGGCGCGCACCCTGCGGCTCTTCGGCCTCGGCCGGCTGGCCGCGCCGGGCGCCAGCCGCCGCCCCGCCGCGCTGGGGCCGTTCACCGACAATCCGGCCACCTCCGACCCGGTGCGCCACGCCCGCATCGCCGCGGTGGTCGAGGCCGGGCCGGCGCTCGCGGTGGCGGCCCCGACGATCGCCTGGGTGGACGCCGCCTTCCGCACCATGGCGGCGATGCAGCGCCCCACCTACGCGGCGCGGCTGCGCCAGCCGATGCTGCTGGTCGCCGGCGGCAGCGACACCGTCGTGTCCACCGCCGCGGTGGAGAGCTTCGGCAGCCATCTCCGGGCCGGCTCGCATCTGATCGTGCCGGGCGCCCGCCACGAGCTGATGATGGAGCGCGACCCGATCCGGGCGCTGTTCTGGGCCGCCTTCGACGCCTTCGTGCCAGGCACGCCGCTGTACGGGTGAGCGCGCGCCGAACCGGCGTCCACTTCGCCGGGCAATGCTCAGGAGCGGAACCCGATCCGACTGGATCGGATTCGGCTCCTGACGTCCTTGCGTGATCGCATTGCCGACGGCGAACCGGCGTCCACTTCGCCGGACAATGCATGCTCAGGAGCGGAGCCCGATCCGGCGGGATCGTGCTCCGCTCCGCCGCACAATGCGCTAGGCGGCGCCGCGCTGCGACGCCTGGCGGTTGTTGACCAGGTCGTCCACCACGGTCGGATCGGCCAGCGTCGAGGTGTCGCCGAGATTGCCGAACTCGTTCTCGGCGATCTTGCGCAGGATGCGGCGCATGATCTTGCCGGAGCGGGTCTTCGGCAGGCTCGGGGCGAACTGGATCACGTCGGGCGAGGCGATCGGGCCGATCTCCTTGCGCACCCAGGCGACCAGCTCGGCGCGCAGCTCCTCGCTCGGCTGCTGCCCGGTCATCAGGGTGACGTAGGCATAGATGCCCTGCCCCTTGATGTCGTGCGGGAAGCCGACGACCGCGGCCTCCGACACCTTGGCATGGGCGACCAGCGCCGACTCCACCTCGGCGGTGCCGAGCCGGTGGCCGGCGACGTTGATGACGTCGTCGACGCGGCCGGTGATCCAGTAGTAGCCGTCCTCGTCGCGGCGGCAGCCGTCGCCGGTGAAGTAGCGGCCCGGATAGGTCGAGAAGTAGGTCTGCACGAAGCGCTCGTGATCGCCGAACACGGTGCGCATCTGGCCCGGCCACGAGTCGGCGATGCACAGGCTGCCCTCGCAGGCACCATCCAGCGGATTGCCGGCAGCGTCGACGATCTGCGGCACGACGCCGAAGAACGGCCGCGTGGCGGAGCCGGGCTTCAGCTTGGTGGCGCCCGGCAGCGGCGTGATCAGGATGCCGCCGGTCTCGGTCTGCCACCAGGTGTCGACGATCGGGCAACGATCCTCGCCGACGACGCGGTGATACCACTCCCACGCCTCGGGATTGATCGGCTCGCCGACCGAGCCGAGCAGCCGCAGGCTCTTGCGCGAGGTCTTCTTCACCGGCTCGTCGCCGGCCTGCATCAGCGCGCGGATGGCGGTCGGCGCGGTGTAGAAGGTGTTGACCTGATGCTTGTCGACCACCTCCCAGAAGCGCGCATTGGTCGGGTAGTTCGGCACGCCCTCGAACATCAGCGTGGTGGCGCCGTTGGCGAGCGGGCCGTAGACGATGTAGCTGTGGCCCGTCACCCAGCCGACATCGGCGGTGCACCAGTAGATGTCGCCATCGTGATAGTCGAAGACGTACTGGTGGGTGATGGCCGTGTAGACCAGATACCCCGCGGTGGTGTGCAGCACGCCCTTCGGCTTGCCGGTGGAGCCCGACGTGTAGAGGATGAACAGCGGGTCCTCGGCGCCCATCTCCTCGCACGGGCAGTCGGTCGAGACGGTCTTGGCAGCCTCGTCGTAATAGACGTCGCGGCCCGCCTGCATGGCGACCGCGGCGCCGGTGCGGCGCACCACCACCATGGTCTCGACACCGCCCGCGCGGGTCGCGGCGGCGTCCGCATTGGTCTTGAGCGGCACCTTGCGGCCGCCGCGCACGCCCTCGTCGGCGGTGATGATCACCGTGGACTTGGCGTCCTCGATGCGGCCGGCCAGCGAGTCCGGCGAGAAGCCGCCGAACACGATCGAGTGGACCGCGCCGATGCGGGCGCAGGCCAGCATGGCGACCGCGGCCTCCGGGATCATCGGCAGATAGATGGTGACGCGATCGCCCTTCTTGACGCCACGCGCCTTGAGCACGTTGGCGAAGCGGCACACCTCGGCGTGCAGCTCCTTGTAGGTGATCTTGCGGTCGTCCTTGGGGTCGTCGCCCTCCCAGATGATGGCGACCTGATCGCCGCGGGTGGCGAGATGGCGGTCGAGGCAGTTGTGGGCGACGTTGGTGGTGCCGTCCTCGAACCACCTGATCGACACGTTGTGCGGATCGTAGGAGGTGTTCTTGACCTTGGTGAAAGGCTTGAACCAGTCGATCCGCTTGGCCTGCTCGGCCCAGAAGGCATTCGGATCGGAGATCGAGCGCTTGTACATCTCCTGGTACGCGGCATCGTCGAGATAAGCCCGCGTCGCCCAGTCGCCAGGAACATCATACACTTTCGGCGTCATCTGCTGCTCCCTCCTCGCGGCGGACATTCGTTCACGGAGCTTCGCTCCGGCCGCGCCGACCGTTTCCTCGTCTTTCAATAGGCTCTGCCGGCCCGCCACCACAAGACGGCGAGTCTCACACTTTGGTCGCGGTCCGCCGTCTCGTCGGGACGCGCTGCCGCGACCCCTGGGGCGACGGCGGTGCCACCCGCCAGCCACCAGCCGCGGGCTAAAATGGACCCGGCCGCCGATATGGCGCCCGCCGCCCGGCCGCCGGGCGGCCGTCTCGAACCGAAGCCTCCCGCAATCGCGCCGGCTTGGCAACTGTCCCGCCTGCGGCAACCGCGCCAGCCGGCCGGCAGGCTCCCCGGCGCGCGACAGGCTCGGCGCTCGTCGCCGGTCGGGGCGCTCGTCTCGGCGATCGCTCCGCAGCAACGATATTGGCGACCCGCGCGACTTTGTCCCTACCCGGGCCAATCCTGATTGCGTATGATTTCGTTATCCCTCCGGAGGTGCCATGGCGAGAGACTGGGTGCAGTTCATCCGCGGCGGGCGGGTCGTCCGCTTGCGCGCGTTTCAGCCGCGCGGCACGTTGCTCGACTGGCTGCGCCTGGAGGAGCGCTCGACCGGCACCAAGGAGGCGTGCGCGGAGGGCGATTGCGGCGCCTGCACGGTGGTGCTGGCGCGCCGGCGCGACGGCCGCCTGGTATACGAACCCGTCAATGCCTGCATCGCGTTGGTCGGCCAGATCGACGGGGCCGAGCTGATCACGATCGAGGACCTGGCCGACGGCGGGCCGCTGCACCCGGTGCAGCAGGCGCTCGCCGAACGGCACGGCTCGCAGTGCGGCTTCTGCACGCCCGGCATCGTGATGAGCCTGTTCGCCCATTATCATCGACCGGATCGCACTGGCGATCGGGCCACCGTCGCCGATGTGCTCGCCGGCAACCTGTGCCGCTGCACCGGCTACCGCCCGATCATCGACGCCGCCCTCGAAAGCTGTGCCGGCGCCGCCGCCGACCGCTTCGCGCAGGACGCGCCGCGGCGGCTCGCCGCCCTCGCCGAGCTCGACGACGGCGCCGACGTGAGGGTGGGCGACGACGCCTCCTTCTTCGCGGCGCCGGCGAGCGAAGCCGCGTTGGCCGCGCTGCTCGCCGCGCATCCCGACGCCACCATCGTGGCGGGAGCGACCGACGTCGGATTGTGGATCACCAAGAAGCTCGCGCCGCTGGCGAAGATCGTCCATGTCGGCCGCGTCGCCGGGCTCGATGCCGTCGAGGACCGCGCCGACGCCCTGGTGCTCGGCGCCGCGCTGCCGCTCGCCCGCGCGGCGCCCCTGCTCGCCCGCCTCGATCCCGACATCGGCGAGCTGATGCGGCGGTTCGGCTCGGAGCAGGTGCGCACCTCCGGCACGGTCGGCGGCAACATCGCCAACGGCTCGCCGATCGGCGATCTCGCGCCGGTCATGATCGCCCTCGGCGCCACCGTGGAGCTGCGCCGCGGCGACACCGTCCGCACGCTGCCGGTCGAGGATTTCTTCATCGCCTATGGCAAGCAGGATCGCGCCCCCGACGAGTTCGTCCGCCGCCTGATCGTGCCGAAGCCGAAGCCCGCCACGAGGCTGCGCGTCGTCAAGATCAGCAAGCGCATGGACGAGGACATCTCGGCCGTGATGGGCGCGGTCGCGCTGACGCTCGACGGCGACCATGCCGCGGAGGCCCGCATCGCGGAGGCGCGCATCGCCTTCGGCGGCATGGCCGGCGTGCCGAAGCGCGCCGCCGCGGTCGAGGCGGCGCTCGTCGGCGCCCGGCTCGCCGATCCCGCCGTGTGGCGCACGGCCGCCGCCCTGATCGCCGACGACTTCACGCCGCTCACCGATCAGCGCGGCAGTGCCGCCTACCGATCGCAGGTCGCCACCAATCTGGTGGTCAAGATCCTGGCCGAGATCGCCGGCGTGCCGGCCGACGTCACCCGCGTGCGGCCGAGGGAGGAGCGTGCCCGTGTCGCTTCGTGAGACGCCCGAGGTTCTGCTGCGCCACGTCCGCAAGCCGCTGCCGCACGACAGCGCGGTCAAGCAGGTGCAGGGCGCGGCACCCTATATCGACGACCTGCCGGAGCCGCAGGGCACGCTGCATCTCGCGGTCGGCGGCGCCCCCAAGGCGCGCGGCACCGTCACCCGGCTCGATCTCGATCGCGTGCGCGCCGCCCCCGGCGTCGTCGCGGTGATCACCGCGGCCGACATCCCGGGCCGCAACGGCGTCGCCGCCCACATGGACGACGAGCCGATCCTCGCCGATGGCACGGTGGCGTTCCACGGCCAGCCGCTGTTCGCGGTGGCGGCGACGACCCGCGACGCGGCGCGCCGCGCCGTGCTGCTCGCCCGCATCGAGATCGCCGCCGAGCCGCCCGCCGTCACGGTCGACGACGGCCTCGCGACCGGCGAGCGGGTGCTGCCCGACTATGCGTTCGTGGGCGGCGACGTCGCCGCGGTGATCGCGGCGGCGCCGCGGCAGACGTCCGGCACCCTGCGCATCGGCGGCCAGGAGCACTTCTATCTCGAAGGCCAGATCGCGCTGGCGGTGCCGGGCGAGGACGGCGCCATGCTGGTGCACTCGTCGACCCAGCATCCGAGCGAGGTGCAGCACATCGTGGCGCGCGCGCTCGGCGTGCCCGATGCGTTCGTCACCTGCGAGGTGCGCCGCATGGGCGGCGGCTTCGGCGGCAAGGAGACCCAGGCCAATCCGTGGGCCGCCATCGCGGCGGTGGCGGCGCGCGTCACCGGCCGGCCGTGCAAGCTGCGGCTCGACCGCGATGCCGACATGGCGATGACCGGCAAGCGCCACGACTTCCGCGTCGACTGGTCGGTCGGCTTCGATGCAGACGGCCGCATCGCCGGCCTCGACATGCTGCTGGCGGCGCGCTGCGGCATCTCGGCGGATTGCAGCCAGGGCGTCGTCGATCGCTCGATGTTCCACGCCGACAACACCTATTTCCTGCCGGCCTTTCGCATCGACAGCCGCCGGGTGAAGACCAACACGGTGTCCAACACCGCCTTCCGCGGCTTCGGCGGCCCGCAGGGCATGCTGGCGGCCGAGCGGGTGATCGACGCGGTCGCCTGGTCGCTCGGCCGCGATCCGCTCGACGTGCGCAAGGCGAACTTCTACGCCACCGGACGCGACCGCACGCCCTACGGCCAGACCGTCACGGATGCCGACATCGGCCTCGCGCTGGTCGAGGAGCTGGAGCGAACGTCGGACTATCGGGCGCGGCGCGCCGCCATCGCCGCCTTCAACGCCGCCTCGCCGATCCTCAAGCGCGGCCTGGCGCTGACACCGCTGAAGTTCGGCATCTCGTTCACGCTCACCTCGCTCAACCAGGCGGGGGCGCTGGTGCATGTCTATCAGGACGGCTCGGTGCATCTGAATCACGGCGGCACCGAGATGGGGCAGGGCCTGTTCCAGAAGGTGGCGCAGATCGCCGCCGAGGAGTTCGGCATCGGCCTCGATCGCGTCCGCATCACGCCGACCACGACCGACAAGGTGCCCAACACCTCCCCGACCGCGGCCTCCTCGGGCACCGATCTCAACGGCATGGCGGTGCAGGCGGCGGCCCGCGTCATCAAGGGGCGGATGGCGGCGTTCGCGGCCGAGACCTGGTCGGTGCCGGCCGACCAGGTGATGTTCCAGGACGACCATGTGCTGATCGGCAACCAGCGCGTCCCGTTCGGCGAGCTGGCCCGGCTCGCCCATGCGGCGCGGGTGTCGCTGTCGTCGACCGGCTTCTACAAGACGCCGACGCTGCACTGGGACCGCGCCAAGGCCACCGGGCGGCCGTTCTTCTACTACGCCTGGGGCGCCGCGGTCAGTGAGGTGGTGGTCGACGTCACCACCGGCGAGACCAAGGTGCTGCGCGTCGACATCCTCCACGACGTCGGCCGCTCGCTCAATCCGGCGATCGACATCGGCCAGATCGAGGGCGGCTTCGTCCAGGGCATGGGCTGGCTCACCACCGAGGAGCTGGTGTTCGACGCCGAGGGGCGGCTGCTCACCCACGCGCCGTCCACCTACAAGATCCCGGTCGCCGGCGACGTGCCGGCCGACTTCCGCGTCGCGCTGTTCGACGGCGAGAACCGCGAGGAGACCATCTACCGCTCCAAGGCGGTGGGCGAGCCGCCGTTCATGCTGGCCATCTCGGTGTTCTGCGCCATCGCCGACGCGGTCGAGGCGGCGAGCCCGGGCGGCGGCCTGCGGCTCGATGCGCCGGCGACCCCGGAGGCGATCGTGCGGGCGGTCGGGCCGTTCGATCCGGTGGCGGCGCTGGCGGCGGCGCTCCCGGCGGCGCTGCCGCGCCCGGCCTGATCGCCGCGCCGGGCGCCGCGGCCGCGGGACGCAAGCGAGGCGACGAGCCATGGCAGTCTGGGCGCGCATCGGCGAGATCATCGCGCAGCACGACCGGGCCGCCCTGGTGAGCGTGGTGCGGGTCGCCGGCTCGGCGCCGCGCGAGAGCGGGGCGCGGCTCGTGGCGCGGCCGGATGGCGGCTTCTTCGGCACCATCGGAGGCGGTCGGCTCGAATACGAGGTGCTGGCGGCGGCCGGTGCGGCGCTCGCCCGCGGCGAGCGGCAGGCGCTGCTGCGCACCTGGACGCTCGGGCCGGATCTCGCCCAGTGCTGCGGCGGTGTCGTCACCACGCTGACCGAGGTGTTCGACGCGAGCGACGCCGACGCGGTGGCCGCCCTGGCGGCGGCGGAGCGGTCCGGCCCGTTCGCCACCCTGTCGCGGCTCGGCGAGGACGGCCGCGTCCGCCGCGAGGTCGCCGCCGACCCGGACGCGGCGGTGGCGGGGACACCATCCGCGCAGGCACCATCCGGGCGGGTGCAGCCGGACGCGCCGTTCATCGAGAAGTTCGGCGACGACCGCGTGCCGGTGCTGCTGTTCGGGGCCGGCCATGTCGGCCGCGCCCTGGTGCTGGCGCTGGCGCCGCTGCCCTTCGCGGTGCGCTGGGTCGACAGCCGCGCCGACCAGTTCCCGAGCCACCTGCCTGCGAACGCCATCCCGGTGCTCAGCACCGCGCCGGAGAGCGAGATCGACACCGCCCCGGATGGTGCCCTGGCCGTGGTGACGACCCATCTGCACGCCCTCGACTATGCCATCGCGGCGCGGGCGCTCGGCCGCGGCGATTTCGCCTATGTCGGGATGATCGGCTCGGCCACCAAGCGAGCGCGCTTCGCGAGTCACGCCCGCACGCTCGGGCTCGACCAGCCGGCGATCGACCGCCTGGTCTGCCCGATCGGCCTACCCGGGATCGCCGGCAAGGCGCCGGCCGTGATCGCCGCCTCGGTGGCGGCGCAGCTCCTGATGGTGCGGGCCGCCGGCTCGCCGTGAGCGCCGCTCAGGGCGCCGGAGCGCCCGTCGTGGTGTTGTGCCATTTCCGCAGGCGGAGCGACCACGCGATGTAGACGACGCCGGAGGCGACCGCATAGGCGGCGACCATCCAGGCGATGGCGATGGCGCCGGCCCCCGGCTGGGCCAGGAGCACGATGCCGAACAGGATCGACACCACGCCGGCGACGATCAGCAGCCACTCGTGGGCGATCTCCTTGCGCATCTGGATCGCCGCGACGATCTGCATGGCGCCGAGCGCGATGGCGGTGGCGGCGATCAGGATCAGCAGCGCGAAGGCGACCGCCCCCGGCGAGATCACCGCGACGACGCCGACCGCGATCCCCAGCAGGCCGGACAGCACCAGCCACCAGCGCGCCGAGGACGGCCCCCGTCCGGCGATCGCCGCCGCGAGGGCGAGGATACCGTCGGTGAACGCGAAGGCGCCGTAGAGCACCACCAGCGTCAGGATGGTCAGGCCGGGCCACAGCGCGGCCAGGAATCCGAACAGGATGGCGACGACGCCGCGCAGCAGCACCAGCCACCAGCGGCGGGCGAGAAACTGCAAGGTCGGCGGCAGCGTGGAGGGGACGGTCTCGGGCATGGCCTGCATGGCGGTTCTCCTGGTCGGCTGCGAGACAACGCACGGCGGCGAGGCCCGTTCCCCGATACCGCCACATCGTTTCGGCCGGGCGTCTAGAGCATTGTCCGGCGAAGTGGGACCCGGTTCGCCGTCGAAAATGCGATCAAGTAAGGACTTCCAGAGCGGGGCCGATCCAGTTGGATCGGATTCCGCTCTAGCCGCCCGGTGCGGCGTCGCCCGCGGCCAGCCCGGTGCGCGAGGCGCCACCGGCCAGCCAGCGCGTCGCCGCATCGGCCGAGACCGGGGCGCCGATCAGGTAACCCTGGCCGAAGTCGCAGCCCAGCGCCTGCAAGCGGGCGAACTGCGCCTCGCTCTCGATTCCTTCGGCCACCACCCGCATCCCCAGGCTATGGGCGAGATTGACGATGGCGCGGGCGATGGTGGTGTTCTCGGACTCGCCCTCCAGGTCGCTGACGAAGGAGCGGTCGATCTTGAGGATGTCGACCGGGAACCGCTTGAGGTGAACGAGCGACGAATAGCCGGTCCCGAAGTCGTCGAGGGCGATGCGGGTGCCGGCCGCGTGCAGGCGGTCGAGGGCGGCCGCGATACCGGGATCGTCGGCGATCACCACCCGCTCGGTCACCTCCACGAGCAGCCGTGCGGGCGCCACCCCGGTGGCAGCCAGCGCCGCGGCCACCTCGTCGGCGAAGCGCTCGGCCTTGATCTGGGCGGCCGTCATGTTGACGCCGAGAATCCCGGGCTCGAGCCCCTGGTCGAGCCAGGCGCGAATTTGGCGGGCCGCGGTGTCGAGGGTGAAGCGGGCGAGCCAGCCCTTGAGCCCGGCGGCCTCGATGGCGTCGAGGAACTCGCCGGGCGCCACCAGGCCGCGCTGCGGATGCGCCCAGCGCAGCAGGGCCTCGAAGCCGACCAGCGCGCCGTCCGCGAGCGCGATGATCGGCTGGAAGGCGAGCCGGAACTGTCGCTCCGTCATCGCCAGGCGCACCTCGGCGACGAGCCGCAGCCGGCCAGCCGCGTCGTCCATCATGCCGGCGTCGAAGAAGGAGACCGACCGGCGCCCCGTCTCCTTGGAGCGGTAGAGGGCGAGATCGGCGTTCTTGATGAGCTGGGCGGGATCGCTGCCGTCGCGCGGGAAGAGCGCCACCCCGATGCTGACGCCGGGATGGATCACCTGGCCCTCGTGCATGAGCGGCTCGGTGAGCGTCTCCAGCAGCCGGTGGGCGCACGCCGCGATCCCGGCCGCATCGTCGATATCCTTGAGGATGACGGCGAACTCGTCGCCACCGAGACGCGCCACCACGTCGCCGTCGCGGGCGCCCTGGCGCAGCCGGCGGCCGATCTGCCGCAGGAGCGCGTCGCCGGCGTCGTGGCCGATGGCGTCGTTGACGTCCTTGAAGTGGTCGAGATCGAGCAGCAGCAGCGCGCCGCGGGCGGTGCGTCCGCGCGACGTCTTGCGCAGGCTGCGACCGAGATGCTCGTTGAAGGAGCGGCGGTTCAACAGGCCGGTCAGCGTGTCGCGATAGGCGAGCTCGCGGATCTGGGCCTCGCGCGCCTTCTGCTCGCTGACATCCTGCACCAGCGCCATCCAGTGGCGGGTCGCGGGGTCGATTACGAAGGACGACACCGACACCGGCGCCACCGTGCCGTCGCGGCGCAGGCAGTTGCGATGGAACGGCTTCGGGTGGTCGAGCGGCGGATCGACGCCGTCACCCTGATACGGCTCGCGCGACGGCGAGGTGGTCAGCCCCGACCAGGTCAGCCGCCCGGCGTCGAGATCGGCGCGGTCGCGGTCGACCAGGCGCAGGAACTCGGCATTGGCATCGACGATGCGGTCGCCGCGGCAGGCGATGACGCCGATCACCCCGGAGGTCTGGAGCGCTTGCAGCTTGACGCTCATCTCGCGCAGGGCCGCTTGCGCCTCCACCGCCGCGGTGACGTCGCGCCCTGTGCCGCGATAGCCGCGAAAGTGGCCGGCCTCGAACACCGGCTTGCCGCTGGTCTCGATGTGGCGCACGCCGCCGCCGGCCCGCGGCACCGCATAGCGGAAATCCCGGAACGGCCGGCGGGCGGCGAGATCCGCATGGTGCGCCTCCCAGTCGGGCGCGTCGGCGGTGGCCGCGAACTCCTCGCGGCGGCGACCGAGGAAGATCACGTCGGCGAAGCTCGGCGGCGCCGCCCCCGACACGTAGGTGAAGCGGTGGTCGGAATCGGTCTCCCACAGCCAGTCGGTCGCGGTCTCCAGCATGTCGCCGAGCCGCTGCTCGGCCGCCGCCCGCTCGGCCTCCAGGTCGGCCCGGCGGTCGCATTCGCGGGCGAGCTGACGCGCCGCGAGGCGGGCCGCGATCTCGGACGACACCAGCGCCGCGAGGTCGGCGAGGACCCCGATCTCGAAGGCGTCGAAGGAGCGCGGGCGGTGGTCCACCGCGCAGAGGACACCGACCGCCAGGCCCTCGGGCGTGCGGAGCGGCGCGCCGGCATAGAACCGCACGCCCGGCGTCGCGGTGACCAGCGGGTTGGTGCGAAAGCGCGGGTCGGCGCGGGTGTCGTGCACCACCAGCGGGGCGTCGGCCAGGATGGCGTGCGCGCCGAACGACAGCCGGCGGGCGATCGCGGTCGACTCGGTTCCGACCCGGGACTTGAACCATTCCCGGTGCGCATCGACGAAGCCGATCGTCGCGGTCGGCATTCCGGTCAGGGTGGCGAGCAGCCGGGTGGCCCGGTCGAAGCACTCCTCCGGGGCGCTGTCGAGGACGCCGCAGTCGCGCAGGGCGGCGAGGCGTCGCGGCTCGTCCGGCGGCAGCATGGCGGCACGCATGCGCGGACCTCCAGTTGGCGGCCCCACGAGGGGCCGTCGGCGGAACCCGATGGCTCACGAGGCCAGCACCGTCGGATGACGGCGGTCCGCCCCCGAGGGCTAGCCCAAGGCGAGATCTAGCCCGGCTTCACTTAAAGGGATGTAATCAATCACTCCTAACGCCCGCGTACAGTTTTGATGGTAAATTGTTAGGGTCACCCCTCCTCCCCGTTGGCGGCCGTCAGCGCCCGCACCACGGCGGCCGTCACGGAGCCGCCGGATGCGGCGGGCTGGGCCGCGCTGGTGAAGGGGCTGGCCGCGATCACGGCCCGGTGCAGCGGCTGCCACGCCGCCTTCCGGGTGCGTTGACGAGCCCTCCCCGCCGCCGGCGGACTCCAAGTCCCGCGCCGGGCGGAGTGCCGCGGCGCGGTCGCGACGCTCCGCCGCCATTCGGATCAGGACACCCGGATCAGGACCCTCGGCGGCGCCGGTCGGGTCACGGCGCCTTGGCGGCGCCGGTCATGCACGAGGTCATGAAGCTGCGCCGGGCGGCGGCCCGCAGCCCCTTGGCGTCGGCCTCCTTCCAGCAGGCCGCATGCCGCTCGGGATTCTGCACCCGCCAGCACGGAGCGTTGCGGCCGGTCACGCAGGGACCGCCCATCTGGCCGCCACCCTGGCCGCGCCAGCCCGGACCCCGGCCATAGCCGGGACCATAGCCGGGGCCGCCACCCCACCCACCGCAGCCCTGGCTCCATCCGCAGCCGCCCCAGCCGGGTCCGCCGCCCCAACCCCCGCCCCAGCCCTGGCTCTGCGCCGGGGTGACCGCGAGGCCGGCCACGACCAGCGCGCCGGCGACGAGGAGCGTTCGAGCGGATATCATCATCGCGCCCTCCTGTGGTTCGTCGGGGAAACCGCCCCCGATCGCTTGGAATTGTCGCATGGGAGGACTGATGCGGGTCTGACGCGGCCCGTCAGGTCATCGTCAGGGCGCAGGGACGAAACTGCGACACATGAGAATCCCTAGCCGCCGCTCTCTCCTCCTCGGGGGCCTGGCCATCATCGCCAGCGCCTGCCCGGCGCTCGCCCAAAGGGGCGAGGGACGGCCATGGGGAGGCGGAGGACCGCCGCCCTGGGCCGGCGGAGGTGGCGGCGGGCGCGGCGAAGGCCGGCGCCGCCGACGTCGGGACGATCACGACTGCGCCCTGCGGGCGCTCGCCGAAGGCCGCGCCAAGCCGTTGACGGAGATCCTGCCGGCGGTCGAGAAGGAGCTGGGCGGCCATGCCATCGACGTCGAGCTGGAGCATTGCGCCGGTCGTGTCGTCTATGAAGTCAAGGTGCTGCGCCCGGACGGACGGCTGGTCGAGACGACCGTCGACGCGATGACCGGGAAGCGCATCGAGGACGACGACTGATGCGGGTGCTGGTGGTCGAGGACGAGCCGCGGATCGCCCGCGACGTCGCCGCGGCGCTCTCGGCGGCGGGCTGCGTCGTCGAGGTGGTGGGCGACGGCGAGGAGGCGTGGTTCAAGGGCGACACCGAGGACTACGCCCTGGTGGTGCTCGATCTGGGCCTGCCGCATCTCGACGGGCTCGCAGTGCTCAAGCGGTGGCGCCACAACGGCCGGCAGATGCCGGTGCTGGTGCTGACCGCCCGCGGCACCTGGGCCGAGCGGGTCGAGGGCATCGACGCCGGCGCCGACGACTATCTGCCGAAGCCGTTCCGCATGGAGGAGCTGGTGGCGCGCGCCCGCGCCCTGATCCGCCGCTCGGCCGGTATCGGCACCGCCGTCATCGAGGCCGGGCCGCTGACCGTCGATCCGCGCGACATGCGGGTGTCGCTCCGCGGCGTGCCGGTGTCGCTGTCGCCGCTCGAGTATCGCCTGGTCGCCTATCTGGCGCTCCACAAGGGCCGGGTGGTGCCGGCCCACGAGCTGATCGACCAGCTCTACGGCACCGACGACGCCCGCGACGCCAATGCGCTCGAGGCGCTGGTGATGCGCCTGCGCCGCAAGCTCGGCGCCGACGTGATCGAGACCCGCCGCGGCTTCGGCTACCGGATCGCGGAGCCGGCGCCGTGATCGCCGGCTCGCTGCGGCTGCGGCTGCTGGTCGCCGGCGCGGTGTCGATCCTGATCGCTCTCGGGGTGGCGGCGTTCGGCCTTTCGATCCTGTTCGAGCGCCATGTCGAGCGGCGCATGGCGGCCGACCTCACCCTGGTGCTCGATCGCCTGCTGGCGGGGCTCGAGCGCGACGCCGACGGCAAGCTGACGGTGGCCGATCCGCCCGACGACCCGCGCTTCGAGCGGCCGCTGTCGGGGCTCTACTGGCAGATCCTGCGCGAGCCGCACGACCTGATCGATCGCTCGCGCTCGCTGTGGGACAGCGATCTTCCGCTGCCCGAGGACGAGCTGTCGGAAGGCGCGCTGCACCAGCACCGCATCGCCGGACCGGGCGGCACCACACTGCTCGCGGTGGAGCGGCGCGTGGTGCTGCCGGCGCGCCTCGGCGGCGGCCCGGTGCGCCTCGTGGTGGCACGCGATCTCGCCGACCTCAGCGTGGCGACCAGCGACTTCACCAGCGAGCTGCTCCCCTATATGGGCCTGGTGGCGCTGCTGCTCGGCATCGCCTCGGCGGTTCAGGTGCGCGTCGGCCTCGCCCCGCTCGCTGCCGTGCGCAATCGCCTCGCCGCCATCCGGTCGGGCCGCGCCGAGCGGCTCGGCACGTCGTTTCCCGACGAGGTGCAGCCGCTCGCCGCCGAAGTTGACGCGCTGCTCGCCTCCCGCGACCGCCAGATCGAGACGGCGCGGGCGCGGGCCGCCGACCTCGCCCATGGGCTCAAGACGCCGCTTCAGGTGCTGGCCGGCGATATCGAGCGGCTGACCCGGCAGGGCGAGACGGCGATCGCGGCCGATCTCGCCGCCGTCGGCGAGAGCATGCGGCGCCATGTCGAGCGCGAGCTCGCCCGCGCCCGCCGCACCGCCACCGCCGGCACCGCGTCGGCCGCCGTCGCCGAGGTGGCGGGGCGCGTCGTCAAGGTGGTGGGCCGCACACCGGCCGGCGACGCCCTCGACTGGGAGGTCGACGTCGATCCGGGACTCAAGGCCCGCATCGCCCCCGACGACCTCGCCGAGATCCTCGGCAACCTGCTCGACAACGCCGCCCGCCACGCCCGCGAACGGGTGGTGGTGCGGGCCGCAGTGGAGGGCGACGCGGTGGTGGTGCGGGTGATCGACGACGGGCCGGGCATCCCGCCGGAACTGGTGGCGCAAGCGCTTCGGCGCGGCGGCCGCATCGACACCACCCCCGGCACCGGGCTCGGCCTCGCCATCGCCAGCGACATCGCCGACGCCTGGGACGGCGCCCTCCGCCTGGGGCCGACCGATCCGGGCGCCATGACGGCTGCGGTTCACCTGCCGCGCGGCCGTTGACGGCCCTTCCGTCCACCCGATCCGGACCGTCGCTGACGGCTCGCTGACGACCCGGATCAGATCCGCGTCAGGGCCTCGGTGCCAATGTGACGATCAGGCCGCTCCCGGTTCGCCGGATCGGCGGCGATTGCCACAGGACGCATCACGATGACCCGATCTCGCTACGATACATTCACCCAGGCCATTCATTGGTTCACCTTCATCGCCGTGGTCGGCCTGTTCGCCAGTGGCCTGATCATGGAGGAGATGGCGCGCGGCCCGGCGAAGTCGCAGCTCATCGGGCTGCACATCTCGTTCGGCGTGGTGATCATGGCGCTGACCGCGGCGCGTCTCGGCTGGCGGCTGGTGACGCCGCAGCCCGATCCGATCCCCGGCGAGCCGATGGTTCAGCTCATGGCCAAGGCGATGCACGGCACCTTGTACGCCCTGCTGATCGCGGTGCCCTTCCTGGCCATGATGATGGTGTGGGCCAAGGGCCGCACGGTCGGCGTCTTCGGCCTGTTCTCGGTGCCGCCGATGATCGCACCCGACCGCGACCTCGCCGAGTTCCTGGGCGACGTGCACGAGACCGCCGTCTATGTCCTGGCGGCGCTCGCCGGCATCCATGCGGTGGCCGCCATCGTGCATCACGTCGTGCTCAAGGACGGCGCCATCGCCCGCATGCTGCCGTTCGGCGAGCCGCGCCAGAGCTGAACGACCGGCCGGTCGCGAGCAGACCCGCGAGGGAGTGAAATCACCATGACGACGCGCGTCGCGCGCCGGCTCGCGCCGGCCGCCCTGATCCCGGCCGCCCTGGTTCTGCTCGCGGCGGTGCCGGTCGCCGCCGTGCGGGCGGCGCCCGCCGATGTCACGGCGGCCGGCCCGGCGCAGCGGGCCGTGCTGGCCGCTCAAGTAGAGGCGGCGCGCGCCGCCGACCCGGGCTTCACGCCGTCGGCCGAGCGCGGCCGTACGCTGTTCACCGGCTCGCCCGGCGGCGGCAAGCCCGACTCGCCGTCCTGCACGTCGTGCCACGGCGACGATCCCCGCCAGGGCGGTCACAGCCGCGCCGGCAAGCCGATCGCGCCGCTGGCGCCGTCGGTGGTGCCGGCGCGCCTGACCGACGCCGCCGACGTCGCCAAGTGGCTCCGGCGCAATTGCGCCGAGGTGCTCGGCCGCGACTGCACCGCCGCCGAGAAGGCCGATCTCGTCGCCTTCCTGATCAGCCAATAACACCGCTCGCCCGGAGAGCCCTGCCATGACCGAGACACGACCGAAGGTCCTGCGGATCGCCAGTGTGGCGGTCGCCGCCGCCGCGATCCTCGCGGCCGGCGTGGTGCTGGTCCGTCCGCTCTATGCCGACGGGTTGAGGGTCGCGCCGGTGAAGGACCCGGTGGTGCGCAAGGAATGCGGCGCCTGCCACCTGATCTATCCGGCCGGGCTGCTGCCGGCGCGCTCTTGGACCGCCATGATGGCCGGTCTCAGCGATCACTTCGGCGACAACGCCTCGCTCGACGACGCCACCGCGGCCCGCATCGGGGCCTATCTGACCGCCAACGCTGCCGATGCCGGGCGCTGGCCGAGCCGCGTGCTGCGGCGTCTGCCCGACGAGGTCACCCCGGCCCGCATCACCGACCTGCCATGGTGGAAGCGTAAGCACGAGCGCAAGGATCGCGTCGCGCCGGCGACGCTCGCCCGCAAGGGCGCGAAGTTCAAGGGCGACTGCAAGGCGTGCCACGAGGACGCCGAGCGCGGCCTGTTCGACGACGACTGATACGAGATCCGGCTGATCCATTTGGTGGTCATTCCGGAAGCCGCGAAGCGGTTGTCCGGATCCAACCGAGAGTCAAAAGTCTGCCGCAGGATGACGTGTCTCGCTGGGTTCCGGGTTCGCGGCGCCCGAACGGCGCGCAGCGCCGATCCGGGTGCCGTGCCCCGGAACGACGGCGAACTGATCACCTGGAAACAGTATCACGAAGCGGGTCCGGCACGGCCGTGCCGGACCCGATCCTCCGCGACGGCGGCCCCGCGCCGGCTCAGTCGAGCTTGATGTTGGCGGCCTTGACCACCGGCCCCCATTTCTCGGCCTCGGCCCGCATGTAGGCGTCGAACGCCTGCGGCGTGCTGCCGACCGCGAACGAGCCGGTCTTCTTCAGGTACTCGACGACGGCGGGGTCCTTCAGGGCCGCCGCGACGTCCGCCTGGATCTTGGCGATCAGGGCGGAGTCCATCCCCTTCGGGCCGAGCAGGCCCCACCACACGACGCTGTCGAAGCCCGGCACCCCTTGCTCGGCGACGGTCGGCACATCGGGGAGCGCCGGCGAACGCTGCGCGGTCGTCACCGCCAGCGCCCGCACGGTGCCGCCCTGGAGCTGCCCCACCACCTCGGCCATCGGATTGACGCTCAGCGGGATCTCGCCGGCGATCACCGCCATCAGGGCGGGCGCCCCGCCCTTGTAGGGGATCGGCACGATCTTGACCTTGGCGGTGTGGTTGAGCAGCTCGCCGGCGAGATGCGCCGAGGTGCCGATGCCGGACATGCCATAGGACAGCGCACCGGGCTTGGCCCGGGCCTCGTCGAGCAAGGCCGTCAGGCTCTTGTAGGGGCTGTTGCCGGCCACGTTGATGGTGAGCGGCGAATAGGCGATCTCGGTGATCGGCGTGAAGTCCGCGAAGGTGTCGTAAGGCAGCTTCGGATAGAAGAACTGGTTGAGCGGATGGCCGCTGGCGACGAGCAGCAGCGTCGTGCCGTCCGGGGCCGACTGGATCAGCGCCTGCGACGCGATGATGCCGCCCGCCCCCGGCCGGTTGTCGACGACGAGCTGCTGGCCCCACGGCTTCGCGAGCGCCTGGCCGAGGGTGCGGGCGAGCACATCGACGGCACCGCCGGCCGCATAAGGCACCAGCACACGCACCGGCTTGCTCGGCCAGGACTGTGTCGGGACCTGAGCCGGCGCCTGAGCAGCCGCCGGCGGCGGCACCGCGAGCAGGAGCGGCAGGGCCAGCGTGGCGAGCGCCAGGCGGCGCGACAGGCTGGGCGTCGAGGAACTCGTCGGCTGGGAGGACGTCATGGCGATCTCCTTGGAGGCCCGCTCCAGCGAAGGCGGCGGCCGCCCCGCCCACGATCACGTCGCGGCGGCGGGCGGCGAGCCGAGGCTCCGGGCGGACCGCATGCGGCACGGACCGGGTCCGGCACGGACCCCGAAAGCTGCCGCCGAAGCCGCCATGACACAAATGGTTCGTTTGCCGCGATTGAGCAGCTTCGTGCATGAACGGCCCAACCGGCCCGTACCGCGGCCCGCGCGCCGATGGGTGCGGGCGCGTCCCGTGCGGCCGCCATCGCTGGGCCGTCGTCCACCGGCAACGTGGAGATGCGGGACCGGCGCGGCCGGTCAGTTCGGCGTGATGCCGGCCGCCTTGATGATCGGCACCCACTTCTCCATCTCGGCCTTGTGATACGCCGAGAAGCCGTCCGGCGTCTGATGGGCGGCGGGCGGGATCTCCTGAGCGATCTCGGCGTAGCGCGCCTTGACCTTGGGGTCGGCCAGCGCCTCGCGCACCGCGGCGGCGAGCTTCTGGACGATGTCCTTCGGCGTGCCCTTCGGGGCCCACATCCCCTGCCACACCGAGACGTGGAAGCCGGGCAGGCCGGCCTCGTCGACGGTGGGCACGTCGGGCAGCACGCCGAGCCGCGCACTCGCCGTCACCGCATAGGGCCGCACCGTGCCGCTGCGGATCTGCGGCAACGCCGCCGAGGTCTGCTCGAAGATCACGTCGAGATGGCCGGCGACGACATCCTGGAGCGCCGGGGCCGAGCCGCGATACGGCACGAACTGGAACTTGACGCCGATGCGCTCCTGGAACGTCAGGCCGCTGACATGGCCGGGCGCGCCGACGCCGCCGGTCGCCATGGTGACGTTGGGCTGCGCCTTCAGCCAACTGATCAGCTCCTGCAAGGTCGTGGCCGGCACCGCCTTCTTGGACAGGATGATCTGCGGCCCGCTGGCGAGCTGGGCCACCGGCTCGAAATCGGCGAACAGGTCGTAGCCGAGCGTCGGATACAGGCCAGCATTGACCACGTAGTGGTTCCAGCCGCCGATGCCGAGCGTGTAGCCGTCCGGCGTCGAGCGGGCGACCCGCCCGGTGCCGATGGTGCCGGAGGCGCCGCCGACATTCTCCACCACGATGGTGGTGCCGAGCGAGGCGCCGATGCGCTCGCTGACGATGCGGGCGATGGTGTCGGTCGGCCCGCCGGCGCTGGCGGCCACCACCACCATGACGGGTCGTGACGGATAGGGTTGGGCACGGACGTCGCCGTGAACCAGAAGCCCCGCCGCAGCCGCGGCGAGAACCAGCACTGCCTTCATGTCGCATGCTCCGTGTCGACCGGGGACCGGAAACGAAACGCGAAACGAACGGGAGATCGGGGGAAACGACAGGCGAGAGCCGCGAGCCTAGCACAGCGGCGGCCGCACACCAGACGGTTCCGTACGCGGACCGCATGGTTGTTGCGGACTACGCGACACGTCGCATTTTATATGCCAAGTAGCAGGCCATTGCGGCCGGCAGTCCCAGCGCCGACGCCGTCTCGTCCGCCGATCGACTGGCCCCTGTGAACGACGCGCGAGCGTTGTGCGCAGGCACGCTCTCGGCAGCAGCCGGTTCCGGGAGGAAACGAGGCGGCGACCGCTATCCGGCCACGGCGGCGTCGCCGGTCGCGTCGTCCCGCGACCCGCTCTCGGCGGCACGCTCCGGCCGCGGCGCGAACGGCTGGAGCAGCGCCCGCTTGATGGCGGCGATGCGGGTCGGCGAGGTGATGCGCGCACCCATCAGATCGGTGACGTAGAACACGTCCACGGCGCGCTCGCCGAAGGTGGCGACGTGGGCCGAGGTGATGTTGAGATTGAGCTTGGAGAGTGTCGTGGTCAGCTCGTAGAGCAGCCCGGGGCGATCGAGCCCTGACACCTCGACCACCGTGTAGCGGTGGGACCACTGGTTGTTGACCGACACCTCCGGCTCGATCCGGAAGGCGCGGATGCGGCCCTTGCCGGCACCGCGCTTGGCCACCATGTCGGGCAGCTTCAGCTCGTTGCGCAGGCCCTTCTCGATGGTGTCGGTGACCCGCGCGGCACGCCGCGTCTCGTCCTCGTCGCGCTCGAACTCGCGCGAGATCGAGATGGTGTCGAGCGCGAGCCCGTCGGTCGTCGTGTAGATCTGCGCATCGACGATGTTGGCGCCGGCCGCCGCGCAGGCGCCGGCGATCACCGACAGGAGCCACGGATGATCGGGCGCCAGCACGGTCAGCACGGTGACGCCGCGGCTCTCGTCGAAGCCCCAGCGGGTGGCGAGCGGCAGGCCGGCCGCCTCGGTGTCGTGGACGAAACGGGCGTGGCCGAGCTGCGCCGCGAGATCGACCTTGAGCCAGTAGGCCGGATAGTGGCGGCCGATATACTTGTCGACCTCCTCGGCCGACCACTCGGTCAGCTCGGCGCGGAACTGCGCCTGCGCGGCGGCGACCCGCTGGGCCCGGTTGACCTCCGAGAAGCCGCCGGTCAGGGCCGGCTCGGCCTCGTAGTAGAGGGCGCGCAGGAGCTGCGCCTTCCACGAGTTCCACACGCCGGGCCCCACCGCCTTGATGTCGGCCGTGGTCAGGATGGTCAGCAGCTTCATGCGTTCGAGCGACTGCACGATCTGCACGAAGTTCTCGATGGTGCGGCGGTCCGAGAGATCGCGCGACTGGGCGATGGTCGACATCACGAGGTGATATTCGACCAGCCACGCCAGCGTGTCGGTGTCGGCCGCCGACAGGCCGAAGCGCGGTCCGAGATTGCGGGCGATCTTGGCGCCGGCCTGCGAATGGTCCTCGGGCCGCCCCTTGGCGATGTCGTGCAGGAACAGCGCGACGTAGAGAACGGCGCGGTGCTCCGGCTGGATGGTGCGCATCAGCTCGGTGGCGAGCCCGTATTCTTCGTTGTGGCCCGACTCGATCTCGGCGAGGACGCCGATGCAGCGCAGCAGATGCTCGTCCACCGTGAAGTGGTGGTACATGTTGAACTGCATCATCGAGACGACACGGCCGAAATCCGGCACGAAGCGGCCGAGCACGCCGACTTCGTTCATCCGCCGCAGCACGATCTCGGTGTCGTTGCGCCCGCTCAGGATCTCCAGGAACAGCCGGTTCGCCTCGGGATCGGCGCGCAGGTGCTTGTCGATCAGCCGCAGCGAGCGCGTCACCGCCCGCATGGCGTCGGGATGGAAGGCGAGGCCGTGCTTCTGGGCGAGATGGAAGATGCGGATCAGGTTCTTCGGATCGCGTTGGAAGACGTCGGGATCGGCGATGTTGATGCGGTTGTTGTCGGAGATGAAGTCGTCGCTCTCGCGCAGCGTCCGCTGCGGCCGCGGCCGCAGCCGGGCGACGAAGCGGTTGAGCATCGGCACGTCCTTCTGGTGCCGGCTCTCCAGCCCCGCGCACAGGATGGCGGTGAGATCACCGACATCCTTGGCGATCAGGAAGTAGTGCTTCATGAAGCGCTCGACGTCCTGCATGCCGGGATGCTCGGTGTAGCCGAGCCGCACCGCGAGATCGCGCTGGATGTCGAACGACAGCCGCTCCTCGGAGCGGCCGGTGACGAAATGCATGTGGCAGCGCACCGACCACAGGAAGTCCTCGCAGCGCTGGAACAGGCGGTACTCCTGGCGGTCGAAGACGCCGCGCTCCAGCAGCTCCTCGGGCCGGCGGACCCGGTAGACATACTTGGCGATCCAGAACAGCGTGTGCAGATCGCGCAGGCCGCCCTTGCCGTCCTTGACGTTGGGCTCGACCAGATAGCGCGACTGGCCGACTCGCTTCAGCCGCTCCTCGCGCTCCGCCAGCTTGGCGGCGACGAACTCCGGGCCGGTGTTCTGCACCACCTGTCGGTCGAACCGCTCTGTCATCTCGTCGAACAGGCTCTGCTCGCCGAACAGGAAGCGCGCCTCCAGGATGGCGGTGCGGATCGTCATGTCGGCCTTGGCCTGGCGGATGCACTCGTCGATGGAGCGCGTCGCGTGGCCGACCTTCAGGCCCATGTCCCACAGGCCGTAGAGGATCGCCTCGGCGATCGACTCGCCCCAGGCGGTCTGCTTGTAGGGCAGCAGGAACAGGAGATCGATGTCGGAGCCCGGCGCCATCAGGCCGCGGCCGTAGCCGCCGGTGGCGACGATCGCCATGTGCTCCGCTTCCGACGGATTGCGCGTCGGATAGAGATGGGTGGCGGCGAACTCGTAGAGCAGCGCGATGACGGCGTCCTGCATGTCGCACAGGCGCTCGGCGCAGCGGCGACCGTGGCGGTCGGTGAGCAGCAGCTGCTCGGCGCGGGCGCGGCCCTCCGTCACCACCTGCTTGAGACGCTGCGCGACCGCGGTACGCAGCTCGCGCTCGTGGCCGGTATGCTCGTGGGCGAGCCGATCGAGATCGGCCGCCACCGCGGCGACGTCGAACAGCTCGGAGGCGGGACGGGACGGCCGGTCGATGAGAGCGCTCATCCCGGTTGGATAGCGGACGCCGCCGACCCTGTCACGATCGGCGTGACGCGGGCCGGCGCGGCCGATCGGCGCCGCCATCGAAGAACGCCCTGCTGTGCTCCGTCGGGACCGGAGAAAATCCTGCTCTCGATGCCTAAATACAAGTAACTCCTGTCATATTGACCGACGCTTCGGTCTGGGCGACGGTTGCGGGGCGCCCGCGGCCCCGCATGGCGCCACCGTCCCGGCGCCCCCGCGGGGTCCGTTGCTTTCATCGCAGGCGACGACGGACGGCTGACCGATACACCGTCCTTTGGTCGGCCCGGCTTCCCGGCCGGCCGATCCTGATCAGCGGAGAGTCGCATGCTGTCGTCGCGCCGTACCGTGGTCGCCGCCCTCGCGGGTCTTCTGCTCGCCGCCGGCGCTGTCGTCGCCGGACCCGGCGTCGCCGTGGCGGCCGAGCCGCCCAAGGAGATCCGGCTCGACTGGGCGACCTACAATCCGGTCTCGCTGGTGCTGAAGGACCAGGGCCTGCTGGAGAAGGAGTTCGCCAAGGACGGCATCACGATCCGCTGGGTGCAGTCGCTCGGTTCCAACAAGGCGCTGGAGTTCCTCAATGCCGGCTCGATCGACTTCGGCTCGACGGCGGGCTCGGCCGCTCTCGTGGCGCGGATCAACGGCAACCCGATCAAGTCGATCTACGTCTACTCACGGCCCGAATGGACCGCCCTCGTCACCCGCAAGGACAGCCCGGTCGCCACGGTGGCCGACCTCAAGGGCAAGCGCGTCGCGGTGACCCGCGGCACCGATCCGCACATCTTCCTGGTCCGCGCCCTGCTCGACGCCGGCCTCTCGGAGCGCGACATCCGCCCGGTGCTGCTCCAGCATCCGGATGGCAAGACGGCGCTGATCCGCGGCGACGTCGATGCCTGGGCCGGACTCGATCCGATGATGGCGCAGGCCGAGGTGGAGGACGGCGCCAAGCTGTTCTACCGCAAGCCGGAGGCCAACACCTGGGGCATCCTCAATGTCCGCGAGGCGTTCCTGAAGGATCATCCCGAGCTGGTGCGGCGGGTGCTCGCCGTCTACGAGGAGGCGCGCCGGCAGGCGCTCGCCGATCCGGCGGCGCTGAAGCGGACCTTCGCGGCGGTCACCAAGCTGCCCGACGCGGTGGTGGAGAAGCAGTTGGGCGAGCGCACCGAGCTGACCCACAGCCGCATTGGCGCGCCGCAGCGCGACTCCATCCTGGCGGCCGGGCTGGCGCTCCAGCAGGCCGGCGTCGTGCCGACCACCGTCGACATCAAGGCCACCGTCGACGCGCTGATCGAGGACCGGCTGGCGCCGGCCGGCAATTGACGCCGCCGTTCACGGCAGCGACCATCGCCCGCATGGGCAGCAACGCCGCCATCCCGGTCACCGAGACCACCGCGTCCGGTCGCCCGCGCGCCCGCGCGGGCGGCGCCGGCCGCCGCTGGCGGGCCGCCGCGCTCGGCCTCGTGGTGCCGGTCGCGGCCGCCGTCGGCTGGGAGCTGGCGGTCGTGGCCGGCCTGTCGGACGGCCGCCTGGTGCCGCCGCCCTCGCGCATCGCCGAGACCTTCACGGAGCTGGCCGCCACCGGCGAGCTCGCCCGCCACACCGCCGCCACCAGCCTGCGGGTCGCCGCCGGCTTCGGGATCGGGGCGCTCGCCGGCACGCTGTTCGGCGCGCTCGCCGGCTACTCGACCCTGGCGCGGACGCTGGTCGACCCCACCCTCCAGGCGCTGCGTGCCATCCCCTCCATCGCCTGGGTGCCGCTGTTCATCCTGTGGCTCGGCATCTTCGAGGCGTCCAAGGTGGCGCTGATCGCGGTCGGGGTGTTCTTCCCGGTCTATCTCGGCGTGCTCGGAGCGATCGCCGCGGTCGACCGCAAGATCGTCGAGGTCGGCCGCATCTTCCGCCTGTCCGGCCCCGCGATGGTCCGCCGCATCCTGCTCCCCGCGGTGCTGCCGTCCTATGTGGTGGCGCTGCGCGCCGGGCTCGGCCTCGGCTGGATGTTCGTGGTGGCGGCGGAGTTCATGGGGGCGGGCGAAGGGCTCGGCTATCTGCTGGTCGATGGCCAGCAGCTCGGCAAGCCGGCCCAGATCGTCGCCGCCATCGTGGCGTTCGCCATCCTGGGCAAGACCACCGACTGGCTTCTGGTCGCCGCGACGGCGCCGTTCCTGCGCTGGCAGGACGTGGTGGCGCAGCAGGAGCCGACGTGATGCTGGTGCTCGACCAGCTCGGCAAGACCTACGCCAACGGCGTGCGGGCGCTCGACGCGGTGTCGCTCGCCCTGCCGCTCGGCGAGATCGTCGCGGTGGTCGGCGGCTCCGGCTGCGGCAAGTCGACCCTGCTGCGACTGGTCTCCGGGCTCGACCGGCCGACCGACGGGACGGTGCGGCTCGACGGCGAGGCGATCGCGGCGCCGCACGAGAAGATCGGCCTGGTGTTCCAGGAGCCGCGGCTGCTGCCGTGGCTCACCGTCGCCGACAATGTCGGCTTCGGGCTTGCGGCCCTGCCCTCCGGCGAGCGGCGCGACCGCGTCGCCGCCCAGATCGCCCGCGTCGGCCTCGCCGACAAGGCCGGCGTGTGGCCGCGCGAATTGTCCGGCGGCCAGGCCCAGCGGGTAGCGCTCGCCCGCGCGCTCGTCGGCCGGCCCGAGGTGCTGCTGCTGGACGAGCCGTTCTCGGCCCTCGACGCCTTCACCCGCGCCGACCTCCAGGACCATCTGCTCGATCTCTGGCACGATGCCGAGCCGACCCTCGTGGTGGTCACCCACGATGTCGACGAGGCGATCGCGCTGGCCGACCGCATCGTGGTGATGCGGCCGCGGCCGGGGCGTGTCGCCGCCGAGATCGCGGTGGAGCTGCCGCGCCCGCGCGACCGCGACTCGGCCGCCTGGGACGCCGCCAAGCGCCGCGTGCTCGCCGCTCTCGACGATGCCCGCGAGGGCCGCGGCGGCGCCCGCCCGGCCGAGGCCGGTGCGGCCCTGTGGTGGTGAGCGGCAACGCCGGCGGCGCGGCTCAGCCGCCGAACACGACGCGGCGGAAGCGGCGCAGCGCGACACCGAGATAGACGGCGCCGATCGCCGCCATGGCGAGGAGCGACGGCCACACCACGCCGAGGCCGGCGCCGCGATACAGCACCCCTTGCGCGAACAGCACGAAATGCGGCGTCGGGCTCACCGTCATCATCACGATGCGGAGCCACGCCGGCATGCTCTCCAGCGGCGTCGCGCTGCCCGACAGAAGCTGCGTCACCAGCAGCACCGGGATGGCGAGCAGCCCGTATTGCCCCATGGTGTTGGCGACGGTGCCGAGCAGGATGCCGAGCGCCCCGCTGGTGAACACATAGACGGCGGCGCCGGCCAGGAACAGCGCGAGCGAGCCGCCGAGCGGCACGCCGAGCCACCAGCCGACCACGACGACGAGCGACAGGCCGGCGGCCGCCAAAGTGACGAAGCCGTTCGCCAGGATCTTCGACAGCATGATCTCGGACGGCACCACCGGCATCACCAGAAGGTGCTCGACGGTGCCCTGCTCGCGCTCGCGGATCAGCGCCGCGCCGGTGAGGATGACGGTCAGCATGGTGATGCTGTTGATCACCTGCATCACCGAGGTGAACCAGCTCGACTTGAGGTTCGGGTTGGAGCGCGCCCGCACGACGACGTCGATCGGCGCGGCGGCGCCATCCTCGCGGCCCGCCTTGGTCTCGGCGATCTGGTCGGCCACGATGGTGCGGATATAGGCGGTGCCGTTGCCGGCCTGGGTGATGGCGGTGGCGTCGACATCGATCTGCACGGCGGTGCGCCGGCCGGCCCGCACGTCGGCCTCGAAGCGCGGCGGAATCTCGATGACGAAGACGAAGCGCCCGGCATCCATGGCCGGATCGATCTCGGCCGCGCCGATGACCGTGGCCGGCCGGAACAGCGGCGGCGTCAGCCCGTCGGCGATGCGTCGCGACAGCGGCGAGCGATCCTCGTCGACGATCGCCACGGCCAGATTGGTGGCCTCGATCGAGGCGCCGGTCGCCACCGTGTAGATGTTGATGGTGAAGGCATAGACGACGAGCAGCAGCATCACCGGATCGGCCCGGATGCTGCGCAGCTCCTTGATGGTGAGGCGCGCCAGATTGGCGAGCCGCACCCGCAGGCCGCGCAGCGACGTCGGGCCGCGGAGCGACGTCGGGCCGGATGTGGTCGCGGACCCGTCGCGGCCGGCCGGCCGGTCCTCCTCGGCGGGATCGGCCATCTCAGCTCTCCTGCTTGCGCAGCACCAGCCGGGCCGCCGCCAGATAGATCAGCGCGAAGGCAGCGAGCACCATCAGATTCGGCCACAGATCGGCGAGTCCGAGCCCCTTGGCGAAGGTGCCGACGCTGACCGGCTGATACCACGCCGCCGGAAAGCCGAGCCCCAGCACCCGGGCGCCGCCCGACAGGGAGGCCACCGGCACCAGGAGGCCGGAGAAGTTGACGGCCGGCACCACGGCGATGATGGCGGTGGCGAACACCGCCGCCACCTGGGTGCGGGTGAAGCTCGACACGAGCTGACCGAAGCCGGTGGTGGCGAACACATAGAGCAGCGTGCCGAGTGTGAGCGTCGCGGCCGAGCCGTGCACGGTGACGCCGAACACGAGGGCCGAGACCAGCGCCAGCGCCGCGAAGCTCGCCATCGCGACCGCCACATAGGGGAGCTGCTTGCCGACCAGAAACTCGACCGCGCTGGTCGGGGTCGCCTGGAAGTTGGCGATCGAGCCGGTCTCCTTCTCGCGCACCACGGCGACCGCCGACATGATGGCGGGGATCAGGATCAGCATCAGCACGATGATGCTCGGCACCATGGCGACGACGCTCTTGAACGCCTGATTGTAGCGGAAGCGCGTCTCGATCTCGACCGTCGCGGCGGCCGCGTTGGGGCCGAGGCGTTCGAGCATGCGGTCGCGGATGTAGCTCTGGGCGAGGCCCGCCACGTAGCTGCGCGTGGTCTCGCCGCGGAACGGCATGGCGCCGTCGATCCACACGGCGATCTCGGGCCGCCGGCTCTCCTGGAGCGCCCGGCCGAAGCCCGGTGGAATCTCGACCACGAGGGTGACGTCGCCGCGCCGGAAGCGATCCTCCATCTCGGTCGCCGTCGTGACCGGCGGCGCCTCCGAGAAGTAGCGCGAGCCCGAGAAGCTCTCCAGCAGGGCGCGGCTCTCCGGCGTGCGGTCCTGGTCGAAGGCGGCGAATCGCAGGTTCTCGACGTCGAACGAGATGCCGTAGCCGAAGGCGAGCAGCAGCACCAGCGGGCCGAGGAAGGCGAACACCAGCCGGATCGGATCGCGCAGCAGCTCCATCGCCTCGCGCCGCGCATAGGCCCACAGCCGCCCCGGATCGAACCGCCGCGGCGCCGCAGGCGCGGCAGGAGACGACGGAGCCGGTGCCGCCGTCTCCGCCTCGCTCGCCACGGGCGCGGCCTTCGGCGCCGGCTCTCCGCCCGCCTCGGCGAGCCACGACACGAAGGCGTCCTCCAGCGAGGCGGTGCCGCGCTCGCGCGCCAGGGCCGCCGGGGCACCGACCGCCAGCACTTTGCCCGCATGCATCAGCGAGACGCGGTCGCAGCGCTCCGCCTCGTTCATGAAGTGGGTGGACAGGAAGATGGTGACACCGTCGTCGCGCGACAGGTCGATCAGCGTGCGCCAGAAGGCATCACGGGCGATCGGGTCGACCCCCGAGGTCGGCTCGTCGAGAATCAGGATCGCCGGCCGGTGCAGCACCGCGACGGCGAGCTGGAGCCGCTGCTTGATGCCGAGCGGCAGCGAATCGGGGTGGGCGTCGGCGACGTCGGCGAGATCGTAGCGCGCCAGAAGCTCGGCGATGCGGCTGCCGATCTCGTCGGCCGGCAGATGGTAGAGCCGGGCGTGCAGGTCGAGGTTCTGGCGCACCGTCAGTTCGCCGTAGAGCGAGAACGCCTGCGACATGTAGCCGACATTGCGGCGCAGCTCGATGCCGCCGCCCTCGACCGGCATGCCGAACAGCGCGGCCCGGCCGTCGCTCGCCGGCAGCAGGCCGGTCAGCATCTTCATCGTAGTGGTCTTGCCGCAGCCGTTGGAGCCGAGGAAGCCGAAGATCTCGCCGCGACCGATCCGGAAGCTGACATGGTCGACGGCGACGAAGCTGCCGAACCGCCGGGTCAGGCCCTCGGCCACGATGGCGGGTGTCGCGTCGTCGGTGTCGGGCCGCGGCCGCACCGTGACGGGCTGGTGGCGGGCGCGCTTCGCCTCCGGCAAGAGCGCGATGAAGGCGGCTTCGAGCGAGGCTCGGCCGGCCTGCGCCAGCACCTCGGCCGGAGTGCCGCGGGCGATCACCCGGCCGTCGTCCATGGCGGCGAGCCAGTCGAACCGCTCGGCCTCCTCCATGTAGGCGGTGGCGACGATCACGCTCATCTGCGGCCGGCCGGCCCGGATCGAGCCGATCAGATCCCAGAACTGGCGGCGCGACAGCGGATCGACCCCGGTGGTCGGCTCGTCGAGCACCAGGAGATCGGGGTCGTGCATCAGGGCGCAGCACAAGCCGAGCTTCTGCTTCATGCCGCCGGACAGCTTGCCGGCCGGCCGCGCCAGGAACGGATCGAGCCCGGTGGCGCGAGCGAGCACGTCGATGCGGGCGCGGCGCTCGGCCGCGCCCTGGCCGAACAGGCGGCCGAAGAAGTCGATGTTCTCGAACACGCTCAGCGTCGGGTAGAGATTGCGGCCGAGCCCCTGCGGCATGTAGGCGATGCGGGCGCAGCGCGTGCGCCGCTGCTCGGCATCCGCCATGTCGCCGCCGAGCACCTGCACCTCGCCCTGCTGGAGACGGCGCACGCCGGCGACCAGCCCGAGCAGCGTCGACTTGCCGACGCCATCGGGGCCGATCACGCCGACCATCCGGCCGGCCGGCACCGCGAGATCGACGGCGTCGAGCGCGACGGTCGCGCCGTAACGGTGCGACACGCCGGTGAGACGGGCGACGACGGTCTCGCTCATTTCGGCAGCTTGACCTCGAGATCCTTCGGCCAGGCCGCCGCCGGGCTGGTGCGGACGAAGCCGATGCCGCGCACGCCGGTCTTCACGTAGCGGTGCCAGCGGCTCAGCACCTCGGGATCGACCTGGAGCTTGACGCGGAACATCAGCTTCTCGCGCTCCTCGGCGGTCTCGACGCTCTTCGGCGTGAACTGCGCCTCAGTGGCGACGAAGCTGATGGTGGCCGGGATCACGTATTCGGGGATGGGATCGGCGACGATGCGAGCCTCGTCGCCCAGCGCCAGCTTGCCGGCGTCGTCGGCCGGCAGATAGAGCGTGAGATAGACGTCGGCGAGATCCAGGATGGTCAGCACCCGCTGGCCGGCCGCCACCACCTCGCCGGCGCGGGCGAGGCGATACTGCACGCGGCCGCTGCGCGGCGACACCAGCACCATGTCGACGAGCACGGCCTGGAAGCGCTGGACGTCGGCCTCCGCCACCTGGATGGCGTACTCGGCCTGCTCGCGCTGCGCCATCGCGGCGCGCAGGCCGGCGCTGGCCGCATCGTAGCGGTTCTGCCGCTGGTCGACGACCTGCTGGGAGATGTTGCCCCTGTCCAGGAGGCTGCGGCCGCGCTCGAGATCCGTGCGGGTGAAGGCGACGTCGCTGCTGCGCTGGGCGATCAGCGCGATCGCCTCGGCGAGCGCCTGCTTGGCGCGCAGCACCTGGGCCTGGGCGCCCTTGAGCTGCGCCTCGGTCTCCGGCGACGCGATGGTGGCGACCACCTGCCCGGCCGTCACCTCGTCACCCTCCTTCACCGTGAGGGTGGCGAGCCGGCCGCCATACTTGGCGATGACGTCGACCTGGGTGGCTTCGATGCGGCCGTTCGACTTGACGATGCCGGCCGGCATGGCGTCGCCGCGCAGGCGAGCGATGAGCGACCGCACCGCCGCCCCGGCCCGCGCGGCCGGCCCCTCGGGCGCAGCGAGCGCCGGCGCCGGAGCGCCGATCACGAGCACGCCCGCGAGCGCGAGAGCAACGATGGCGACGAGACGCGAACCCATGGCGACCACCTCCTGCGGACCGAGCAGCGCGCCGGGCGGCGTGCCGCGGCGGACGCAGCGACACTCCGGACGGCGACACGCCGGACAGCGACACGCCGGACGACGAAGCCCGGTGCCATCATACATAGGCCATTCCGTCGCCGGCACCGTCGCGCCAGGATCGGGGCCGGCATTCGACCACGGCGTGTCGATCGTCACGATGACGCCACACCATGGCGCAACCCTGGCGATCATCGTCTGTGCAAGATCAGGGACCGGCACCGCTGCGGCGGCGAGGCGCCCACCGGGCGTTCGGCGCAATCCGGCGGTGCGTCAACGCACCGGCGCCATCAGCGCATCGAGGGTGCCGGCGCGGCTGTTGGCCAGCACGGCGCGGATGCGACGGTCCAGCTCGGCATCGAGGAACGGCTTGCGCAGGATGTGCTCGTGCCGCACGCCCGCCAGCACGGTCGAATCCGCATAGCCGGTGATGAACAGGATCGGCAGCGCCGGCCGCCGCGCCCGCGCCTCGCGGGCGAGATCGAGGCCGCTCATGCCCGGCATGGCGAAGTCGATCAGCGCGATGTCGATGTCGTCTCGCGCCGCGAGCCGCTCCAGCGCGGCACCGCCGCTGCCCGCCTCCACCACCCGGTGGCCGAGACTCTCCAGCATGGTGGCGGTGACGTGGCGGACATCGTCGTCGTCGTCGACCACCAGCACGCAGGCCGAGGCCGCGGCCCGCGCCGCCGCCTCGGCGCCGGTCGCCGCCACGTCGTCGTGGACGACCGGCGCCCGCGGAAAGAACACCCGCACGGTGGTGCCCACCCCTGGCGCCGTCTCGATCTCGACGCCACCGCCGGACTGCTTGGCGAAGCCCAGCACCTGGCTGAGCCCGAGGCCGGACCCCTTGCCGACCGTCTTGGTGGTGAAGAACGGCTCGAACGCCTTGGCCTGCACCTCGTCCGACATGCCGGTGCCGGTGTCGCTGACCGCCAGCTCGACATAGTGGCCGGGCGGCGGCTGCTCCGGCCGCGCCGGATCGCCACGCTCCGCATTGCCGGTCGACACCGTCAGGCGGCCGCCGATCTGCATGGCGTCGCGAGCATTGATGGCGAGATTGAGCACCACGAGCTCGAGCTGGGTGGGGTCGACCAGCGCCGGCCAGGGCGACGGCTCCAGCACGGTCTCGATCTCGATGCCACCGCCCATGGTGGTGGCCAGCAGCTCGCGCATGCGCGTCACCGTCTCGTTGAGATCGAGAACGCGCGGCTCCAGGCGCTGGCGGCGCGAGAAGGCGAGAAGCTGGGCGATCAGCTTGGCGCCGCGCTCGGCCGCGATGCGGATATGGGTGATCCGCCGCATCAGCTTGGGATCGTCGCTGTCCGCCCACAGCCGTTCGAGATGGCTGGCGTTGCCGAGCACCACGGTGAGCAGGTTGTTGAAGTCGTGGGCGACCCCGGAGGTGAGCTGACCGATGGCGTCGAGCCGCTGCATCTGGCGTAGCGTCGCCTCCACCTGCTCGCGCTCGGCGATCTCGGCGAGGAGCTGGCGGTTGGCGGCGGCGAGATCCTCGGTGCGCTCGGCGACCCGCGTCTCCAGCGTCTCGTTGAGCCGCAGCAGCTCCTCGCGGCTCTTGCGCAGCGCCGCCTCGAAGCGCCGCGCGTCGCTGACGTCGACGCAGGAGCCGACGAAGCCGAGGAAGCTGCCGTCGGCCGCATAGTGCGGCACGCCGGTGTCGTCGACCTGGCACCACACGCCGTCGTGCCGGCGGAGGCGGAACTCGATGCGGAACGCCTCGCGCCGGTCGAGTGCGGCCTGGTAGACGGCGAGATAGCGCGGCCGGTCGTCCGGATGCACGGCATCGAGCCAGCCGGCGCCCAGCTCGGCGTCGAGCGACCGCCCCCGAAAGGCGAGCCATGGCCGGTTCACCCAGGTGCACAGGCCGGCGGGATCGCACACCCAGATCATCACCGGCGCCGAATCGGCGAGGTCGCGGAAGCGCGCCTCGAGACGTGCCAGCTCGTCGGCGCGGCGCCGCTCCTCCTCGGCCGCGCGGGCATTGGAGATCGCGGTGGCGACATGGTCGGCGAGAAGGTCGACGAACAGGCGGTAATCGTGGTCGAGGGCGCGGCGTGGATTGACGCCGACGACCAGAGCCCCGGCGACGCCGACGGCGCCGAGCCGCGGCACCGGCACCACGAGGGCGCGGCGCACCGGCTCCGGCCACACCGTGCCGGTGAGCGAGCCGAAGCGGAACGGCAGATGATCGAGCTGCACCGCCTCGCCGGCACGCACCGCACGGGCGACGGACCACGGATCGTCGGCATCGAGCGGGATCTCGGCCGGAAAGCGGTCGGCCGGCACCCGGTGGCTGCCGGCGGCGCGCAGCACCCCGCGATCCTCGTCGAGCCGATAGAGCAGCGCGATCGGCAGGTCGGGGTTGCCAGCCGCCAGCACATCGAGCACGCGCGCGCACGCCTGCTCGCTGGTGGGGGCGCCGGCGCTGCGGATGGCGAGCTCGCGCAGGGTGCGCAGGCGGCGCTCGTCGAGAATGCGCTCGGTCGTCTCGGTGACCGCCGTGAACACCCCGCCGATGCGGCCGTCGGCATGCTTGATCGGGCTATACGAGTAGGTGAAGTACGCTTCTTCCAGGTAGTTGTTGCGGTCGAGCGGCAGCAGCAGGTCGGTCGACCAGGTCGCTTCGCCCTGCCAGATGCTCTCGAGCTGCGGCCCGATGATGCTCCAGGTTTCCGGCCAGATGGCGCGACCGGGCCGGCCGAGGCTCGCCGGATGCTTGGTCATGCCCAGGATCGGCCGATAGGCGTCGTTGTAGAGCATGACGAAGTCCGGCCCCCACCAGATCAGCATGGGGAAGCGGGAGTTCAGGCAGATGCTCACCGCCATCCGCAGCGCATCGGGCCACTGCTCGGGCGGCCCGAGCGGCGACCGGCTCCAGTCGTGCGCGCGCATGAGCGCGCCCATCTCGCCGCCGCCGGCGAGGAACGGAACGCTGGTCGCGACGGATTCGGCGCGGATGGATTGGGTCTCGGAAGGGTCGGCGTCCGCGCGGTGGCCTGTCATCCCGTGCGACCCTGAACTCGGCATCGAAACTCGGCTGACGGACACTCGTGTCGGATCACTGGCGCACGATCACTGGCATAAGGTGCACTGGCATAGAATGCACTGGCATAGGATGACTGATCGACGATCTCTGGTGCAAGACGACGGGCGGCAAGACCACTGGTCTGAGATCACTCACGCAAGATCATCGGCGGCGGAACGGCCTGATGGACGGCGTCGAATAACGGGCGACGTCGAACGGGCTACGTCGCGGCGCGGACCAGATCCGGCGAACCAGCGGTTGCGATACCCTGACGGAATGTGCGGGCTCAGTCAAACCTGGCATGATCACAATGTCTTGGCGCCCCCCGCACCCCCCTTGCGGTTGCTGCCGTGGCCTGTAGGCTTTCGACTTCACCCCGGACGCGAGAATCGCACGATGGATCAGAACGCGCTGCGCTCCCTCCAGGCGCCGCTCAAGGAGCACTATCGGTCCGACCCGGCCGCCGCCCTGGTGACGCTGCGGGCCAAGGGCACGCTCGACGACACGACGATCGCCTGCAAGGTGGAGACCGGCAAGGCGCTCTCGGTCGTCGCCGGCCTGCATCCGGCGACCGGCGGCAGCGGCGTCGAGCTGTGCTCCGGCGACATGCTGCTGGAGGCGCTCGTCGCCTGCGCCGGCGTCACCCTCAAGGCGGTGGCGACCGCGCTCGCCATCCCGCTGCGCTCGGGCGCCGTGATGGCGGAGGGTGATCTCGACTTCCGCGGCACGCTCGGGGTCGACAAGGAGGCGCCGGTCGGCTTCG
The DNA here is from genome assembly GCF_964266735.1 of Rhodoplanes sp. P11. Classification (NCBI taxonomy): domain Bacteria; kingdom Pseudomonadati; phylum Pseudomonadota; class Alphaproteobacteria; order Hyphomicrobiales; family Nitrobacteraceae; genus Rhodoplanes; species Rhodoplanes sp. P11. Next base: position 502,057 of record NZ_CAXWGY010000016.1, read on the forward strand.
CCGAGATCCGGCTGACCTTCCGGATCGACACCAATGCGTCCGAGGAGCAGCTCGCGCAGCTTTTCAAGCTCACCGAGCGCTACTGCGTCGTCTACCAGACGCTACGAGGCGGCGTGCCGGTCACCATCCATCTCGACCGCGCCTGAGTCTCGCCACCTTCGTCCTCTTTCTCCAGGGCTCCTGCCCCATTTCGTGCGGCGGGCGGCGGCGCCGCCCGCCCGTGGTTCCTGTCCGATGCCCTTCGATATCCCGGTCCTGTTGCCGCTTCTCACCAAGGTGGCGGTGACCGCCGCGTTCGTGGTCACCGCCACCGCGACGGCGGAGCGGGCCGGCCCCCTGCTCGGCGCCATGATCGCGACGCTGCCGGTCTCGGCCGGCCCCGCCTACGTGTTCCTGGCGCTCGATCACGATGCCGCCTTCATCGCCGCGAGCGGGCTGTCCAGCCTCAAGGCCAATGCGCCGAGCGGGCTGTTCGGCCTCGTGTTCGTCTATCTGGCGCAGAGCCGGGGCGTCGTCGTCAGCGTCGGCACCGCCTTCCTGGTCTGGGCGGCCGCCACGGTCGTCATCCAGGCGGCACCATGGGGCGCCGGCACCACCAGCGCGGTGGTGTTCGCCGTGATGATCGGCTGCGCCATCCTGGCGGCGCCCTATGGCCGGGCGCCGATCCCGCTGGCGCGGCGGCGCTGGTGGGACGTGCCGGTCCGGGCCATGCTGGTGGCGACGCTGGTCGGCCTGGTGGTGACCGGCAGCAGCCGGCTCGGCGCCGGCCTCACCGGGCTCCTGTCGGTGTTCCCGGTGGTGCTGTCCAGCATGGCGATGATCCTTCAGCCGCGGCTCGGCGGCCCGGCGACCGCTGCGCTGATGGCCCATGCGCTGGTCGGCCTGATCGGCTTCGCGGCCTCCTGCCTCACCGTGCATCTCGCGGTGCCGCCGCTCGGCGTGTGGCCCGGCCTCGCCGCCGCACTGGCCGTGTCGATCGCCTTCAATCTCGTGGTGCTGCTGGTGCGGCGCCGGCCGGCCGCCCCGGCGCGACGTTGACCCGGCGGTTCGCCGCCGGCGCCGCGTTGCCGTTCGGCGATGTGCCGCTCTAGGATGCCGAGGCGCCCGCCGCCGAACGCCCCATGGACATCCGCCAGCTTCGTGCCTTCGTCACCATCGTGGACCTCGGCAGCCTGACCCGGGCGGCCGCGCAGCTCCACGTCGCCCAGCCGGCGCTGAGCCAGCGCATGACCCGGCTCGAAGCCGAGCTCGACACCGCCCTGCTGTTGCGCAGCCCGCAGGGCGTGCAGCCGACCGAGGCCGGCAAGGCGCTCTATCGCCACGCCCGAACGGTGCTGCGCCAGATCGAGGAGGCGCGCCAGGAGGTGCGCCGTGGCGCCGCCGGCGGCGCCACCGGCACGGTGGCGGTGGGCCTGCCCACCACCGTCGCCGCCATGCTGGCGGCGCCTCTGCTGCGCCGAGTGCGGGCCGAGCATCCCGGCATCCGGCTCCAGGTGTTCGAATCGATGAGCGGGTACCTGGAGGAGCTGCTGGCCAACGGCCGCCTCGATCTCGCGGTGCTGTACCGCGACCTGGAGACCCCGAGCGTCGCGGTCGAGCCGCTGCTGCGCGAGGAGCTGTTCGTGATGGGGGCGCTGCCGGGCGACGCACGAGCCGGGCGCCGGGCTCGGGCCGACGGTCGCGCGACCTGCCCGGTGCGGGCTCTCGCCGGCGTGCCCCTGGTGCTGCCGAGCGGCGCCCAGGGCCTGCGCCGCCTGGTCGACCGGGCCTTCGCCCGGGCCGTCGCCGAGCCGCCGACCGTGGTGGCCGACCTCGACTCGCTGCCGCTGCTGCTCGCCGCCGCGCTCGACGGCCTCGCCTGCACGATCCTGCCGTGGTCGGCGCTGGCGGCGCTGCCGCCCGGGGTGACGCTGGCGCATCGGCGGCTGACCGAGCCCGATCTCGACCGGCCGGTGAGCCTGTGCCGCCTCGCCACCGCGCCCCGCACGGCGGCCGCCGCGGCGGTGCGCGACATCCTGCTGGCGCTGACGCGCGACGGCCTCGCCGACGGCACCTGGCACGGCGTCCGCCCGACCGGAACGCCGGCGCCCGCTCCGCCACCCCGGCCCCGGACCCGCGGCGGCGGGCCATAAGCCCTCCTTATGCCCCGCAGAGCGAACTGGTATTTCCCGGCTCCCGCGCGGCCCGCCTAGTCTGTCCCGATCCGTCCGAAGGCGCAGATCTTCGGCGGCGAGGACACGCGAGGAGGACCGCATGACCGACGAGATCAGCCGCATCACGCGCCGCCGGGGCCTGATGCTGGCCGCCGCGCTGACGAGCACCGCACTGCTCGCGGCGGCGGCGGCGCTGCCGGCCGCCGCCCAGGACGCCTATCCGAGCCGCCCGGTCACCGTGGTGGTGCCGCAGGCGCCGGCCGGCACCAACGACATCATCGCCCGCGTGCTCGCCGACAAGCTCGGCGACGTGCTCGGCCAGGCGCGCTTCGTGGTGGAGAACCGGCCCGGCGCCGGCGGCAATATCGGCACCGCCTCGGCGGCGCGCGCGACGCCCGACGGCTACACGCTGCTGGTCACCATCTCGTCGACCCAGGCCATCAACCCGGCCCTCTATGCCAAGCTCGGCTTCGACCCGGTGAAGGACTTCGAGCCGATCTCGCTGCTCGCCACCGTGCCGAACGTGCTGGTGGCGCACCCGTCGCTGCCGGCCGACACGCTGCCGGAGCTGATCGCGCTCGCCAAGGCGCAAGCGGCCGATCCGATCCAGTACGCCTCCGCCGGCAACGGCACCCTCAACCACCTGCTCGGCGAGATGCTGAAGAGCCGCGCCGGCATTCCGCTCACCCATGTGCCGTATCGCGGCGTCGGCCCGGCCATCAACGACATGGTGGCGGGCCATGTGAAGCTCGGCTTCGCCAGCATGCCGTCGGTGATGTCGCACCTCCAGGGCAAGGTGCTGAAGCCGCTGGCCATGAGCTCCGCCACCCGCAGCCCGGCGGCGCCCGACATTCCGGCCATCGCCGAGACGCTGCCGGGTTTCGCGGCGGATCTCTGGGTCGCGCTGTTCGCCCCTAAGGGCACCCCGCCGGCGATCCGCGACCGGCTGCACGCCGCCACCCTGAAGGCGATGGCGGACCCCGGCGTGCAGGAGAAGCTGAAGGCGCAGGGCGCCACCATCGTGACCTCGACGCCGGACGAGCTGGCCAGGCGGCTCGACGCCGACATCACGAGCTGGGCCGAGGTTGTGAAGGCGGCCGGCGCCCGCATCGAGTGACAGGGGCGGCGCCTCACGCACTGCCGGCACCACAGAAGGACTGCACGTCGATGACCCGCGCCGCTCCACCGGAGGAGCTTCGAATTCTGTCGCCGACCGCGATCCTCGGTTACGGCTTCCCGGAGGCGTCGTTCGCGACCGGGCTCGCGCGCGACCCGCACGTCATCGCGGTCGACGCCGGCTCGTCCGACCCGGGCCCCTACTATCTCGGCGCCGGGGAGCCGTTCACCGACCGCGCCGCGGTGACGCGCGACCTGCGCCTGATGCTGCGCGCCGGCCGCGCGCGACGCATTCCGGTGATCGTCGGCTCGGCCGGCGGCTGCGGGGCGCGCCCGCATCTCGACATCACGGTGGCGATCGTGCGCGAGATCGCCGCCGAGGAGGGCCTGTCGTTCCGCCTCGCGGTGATCGCTGCCGACATCGATCGCGACGCCCTCCTCGCGGCCCAGGCGCGCGGCGCGCTGGTGCCGCTGCCGCCGGGTCCGGAGGCGACCGCCGACGACGTGCGTGCCTCGACCCATCTGGTCGCCCAGATGGGCGCCGAGCCGCTGGTCGCGGCGCTGGCGGCGGGCGCCGACGTGATCGTGGCGGGCCGCGCCTACGATCCCGCCGTGTTCGCGGCGCTGCCGCTCGCGCACGGCTTCGACGCCGGGCTCGCGGTGCATCTCGGCAAGATCCTGGAATGCGCCGCCATCGCGGCGGTGCCGGGCTCGGGCGGCGACTGCATGCTGGGCACGCTGCGGCGCGACCACTTCCTGGTCGAGCCGCTGGCGCCGGAGCGCCGCTGCACCGTCGTCTCGGTCGCCGCGCACACGCTCTACGAGAAGAGCGATCCGTATCGCTTGCCCGGCCCCGGCGGCGTGCTCGATCTCACCGCGACCACCTTCGCGCAGGAGGACGAGCGCACCGTGCGGGTGGCGGGCAGCCGCATGCTGACGCGCCCCTACACGCTCAAGATCGAGGGCGCCGCGCCGGTCGGCTTCCGCACCGTGTCGATTGCCGGCGTGCGCGATCCGTCCTTCATCGCCCAGGTCGACACCATCCTGGACGCGGCCCGCGCCCGGGTGGCCGCCAACTTCGCCGGCACGCTGGCGCCCGAGAGCTGGCAACTGCTGTTCCGGTTGTACGGCCGCGACGGCGTGATGGGAACGAGCGAGCCGCTGCGGACCATCGCGACGCCGCACGAGCTCGGCCTGATCGTCGAGGCGGTGGCCGACACCCAGGCGATCGCCGACACCATCGTGAGCTTCGCCCGCGCCACGCTGCTGCATCTCGGCTATCCGGGCCGCATCGCCACCGCCGGCAACCTCGCCTTCCCGTATTCGCCGTCGGACTTCCATGCCGGTGCGGTGTACCGCTTCAGCGTCTATCATCTGCTGACCGGCATCGACGATCCGTGCGCCCTGTTCCCGATCACGCTGGAGGAGGTCGGTGCGCGCACCGTCGCGCTCGCCCGGAGAGAGCAGCCATGACCACGGTTCGCCTCGTCGACATCGCCGGCGTGATTCGCTCCAAGAACGCCGGACCATTCGAGCTGACGCTCGACATCATGGTGGGCGATCCGGCCTGGTACCAACGCCTGCGCCAAAGCGAGGTGCTGTCGCCGGCGCGCATCGCGGCGCTGTACGGCATCGCCGAGAGCGACGTCCTGTCGATTGTGGCCTTCGATCCCGCATCCGCCATCAAGATCACGCTGAAGCGGCCGCTCGCCTCCGGCGCCGTCGGCGATGCCGACGTCTACGGTGCCCAGCAGCACGCCCCGCTGCTCAGGCTGAGCTTCGAGGTGCTGGACGACTGATACTATTTTCGGGTGATCAGTGCGCCGTCATTCCCGGGGGCCGCGCAGCGGCGAGCCCGGAATCCAGCGGCAAACTCGGAACTCTCGGTTGGATTCCTGTATCTTTCGGCTGTCACTGGCATAGTGGCGGGCTGACGGGGACCGCTCGTTGGATTCCCGGCCCTGTGTGGCCGCTATTCCGGCTCGGGCGTCTCCGTTCCGCTCGTTGATCGAACAGTCGCACGGGTGCCGGCCCGCCCGGCCGCCCGCATACAGGTCCGGTTCCATGACATCGCAGTCCGTCTCGACGGCGGCCGGCATCGATGCCGGCCAACGCTTTCTCGACGTCGCCCTGGCGCCGTCCGGAAAGACCTTCCGGGTGCCCAATCTGGCCTCCGGCATCGCCACCATGATCGCCCGCCTGACCGCGGCGGGCGTCACCCGCGTCGTCCTCGAGGCGATCGGCTCCTACGCGCAGACCGCAGTCGCCGCCCTGACCGCGGCCGGCTTCCAGGTCGGCATCGTCAATCCGCGCCGCATCAAGGCGTTCCGCGACGCCGAGGGGCGCCGCGCCAAGACCGACAGGCTGGACGCGCAGCTCATCGCGCGCTTCGCTCTCGTCATGACCGACGCCGACCGCCCACTCCCCTCCGCCGAGCAGCAGACCCTCAAGGCGCTCTCCCTGCGCCGCCGCCAGCTCACCGAGATGATCGCCATGGAGAAGACCAGGCTCAAGCAGACGCTCGAGCCACTTCTGATCGAGAGCCACCGTGCCACCATCGCCGAACTCGCCGCGCAGTGCGAGCGAATCGAGGCCGAACTCGCTCGCCGGATCGCCGCCGACGCCGAGCTCGTCCGAGTCTCCCGCATCCTCACATCGATCCCGGGGATCGGCACCCGCATCGCCACCGTGCTGGTCACCGACCTGCCCGAACTCGGCCACCGCGACCGCAAGTCCATCGCCAGCCTGGCCGGCCTCGCGCCGCACGTCAGCCAGTCCGGAAACGCTCCGCCGCGCGCCGCCATCTCGGGCGGAAGACCCTGCGTGCGCACCGCACTCTATCTCGCCGCCCTCGTCGCCGTCCGCCACAACCCGAAGCTCAGGGACGATTACAAGGCCATGCGCGACCAGGGAAAGCCCGCAAAGGTCGCCCTCATCGCCGTCGCCAGGAAGATCCTCGTCGTCGCCAACGGCCTCGTCAAAGCCGACGTCGTATACGCACCCGCTTGACATCCAAGACAGTCGCCGGATAGCCGCTTCGCGGCTTCCGGAATGACCACCGAATTGATCAGCCGGATCTCGTATGAGACCGAGACGCGCGGCTAAGGGCCGCGCAGCCGGTGCGCCACCATCGTCGGTCGGAGATCTCGGCGTCCGGCGACAGGCTGAAAAGAAGCATGCCGAAGGGCTCGGCGCAACAATCGCAAACCTTCCCGCGATCAACCATCATCTCGTGATCAGATCGCCCAGCGTGATGTTCCGGACTGCTCGCATGGCAGCCTGGCTTGCCGCTTCTCGGCCGGCTGCCTATACTGTTCTTATATCGATCGTGAGAGGCGAGCCCCATCATGGGACCACGTAACACATCGATCGTGCTCGGCTGGTCGACCCGGCCGAGCGGGTCGTTGCGAATCATCGCACGGCGGGTCTGACCGTCGCAGCCGGATAGCCGCTTCGCGGCTTCCGGAATGACCATCGAATTGATCAGCCGGATCTCGTATGAGACCGAGACGTGCGGCCAAGGGCCGCGCAGCCGGTGCGCCGCCATGGTCGATCGGAGATCGTGAGCCTGGCGACAGGCTAGAAAGCATCGTGCCGCGGGCCTCGGCGCAACAAATCGCAAGCCTTCCGCGATCAACCGTCATCTCGTGATCAGATCGCCCAGCGTGATGTTCCGGATTGCTCGCATGGCAGCCTGGCTTGCCGCTTCTCGGCCGGCTGCCTATACTGTTCTTATATCGATCGTGAGAGGCGAGCCCCATCATGGGACCACGTAACACATCGATCGTGCTCGGCTGGTCGACCCGGCCGAGCGGGTCGTTGCGAATCATCGCACGGCGGGTCTGACCGTCGCGGCCGCGCCCGTCGGCGCCGCTGCGACGTCGCGCACATCCCGGCGCATGGCCGGGTTCGTCATCGCGCGAACTGTTTTCGTCCTGTCGTCCTCATCCGACGTGCCGTCACGGCTCGCGCGCACACGCGCGCGGCGCCACGGCACGCGAGCGAACTCCAAATCCGGGGCGAGCACCCGTCGGATCGTCGATCCGGCGCAGTGCCGCGTCGTGTCATCATGTGCAATGAGCAAACCGTCCTTCGCACCTCCATCATCGCCACCATCGGCATAGCCGCCATCGGCATCCTGTTCGGTATTCTGTCGGGCTCGTTCGCCATCGCGTTCGACGGCACCTATTCGCTGGTCGACGCCGCGATGAGCGGCCTCGCCCTGGCGGTTGCTCGCGCGATCGCCGCCTATGCGGCCGAGACCTCGCCCGAGAGCCCGCTGCATCGTCGTTTCCAGCTCGGCTTCTGGCATCTCGAGCCGCTCGTGCTCGGGCTCAATGCGACGATGCTGATGGGCGTATCGGTCTATGCGCTGATCAATGCGGTCACCAGCCTGCTGGCGGGCGGCCACGACCTCGCCTTCGGAATCGCCATCGTCTATGCGGTGGTGACGTTCCTGGTGTGCGCCGGCATGGCGTGGTGGGAGACGCGGATCAATCGGCGCCTGAAGTCCGACTTCGTCGCCCTCGACGCCAAGGCGTGGATGATGTCGGGCGGCATCACGGCGGCGCTGGTGCTCGCCTTCGGCATCGGCTGGCTGATGACGCGCGCCGGTCTCGACGCCTATACGCCGTATATCGACCCGCTGGTGCTGACGCTGATCTGCCTGGTCATCATCCCGCTGCCGTTCGGCACCGCCAAGCAGGCGCTGTTCGACATCATGCTGATGGCGCCGAACGAGCTGCGTGAGCAGGTCGAGACGATCGCCCGGGACGCCGTGCGGCGCTACGGCATGCTGTCGTTCCGTGCCTATGTGGCCAAGGTCGGCCGCTCGCGCCAGATCGAGCTGCACTTCATCACGCCGCCCGACTGGACGGTGACGCCGATCCGCGAGCACGACCGCATCCGCGACGAGGTCGCCGCCGCGATCGGCGGCGACGGCCCCGACCGCTGGCTCACCATCGTGTTCACGGCCGATCCGGCCTGGGCGGATTGATGGTGGACCGCCGCGACCGGCCGCCCGGCCGGTCGACACGGCCCCTATTTTCGTATATACGGTAAAAAAGACGATGGAAGGCGCTTGTCGCCGTCATGGTCAGGATCACCTTCGACCAGAAGAAGCGGCTCCGGACCTTGGCCGAGCGGGGCCTCGATTTCGCCGACGCGGCGACGGTGTTTGCCGGCCGTCACACGGTGCTGCTCGACGATCGTTTTCCGTATGGAGAGGATCGCTACATCTCCGCCGGCATGCTCCGCGACCGGATGGTGGTGATCGTCTGGACGCCGCGCGGCGAGGCCCGTCACGTCATCTCTATGAGGTACTGCCATGCCAAGGAAGAAGCCCGCTGGCGCCGGCACCTGGGCTGATCCAGACGATGCGCCGGAGTTGACCGAGGCTCATTTCGAGCAGGCCGACGTCTACGAGGGCGATCGGCTCGTCCGCCCTGGCCGTGGCCCAGGGCGACCGAAGGCGGCAAGCATCAAGATCGCCGTCAGCCTGCGGCTCGATCCGGACGTGCTCCGCTATTTCCGGAGCACCGGACCCGGCTGGCAGAGCCGCATGAACGCAGTGCTGAGCCGGGCCGCTCGCCGCAGGGCGGCTGCTCAGGCGCGGCCTGCGGCGGAGACGCGGTCGAGACGCGCCGCCTCCGGTAAGTCTAAACGGCCGGAAGAGGTTCACCCCAAACGCGGGTAAGGCGCCTCACCCCAGGCTCGGCATCGTCAGGCCCTTCTCTCGGGCGCAGTCCCTGGCGATGTCGTAGCCGGCATCGGCGTGGCGGATCACCCCGGTGGCCGGATCGTTCCACAGCACCCGCGCGAGCCGGCGCGCCGCCTCCGGCGTGCCGTCGGCGACGATCACCATGCCGGCATGCTGCGAGTAGCCCATGCCGACGCCGCCGCCGTGATGCAGCGACACCCAGGTGGCGCCGCTCGCGCAATTCACGAGCGCATTGAGCAGCGGCCAGTCCGACACCGCGTCGGAGCCGTCCAGCATCGCCTCGGTCTCACGGTTGGGGCTCGCCACGCTGCCGGAGTCGAGATGATCACGTCCGATCACGATCGGGGCGCTGATCTCGCCCTTCGCCACCAGCTCGTTGAGCGCGAGGCCGACGCGGTGGCGGTCGCCGAGCCCGAGCCAGCAGATGCGCGCCGGCAGGCCCTGGAACTTGATGCGCTTCTGCGCCATGTCGATCCAGTTGTGCAGATGCTTGTCGTCCGGCAGAAGCTCCTTCACGGCCGCGTCGGCACGCAGGATGTCGGCCGGATCGCCCGACAGCGCCGCCCAGCGGAACGGGCCGATGCCGCGGCAGAACAGCGGGCGGATATAGGCCGGCACGAAGCCCGGGAACGCGAACGCATCGGCGAGCCCTTCGTCGCGCGCCATCTGACGGATGTTGTTGCCGTAGTCGACGGTCGGCACGCCGGCGCGATGAAAGTCGAGCATCGCCTTGACGTGATCGACCATCGAGCGCTTGGCCGCCTGCTCGACCGCTTTCGGATCGCTCTCGCGCTTGGTCTCCCAGTCCGCCAGCGTCCAGCCCTTGGGCAGATAGCCGTTGACCGGATCGTGCGCCGAGGTCTGATCGGTGACCGCATCCGGACGGATGCCGCGGCGGAACAGCTCCGGGAAGATCTCGGCGGCGTTGCCGAGCACGCCCACGGAAGTCGGCTTCTTCTCGGCGCACGACCGCCGGACGATCTCCAGCGCCTCGTCGAGCGATTGCGCCGCGACATCGAGATAGCCGGTACGCAACCGCATCTCGATGCGGCTCGGCTGGCACTCGACCACCAGGCACGAGGCCCCCGCCATCACGGCCGCGAGCGGTTGTGCCCCTCCCATGCCGCCGAGCCCCGCGGTAAGAACCCACCGGCCCGAAAGATCGCCGCCGTAGTGGCGGCGCCCCAGCTCCGCGAAGGTCTCGTAGGTGCCCTGCACGATACCCTGCGAGCCGATGTAGATCCACGAGCCCGCCGTCATCTGGCCGTACATCATCAGGCCCTGGCGATCGAGCGCGTTGAAATGATCCCAGGTGGCCCAGTGCGGCACTAGGTTGGAGTTGGCGATCAGCACACGCGGCGCATCCGCGTGGGTGCGCAGCACCGCCACCGGCTTGCCCGACTGCACCAGCAGGGTCTCGTCGGCGTCGAGCGCACGCAGCGCCGCGACGATGCGGTCGAAGCTCTCCCAATTGCGCGCCGCCCGGCCGATGCTGCCGTAGACGACCAGCTCGCCCGGCTTCTCGGCGACGTCGGGATCGAGATTGTTCATCAGCATGCGCAGCGGCGCTTCGGTCAGCCAGCTCTTGGCCGAGAGCGTATTGCCGTGCGGAGCACGGATGGTGCGGGCGTTGTCGATGCGGGCGGAGTCGATGCGAGTCATGGCGATGTCCTTACGCGGGTTGGCGAGAGGAGCCGGGACGCCGGCCACACTCTCGGTCGTCATGCCCGCGCTCGTCGCGGGCATCCACGTCGTTCAGCCGCCGAGACGTGGATGGGCGGGACGAGCCCGGCCATGACGGGGGAAGAGATTGCCGCTCCTCTCGCGTCGACGCGGCGCTCCGGCCACACGACATCACGTGCCTCCGTAGACACGCGAGAACAGCGGATTGAAGCCGATGCGATAGACCAGCTCGGCCGGCGCATCGACGTCGAAGATGGCGAGGTCGCAGCGCTTGCCGGTCTCCAGCGTGCCGATCTCGGCGGCGAGACCGAGCGCATGGGCGGCCTCGCGCGTCACCCCGGCGATCGCCTCGTCGACGGTGAGGCGGAACAGCGTCGCGCCCATGTTCATGATCAGCAACAGCGAGGTGACCGGCGAGGTGCCGGGATTGCAGTCGGTGGCGAGCGCCATGCGGGTGCCGTGCCGGCGGAACGCCTCGATCGGCGGCTTCCGGGTCTCGCGCAGCACGTAGAAGGCGCCGGGCAGCAGCACCGCGACGGTGCCGGCCCGCGCCATCGCGGCGGCGCCCTCCTCGTCGGTGTATTCGAGGTGATCGGCCGACAGCGCGCCATGTGAGGCGGCGAGCCGCGCACCGTGCAGATTCGAGAGCTGATCGGCGTGCAGCTTCACTGGCAGGCCCGCCGCCTCGGCGGCCGCGAACACGCGCCCCGTCTGCTCCGGCGAGAAGGCGATGCCTTCACAGAAGGCATCGACCGCATCGGCGAGCTTGTCGCGCGCCAGCGCGGGAACGAGATCGCAGACCGCCGCCACATAGGCGTCCTGGTCGGTCTCGCCCGGCGGCATCGCGTGGGCGCCCAGATAGGTGGTGAGGACCCGCACCGGCGCCTCGCGGCCGAGCCGACGCGCGGCCCGCAGCATGCGCCGCTCGGTCTCGGCGTCGAGCCCGTAGCCGGACTTGATCTCCACCGTGGTGACGCCCTCGGCGATCAGCCGGTCGAGCCGCGCCCGCGCGCTCGCCACCAGCTCGTCCTCGCTCGCGGCGCGCGTCGCCCGCACGGTCGAGACGATGCCGCCGCCCGAGCGCGCGATCTCCTCGTAACTCGCGCCGGCCAGCCGCATCTCGAACTCTTTCGCGCGGCTGCCGCCATAGACCAGATGGGTGTGGCAATCGATCAGGCCCGGCAGCACCAGGCGGCCGTCGAGCCGGATCGTCTCGGCCGCATCGGCGTTCGCCAGCAAGTCGGCCTCGGGACCCACGAAGGCGATGCGGCCTTCGATCGTCGCGATGGCGCCGCGCTCGATCAGCCCGAGCCCCGGCCGGTTGGACGCCAGAGTCACAAGGCGTGCGTCGCGCCAGATCCTGTCGAACCGCATGAGCCGCTCCGTCGCGCCGATGTCCGAGTTGTTTCCATACAAAATCGCCACACGCTTCGCTATGGTCCGGCGCGCGGTGTCGCACAGCATCGCCGCTCCCTGTCGCCGCAGGTGGGGAGACGTGAAGGAGGACTGGATCGATGACCGGAGCATTCCTGCTCGCGCAGGCGCTGCTGCCACACGGCTTCGCGCAGAACGTGCGGGTCGAGATCGCGGACGGACGCTTCACCGCGGTGGAGCCGGGCGCCGCCGTCGCGCCGGGCACCGAGCGCATCGCCGGCCTCGCGCTGCCGGGCGTGCCCAACCTGCACTGCCACGCCTTCCAGCGCGGCATGGCGGGGCTCGCCGAGCGGCGCGGCCCCGCCTCCGACAGCTTCTGGACCTGGCGCGAGGTGATGTACCGCTTCCTCGCCCGGCTGACGCCGGACGATGCCGAGGCGATCGCCGCTTTCGCCTACATGCAGATGCTTGAGCGCGGCTTCACCGCCGTCGCCGAGTTCCACTACCTCCATCACGACATCGACGGCCGCCCCTATGCCGATCTCGGCGAGATGGCCGGCCGCATGGCGGCGGCCGCGCACGCGACCGGCATCGGCCTCACGCTCCTGCCGTCGCTGTATGGCCACGGCGGCTTCGGCGGCGCCCCGCCGGTCGAGGGCCAGCGGCGGTTCCTCAACGATCCGGACCGCTTCGCGCGGCTGGTCGCGCGCAGCCGCGAGATCGTCGCCGCGGTGCCGGGCGGAACGGTCGGCGTGGCGCCGCACTCGCTGCGCGCCGTCACGCCGGAGACGCTGCGGGCCGCCATCGCGCTCGCACCCGGCGGGCCGATCCACATCCACGCCGCCGAGCAGGTCAAGGAGGTCGAGGACTGCGTCGCCTGGTCGGGCCGCCCGCCGGTCGCCTGGCTGCTCGACGAGATGCCGGTCGATGAGCACTGGGTGCTGATCCACACGACCCACACGACCCCGGACGAGACCGTGCGGCTGGCCCGTGCGGGCGCGGTGGCGGGCCTGTGCCCGCTCACCGAGGCGTCGCTCGGTGACGGCATCTTCGACGGCGCGCGCTATCTCGAAACCAGCGGCCGGTTCGGGATCGGCACCGACTCCAACATCGACATCGATCCGGCCGGCGAGCTGCGTCAGCTCGAATACTCGCAGCGCCTCGCACACCGCGCCCGCAACGTGATGGCGACCGCCGAAGGCGAATCGACCGGCCGGCGGCTCCTCGGCGAGGCACTCGCCGGCGGCGCCCAGGCGCTCGGTCAGCCGATCGGAGCGATCGCGGTCGGCCGGCGCGCCGATTTCGTGGTGCTCGACACCACGTATCCCGATCTCGCCGCCGTCGCGGGCGACGCGACCGGCGGCCGGTCGACCGACCGGCTGATCGATCTGTGGCTGTTCGTCGCCGGCCGCGAGGCGGTCGGAACCGTGATGGCGGGCGGCGAGATCGTCGTGCGCGACGGGCACCACCGCGCCCGCGACGCGATCACGGCGCGCTATCTCGCGACACTGCGGCGCATCCTCGCGGCGTAACAGCGCCCCCTCACGCCGCGGCACCGCCCATGTAGGCGCGCACGACCTCCGGGTTGCCGCGCGCCTCGGCGGCGGTGCCGGCCCAGGCGAGGCGGCCGGATTCGAGCACGATCACCCGGTCGGCCATCGCCAGCACGCGCTCCAGGCTCTGCTCCACCAGCACGATGGTGAGGCCGGCTCGGCGCAGCGCGTCGAGCGCCTCGTAGCAGATGTCGACGTTCTTCGGCATCAGCCCGAGCGACACCTCGTCGATCAGCAGCAGCCGCGGCGCCGCCATCATGGCGCGGCCGATCGCCGTCATCTGCTGCTCGCCGCCGGAGAGCGAGCCGGCCAGGTTGTCGAGCCGCTCCTTCAGGCGCGGGAACAGGTCGAGCACCCGCTCCATGGCGGCGTGGGTGTCGCGGGCCGGGCGCACATAGCCGCCGACGATCAGGTTCTCGCGCACCGTGAGGTCGCGGAACAGCCGCCGTCCCTCGGGGGCGAGCGCGATGCCGCGGGCGCAGCGCGCCATCGGCGACAGCGTGGTGACGTCCTCGCCGTCGAACCGGATGGTGCCGGCCGAGACCGCGACCTGCCCGGCCACCGCCATCAGGGTCGACGACTTGCCGGCCCCGTTCGGACCGAGGATCGCCAGCGCCTCGCCGGGCCGCGCCTCGAACGACAGGTCGCGCACCGCCAGCACGCGGCCATAGCCGCAGGTGAGTCCGTCAACCGCCAGCATGCGCGGCCTCCCGGCCCGTCTCGCGGCCGCTCGTGTCCTGCCCCATATAGGCGGCGATCACCTGCGGGTCGGCCAGCACCGCGGCGGTCGGCCCGTCGGCGATCTTGCGGCCGTTGTCGAGCACCACGAGGCGCGGGCAGATCTCCGCCACCTTGGCGAGGTTGTGCTCGATCAGGATCATGGTGATGCCGGAGGCGTTGAGGTCGGCGAGCGTCGCGGCGAGCCGCGCCGCCTCGACCGAGTTGAGCCCGGCCAGCGGCTCGTCGAGCAGCAGCACCGCGGGCGAGATGGCGAGCGCACGGGCGACCTCCAGCCGCTTGAGCGCACCGAGCGGCAGCACGCCGGGCGCCGCGTCGGCGTAGTCGGCGATGCCGACCAGCGCCAGAAGCTCGCGGGCGCGCGCCCGCTCGGCGGTGCGCGACACCGACACGATGGCGCGGGCGAGATGCGTGGTCTTGGCGAAGCCGGCCGCCAGCGTGACGTTGTCGAGCACGCTCAGGCCGCGGAACGGCCGCACGATCTGGTGGGTGAGCGCGACGCCGAGGCGGGCTCGCGCGTCGGGGGCGAGGCGGGTGACGTCGCGGTCCGCCACCAGGATGCGCCCCTCGGTCGGCTTCACCACGCCGATCACGGTGTGCAGCATGGTGGTCTTGCCGGCGCCGTTCGGCCCGATCAGGCCGAGCAGCTCGCCCTTGGCGAGCGAGAAGCTGACCCCACCGAGCGCCACGATGCCGCCGAAGCGGACCAGGACGTCCTCGACCGCGAGCAGCGTCGTCATGGCGCGCCTCCGGTGGAGCGCCGCGCCACGAGGCTGCGCACGAGACCGGCGAGCCCGCCCGGCGCGAACCGCATGGTGAGCACGATCAGGGCGCCGTACAGCAGCAGCTTGTAGTCGTTGATGACCCGGCTGAACTCCGGCAGCAGGGTCAGCACCACGCAGGCCGCGACGACACCCCAGATCGAGCCGACGCCGCCGACGATCACCATCGTGAGGATGCTGATCGACACCGTGAAGCCGAAGGCGCTCGGGATGATGAAGCGGGTGAAGTAGGCATACACGGCGCCCGCCACGCCGGCCAGGAAGGTGCCGATCACGAAGGCGGCGAGCTTGTAGGCGGCGGCGTTGATGCCGAGCGTGCGGGCGGTGCGCTCGTCGTCGGCGACCGCCGCGAAGCCGAAGCCCATCCAGCTCCGCTTGATGTGCCAGGACAGAGCCGCCATGGCGGCGACCAGGGCCAGGCACAGGCCGACGAAGCCGATGTCGCCGAGGCCGTGGTCGGGAATGTCGGTCAGCCCCATCTCAGCGCCGAGCCAGCCCTGCTTGCGCACGAAGCCGAGAAACACGAAGCCCACCCCCATGGTGGTGATGGCGAGAAAATCCTCGCGCACCCGCAGCGAGGCGACGCCGACCAGAAGGCCGAGCGCGCAGGCGACGAGGCCGGCGAGGACGAGCACCACCGGCAGCGGCAGGCCGCCGGCCGCCAGCGCCGCCGCATAGGCGCCGGTGCCGAAGAAGGCGGCATGGCCGAGGCTGACTTGGCCGCAGAAGCCGGTGATGAGATTGAGGCCGAGCGCCAGCATCAGGTTGATGCTGACCACCGCCACCAGGGTGATCTCGTAGGCTCCGATCATGACCGCCCCGTCGCGAACAGGCCCTGGGGCCGCACCATCAGCACCGCGATCAGGAACACGAACGCGATGGCGTCGCGGTCCAGGAACGACCCGGCATAGATGGTGCCGTACGCCTCGATGACGCCGAGCAGCAGCGCCGCCGCCAGCGTGCCGCCGACATTGCCGAGCCCGCCCAGCACGATGATGGCGAGCGACTTGTAGCTCGGCACGCTGCCCATGGTGGGCTCGACCAGATTGTTGAGGACGGCGACGAGGGCACCCGCCGCGGCCGCCAGCGCCGAGGCGATGAAGAAGTTCACGTAGCGCACCTTGACGGTGTCGATGCCGAAGGCGCGCGCCATCGCCGGGTCGGTCACGGTCGCCCGCCAGGCAACGCCGAAGCGAGTGCGCTTCATCAGCAGGCCGAGCCCGGTGAGCAGCACGACGGCGCCGACCAGCATGGCGGCGTCGGCCGCCGCCATCCCGATCGGCCCGATATTGATCCGCTCGGTGAGCTGCATGGTGTCGAACGAGTTGCCATACGGCCCGAAGACGATGCGGTAGCCCTCCTCCATGCAGATGAACAGGCCGATGGAGGCGATCAGCGCCACATAGGGCGGCCGGTCGAGCAGCGGCTCGTAGAGCAGCCGGTACACCAGCATGCCGGCGACCCCGACCGTGACGGCCGACACCGCGACCGCCAGCGGCAGGCTGCCGGTCGCGTTGGTGATCAGCACCGTGATGTAGGCGCCGAGGGTGAACAGCCCGGCATGGGCGACATGGAGAATGCGCAGGAGGCCGTAGACCAAAGTGAGGCCGACGGCGATCACGGCATACATGCTGCCGTTGACCAGACCTTGCAGCACGAGCTCGACGTGGAGCATGGGGTTTCTTTCGAAGGCGCCCCACTCGGGCGGACGTTGCCGACGATTCTGCTCGGTTGCCGATCGGCCTGCCGGCGAGGGGCAGTCGCCGGGCCGGGGCCTTCGCCGACCCCGGCGGCCTGCCCCCGGCCCGGCGCGGCGGGAGCCGCAGGCCGAGGGCGATCAGGCGCGGTCGCGCCGCCGGCTCACTTTTCCGGAGGCGCCAGGAATCCGAGGTCGTCGATCACGGCATAGCGGTGGAAGTTACCGTCCTTCACCACCTGCACCTGCACGGCCTTCTTGACCTCGCCGAGGCTGTTGAACGACAGCGTGCCGATGGCGGTCTCGAAGGTGCCGGCCCGGATGGTGTCGCGGATCGCCTTCGGATCGGTGCTGCCGGCCTTGCGCAGCGCCTCGATGGCCACCGTGGCGGCGGCATTGCCGGAGGCCGCCACCATGTCGACGCGGTCCTTGAAGGTCTTCTCGTAGTTCTCGATGAACGAGCGGGTGGCCGGCGCGCTCGAGTCGCGATCGAGCGAGGTGGTGACGATGACGCCCTCGGACGCCTTGCCGGCGATCTCGATGAAGCGCTGGCTGTCGTAACCCTCCTGGCCGATGATGGTGGCGTCGACGCCGGCGGCACGGAGCTGAGCCACCAGCGGGCCGGCGTTGAAGAAGTAGCCCGGCGCATAGATCACCTCGGGGGCGGACGCCTTCACCTGCGCCACCAGCGGGCCGAACTGCCGGTCCGGCATCGCGAAGGTGTGCTCCTTCAGCACCTCGATGCCGAACTTCGGCGCCACCTCCTTGAAGCCGGCGGTGAGCGCCTGGCCGAAATCGTTGTTCACGGCGACGATGACGACCTTCTTCTTCTTCAGCAGCTCGCCGACCAGCTTGGCGCCGGCCCGCCCCTGCACCTCGCCCATCATGCCGGTGCGGAAGATGAAATCGCCGGCCCGGGTGATGTCCGGGTGGATCGCATAGGCCGAGAGATAGGGCACGCCGGCCCGTTGCATCACCGGGGCGGCGGCGCGCGTCGGCCCCGAATAGCCGCCCGACACGACGACGGCGACCTTGTCCTGGCCGGTGAGCTTGTTGGCGAGCGGAATGGTGTTCTCCGGCTTGCCCTCGTCGTCGTAGACGACCAGCTCGATCTTCTTGCCGTTGATGCCGCCGGCCGCGTTCGCCTGCTGCACGGCCAGCTCCGCGCCCTGCCGCGCCGACTTGCCGTCGGCGGCCGCAAAGCCGGTCAGCGGCGCGTGAAACCCGATCTTGACGACGTCTTGAGCGAAGGCCGCGGAGGGCGTCAGCCAGAGCGCCGCGAGCGCGAGGCGTTGCAGAGTTCGACGCATGTCGGTTCTCCCGTGAGGGTCCTCGCGTTTGGGTAGACGGGCGCCCCACCCGAGTCAACGAAGTGAGTGTGGGTGCGACGTCCCCGCACGGGATGGGCGACGTGGCATGCCCAGCATACGAGCCGACGGCGCCCGCCCCGCTGGAGCGGCGCGCCGCCGTCAACTGGAGAACGTGCCCTGCCTCCGCAGCAATGCGGATGCGCGGCCGCCGACGCTCCGCTCGTCGGGCCCGCCGCGATCGTGTAAAGGGAGGTGATCCGCGACGGCGGCGGCCGCCGCCGACCTTCCCCCGCTCCGGCGCCCTGGCCATCCGACCGAGCCTGCCGGCGGCGCCACCCACGGGGCACCATGACACGGGGCACCATGAGCCCGCTGCTCGACCAGATCCGCGTCCTCGACCTCACCAACGTGCTGGCCGGCCCGTTCTGCTGCTATCAGATGGCGCTGCTCGGCGCCGACGTGATCAAGGTGGAGGTCCCCGGCAGCGGCGATCTCGCCCGCCAGCTCGGCGCCGACCGCGATCTCAACAAGGCGCTGATGGGGGCCTCCTTCCTGGCCCAGAACGCCGGCAAGCGGTCGCTCACCGTCAATCTCAAGGACCCGGCCGGCAAGGCGGTGTTCCGCCGGCTGGTGGAAAGCGCCGACGTGCTGGTGGAGAACTTCCGCCCCGGCGTGATGGACCGGCTCGGCCTCGGCTGGAGCCAGCTCAAGACCATCCGGCCGAGCCTCGTCTACTGCGCCATCTCGGGCTTCGGCCAGACCGGCCCGCTGCATGCCAACCCGGCCTACGACCAGATCGTCCAGGGCCTCGCCGGGGTGATGAGCGTGACCGGCGACGAGACGACGGCGCCGCTGCGGGTCGGCTACCCGGTCGCCGACACCATCGGCGGCATCACGGCGGCGTTCGCGATCGCGGCCGCGCTGGTGCGGCGCGGGCGCACCGGCGAGGGCGAGTTCATCGACGTCTCGATGCTCGAATCGACCCTCGTCACCATGGGCTGGCAGGTCTCCAACTATCTGGTCGCCCACATCCAGCCGCGGCCGATCGGCAACGAGAACATGACGGCGAGCCCGTCCGGCACCTTCGCGACCGGCTCCGGCCCGCTCAACATCGCGGCCAACAAGCAGGAGCAGTTCGTCGCGCTGTGCGGGGTGATCGGCCGGCCGGAGCTCGCCACCGATCCGCGCTTCGTCGACCGCGAGGATCGCAAGAAGCGCCGCTTCGAGCTGAAGGCCGAGATCGAGAAGGCGCTCGCCCGCCGCACCGCCAAGGAGTGGGCCGCGCTGATGAACGCCGCCGGCATCCCGTCCGGCGAGGTGCTGTCGATTCCCGAGGTACTGTCGCATCCGCACATCCAGGCGCGCGGCCTGGTCACCCGCTTTCCGAGCGCGCCGGGCGTCGACCGCGAGGTGCCGGTGGTGCGCTCCGGCTTCAAGCTGGCGAGCGGCGATCCGGAGCCGCGCTCGCCGCCGCCGGCGCTCGGCGCCGACACCGACGCGCTGCTCGCCGAACTCGGCTACACGGCCGAGGAGATCGCCCGGCTGCGCGACAGCGGCGCCGTCTGAACGCAGGCCCGCGGCCACGACGAGGACCCCATGAGCGAACGCGCCAAGCTGTCGCCGCCGGACTGGTGGGCGACGTCGATCATCGAGATGAAGCCCGGCATGATCCGCTATCGCGGCTATGCCATCGAGGACCTGATCGGCCGCGTCGGCTTCGCCGAGATGGTGTATCTCCTCACCCGCGGCGAGCTGCCGCCGAAGCCGGCGGCGCGGCTGCTGGAGGCCGCGCTGGTGGCCGCCGTCGACCACGGGCCGCAGGCCCCCTCGATCGCGGTCGCTCGCATGGCGATGACCTGCGGGGTCGGCATCAACAACGCCATGGCGTCGGCCATCAACACGCTCGGCGACGTGCATGGCGGCGCCGGCGAGCAATGCGTGGCGCTGTTCGGGGCGATCGCGGCGCGGTTGCCCGAAGGCGTGCGCGACGCCGCCGCGATCACCACGGCGGTGACGGCCGAGATCGACGCCCTCAAGGCGCGCGGCATCCGCCACGTCCCCGGCTACGGCCACCGCTTCCACCCGCTCGACCCGCGGGCGCCGCGCCTGCTGGCCCTGGTCGACGAGGCGGCCGCCGCGGGCGCAGTGAGCGGCCTCTACGCCGCCATCGGCCGCACCATCGAGGACGTCGTCGCGGCGCGCCGCGGCGGCAAGCGAGTGCCGATGAACATCGACGGCGCCACCGGCGTCATCTTCGCCGAGCTGGGCTTTCCGCCGCCCCTGTGCCGCGGCCTGTTCGTGCTGTCGCGCTCGGTCGGCTGCCTGGCCCATGCATGGGAGGAGAGCCAATCCGACTACCGCAACAAGGGGCCGATCCCGCGCGATCAGATCTGGACCTACACCGGGCCGGGGCCGCGAAACGTGCCGGAGTGATTTCTTCGCCCGGCAGAGGACGAGACGGGATCAGGACCTCTCGCGCGCCGCCGCGAGGTTGCGGCGGACGACCGGCTGATCGGCGAGCGCCGCCGCGCGGGCGAAGACCTTCTCGGCGCCCTTGCGGTCGCCGGCGTGGTTCATCAGCAGCGTGCCGAGATTGTTAAGGGCGACGAAGTCGGTCGGGTCCGCCTCGGCGGCGCGCCGGAAGGCGGCGAGCGCCGCGTCCTTGTCGCCGGCCGCGAGCCTGGCGTTGCCGTCGGCGAAGTCGCGCTTGCCCGCCATGGCGCGGGCGTGGGCGGCCGCGTCCTCGCACAGCGCGGCGCGGCGGGTCAGCAACGTGCGGTCCGGGCAGTCGGGCTCGGCCAGCGCGGCGGCGATGCGACGCCGGGCGTCGTCGCGGTCGCCCGACAGATAGGCGGCGTCAGCCAGCGCCCGCAGCACCGCTGGCGCCTCGCCGTAGAGGTCGACCAGCCGGTCGAGCAGCCGCACCGCGCCGCCGGCGTCGCCCTGGCCGAGCCGGGCGAGCGCCAGATTGTGCAGCACCCGCCGGGTCTCGCCCTCCTGCCGCTCCATCCGCCGCAGCATCCGCTCGGCGCGCGGATAGTCGCCGGATGCGAGGGCGTTGAGGGCGAGGCGCTCGTAGGCGCGCAGCAGCAGCGAGCGGAGCATCGGCGGCTCTCCGGAGCGGATCGGGTCAGACATGCGAACGGGCGGCGCGACACGCCGCCCGTCGCAACCGTCGATATCGCGATCAGACGACCAGCGACAAGAGATAGGCGAACAGGAACGCCACCACGCCGACCACGAAGGTCGCCGAGGTGTAGAGCTTATAGGCGACGTTGACCGGCATGTTGGAGAACTGCGACACCACCCAGAAATAGGAGTCGTTGGCGTGCGACACCACCATGGAGCCGGCGCCGATGACCACCGCGGCGATCGCCGGGTCGAATCCGAGCGTCGGCTGCAACGGCGCCACGATGGCCGCCGTGGTGATGATGGCGACCGTCGAGGAGCCCTGCGCGGTCTTCAGCGCCGCCGAGATGGCGAACGGCAGGAACAGCCCGAGCGGCAGATGCGCCATGTTCGTGCCGATGAAGTCCTTCATGGGCGACGCGGCCAGCACCTTGCCGAACGAGCCGCCGGCTCCGGTGATTGCCAGGATGATGGCGGCATCCTTGATGCCCTGGCCCATCCACGAGTCGACCGCGACGGACAGCTCCTTGCGCGGAACCAGGAACAGGCTGCACACCACGCCGAGCATCAGGGCGGTGACCGGATCGCCGATGAAGTTGAAGAACACCCGCACGCTCCCGTTCCCGAACGGACGGGTCGGGAAATCGGCGACCGACTTCAGCAGGATCAGCACGATCGGCAGCACCAGCGGCAGGAAGCTCATGAACACGCTGGGCAGCTTGCCGTACTTGGCGACGAGATCGCTGTAGCTCTCCTCGACGCCGGGCGAGATGTCGTATTTGCGGCCGAAGACCAGCGCCCATGCGAGGCCGGACAGCGCCGACGGCACCGCCACGATCATGCCGTAGAGGATGACGAGGCCGAGATCGGCGTTCAGGGTGGCGGCGGCGGCGAGTGGGCCGGGCGTCGGCGGCACCATCGTGTGCGTCGCATAGAGGCCGGTGGCGAGCGCCACCGCCATCACGCCCATGGAGGTCTTGGTCTCCGCCGACAACGCCTTGTTGAGCGGCGTGAGAATCACGTAGCCGGAGTCGCAGAACACCGGGATGGAGACGACATAACCGGCGATGTTCATGGCGAGCGGTGCCCGCGATCGCCCGACCAGGCTCAGGATAGCCTGGGTCATCACCAGGGCGGCACCCGTCTTCTCCAGGATGTAGCCCATGATCGTGCCGGCCACGATCACGATGCCGATATAGGTCAGCGTCCCGCCGAAGCCCTCGCGGACCGCCTTGACGACGTCCAGCGCCGGCATGCCGATCGCCAGCCCATAGGCGAAGGCGATCACGACCAGGACGACGAATGCATTCACCTTCCACTTGCCGGTGGCGACGACGATCAGGACGACCGCGATCGCGAGCAAGAGGATCGATATCGATCCCGAGACCATGATGAGAATCCCCCTCCGACCTCAGATGAGCCGATTTGGTCGGATCGAGATCGGCTATACGCCGGTTCCGACCGCATCGGTATCAGTTGTCATGCGAAGGTCGCAGCAATCCGAGATCGACCGGCGGAAACGAAGGCGCTTGTCACTCCGCCGCGGTGGCCCGCTCGGTCAGCGCCGGCGCCGCCGCGAACGACGCCGCCACCCGCTCGGCCGGCGCATCGCCATAGAGCGTCGTGCGCTGCCGGGGCGTGCGGCCGATCGCGCGGATCAGCGCCTCGAGGGCCGCGGGCGTCATCTCCTGGCCGTGCGCGGCGCCGGCCGCCCGGGTGATGCTCTCGTTCATCAGCGTGCCGCCGACGTCGTTGGCGCCGGCCTCCAGGCACGCCTGCGCGCCGGCGGCACCGAGCTTCACCCACGAGGTCTGGATGTTGGGCACGAGCCCGTGCAGCACCAGCCGGGCCACCGCATGCATCAGCACGGATTCGCGAAATGTCGGCCCCAGCCGGCACTGGCCGCGCAGATTGATGGGTGATTCCATCGGCACGAAAGGCAGCGGCACCAGCTCGGTGAAGCCTCCGGTGCGCTGTTGCAGGCGGCGCAGGTGGAGCAGATGACGCGCCCAGTGCACCGGCTGGTCGACATGGCCGAACATGATGGTGGCCGTGGTGCGCAGCCCGGCCCGATGCGCCGCCTCGACCACGCCGAGCCACTGCTCCGTCGTCACCTTGTCGGGACAGATGATGGCCCGCACCGCCGGATCGAGCACCTCGGCGGCGGTGCCCGGCAGGGTGCCGAGGCCGGCGTCACGCAGCATCGCGAGCAGCTCGGCCGGCGTCAGGTCGAGGGTGCGGGCGCCCTGGTGGATCTCGAGCGGCGAGAAGGCGTGGATATGCAAAGCCGGCAGAGCCGCCCTGATAGCACGGCAGAGCGTCAGATAGGTCTCGCCCGTGTAGTCGGGGTGGATGCCGCCCTGGAGGCAGACCTCGACGGCGCCACGATCCCACGCCTCGCGACAGCGCATCACCACCTCGTCGATGCCGAGGTCGTAGGGCCGTCCCCGCAGATGCTCCGCCGTCTTGCCCTTGGAGAACGCGCAGAAGCTGCACCGATAGGTGCAGATGTTGGTGTAGTTGATGTTGCGGGTGACGACATAGCTGACGGTGTCGCCGACGGTCGCACGGCGCAGCGCGTCGGCGGTGGCGCACACCTCGGCGAAGGCGGTGCCGCGCGCCTCGAACAGCGCGACGATCTCGGCTTCCGACAGCTCCGTTCCACGTTGGGCGCGCGCCAGGATGGGCGCCAGCGTGCCGGGCCGCGGCCCGACCGCCGGCATCGGCGGCAACGCCAGGCAGGCGCCCGGCGTCCAAGTCTCGGTGCGGGCGAAGCCGTCCGAGTCGCTCGCCCGCAGCACCGCGGTGTGCAGGCCGCGGTCGATCCAGCGATCACGCTCGGCGAGGAAGCGACGGTGCACGGCGAGGCGCGGCACCAGCACCTTGCCGGCCGCCGCGGTCTCGCGCGCCAGCGCATCGAGATGTGGCCAGGGCTTCTCGGGATTGACGTGGTCGGGCGTCACCGGCGACACGCCGCCCCAGTCGTCGACGCCGGCGGCGATCAGGTCGGCGAGATAGCCGGTGCCGAGATTGGGCGGCGCCTGCACGGTCACGTCGGGCGGCATCACGAGGCGCGCCACCGCGACGGTCCACAGATGCTCGGCCGCGTCCGGCTCCGGATGGCTCGCCATCCGGGTGCCCGGCTTGGCACGGAAGTTCTGGACGATGATCTCTTGCAGATGGCCGTGCTGCGCATGCAGGGCCAGCAGCGCCAGCAGCGCCGCGAGGCGCTCGCGCCGCGTCTCGCCGATACCGATCAGGATGCCGGAGGTGAACGGCACCTTGGCGGCGCCAGCCGCCGCGATGGTGGCGAGCCGCACCGCCGGGTGCTTGTCGGGCGAGCCGAAATGCGGGCCCCCACGTTGGGAGAGGCGGTCCGAGACGGTCTCCAACATCAGCCCCTGCGACACCGAGACGGTGCGCAGCCGGGCGATGTCGTCGGCCGTCATCACGCCGGCATTGAGATGCGGCAACAGGCCGGTCTCGCGCCGCACTAGGTCCGCCATGGCGGCGAGATAGTCGAGCGTCGTCGCGTGGCCGAGACGGTCGAGGCCGTCGCGAGCGGCGCGGTAGCGCAGCTCCGGCTTGTCGCCAAGCGTGAACAGCACCTCGTGGCAGCCGGCGGCCGCGCCCGCACGGGCGATCGCCAGCACTTCGTCGGGTGACAGATAGGCCGCCTCGCCGCGCCGCGGCGGGTGCGCGAAGGTGCAGTAGTGGCACGAGTCGCGGCAGAGCTGGGTCAGCGGCACGAACACCTTGCGCGAATAGGTGATGCGATCGCCGAAGGCGGCATCGCGCACCGCCGCCGCGGCCCGCAGGAGCGCCGGCCCCGGCGCGACGCCGGCGAGCGCCAGCGCCTCCGCGTCGGCGAGCGGGCGCGGCGTGCGGGCAAGCGCGGCGAGATCGGGCAGCGCGTCGTCAGCTACCCGGCTCATCGCTCCGCCTCCGTGGCGAGCGCCGGCGCGGCCTCATCGGACGAGAGGACAGCGGCGAGGCGGTCGACCAATGCTGGGCCGAAGCTCGCGACCAGCCGGCCGGCGCGGGTGTCGACCCGGCGCGCTACGAAGTCGGCGAGATCGTGCGGCTCGTCGACATCGAAGCCGAGCCCCGCCACCTCGACCACGGTCGGAGTGATGCCGTGCGCACGCGCCGCCGCGAGATGCGGATAGAAGCTGTCCGGCCCGAAGCGCAGCGGCACCGCATCGGCGGGCGAGCAGACGATGGCGTTGGAGCCCTGGAAGTCGCGCGCCGGCGTGATCGTGAAGGCGGGCGCCGCGCCATGCGCGGCGATCACCCGCGAGATGTCGGCGGCGACGACCAGCGGCAGGTCGCCGGGCACCGTGATCAGCCCGAAGCCCTCGCGCACCAGCCGCCGCGCCGCGCCCGTCACGGCGCCGGTGTGGCCCTCGCTCGCATGAGCGTCGGACACCTCGGTACCCCAGCGCCGGGCCAGCGCCGCCGCGGTGGCGTCGGCGGTGACCACCAGGATGCGGGCGAGCTCCGGCACCGCGGCGAGCTGCTCCAGCACGTCCTCGGCCATCGCCATGGCGAGATCCGCACGGGCGTCCGGCGGCAGCACCGTGGCGAGGCGCTGCTTGGCGCCGATCAGGCCCTTGATGGGCACGACGGCGCAGAGCTTCGGGTCGGGGATCATGCGGGGGTGGCTCCGATCCGGTCGACGAAGGCGAGCACATCATCCGCCAATCGCTCGCGATCGGCCAGACTGAGCATCATGGTACGGGTGACGAGCGTCGGCACGCCGACATCGGCCGCCGCCGCCGCATCGGCCTCGTCGAGCACGAAGCCGTCGAGGAGATCACCGTAATGCGCCGCGACCGCGGCCGCAGTCGCGCCGATGCCGAGATCGGCCAGCATGGCGGCGGTCGGCCCCTTGACGGCGCGGCCGCCGATCAGCGGCGACACCGCGACCACTGGCGCCGCGCACGACGCGAGGGCGTCGCGCAGGCCCGGCACCGCGAGAATCGGCCCGATGCTGATCAGCGGGTTGGACGGGCAGATCACCACGGCGCGCAGATCGGGCGCGGCGAGCGCGGCGACGACGGCGGGCAGCGGACGTGCCGCCGCGGCACCCGAAAAGGCGATCTCGCGCACCGCAGGCTGAGCGCGGCGGCCGACGAACCAGTCCTGGAAATCGAGCCACCCGTCGTCGGTGCGCACCCGGGTGCGCAGGCGGTCGTCGGTCGCCGGCCACACCCGGGTGGCGATCCCGAGCGCCGTGCAGGCCGCCGCGGTGATCTCCGACAGCGGCGTGCCGGCGGCGAGCCGGTGCGTGCGCATCACATGCATGGCGAGATCGCCGTCGCCGAGCCGGAACCAGGTGTCGCCGCCGAGCGCCTCCAGCGCCGCCATGAAGGTCCAGGTCTCGCCGGCGCGGCCCCAGCCCTGCTGCGGATCAGCGAGGCCGGCGAGCGTGTAGATCAGCGTGTCGATGTCGGGCGAGACATGGAGGCCGAGATGCTCGAAGTCGTCCCCCACATTGGCGACCACGGCGAGATCGCCGGGCGGCAGCCGGCGCGCCAGGCCGAGCGCGAGCTTGGCGCCGCCGATGCCCCCCGACAGGGCGACCACGGTGCCCCGGGGCGCCATCAGCGGAACAGATCCTCGGTCGAGCCACGGATCAGATCGGTGGCGGGGCGCGGCGGCCCGGCGGGCGCCAGCCCGCGCACCAGCACGGCGGGGCGGCCCTCGGCCCCCTGCCCCATCAGCAGCGAGGCGGCGGCGGCGATCTCGTCGGCGAAGCCCGTCTCGGTGACGCGCAGCGGCCGGCCGTAGAGATCGGGCTCGCCCCGCAGGTCGCGCACCGCCGGCAGGCCAGCGGCGCCGAGCGCGACCCCGACGGTGCCGTTCCGCCACGGCCGGCCGAAGCTGTCGCTGACGATGACGGCGATCGGCACGCCGAGCCGGGCCGAGAGCGCATGGTGCAGCCGCGCCGCCGACGCATCGGCATCCTCGGGCAACAGCAGCACCGGGTCGCTGCCTTCGATCGGGTCGACGTTGGAGCGGTCGATCCCGGCATTGGCCATCACGAAGCCGCAGCGATGCTCGACGATCAGGACGTGGCGGGAGTGGCGCACGACCCGCCGCGACTCGCGCAGGATCACCTCGACGAGGCGCGCATCCTTGTCGGTCTCGGCGGCGAGCGCCTCGGCGGCCGCCGAGGGCGCGACGGCGGCGAGGTCCACATAGCGGCCTTCGGCCTTGGAGACGATCTTCTGAGCGAGCACCAGCACGTCGCCGGGCGCGGCACCGCCCACCGCGATCACGGCCGACGCGAGCAGGCCGGCGAGATCGTCACCGGGGCGGATCAGCGGCAGGCCGGGCAGAGCAACGAGATCGAGACGCGCCGGCGCGGGCTCCGGCTCGACGGCGGGCGCGGCCGGAACGGCCCGCGGAGAGGACGGGATGCTCATCGATCGGGGGCCTTGGTTGGCGGCGCCGTGGGGGCGCGGGGGTGGGTCGCATTCTCGACCGCGGCGCGCAGCTTTGCAAACCGTCGCGCCGTGGCAGCGCGACGCCGCAACAACTCGCGCGCGAGAAGATCACCGCCGTGCGGTCGCCACCCACGCCGGAAGGCACAGGAGCACCGCGACGATGCTCCACCACGCATAGCGAAGATCGGCGGCGACGCCGAGAAGCGTGAAGCTCGCCACGTAGACGGCCGCTGAGCCCGCCACCGCCACCACGAAGGCGCCGGCCGGGGTGTCGCGCCGGCGCAGCGCCGCGGCGGCGAGCAGCACGCAGACGAGGAGCCAGACGCCGGCGCGGAACAAGAGAGTCGGCTTCAGCACGTCGTGGACCGCCACCATGGCCGCAAAGGCGCGGTTGTCCGGCAGCGCCAGACGACTCTTGTCGTCGAGATCCGCGACCCACAGCGTGAAGGTCGGACCGATCAGGAAGGTGCGCGAGAAGGCGGCGCGGTGGGAGAGCCACGCCAGCGGATGCGTCAGCACCGCGTCACGCCAGGCTGTGGTGATCACCGGCGTTCCGAACACGCGCTCGCGCCGCTCCAGGCGCTCCATCACGAAGGCGCAGGGGCGGCCGTACCAGTAGGCATCCCACAGATACGGATCGTAGCAGTCGGTGAGAAGGCGGCGCCGCTCGTCGGCGGTCCACGCGCCCGGTAGACGGACGTCGCCGGAGAAGTGAGTGATGCCGCCGAGGTCGAACACCGCCAGCGAGTGCAGCGGGTGCTCGCGGGTGGCGCCGAGCACGCCGTAGTAGACGAGCTGGAGAAGACCGAACAGGGCGAGGCCGGCCGGGACATAGAGCAGCGCCATCCGCCGCAGCGACAGCCGCGACGGCCAGACCGCGTAGGCGATCAGCAGGGGCGCCGCCAGCAGCGCGTTGGGGCGCAGCAGCACGCCGAGGATCACGAGAGCGACGGCGGCGAGGCGGAGCGCGAGCCGCCCGATCCCCGCTGCTCGGAGAACGGTCGCACGCGACAGGGCGTGCGGTTCCGGGACGTCCCGCAACCGAGCGGTCGACACGATGGCCAGCGCCACGGCGAGCAGCCAGACGCAGCCGAACAGCACATCGCGCCACAGGATGCCGAGAAACATGAAGGCGGGCGGCGTGAAGCCGAGCAGCACGGCGACGATGCCGAGCACGCGCGAGCGCCGGGTGAGCGCGGCGCCGACGAGCGCGAAGCCCGTCCAGTAGAGCGTCGCGGTCAGCACCAGCAGGCCGGCCGGCCCCGGCCACCACTGGTCGATGACGCGCCACAGCGCCGCCAGCACCGGCGACTGCCAGTCGCCGTAGGTGCCGGCGCGCGCCGCCTCCAGTACGAAGCGCGCGTCGAAGGTCATCACGCCGGGCCAGAACACCACGAGGGTGAGCGCGAAGCCCGATGCCGCGACGATCGTGATCACGAGCGGCGCCGCCCCGCGGCCTGCCGGGGCGGTGGCCTCGGCGAGCGCCTGCCGGGGCACCGCGAGCGGCGTGTCAGCGGATCGCATAGACGTCGCCGGAGTTGGCGGCGTGCGGCAAGCCGTCGATCCATTCCGCCATGCGGGCGGCGGTCTGCCAGCCGCCATGCATCAGCCGATGCGACTCGCCGAGCGAGGCATCGAACTTGGCGTAGCCGAGCGCCGCGCAGCGGGCGAGCGCGGCCCGCGCCACGTCGCGCTGAATGGTGGTGAACTCGAACGACAGCGCCGCGACCGGCGCCGACAGTCCGGCCAGCACCTCGGCCTCGAAGCCCTCGACGTCGATCTTGACGAAGGCCGGCACGCCGTGGCGCGCGATCAGCGCATCGAGCGTCGTCATCGCCACGGCGCGGCGCGCCGTCCAGCGCTCGGCCTCCCAGCCCGGCGCCCCGGCGGCGGCGGCCACGAACGCCGCCGAGGCGGTCGACACGGTCGGGTTGGCGGTGTTGATCAAGAGCTCGGCCGTTCCCGCCTGGGCGCCGAGCAGCACCGGCTCGACCACCACGGCGCGGTCGCGGCCGTAGAGCAGCCGCAGCACCCGGGCGAGCACCGGCTGCGGCTCGACCGCGACCACACGGGCGCCGAGGCGGCGGAAGGCAGCGACGCGGTCACCCACATGGGCGCCGACGTCGAAGACCAGATCGCCGGGCCGGACGAAGCGGGCGTACAGCCGGTCGAGGCCGTCGCGATGGCCGCGCCGGCCGTAATAGGTGCGCAGCGAGGCGACGACCCCGGTCAGGGTGCGGACGCTCTGGAGCATGTCGGCAGCTCGGCGGCGGCGGGCGACGGGGCGGCCGCGACGGGCGGTCCGGGGCGGAGATCGTGCGCCGCGACCGCGATGGCGCGGAGAATGGCCGGCGGGGCGCGCTCTTCCGGCAGGGCCGCGAGGCCGAAACGGCGGGCGAGGCGACCGACCGCCGGCGACGCGGTGACGACGGCGAGCGGCACCGCCAGCGCCGGACCGGCGGCGATCAGCAGTGCCACCGGCAGCGCCGCCGGCGCCGCCGCAGCGACGAGACCGAGCACGCCGAGGCCGAGCAGGGTCTGGGGCCACATGAGGCGCAGCGCGGTGCCGATCGGCACCGCATGGTCGACACGGGTCTGGGTCTGCCAGCCGATGGCGCGGCCGAACGGCAGCCCGGCCAGGAACACCGTGTGGGCGAGCCACATGATCGGCACCAGGAGCTGCATGAAGGCCATCGCGGCGAGCGCGTTGACGACGAGGGCGGCGCGCCCGCCGAAGGCGGCGGCGCGGTCGCGCCGCGTCAGCATGTCGGCGAGGGTGGCCAGTTGCGGTGCGAACCACATCGGCACCAGCAGCGCCACCAGGAGGCCGCCGGCGCCAGGATCGACCAGCGTGTCGCCGCCGGCGAGCCACGCGGCGGCGGCGCCCAGCACCGCGAGGCCGATCCAGGCCGGCGAGCCGAGGAACATCAGGATGGCGAAGAGGAGCTGATACCGGCTCACCGGGCGCAGGCCGGGCAGGCCGAGAAAGCGCCAGTACTGCATGTTGCCCTGGCACCAGCGCAGATCGCGGCGCACGAACTCGATCAGGGTCGGCGGATTCTCCTCGAAGCCGAGGGTCTCCTCCGGCAGCACCCGCACCGCATAGCCGGCGCGGCGCATCAGCACCGCCTCGATCTGGTCGTGGCTGAGCACATGGCCGCCGAGCGGCCCGGTGCCGGGCAGCGCCGACAGCTCGCAATGCGCCATGAACGGCTTGAGCCGCAGCACCGCGTTGTGGCCCCAATAGGGGCCGCAGTCGGCCTGCCACCAGGCGCTGCCCACCGTGTAGGAGCGCATGCCGAGCCGCATCGAGAACTGGAACAGGCGGGCGAACGCGCTGGTCGCCGGCATGCCGATCACCAGGCCCTGAAGGATGCCGAGGCGCGGATCGGCCTCCATGACGCGGACGAGCCGCAGCACCGCCTCGGCCGGCATCACGCTGTCGGCGTCGAGCGTCACGGCGTAGTCGTGGGGGTCGCCGTAGTGGTTGCAGAAGTCGGCGATGTTGCCGGCCTTGAAGCCGGCATTGTCGCGACGCCGCCGATAGGTCAGCGCCAGGCGCCCGTCGTGCTCGGCGGCGAGGCCCGCGAAGGCCGCTTCCTCGGCGACCGCGATCGCCGGGTCGCTGGTGTCGCTCAGCACATAGACGTGGAACCGATCGGCGTAAGGAGAGCCGGCGAGACCGGCGAGCAGCGGCCGCAGGTTGCGCACCACGCGGTCGGGCGGCTCGTTCCGCACGCACAGCAGGATCGCGGTCGATCCGGCGATCGCCGCGTCGGGCGCCACGCGAGCCACC
Source organism: Rhodoplanes sp. P11 (assembly GCF_964266735.1). Taxonomy (NCBI): domain Bacteria; kingdom Pseudomonadati; phylum Pseudomonadota; class Alphaproteobacteria; order Hyphomicrobiales; family Nitrobacteraceae; genus Rhodoplanes; species Rhodoplanes sp. P11. The sequence goes on from NZ_CAXWGY010000016.1 coordinate 533,558, forward strand.
CCGGGCAGCACCGCGGTGACCGGGTCGTCGGCGAAGCGCAGAATCAGAAACCCGATCACCGCGTTCCAGAAGCCGATCACGGTCCACGGCAGGGTGATGGCGAACAGCACCGTGACGGCGAGATCGAAGGCGCCGAAGCCGCCGGGCGCCAGCACCCGGACCATCAGGGCGACGAGGGCCGCGAGGGTGACGGCGACGAGCGTCGCGAACAGCGCCCGCCGCGCCGCGACGGGCAGGCCGCGGTCCACCTCCGCGGCTGGTGCCGCGGTCGCCTCTGCCGACATCCGGGATGCCCCCTGCCATTCCACCACGTCCGCGGGTATAGCGGGACGCATCAACCCGTCCAATAAAGGAATCGCGAGTGGGACAGGACGGCGATACGAGGGCTGGCGCGGCCCTGTGGTACGTGGCGCCGGGGCGCGCCGAGATCCGGCCCGAGCCGCTGCCGATTCCCGGTCCCGGCGACGTGCTGGTGCGGGCGACCCACGGGGCGATCAGCCGCGGCACCGAGCGGCTGGTGCTGTCAGGCCGGGTGCCGGCGAGCGAGCACGTGCGGATGCGCGGGCCTCACATGGGCGGCACGTTCCCGTTTCCAGTGAAGTACGGCTACGCCACCGTGGGCGTGGTCGAGGCCGGCGCGGCGGCGCTGATCGGCCGCCCGGTGTTCGCGCTGCATCCGCATCAGAGCCGCTTCGTGCTGCCGGCCGAGATGGTGGTGCCGATCCCCGAGAGCGTGCCGGCGCGCCGCGCCGTGCTCGCCGCCAACATGGAGACCGCGCTGAACGCCGTGTGGGACGCCGCACCCGGCCCGGCCGATCGCATCGCGGTGGTGGGGGCCGGCGTGGTCGGGCTTCTGGTGGCGCATCTGTGCGCCGGGATTCCGGGCACCGACGTCACCGTGGTGGACGTCGCACCGGAGCGCGCCGCGACCGCGGCCGCCCTCGGGCTCGCCTTCGCGGCGCCCGCGGCGGCGGCCGGCGACTGCGACCTTGTGGTGCATGCGAGCGCCACCGCGGCCGGGCTCGCCACGGCAATGTCGCTCGCCGGCGACGAGGCGACCGTGCTGGAGCTGAGCTGGTATGGCGAGACGGCACCGGCGGTGCCGCTCGGTGGCGCCTTCCACAGCCGGCGGCTGACGCTACGGTCGAGCCAGGTCGGGCAGGTCGCGCGGTCGCGCCGGCCGCGCTGGACGCACCGGCGGCGGCTCGAAGCGGCGCTGACGTTGTTGGCCGACGCCCGTCTCGACGCCCTGCTGGGGCCGCCGGTTCGCTTCGCGGATCTGCCGGCGCAGATCGCCGCCATCCTGGCGCTCGACGCGGCCGGTCTATGCCCGGTGATCGACTACGGCGCCGGCTGAGCGGATAGGCCGGCGACGCCTCACATCTGCCCGGGACCGCCGGGCGGCAGCGGCGGCACGTAGTCCGGATCGGAGCCCGGCTTGGTCGGGTCGGCGATGCCGGGGTCGTTGACCGGATAGGGCGTGCGCGGCCCGCCCGGACCCGGCACCGGCGGGTCGTCGGGGTCGGGCAGCACCGGGGCATCGGGATCGGGATCGGGCGGCGCCACCGGCGGGACCGGCAGTTGGGGCGCCGGCGGGATGCGCGGCCCGGTCGGAAGATCGGCGGCGGTTCGGAACGGCCGGTCGGTGGCGACCGGGGCGGCATGCATCATCGGGAAACCTCGCGTCGGGGCTCGCGGGTCAACCCGGGCCACGTCCGCGCGGTTCCCGCTTCGGGCGCCCACACGGCCATCAGGCCGGGCGGTGGCACACCGCCTCGATGTTGTGGCCGTCGGGATCGAGCACGAAGGCGGCGTAGTAGTCGGGGTGGTACTGCGGCCGCAGGCCGGGGCCGCCGTTGTCGCGGCCGCCCGCCGCCAGCGCCGCGGCATGGAAGGCATCCACCGTCGCCCGGTCCGCGGCCGCGATGGCGACGTGCAGGACGCCGGTCAGGCCACCCTCGCCGCCGATCCAGAAATCCGGCTTGCCGTCGCGGCCGAAGCCGGCGGCCGCATGGCCGCTCTCCAGCGCGTCGCCGCCGACCTCCATCATCAAGGCGTAGCCGAGCGGCGCCAGCGCGGCGGCGTAGAACGCCTTCGACCGGGTGTAGTCAGAAACCGGAAAGCCGACATGGTCGATCACGATTTGTTCCCTCCACGATTCCGGGACGGCCCGCAGGCCGCCCCGGAGGAACACGATGGGACGGCGCCTCGCGCCATCCCGTCAACGTCGGATCGGCGACCCCGGTTCAGGTCTTCTGCCGCTCGACCATCAGCTTCTTCAACTCGGCGATGGCCTTGGCGGGGTTGAGGCCCTTCGGGCACGCCTTCGAGCAGTTTAGGATGGTGACGCAGCGGAACAGGCGGAACGGGTCCTCGAGCTGGTCGAGCCGCTCGCCGGCCGCCTCGTCGCGCGAATCGATGACCCAGCGATAGGCATGCAGCAGCGCGGCCGGGCCGAGATAGCGGTCCGGGTTCCACCAGTACTCGGGGCACGAGGTCGAGCAGCAGGCGCACAGGATGCACTCGTACAGACCGTCGAGCTTCTCGCGGTCCTCGCGGCTCTGCGGCCACTCCTTCTCGGGCGCCACCGTCTCGGTCTGGAGCCAGGGCTGCACCAGCGCGTGCTGGGCGAAGAAGTTGGTGAGGTCGGGCACCAGGTCCTTGGCGACCGGCTGGTGCGGCAGCGGGTTGACCTTCACGGCCCCCTTCACCTCGCCCATGTCCTTGGTGCAGGCGAGCGTGTTGACGCCGTCGATGTTCATGGCGCAGGAGCCGCAGATGCCCTCGCGGCACGAGCGCCGGAACGTCAGCGTCGGGTCGATCTTGTTCTTGATCCAGATCAGCGCGTCGAGAACCATCGGCCCGCAGTCGTCGAGATCGACCGTGAAGGTGTCGACCTGCGGGTTCTTGCCGTCGTCGGGATTCCAGCGATAGACACGGAACTCGCGGGTGTTGGTCGCGCCCTCCGGCTTCGGCCACACCTTGCCGTCGGTGACCCGAGAGTTCTTGGGCAGGGTGAATTCGACCATGTTCAGTAGACCCTCGCCTTGGGCTCGATGTACGACACGTCGTTCGTCATCGTGTAGGTGTGCACCGGCCGGTAGTCGATCGAGACCTTGCGGGTCTGCGGATCGAGCCACGCCAGCGTGTGCTTCATCCACTGCTTGTCGTCGCGCTCGGGGAAGTCCTCGCGCGCGTGCGCCCCGCGGCTCTCCTGGCGGTTGGCGGCCGAGTTCATCGTCACCACCGCCTGGGCGATGAGATTGTCGAACTCCAGCGTCTCGATCAGGTCGGTGTTCCAGATCAGCGAGCGATCGGAGACCTTCACGTCGGCGGCGCCGGCCAGCACCTCGTCGATGAGCTTGACGCCCTCGTTGAGAACCTCGCCGGTGCGGAACACCGCACAGTTGTTCTGCATCACCCGCTGCATGCGCGAGCGCAGCTCCGCCGTGGGCGTCGAGCCGGAGGCGTTGCGGAAGCGGTCGAGGCGCGCCAGCGCGGCGTCGCCGGCGTCCTTCGGCAGGTTGGCCTGGGTGGCGCCGGGCTCGAGCAGCTCGGCACAGCGCAGCGCCGCGGCGCGGCCGAACACCACGAGGTCGATCAGCGAGTTGGAGCCGAGCCGGTTGGCCCCGTGCACCGACACGCAGGCGGCCTCGCCGAGCGCCATCAGGCCGGGCACGATGTGGTCCGGATTGCCGCCCTGCTTGGTCAGTGCCTCGCCGTGATAGTTCGTGGCGATGCCGCCCATGTTGTAGTGAACGGTCGGCAGCACCGGGATCGGCTCCTTGGTGACGTCGACGCCGGCGAAGATCTTGGCGCTCTCCGAGATGCCCGGCAGACGCTCGGCCAGGATCTTCGGATCGAGATGGTCGAGGTGCAGGAAGATGTGGTCCTTGCTCTTGCCGACGCCGCGGCCCTCGCGGATTTCGATGGTCATGGCGCGCGAGACGACGTCGCGCGAGGCGAGGTCCTTGGCGGACGGCGCGTAGCGCTCCATGAAGCGCTCGCCCTCGGAGTTGACCAGATAGCCGCCCTCGCCGCGCGAGCCCTCGGTGATCAGGCAGCCCGAGCCGTAGATGCCGGTCGGGTGGAACTGGACGAACTCCATGTCCTGGAGCGGCAGGCCGGCGCGCAGCACCATGGCGTTGCCGTCGCCGGTCTGGGTGTGGGCGCCGGTGCAGGACAGGTAGGCGCGCCCGTAGCCGCCGGTCGCCAGGATGGTCATCTGGGCGCGGAAGCGGTGCAGCGTGCCGTCGTCCATGTTGAGGGCCACGATGCCGCGGCAGCGGCCCTCGTCGTCCATGATCAGGTCGAGCACGAAGTACTCGACCAGGAACTCGGCCGAGTGCTTGAGGGCGGCGCCATACAGCGTGTGCAGCATGGCGTGGCCGGTGCGGTCGGCCGCCGCGCAGGTGCGCTGGGCGATGCCCTGGCCATAGTTCGTCGTCATGCCGCCGAACGGGCGCTGGTAGATCTTGCCTTCCTCGGTGCGCGAGAACGGCACGCCCCAGTGCTCCAGCTCGTAGACGGCGGCCGCGGCGTTACGGCACAGATACTCGATGGCATCCTGGTCGCCGAGCCAGTCCGACCCCTTGACGGTGTCGTACATGTGCCAGCGCCAATCGTCCGGCCCCATGTTGCCGAGCGCCGCCGAGATGCCGCCCTGCGCCGCCACCGTGTGGGAGCGCGTGGGGAACACCTTGGTCAGGCAGGCGGTGCGCAGGCCGGCCTCGCTGCACCCCACGACGGCGCGCAGGCCGGCGCCGCCGGCGCCCACCACGATGACGTCGTAGGTGTGGTCTTCGAGCGGATAGGCACGGCCGTTCACCGCCGGCGCCCCGCCGTTTCCGGAACCGTTGACGGCCATCGGTCAGACTCCGAACGAGAGCTTGAGAATCGCGTAGGTGCAGGCCAGCCAGAGCACGATCGTGAGGAACGTGTTGGCGATCAGCAGGGCGGTCTTCATCGCCTTGCCGTGCACATAGTCCTCGATCACCGACTGGAGGCCGAGCCGCATGTGCAGCGTCACCGTCCAGACGAACAGCAGCATGGTGATCGCCACCAGGGGCGAGCCCAGGATCTGCACGACGGCGGCGTGGTTGCGGCCGATCAGCGAGATGACGATGACGATCGCGGCCAGCGTCAGCGGCAGCAGCGCGATCGAGGTGAGACGCATCTCCCACCAGTGCTCGGTGCCGGACTTGGCGCTACCGAGCCCGCGCACCTTGCCGAGCGGCGTGCGGATGCTGGTCGACTTCATCGCAGACCTCCCATGACGAAGCCGCCGATGATCCACACCAGCAGCGTCAGCGAGATCGAGCCGATCAGGGTCGCCCGCGCCAGCCACTCGCGCTCGTGCGGGGCGAAGCCGCGGCCGGTGTCCCAGATCAGGTGGCGGACGCCGCCGAGCGAGTGGTGGATCAGCCCCCACGAGAAGCCGAGCAGCACCAGCCGGCCGATCCAGGTGCTCATGAACCACTGGACCCAGGCATAGGCGTTGGGGCCGGAGGCGGCGGCGAGCAGCCACCAGGCCACCAGCAGGAAGCCGAGATAGAGAACGATCCCGGTGACCCGGTGGAACCCGGACATCAGGAACGTGAAGGTCAGGCGATAGATTTGGAGGTGCGGCGATAGCGGCCGCTCGACCCGCGCCGGGCGTTCAGCCATGGAATTACTCCAGATTGGGCCAGTTCCTTGAAGCAGATGCGCGTCTGTTGTGCAATGCCCAATCTGGGCTTGCGGGGGATGCCGGGGGTCACATGTTTGCATGCCGGGACGGCCTCGCGCGATGCGATCGACGGCATCGGGCGAGACGGCCCGCCGCCGCGCGGCACCGCGTCGCGCGGACCACCTGGGCGGGGTCGCGCGGGAGCCCCGCGCAGGCGTGCGGCGCAGCGAAACAGAGATGTCGGCGGCCGCCGGGCGGTCAGCGCGGAATCAGCGCCCAGTAGTCGAGGTCGAGAATCACGCCTGGCTCGTAGTCGTGACCGATCCGATAGGGATGGTCCTCGCAGACGCGATCCTTGGTGGCGACCAGCCGGAGCCGCAGGGCGCCGACGTCGGAGCGGCCCGGCAGCGCCGCCCGGTCCAGCACCTCCGACCAGGCGAACACGGTGTCGCCGGCGAACAGCGGCGAGACGTGAGTGCCGCTGTTGATCCCGGCGACGTGGAACACGTTCGCCAGCCCGTTATAGGAGAGCGCCCGGGCGAGCGAGATGACGTGGCCGCCATAGATCAGCCGTCGACCGACCCGGGTGCGCACCTGCATGAACTGGTTGAAGTGCACCTTGGCCGTATTCTGGTACAGGCGGGTGGCGAGCTGGTGCTCCGCCTCCTGCACCGTCATGCCGTCGACATGGTCGATCTTCTCGCCGATCTCGAAATCGTCGAATCGGTACGGCGCGCCCGACAGGCCGAAGTCCCACGCCGCGACGTCGATCCGCGGGCAGCCGTCGCCGAGCAGCGCCGGATCGAGCGACGGAGCCAGCTCGGGAACCAGCTCGCCGGTCGGCCGCGCCGCCTCGTCGCGCTTGTTGACCATCACCCAGCGGACGTATTCGAGGACCTTGGTGCCGTCCTGGCGCCAGCCGGCCGAGCGGACATAGACGACGCCGGTGCGGCGGCTGGAGTTCTCCTTGAGGCCGATGACCTCGGAGGTCGCCGTCAGGGTGTCGCCCGGATAGACCGCGGCGAGGAAGCGCGCCTCGGCATAGCCGAGATTGGCCACGGCATTGAGCGAGATGTCCGGCACGGTCTTGCCGAACACGATGTGGAACAGCAACAGATCGTCGATCGGGGCGCGCGGATAGCCGATCGCCCGGGCGAAGGCGTCGGAGCTCTGCACCGCGAAGCGCGGCCCGTACAGCGCCGTGTAGAGGGCGACGTCGCCGTCCGTGACGGTCCGCGGCACCGCGTGCCGGATCACGTCACCGATGCGGAAGTCTTCGAAGTAGCGCCCCGAACTGGTCTTGGCCATCGTCACGGACGAAACATGGGGGTCGGTGGCTGAGGTCAGGAGTGCGCCCACCCGGCCTGATGGAACGCCGGCGGACGATCACGCGAGGTCGTGTTCAGCGGTCTGGTTCAGTGGTCGGCAAAACGGTGTGGCGGTGGTGCCGCCGGCCGGACACCGGCACGCCGGCGCCGCGGAATGATGCGGCGGAACCGTACCGCGCTGCACACAGGCTGGCAATGGGACAAAAGACGGGAGGCCCCGGTCTCGTGACGTCGTGGTCTCGTGGCCTCGTGAGCTCGGTGTCTCGGGCGTGGCGCACCGTGCCGTGAGCCGGGACGCGAGGGCGACGCGGCGAAGCTGATGGGTACGGATCACGCCGAGGTGCGGGTCATGCCCGCCAACCTCACGCCGGCCAACCTCAGGCTGGCCAGGCGAAGGCGACCTTGTCGAGCGTGCGGGTGCCGAAGGTCTCGGACGAGCGCGCCACCGGACGGCCGCCGAGGGCGCGGTAGAACTCCAGCGCCGGCTCGTTGTCGGACAGCGCCCACACCACCACGCTCTTCATGCCGTTCTGGGCGAGATCGCGCCGCGCCGCCGTGAACAGCCGGCGACCGAAGCCGAGGCCCTGGAACTCCGGCCGCAGATACAGCTCGTACACCTCGCCCTCGTAGGGCAGGCTGCGAGCACGGTTGCGGCCATAATTGGAATAGCCCGCCACGGTGTCGCCGAACACGAACAGCGACACACGGCTGCCCTTGCGGATGGCGCCGTCCCACCACGCGGGTCCCCGCCGGTTCACCAGCTTCTCCAGCTCGGGACCCGGGATCACACCGCGATAGGCGCTCCGCCAAGCCTCGTCGTGCGCCGCCGCGACGGAGGCCGCATCGGAGGTCTTGGCACGACGAATCTCGATCAGGACGGTGCTCATGCATCAATTAGACCGAAGCCGCGAAATCGCATCAAGTGGGCGCGGCTACGTATCGCGCAGCACTCTTCGATCTGTTGCGCCATGGACACATTCGGGCTACCGAGGTGTGATCCGGCCGATATGGCCGCCGCGATGCGTCGCGCCCGCCGATGCGGGACTCGCGGCCCGCGTTCCACGCCAGGAAACACGGCGCGCCGCGATCGATAATCGTCGTCGCGGACCGCTCCGGGCGGGGTTTGCAACGGAAGTCTGCGGCGGGCGTTTCGCGTCGACGATGAACCCGCAGCCGCGGAACCGGCACGACTGGCGATGGCGAGACATCGGCACGAGGCTGTCGACCGACACAGTCGCATGACGCCGCCACCGCGTGCGCCGGCCGGCGGAGCGAGGAGGTGACGAGGATGCAACCTGCCCCCCATGCCGCGACCCGGCTCGGCTCAACGCGGATCGAGGTGATCGTCGCCGACATCACGACGCTCGCGGTGGACGCCATCGTCAACGCCGCCAACCGCAGCCTCGGCGGCGGCGGCGGCGTCGACGGCGCCATCCATCGCGCCGCGGGACCGGAGCTGCTGGAGGCGTGCCGCCCGCTCGGCGGCTGCGAGACCGGCTCGGCCAAGATCACGCCCGGCTTCCGCCTGCCGGCTCGCCACGTCATCCATGCGGTCGGCCCGGTGTGGGCGGGCGGCGATCACGACGAGGACGCGCTGCTCGCCGGCTGCTACCGCACGGCGCTCGCGCTGGCGCGCCGGCACGACCTCGCCTCGCTCGCCTTCTCGGCGATCTCCACCGGCATCTACGGCTTTCCGCCCGACCGCGCCGCCGGCATCGCGGTCGACACGGTGACGGCGACGCTGGCGTCCTTCACGCGCGACGGCGACGATGCGACCACGGCGGCGCGCCCGATCGATCGGGTGATCTTCTGCTGCTTCGGCGAGACATCGGCGGCTTGTCACGTCGACGCGCTGCGCGCCCGCGGTCTCGCCTGAACGGCCTTCTACGCTGCCGTTTCGTCAGGCAGGACGGCGTCGCGCCAAATGGGCCGCATAGGCGGCGCAGCCGAGCAGGCCCGGCTCCGGATAGGTGACCAGCGCGGTCGGGATCGCAGCCAGCATCCGCTCCATCGGCGGATGCGCCTCGAACGCCGTCCGGAACGCCGCCGCATCGATCAGCTCGCCGAGCTTCTGGGCGACGCCGCCGCCGACGAACACGCCGCCGGTGGACCGGAAGGCGAGCGCGACATCGCCGGCGAAGCGGCCGAGCAGCCGCACGAACAGCGCGACGGTGGCGCGCGCCGCCGGATCGCCCGCCTCGGCGGCGGCGTCGACGGCGGGCGCATCGAGCGCCGGCGCGTCGAGATGCAGCGCCGCGTGCAGCCGCGCCAGGCCGATGCCGGAGATCACCCGCTCGGCCGAAACCCGCCCGAGCTGCGCGGCGAGGCGCTCGAACACCGGCCATTCGTCGGGCTCGGCGGGGCCGAACGCGATGTGGCCGGCCTCGCTGGCCACCGCGGTCCAGCCGCCGTCCTCCTCGGGCACCAGGGCGGCGACGCCGAGCCCGGTGCCGGGACCGAGCACCGCCACCGGGCCGTCGCGGCTCGGCAGGCGATCGCCGAGCGGCCGCAGATCGCCCGGCCCGAACTCCGGCAGCGCCCAGGCCAGCGCTTCGAAATCGTTGACGGCACACGCCCAGCGGAAGCCGAACCGCGCCTCCAGGCGATCGAGATCGATCACCCATTGGCTGCGATTGGTGAGCGCGATCTTGCGGCCCCGCACCGGCGCCGCCATCGCCAGCACGGCCGCGTCCGGCCGCTCCGGAATCGTCGCGAGATAGCGCCCGATGGCGTCGTCGAGGCCCGCGACGGTGCGGTTGGCGAACAGCTCCATGCGATGCGGCCGGCCGTCTGGGCCGGACACCGCCAGCCGAGTATTTGTGCCACCGATGTCGGCGACGAGCGTGGTGGTCATGGGTGATCCGTTCGAGCGAGGCCGTGTCCCCACCGCACCGATGCGCCGTCCCGGGCGCCCGCGTCGGCACGTCGCCGTCAGATATCGCCTTCCGGGGGAATCGCAAGCGCTGTTCGGCCCCGGGCGGGTTCTACAGGACGCAACGCCCGACCCGCGACGCCACCGACGGCATTCCGGCGCGGCGTTCCGGCGCCCCGCTCACCCCCAGACGTCGGCGGCGAGCTCGACGATCATGGCGAGCTTCGCCCACTGCTCTTCCTCGGAGAGCAGATTTCCCTCTTCGGTAGAGGCGAAGCCGCATTGCGGGCTGAGCGCGAGCTGATCGAGCGCGACATACTTGGACGCCTCCTCGATCCGGCGCTCGATGGCGTCGGTGTTCTCCAGCGTCCCCGACTTGGTGGTGACCAGCCCGAGCACCACCATCTTGCGGCCCTTGGGCAGGAAGCGCAGCGGCTCGAAGCCGCCGGCCCGCTCGGTGTCGTATTCGAGGAAGTAGCCGTCGTAATCGATGCCGGCGAGAAGCCGCTCGGCGATCGGCTCGTAGCCGCCTTCGCTGACCCAGGTGGAGCGGAAGTTGCCGCGGCACACATGAGTGGTGATCACCATGTCGTGCGGCCGGTCGGCGATGGCGTGGTTGATCACGTCGGCATAGATGCGCGGCAGCTTCTCCACCTCCTCGCCACGCTGGCGGGCGAGATGAAGCTGCTCCTTGGAGCACAGATAGGCCCACACGGTGTCGTCGAACTGGAGATAGCGGCAGCCGGCCTCGTAGAACGCCTTGACGACCTTGCGGTAGGCGCGGGCGAGATCGTCGAAGAAGGCGTCGAGATGCGGATAGACCGCGGTGCTGATCTCCTTGCGGCCGCCACGGAAGTGCAGCACCGACGGTGACGGAATCGTCATCTTCGGGGTGACCTTGGTGTTGGCCCGGAGAAACCTGAAATGCTCGATCATCGGGTGACCCGAGAAGCCGATCCGCCCGGTCACCCGCACACCCTCGGCGCGCGTCTGCACGCCCTGGAACTGGATGCCCGACGCCGTCTCGAAGCCTTCGACTCCGTCGAGCTTCTTGAGGAAATCGAAGTGCCACCACGAGCGGCGGAACTCGCCGTCGGTGACCGCCTGAAGGCCGATCTCCTCCTGCCGCCGGATGATGCGGCGAATCTCGTCGTCCTCGACGTGATGCAGATCCTCGGGAGAGGCCGTGCCGGCCTGGACACGGGCGCGCATCTCCTTGAGGGCGGCGGGACGCAACAGGCTGCCGACCTGGTCGGCGCGGAACGGCGGTCGCGGGCGGGTCATCGGCCTCTCCTCGGAAACGGGGTCCCGGTATCGGGCGGCACTTCGCCGCAGTCGGATCTCGGCTCCGCGGCGGCGGCATCCGACGGCACGATCGCGGATGCGTCCGTGCGGGACGCGACGTCCGGGTGGGACGCGACACCGGCGCGCCGTGGCCTGCCGTCGGCGACGCCCAGGTGCCGCTCCAGCACGGCACGGTCGGCGCGCAGCACCGCACTGTCGCCGGCCCACACGACGGCGCCACGCTCCAGCACCACCGCCTGGTCGGTGACGCCCAGCACCTTGTCGGCGTTCTGCTCGACCAGGATGGCGGACAACCCCTCCCGGCGGGTGATCCGTCCGAGCGCCGCGATCAGCTCCTCGACGATGATCGGCGCGAGCCCCTCCAGCGGCTCGTCCAGCAGGACGAGCCGTGGGTTCAGCACCAGGGCGCGACCGATCGCCAGCATCTGCTGCTCGCCGCCGGACAGCTGGTGGCCGAGATTGCCGCGACGCTCGGCCAGCCGCGGAAACAGATCATAGACCGCCGCCGGCGTCCACGCCCCCGGTCGCGCCACGGCGGTCAGATTCTCATGCACGGTGAGCGACCGGAAGATGTTGCGCTCCTGCGGCACCCAGCCGATGCCGGCGCGCGCCCGCTGGTCGGGCCGCAGGCCGCCGATGTCGCGGCCGGCGAGCCGAATCGTCCCACCGAACCGGCGGACGACGCCGACGATGGCATCGACCAGGGTGGTCTTGCCCATGCCGTTGCGGCCGAGCAGCGCCAGCGAGCGCCCCTCGGCGAGCGTGAGCGAGACGTCGGCCAGCACCACCGCCTCGCCGTAGCCGGCACTCAGCCGTTCGATCTCAAGGAGCTCGGCCATCGCGCGATTCTCCGAGATAGACGGCCTTCACCCGGGGGTCGCGCGCCACCGCGTCGGGTGGCCCGTCGACGAAGATCTGGCCATTGACCAGCACGGTGATGCGATCGGCGAAAGTGAACACGATGTCCATGTCGTGCTCGATCAATAGCACCGCGACATCGGCCGGCAGCCCGGCGACGGCCGCGAGGATCTCGTGCCGCTCCGCCTCCGGCACGCCGGCGGCCGGCTCGTCGAGCAGCAGCACCCGCGGCCGGCACGCGAAGGCGAGCGCGATCTCCAGAAGCCGCTGCTTGCCGTAGGGCAGCGCCGCGGTGCGCACGCCGCGGACATCCGCGAGGCCGAAGCGGTCGAGCAGCGCCGCGATCTCGGCCACCACCTCGGGCCGGCTGCCCGGCCGCCGCCACCAGTGGGTGCCGGTGCCGAGCCGCTCCGAGATGGCGAGGCCGAGTGCCTCGACCGGATTGAGGTCGGCGAACAGCTGGTTGATCTGGAAGGTGCGGGCGATGCCGCGCCGCACCCGCCGGTGCGGCGGCAGCCGCGTGATGTCCTCGCCGTCCAGCCGGATCTCGCCGGACGACGGCGCCAGCACCCCGGTGAGCATGTTGACGAGCGTCGTCTTGCCGGCGCCGTTCGGGCCGATCAAGGCATGACGTGCACCGCGCGCCACCGAGAGCGACACCTGCGAGGACGCGACGATGCCGCCGAAGCGCTTTTCGAGATTGCGCGTCTCCAGAACCGGGATCACGGCCGGCCTCCGTCGCGGCCGCCGCGCCATGGGACCAGCCGGTCGCCGGCACGGCGCAGCGGCGCCAGCCAGCCGCCGATGCGGTCACGCCCGACCAGCACGATGACCACCAGGATCAGGCCGATCCAGAACTGCCAGTACTGCGGGGTCGCCGCCGAGAGCCAGTCCTGGGCGAAGCGGAACACCACGGCGCCGATCAGCCCGCCATAGAGATGGCCGGTGCCGCCGATGATCAGCACCAGCAGCGCGTCGGCGGAGCGGTCGAAGGACAGCGATTCGAGCGACGTGAAGGCGGTCGTCTGGGTCAGGAGCGCGCCGGCGATCGCCGCATAGACGGCCGCCAGCGTGTAGACGGCGACGATCCGCGGCCCCGCTCCGATGCCGATCGCGCCGGCGCGCAGCGGGTTGCCCTTGATGGCCAGCAGCGACAGGCCGAACGGCGAACCGACGATCCGCCGCGCGAGAAGGAACAGCACGAACAGCACCACGAGGCTGTAGACATAGGCGGTGTGGCCGTAGAGGTCGAAGCGGAACAGGCCGAGCACCGGCTGCATGGTGATGCCCTGGAGCCCGTCGGCGCCGCCGGTGAGCCAGGCCATGCGGTTGGCCACCTCGCGCAGCAGCAGCGCCACCCCGAGCGTCACCATCAGGCGGGTCAGATCGGTGCCGCGCAGCACCAGGAAGCTGGTCAGGAACCCGAAGGCGCCGCCCGCGAGGCCGGCCACCAGCAGTGCCACCACCGGCTCGCCGATCAGCGCGTGCCGCGCCAGCAGGCCGGCCGTGTAGGCACCGACACCGAAGAAGGCGGCGTGGCCGAGCGAGACGATTCCGGCATAGCCGAGAATGAGGTCGAGCGAGAGCGCGAACAGGCCCCAGATCACGATCTCGGTGAGGATCAGGTGATGGTCCGGCAGCAGCCAGATGGTCGAGATGGCGCCGAGCCAGAACAGGATCTCGAACGGCGACCAGCGCCCGCGGGCGGCGAGCTGCACCGCGATAGCGGTGTCGAGCGGAGCGGTCACCGACAGCGCGGGGGGCGACGTCTCGCTTCTCATCGCGCACCGCCGCGGGCGAACAGGCCGTGCGGCCGCAGGATCAGCACCACGATCATGATGGTGTAGATCACGAAGGCGCCGAGCTGCGGCACGTAGTACTTGCCGGCGACGTCGGCGATGCCGAGCAGCAGCGCCGCGAGGAACGGCCCGGTGATCGACGAGGTGCCGCCCACCGTCACCACGATCAGAACATAGATCATGTACTTGAGTGGAAAGATCGGATCGAGCCCGAGGATCTCGGCGCCGAGCGCCCCGCCGAGGCCGGCGAGCCCGGAGCCGAGCGCGAAGGTGAAGCCGAACACCGCGCCCACATTGATGCCGAGGCCGCGCGCCACCCGCTGGTCGTCGACGGCGGCCCGCAGCCGGCTGCCGAAGCGGGTGCGGGTGAGCCCGAGCTGGAGCAGCAGCGTGATCAGCCCGCAGACCGCGATGATCATCAGCCGGTACTTGCTCATGCCGACGCCCAGCACGGTGACCTGGCCTTGCAGCGCCGCCGGGATCGCGATGAACTGCTGCGACGAGCCCATGGTGTAGTCGACGGTGGCGACCGCCATGAAGACGAGCCCGATGGTGAACAGCACCTGGTCGAGATGGCTCTTGGCGTAGACATGGACGTAGAGGGTACGCTCCAGCAGCGCGCCGAGCGCCGCCGCGAACACGAAAGCGCCGACGAGCCCGACCACGAACGGCAGTCCGAGCCGGTTGACCAGCACCAGCGCCGCATAGCCCCCCGCCATCGCGAAGGCGCCGTGGGCGAGGTTGACGAAGTTCATCAGCCCGAGCGTCACGGCGAGGCCGGCGGCGAGCACGAACAGGAGCATGCCGTAGGCGATGCCGTCGAACAGGATGGTCAGCATGCGGGCCGCCGCGGGTGACGAGGTGCAGGTGACGAGGTGGAGCGTGGATGGCCGGCGCCGTCGTCCCGATGAGCGTTCGCGATCGCGCGTTTCACCTCTCCCCGCACGCGGGGAGAGGGAGAACCGGCGTCTCGGTCACGCCGCCGCCGCTCACCGCTTCGCCTTCACCGGGTCCTTGACGGCCTCGAAGGTAGCGAACTCGACATTGTAGAGCTCGCCGTTCTTGCGCTCCACCTTGCGGATGTAGATGTTCTGGACGATGTCGCGGGTCTCCGGATCGATGGAGATCGGGCCGCGCGGGCTCTCCCAGGCCATTCCCTTCATGGCGGCGACGAGCTTGTCGCCGTTGGTGTCGCCGCCGGTCTTCTTCAGCGCCTCGTAGACGAGGTGCATGGCGTCCCAGCCGCCCACCGACATGAAGTTCGGGCGCATGCCGTTGTTGGCCTTCTTGAACGCCTCGACATACTCCTTGTTCATCGCGGAGGGATGATCGGCCGAGTACATGTGGGCCGTCACGCTGCCGAGCACCGCATCGCCCATGGCGTTGAGGAGATCGTCGTCGGTGACGTCGCCGGGGCCGATGATCCGGATGCCGGCCTTGTCGAGTCCGCGCTCGACGAACTGCTTGGTGAAGGTGCCGCCCTGGCCGGCCGGCACGAACACGAACACGGCGTCCGGCGCCGCATCGCGGGCCCGCTGGAGGAAGGGCGCAAAGTCGGGCGCCATCAGCGGCACCCGCAGGGCCTCCACCACCTGGCCGCCGCCCTTGGTGAACGCCTCCGTGAAGGTCTTCTCGCTGTCGAGCCCGGGCGCGTAGTCCGACACCAGGGTGACCACCTTCTTGATGCCGTTCTGGGCGGCCCATTCGCCGATGATCACGCTCGACTGCGCCAGCGTGAAGCTGGTGCGCAGAATGTAGGGCGACCGCTCGGTGATGATCGAGGTGCCGGCATTGGCCACGATGGTCGGGATCTTGGCTTCGGTCGAGAGCGGCGCCACCGCGAGCGCGGTCGGCGTCACCGCGAAGCCGATCAGCACCGCCGCCTTGTCGCGCACGATCAGCTCCTGCGCGAGCCGCTTGGAGTTGTCGGCGACGGCGCCGTCGTCCTTGACGACCAGCTCGATCTTCTTGCCGGCGACGGTGTCGCCGTGCTTGGCCATGTAGAGCCGCATGGCCGCGACCGTCTGCACGCCGGTCGATTGCTGCTGTCCGGTCATCGCCTCGATGACGCCGATCTTCACGGTTCCCTGCGCCGACGCGGGGCCGCCGGCCAGAAGGCCGAGCAGGATCGCCAGGGGTGTCAGCACGCGCTCGAGCATGGTTCCTCTCCGGTTCGCATGATTGCGCTTCACCTGCTTCGACGTCTTGCGCCGACGTCTTGTCATCGTTGCCTGCTGTCGGCATCTCCTCGACGGCGTCGTTCGATCGGCGTTCTCGGGCCGCGGCCGATCCGGCCGCGGGCGACCTGCGCTGCGCGGAGAATCTGCGCGGAGGGCCGCGTCAGATCTCGAAGAACACCGTCTCGGCCTCGCCCTGCATGCGGATGTTGAAGGTGTAGACGGCGCGGCCGTCGCGCTCGGTGCGGGAGGCGATCAGGGTGGCGCGCCGCTCCTCCGGCACCAGGGCGAGCACCGGGTCGTCGGCATTGGCGGGCTCGTCGGCGAAGTAGAGGCGCGTGTAGCTCTGCCGCAGCATGCCGCGAGCGAACAGCGCGACGAGGATGTGCGGGGCCTGCGGCCGGCCGTCGGGTCCGGGCACCGGGCCCGGCTTGATGGTCTCGAACACGAAGCGGCCCTCGGCGTCGGTGCCGGCGCGGCCGAATCCCTGGAACTGCGCATTGGTGTGCCGCCGCGGCTCGCCCGCCGCGCCGGCGTAGTGTCCCTGCGCGTCAGCCTGCCAGATCTCCAGCATGGCGTCGGTCATCGGGGCGCCGTCGCCGTCGAACACCCGCCCCTCGATGCGAATGCGCTCGCCCGCGATGTCCGGGCCGGTGAGGTCGTTCCCGAAGGTGTCCTTCCACGGATACTGGCCGTTCGGCGTCAGCCCGTAGGCGAAGAACGGACCGACCGTCTGAGACGGGGTGATGCCAAGCGTCGTCTCGGCGCTCGTCATCTCAGCTCTCCATCGGGGTCTGGCGGCGGCCGCGCAGCACGATGTCGAAGCGATAGGCGAGCGCCCATTCGGGCACCGTGTGGTCGAGATCGAACGCCGCGATCATGCGGTTGCGTGCCGCCTCGTCGGTGACCGAGTTGAAGATCGGATCGAACGGGAACAGCGGGTCGCCCGGGAAGTACATCTGGGTGACGAGACGCGACACGAAGGAGTGGCCGAACAGCGAGAAATGAATGTGGGCCGGGCGCCAGGCGTTCGGATGATTGCCCCACGGATAGGCGCCGGGCCGGATGGTGACGAAGCGATAGTGGCCCTCGGCGTCGGTCTTGGCGCGCCCCGCGCCGGTGAAGTTCGGGTCGAGCGGCGCCGGATGCCGGTCGACCACATGGATGTAGCGTCCGCAGGCATTGGCCTGCCAGATCTCGACCAGCGCGTCGGGCACCGGCCGGCCGTCCTCGTCGAGCACGCGGCCATGCACGATGATGCGCTCGCCGAGCGGCTCGCCGGCATGCTGGCGGGTGAGGTCCTCGTCGCCGGGCTGTACGGCGTCCTGGCCGTAGACCGGGCCGGTCAGCTCGGTCAGGGTGTGCCGCATCAGGATCAGCGGCTTGGTGGGGGAGCGCTTGGGGGTGCTTCGGTAGCCCGGCGAGAGGCGCGGCGGGAAGGCGTCGAGACTCGCGGTCGGATAGAAGAAGGTCATGGAGATCCTTGGCGTTTCCGTTTTGTCGTTGGTCTCGATTGTCCTCTATTTGAAGCTACGGGTAATTCGAATGCAAGCGTCGCGTGTTCGTATTTTTGGACGGACGCGCGATTATCGCCCAGAGCTGGACCGGCATGAGGCCCCGCTTTTGATACGAGGTGCCCCTGATACGAGGTGCCCGGCGAGGCCGCCGGGCGACCTCGGGCGGCGATCCCTCAGGCGTCTGCCGCGTGGGCGCGCCGCGTGCGGGCATGCAGGTCGCGCAGCGTCTCGAGCTCGACGTCGGTCGGCGACGACGTCTCCGTGACCCGCTCGGCGAAGCGCACCGGCCAGCCGGTGGCGTCGCGGATCTGATCACGATCGATGCCGGGGTGGATCGAGGTCACCGTCATCTCCTTCGTCTCCGGGTCGGGCTCGAAGACACACAGGTCGGTGATCAGCCGGGTCGGCCCCTTGGTGCGGATGCCGAGCCGCGCCCGATGGTCGCCCCCTTGGCCGTGGCCGAACGTGGTGACGAAGTCGAGCTTGTCGACGAAGCTGCGCCGGCTCTGCGGCATGGTGACGAAGATCTCGCCGCAATGGGTCATGATCTCGGGCGCGCCGCCGCTGCCCGGCAGCCGCGTGACGGGGCGATCGTAAGGACCGATCACCGTGGTGTTGAGATTGGCGAAGCGGTCGATCTGGGCGCCGGGCAGGAAGCCGACCGTGATGCGGCCGCCTTGCAGCCAGTAGCGGAACATCTCGGGCACCGACACCGTGGTCAGTGCGGTGTCGCACAGCTCCCCGTCGCCGATCGACAGCGGCAGCACGCTCGGCCGCGTCGCGATGGTGCCGGACTCGTAGATCAGCGTGATGTCCGGCGCATGGGTGAGGCGGGCGAGGTTGCAGGCCGCCGACGGCAGGCCGATGCCGACGAAGCAGACGTCGTCCGAGGTCAGCGCGCGCGCCGACACCACGGTCATCATCTCGGTGGCCGTATAGGCGAGGGTCGTATCGGCGGACGTCATGGGGCGCTCCTCTCAGGCCGCGACGGCGAGGCGGCGGCGGTGATGTGATCACCCGCTAGGAAATGTGCGGTCAGCAATCGGAGTGCGCGACCGTCTATTAATTTCCGCGGGACTTCTGCGGAGTCGATTCTGGGCATTCCATCACGTGTCGATCGGCGGGCGTGCCAAGAGAGTGCGGTCGAGATCAATGATGAACCGGGCGACCAGAAGCAACCAAGCCCTCGACATCGCGGGTAAAGCGATCAGCGGCTTCCGAGGGGCCGCTGACACTCCAAATCTGCGCGCTGCGTTCTTCAGGCGCCCGGCGGTTCACACTGAGCCGCTGTCGGCATCCAAAACCCCAAACAGGTGCTGAGAGCCCGTTTGGGAACTCCGACGGGCTGCGCCGGAGCCGATTTCGGCCGATCCGGCAGGAGCCGATCGAAGGGCGTACCAGGGAGTACGGGCGAGATCGGCGACGCCCCGGGCGGTCGAAAGCGGCCCGGCCCTTCGGGTCGCGGGGCGACCGCCGGCCACGGCGTCGAAAAGCTCGCCGATACCACCTGATATCGGTCTCGCTTTTCTCCTGGTGCCCGACAGGTCGCGCCGCGACGCAGTCCCGTCCGAGTTCCCAAACGAGCTCTGAGTAGTCTCGGGACAGCGTGTTGGCGCCGCCGGACGAAAGGCCGCCACGCAATTCAGAAACGCAACTATTGAGATTAGCGCGCAGGAATGGCAGACTCCTCTCAGGACAACTCGGGAGATAAGAAGTGATTATCATTTTTAGCACATTAGGAATATTTTGCGCGGTTCTTGGTGGCTTCATAGCACAATCAAAAAATAAAAATGTAGCCTTGTGGATGCTTACTTGCGCCATTTTCCCCATTTTGGGGCTCATTGTGCTTTTAGTGTCCCAACGAGAATCTTCGTTGGTTGATAAAGTTTCGACCGCACTGCGCCAACCGGGCCTCAACCCCCTGTCAGATCAAAAAAAACTCTATGACGAAAAGAAGTGGAACGCCCTTGTCCAGTACGACCCCGAGATCAACAAGATCCATTATTCATTAAAACCGCATGGCCAAGACTATGTAGATCAGCTTGCAGAGGCCTACATGGCAATAAATGACAAATCATATCTTGAAAAAATTCATAAAGCAATTCTCGAAAAAATCAAGCAAGACACCGAAAACGGTCAAGAAAAACTCCGAAAAAAGCTCAACGACCCCGATTTTATTACGAACTATATTCAGACACACCGACTTATGCTATTAAAATCGAAAATCGGCCCCATTATTCGACTACCTGATGATAGCATTATCGCGGAAGTGAACGGGAGCATAGTCAAATTCAAGACAACAAAGGATTTTCGAGGCAATTTCAACGACCGCACTCGCTGGGACAGCGTTACAGACATTCAGTCCACACTCAAAGTCTTCAATAAGTACCGAGACCACGTCTAATCGCATCTTTTGAAGAACAAGTGCTGCGAAATTTTGGATCAACAATAATTTGACTGGAAACAGATTTAGCTATTGGCCCAAATCCACTTGGTGCACACCCGGAACAGATACATGATCGAACTGATACCAACGGCGTGAGAGGGTGACTCGGGTTTTCGAGGGGTGGTCGGCGTGATTCTCTGAGGTCTCTTGATTCGAGGGAGGCAGGGATGCCGGGGATCACGATCACGCGGAATGACCTTACGGCGGCGCAGCTACGGCATGGGGCAGCGCGGAGCCGCGACGCCAATGCGGCGCGGCGGATGCTGGCGCTGGCGTTGGTGCTGGAGGGAAAGTCGCGGAGCGAAGCGGCCTCGTCGTGCGGGATGGACCGGCAGACGCTGCGCGACTGGGTGCATCGGTACAACGCCTTGGGGCTGGCCGGGCTGGCCGACCGGAAGGCGCCTGGTGCGTCGCCCCGGCTGTCGCCGTCGCAGATGCGGGAGGTGGCGGAGCTGGTCCGGCAAGGGCCCGATCCGGCCGTCCACGGTGTCGTGCGCTGGCGTCGGATCGACCTGTCGCGCCTGATCGAAGAGCGCTGGGGCGTCACCCTCGCCGAACGCTCGGTGGGGGACCTGCTGCGGCGCCTCGGCATCCGGCGGATGTCGGTGCGGCCGCGCTGTCCCGAGCAGGACATCGCGGCCCAGGAGGCGCATAAAAAAACTTCGCCGACCTGGTCACCGCCTGCATCCCGGCCCGCGCACGCGGCAAGCCGATCGAGCTCTGGTGGCAGGACGAAGCGCGTGTCGGCCAGCAGGGCACGCTGACCCGCATCTGGGCCGAGCGCGGCACAAGGCCGCGCGCTCCACGCGACCAGCGCTACGATTGGGCCTATCTGTTCGGGGCGGTCTGTCCGGCTCGCGATTGCGGCGCCGCTCTCGTGCTGCCCAAGGCCGATGCCGAGACTATGACCCTGCATCTCGCCGAGATCGCCGCACCGTGAGGCCCGGGTACCATGCCGTCGTCGTGCTCGACGGGGCCGGCTGGCACAAGACCGGCGGGCGGCTCCGCGTCCCCGACAACATCAGCCTGCTCAAGCTGCCACCCTACTCACCAGAGCTCAATCCGGTCGAGAACGTCTGGCAGTTCCTGCGCGGCAACTGGCTCTCCAACCGCGTCTTCGACACCTACGACGACATCGTCGACGCCTGCTGCGACGCCTGGAACGCCCTCGCCGCCGAGCCGGGCCGCATCCGCTCGATCGCAACCAGAGCTTGGGCAGCGGTCAATCTCTGATGCCGTTGGTATGAAAGCAAGCCGCTGGCGCCCTTATGCTTGAAAACGTAGGACATACTGATTGGCCGCGACGGCGAGGCGGCGGCGGTGCGCCGCGAAGGCGTCCGGACCGGCCTCCAGCACGTTGGTCTTCATCCAGGCGGTGAACGACGCGCGATCGCGCGCGATGTCGTCCCAGCCGAGATAGAAGGCGTTGTCGCGCCGGTAGTAGCCGTGCGCGTAGGACGGATGGGCGCCGCCCGGCACCGCCGCGATCGCCGCGATGGTCCAGCCCGGCAGGACCACCGCATTGGGGCTGCGGGGGCCGAGATCGTCGACGATCTCCTCGACCGTCACCAGCGCGCGCGACGCCGCCAGCACCACCTCCTTCTGGACGCCGAGAATGCCCTCGATCAGAACGTTGCCGGCGCGGTCCGCCTTCAGCGCATGGACGATGGCGACGTCCGGCCGCAGCGCCGGCACGGCGGCGAGCGCCTCGCCGGTGAACGGGCAGGTGACCCGGCGGATGTTGGGATTCACGGCAGGCAGGTCGACCCCGAGATAGCCGCGGAACACCGCGAAGGGCAGCCCGGCGGCGCCGGCCGCATAGGCATTGGCCATGGCGGCGTGGGCGTGCTCCTCGATGGCCAGCGGCCGCGGCCAGCCGTTCTGCACGGCGTCGCGGAAGCGGTGCAGCGAGCCGACCCCGGGATTGCCGCCCCACGAGAAGACGAGCTTGGCCGCACAGCCCATGCCGATCATCTGGTCGTAGACGATGTCGGGCGTCATCCGCACCAGGGTCAGGTCGCGGCGGCCCTGGCGGATCACCTCGTGGGCGGCGGCATGGGGAATGAGATGGGTGAAACCTTCGACCGCGACGGTGTCGCCGTCGCGCACCAGCGCCGCGACGGCATCGCCGAGAGACATGAATTGCGCCATGAACAATCCGATCCGAACACTGTGACGGCTCCATCTAAGAGCATTCGCGCCCGACGGGAAACCACCCGCGCCGTCGCGCCGCCGCGGCGGCGTCTTGCGGTGGACGCGCCCCCTCCCGGCTTTCGGCGCACACCTCCCGGACTGGCGCCGGGGGTGGATTCCGGCGATGGTCGGCGTCCCGCCCGCCGCCCCCGCGCTCCCGGAGACCGCCCATGCGCATCGACGCCTACACGCATTTCATTCCGGCCGGCATCATCGCCGCCATGGATCGGGTCGGCGGCGGCCAGCGGGACATCGGCAAACGGATGCGCGGCGTGCCCTGCCTGTACGATCTCGACGCCCGGCTGCGGATGCTCGATGCCTTCCCGGACTATGCCCAGATCATCGCCTATCCGAGCCCGCCGGTGGAGGACGTGGTCGGGCCCGACCGGGTCGAGGAGTTCACCCGCATCATCAACGACGGCCTCGCCGCGCTGGTGGAGCGCCACCGCGACCGCTTCCCCGGCTTCGTCGGTCAGGTCTCGCTGGCGAATGTCGAGGGAGCGGTGCGCGAGGCCGAGCGGGCCGTCACCCAGCTCGGCGCCTGCGGGGTGCAGATCTACACCAACGTGGCCGGCGCGCCGATCGATCAGCCGCAGTTCGAGCCGTTCTGGTCCGCGATGGAGCGGCTCGACAAGCCGGTGTGGATTCACCCGGCGCGGCGCGCCGACTTCGCCGACTACCGGACCGAGCAGACGTCGCTCTACGAGATCTGGTGGACCTTCGGATGGTCCTACGAGACCGCCGCCGCCATGGCCCGGCTGGTGTTCTCCAAGACTCTCGACCGCCACCCGCAGCTCAAGCCCATCGTCCACCATTTCGGCGGCATCGTGCCGATGCTGGAGGGCCGTATCGGCCCGGGCTGGGACCAGATCGGCAGCCGCACCTCCGGCGAGGACCTGCAAGCCCTCAAGAACAGCCTGGCGAAGCGACCGCTCGACTACTTCCGCGAGAGCTTCTATGCCGATACCGCGACGTTCGGATCGCGGATCGGCACCCAGGCGGGCCTCGCCTTCTACCCGCCCGAGAACATCCTGTTCGCCAGCGATTGCCCGTTCGACCCCGAGAAGGGGCCCGGATTCATCCGCGACACTCAGGCGATCCTCGATTCCCTCGACCTGCCGCGCGAGACGCTGGACCTGATCTATCGCGGCAACCTGGAGCGCATCACCGGGAAGACATTCGTGGGGTGAGGGCCGCGGCACCACCGTCACCTCTCCCCGCCGCGCGGGGAGAGGTCGGATGACGCGCCGCAGGCGCGGAATCCGGGTGAGGGGGCGTCTCCGTATCCACGCGGCGCCCCCTCATCCCGACCTTCTCCCCGCAGGCGGGGAGAAGGAGGGCAGGCTCGGGGCCGGCTCTCCACAAGTCGGGCGCACCAGCGGTTAGAAACCCTCGGCCGGTTCTGCTAGCGTCCGCCGCCATGGATGCCGTGCAGAACCCCGCTCCCGACGAATCCCCCGACACGCCCGCGCCGCGGGCCGAGCCGCCACGTCCGGACGCGCCGCGGGCCGAGACGCGCGTCACCCCGATGATGGAGCAGTACATCGAGATCAAGGCCGCCAATCCGGACTGCCTGCTGTTCTACCGGATGGGCGACTTCTACGAGATGTTCTTCGGCGACGCCGAGACGGCGAGCCGGGCGCTCGGCATCGTGCTGACCAAGCGCGGCAAGCACCAGGGCGCAGACATCCCGATGTGCGGCGTGCCGATCGAGCGCGCCGACGAATACCTCCACCGGCTGATCGCGCTCGGCCACCGGGTCGCGGTCTGCGAGCAGCTCGAGGACCCGGCGGAGGCCAAGAAGCGCGGCGGCAAGTCGGTGGTGCGACGCGACGTGGTCCGCCTCGTCACCCCCGGCACGCTGACCGAGGAGACGCTGCTCGATTCCCGCCGCAACAACTTCCTGGCCGCGATCGTGAAGGCGAAGCCGTCGAGCGAGCACGACGACGGCCGCTTCGCCCTCGCCTGCCTCGACATCTCGACCGGCGAGTTCCGCCTGACCGAATGCGACCGCGTGCGGCTGGCGGCCGAGATCGCCCGCGTCGAGCCCGGCGAGGTGATCGTCGCCGACGCGCTCTACGAGGACCCCGACGTCGCGCCGTTCCTGCGCACGCTGCCGGCGGTGACGCCGCTCGGCCGCGACGTGTTCGACGGCGCCACCGCCGAGCGGCGGGTGGCCGCCTATTTCGCGGTGGCGACCGCCGATGCGTTCGGCAGCTTCTCGCGACTGGAGCTGACCGCCGCGGCCGCCTGCGTCACCTATGTGGAGCGCACCCAGCTCGGCCGCCGGCCGCCGCTGTCGCCGCCGACCCGCGAGGCGAGCGGCGCCACCCTGCTGATCGACGCGGCGACGCGCGCCAACCTGGAGCTGATGAAGACGCTCGGCGGCGAGCGCCGCGGCTCGCTGCTCGCCGCCATCGACCGCACCGTCACGGCGGCCGGCTCGCGGCTGCTCGCCCAGCGCATCGCGGCGCCGCTCACCGATCCGGCGGCGATCGCCCGGCGCCTCGACGCCGTCGATGCCTTCGTGGCGGACGGCGTGCTCCGCAGCCTGGTCCGAGACGAGCTCGCGGCGGCCCCCGATCTCGCCCGCGCGCTGGCGCGGCTGGTGCTCGGGCGCGGCGGACCGCGTGATCTCGCAGCGATCCGCGACGGCCTCGCGGCCGCCGTCGACCTCGCGGCCCGGCTCGACACCGCCGCGATGCCGGACGAGATCGCCGCCGCCATCGCCGATCTGCGCGCGCCCGATCCGGCGCTCGGCCGTGAGCTCGCGGCCGCGCTCGCCGACGAGCTGCCGCTGCTCAAGCGCGACGGCGGCTTCGTGCGCGACGGCTACGATGCGACCCTCGACGAGACGCGCGCGCTGCGCGACGAGTCGCGGCGGGTGATCGCCGCCCTCCAGGCCCGCTACGCCGACGACACCGGCATCCGCACCCTCAAGATCCGGCACAACAACGTGCTCGGCTATTTCGTCGAGGTGACGGCGCAGCACGGCGACAAGCTGATGGCGCCGCCCTTCAACGAGACCTTCGTGCATCGACAGACGCTGGCCGGCCAGGTGCGCTTCACCTCGGTCGAGCTGGGGGCGCTCGAAGCCAAGATCGCCAGTGCGGCCGACCGTGCCCTCGGGCTGGAGCTGGACACGTTCGAGCGGCTGTCGGCCGCCGTGGTCGACGCCGCCGACGCCGTCAAGGCGGCCGCCCAGGCGCTCGCCGTGATCGATGTCGCGGCGGCGCTGGCCGAGGTCGCGGTCGCCTGCCGGTTCGTGCGGCCGGAGGTCGACGCGAGCCTCGCATTCCGCATCGAGGGTGGCCGCCACCCGGTGGTCGAGCAGGCGCTGGTCGCCGACGGCTCGCCGTTCGTCGCCAACGACTGCGACCTGTCGCCGGCGCCCCGCCGGGATGGCGAGGGTGGCGCCGGGACGACGGGTTCCGGCCGCATCGCCGTGGTCACCGGCCCCAACATGGCGGGCAAGTCGACCTATCTGCGCCAGAACGCGCTGATCGTGGTGCTCGCCCAGGCCGGCAGCTTCGTGCCGGCGGCGCGCGCCCATGTCGGGGTGGTCGACCGGCTGTTCTCGCGCGTCGGCGCCGCCGACGATCTCGCCCGCGGGCGCTCCACCTTCATGGTCGAGATGGTGGAGACTGCCGCCATCCTGAACCAGGCGGGCGAGCGGTCGCTGGTCATCCTGGACGAGATCGGCCGCGGCACCGCGACCTTCGACGGCCTCTCCATCGCCTGGGCGGCCATCGAGCACCTGCACGACCGCAACCGCTGCCGCGCCCTGTTCGCCACGCACTTTCACGAGCTGACCGCGCTCGCCAAGAAGCTCGCCCGGCTGTTCAACATCACGGTGCGGGTGAAGGAGTGGCACGGTGAGGTGGTGTTCCTGCACGAGGTGGTGCCGGGCGCCGCCGACCGCTCCTACGGCATCCAGGTGGCGAAGCTCGCCGGCCTGCCGCCGGCCGTGATCGAGCGCGCCAAGCATGTGCTCGGCGTGCTGGAGGCGGAGGACCGCACCTCGCCGGCCCGGAAGCTCGTCGACGACCTGCCGCTGTTCGCGGCGCGCCCGATCCCGCCGCCGCCCGCCGACCCGCACGCCGAGGCGGTGATGCAGGCGCTCGCCGGTCTCGATCCCGACGCGCTGTCGCCGCGCGAGGCGCTGGAGGCGCTCTACGCACTCAAGCAGAAGGCGCGGGAGTAGGCGACGCGGGAATAGGCGCGCTCTTCCCCTCTCCCCGCTGACGGGGAGAGGTCGGACTTTGCGCCGCAGGCGCGAAGTCCGGGTGATGGGTGTCACAACTCGATCCGAAACGCCCCCTCACCCGGCTCGCTTGGCGCTTTGCGCCGCTCGCCACCCTCTCCCCGCCAGCGGGGAGAGGGACGCAATCCTGCGCCATATGGCACGTGAAGGCTACGCCGCGTCGGCTTCGCGCGGCCGCACCGTCTGCTTCACCTCGAAGCCCTCGAACTTCGGGTGCTCCAGGTACAGCGGACCCGTGTTGGCGTTGTCGGCGCGCGCATGCGCCTTGCGGAACTCGTCCGACCTCGTCCACGCCTCGAACGCGGCCTTGCTCTCCCACACGGTGTGCGACGCATAGAGCGTGTGGTCCTCGGCCTCCGGCCCCTTGAGCAGATGGAATTCGACGAAGCCGGGCATGCGGTCCAGATAGGTCTCGCGGGACGTCCATACCTGCTCGAACGCCGCCTCGCTGCCCGTCTTCACGCGGAAGCGGTTCATGGCGATGTACATCGGGGGTCTCTCCTGTCTGCTCGTGGGGCCGGACCGGGTTCGACAGTCCGGGAAATGCTGGAGCGGAAGCCGATCCACCTGGATCGTGTTCCGCTCCAAAAGTCCTTTCATGATCGCATTTTCGACGGCGAACCGGCGTCCACTTCGCCGGAAAATGCTCTAGCGCAGATGGAAGCCGACCGGCACCGTGAAGCTCATGGCGCGGCCGTCGGGCGGGGCGGGAAACGGCGAGGCGCGGCGCACCATGGCGACGCTCTCCTGGTCGAGACTGGCGACGCCGGAGGTGCGGCCGAGCCGCACCGCGGTGACCCGGCCGCCGCCGTCGATCGTGAAGGTGACGGTGGTGCTGCCCTGAAGGCCGGCCGCCCGGGCATCGGACGGGAACTGCTTGTGGCGGGCGAGATGCGCCGCGACGAGGCCGCGATAGTTCGTATGCCGATCGGAGCGACCGATGCCGACGCCACTCGCGGCACTCGACGCCACGCTGGCGGTGCGGCCGGAGGGCCGTGCGTCGCGGGCGGTGTCGCCGGTCCGCGGCGCGGACACCGGCTTGCGCGACGCCGCCGCGGGCTTGCGCGGCGCGGCCTTCGGCGGCTCCACCGTGCGTGTCTCGGCCTTCGGCGGGATCGGCTCCGGCCGGGCGGCCACGCGCTCGGGCGCCTCGGGCTCGATCGGCGGAGCGGACGCGGTGGTCTCGGCAGGCGCCGGGGCCGGCTCGGGAACGGCCGGCTCGGCGACCGCGGGCTCCTCCATCCGCTCGAAGACCGTCTCGTCGGGCGGCGGTGGCGGCGCGGGCGTCTCGGGCTTGGCGGTCTCCCGCTCCGTCGGCTCCGGCGCCAGCTCGCCGCTCGCGGCGGCGCTCACCGTCTCGGACACGCCCGGCACCGGCGCGAGCCCGGCCGCCGTGTCGGCGCCGAGCACCAGCTCGACCGACACCACCGCGACCCCGATGCTGGCGGCGGGCGCCGGCACCCGGGCGAAAGCGGCCAGCGCCGCCGCGTGCAGCAGCACCGACGCCACAGCCACGGCGGCCGACCGGCGCCCCGCTCCGGGGTGGCGGAGCGGGGTCGCACGGTCATCGACGCACAACGCTGCGAGCGGCGGCGCCGCAGAGACACCTACCGCATGGTTCCGCCCCGCCCGGACAGGGGCGAGCGACACCACATTGCCGCGGTGACGCGCCTCCTCGACGAACGGCCGCAGCACCACCGCCGGAGCGCGCCCCTCGGCGACGGCGTCGACGGCCCGGCGTGGCACCACCGTCAGCGTGGCGCGATCGACCCGGCGGTGATGCTGGCCCGACATCGCGCCCTCAGGCTCCGAAGCGGATCTTGACCGAGCCCTTGAACGTGATGCCGGGCGCCGGCGAAGACCACACGGTGTCGGGCTGTCCGGCGGTCGGATAAGGGCGGTAGAACTGGTTCAACAGATTGTCGATCCCGAGCCCCATCAGCACGTCTGGGGTCGGCTGGTAGCCGACATAGACGTTGACGAGATTGTAGGAGTCGGCCGGCGTATACGCGGCGGGAAGATCGTCGTTCGAAGCCACCGCGGCCCACCGCACCATCGCGGTGATCTTTCGGTCGAGAAAGCGCGCGCCGACGGTGGTGACGATCCGGTTCGGCTGGACACGAACCAGGCCGACGCCGGTCTCGACATTCCGGCCGCGCTGGATCTGCCCGGCGAGACCGACGAACCAGGCGCCGGCGTCGTACATGGCCTCGAGCTCGGCACCCTCGATGCGCGCCTGCGCGATGTTCTGGTATTGGGTGAACTTGTAGTACGTGACTCCCCGGAACGTCACGGTCGGCCCGAACAGGGCCTGGTCGATGTAGTCCTCGACATCGTTGCGGAAGACGTTGACCTTGCCGCGGAAGATCGCGCCCGGCATGAGCACGTTGTCGTATTTCAGATTGATGCCGGCCTCCTTGGTCTTGCCGGTCTCCGGTCGCAGTCCGGGATTGGGGAGGAAGCAGAACAGCGCCGGGCTGCCGTCCGAGCAGGTGAAGAACGGCGGACCGACCGCGACATGCGGCCCGGCCACCACCGTCTCGGTGAGTGCCGGCGCCCGATAGCCTTCTGCGTAGGTGACATAGGGTGTGAGCCCGGCGATCGGTGTGATACCGATCGTGACCTTCGGAGACAGCCGGTCGCCCGATGCCGTCGTCCCTCCGCCGTCGAGCGCGTAAGCGTCGTAGCGGGCCGCGGCGATCACCTCGAGCCAGGTCGAGTAGGTGCTTTTGAGCTGCGCGAAGGCGCCGCTCACGGTGCGCTCGCCGCCCGGCGTGGTGATGTTGGAGTTGCCCGTGGCGTCGTAGGTCTCCACCTTGTCGGTGAAGGAGTCGCCGCCGACCGTGAGCGCATGGGCGAAGCCGAGCGCACCGAAGCGGCTCGTGTTGTTGGCGTCGAACCCGATCGTGTCGAGCACGTAGTTTCGCTCGCCGCCCACACAGCCGCTGATCGCGTTCCCCGGACGGCCTCCGCAGAATGCGCTCGGTGCCGCCGACGTATGGACCGTCTTCACCTGCTGCGAGTCGGTCCGGTTCCAATAGACGTTCGCATCCCAGTCGACGAGCTGGTTGTCGGGCCGGTTGTAGCGCCAGCGCGCCGCGGTCGTGATGTTGGTCAGGTCGGTCGCATAGGTGGAGGTTCCGGTGACGCCGGAGCGGCTCGGCTGACCGATGGCGTAGTCGAAGTTCTGGAACAGGCCCGAGAGCTTCACCTCGTGCCCATCGGCCGGTCGCGCCGTGACCTTGGCGATCGCGCTGCCGGCCCGGCTCCCCGAGTTGACCACTTCGGCACCGTTGCCGTCCTGGTAGTCGCCCTGGCTCTTGAAGCTGCCGCCGGCGAACACGTCGACATCGGGCGAGGCTCGGTAACCGCCGAAGAACGAGGCGAGTCCGCTCGGCCCGTTGTGGGCGGCCTGGGTGTGGGCCTCGGCGCCCCACCGCTCGCCCGGCCGCACCACATCCTGGAAATCCTTGGTGCGGATCGCGACGACACCGCCGATCGCGCCGGAGCCGTAGATGTTGGCGGTCGGCCCGCGCACCACGTCGATGCCGCCGATCAGCTCGGGATCGAGAAAGAAGGCGCCGTCGGCGCCGTGGCCGCTGCGCTGATAGTTCTGGCGAGCGCCGTCCACCACCACGGCGACGCGGCCGAAGTCCTGGAGCCCGCGGATGTTGATCGAGGTCGACGGCTCGTCGCCGCGCTCCTGCACGGTGACGCCCGACACCGCGATCAGCAGATCCGACAGCCGCTTCGGCAGGATCTGGTCGATCTGCTCGCGGCGCACCGTCGACACCGGCGCCAGCGCGTCGATTGCCTTCTCCTCCTGCTTGGTCGCCACCACCGTGATCGGATCGAGCGTGTCGACCGCCTGCGCCCGCGCGACCGCCGTCGCCACGGCCGTGACGGCGATCACCGAAATTCCCATGAGGAGCGCGTCGGCGCTCCGCCCTCGTTCCCGTCCCGCCATGTCGGCCCCCGTCGTCGTCGCTGGGTGATGTCGCGGGCTGGCGGGCGCGCCGCGTCGGCACGCGGCGGCTGGCTGGCGGTGGCGCGACGCCGCGGTCGAAGCCGGGCGTCGCGCGCTTGCCTTTGCTACTCGACTGTATTACGGGACGTCAACATAGATAAACGGAGTTTAGAACGTCTCAAATCATAGAATAATCAAGTCTAGAATCATCCCAAACTTCGAACATCTCAAAGAACAACGGCCGCGCCGCCGAGAGACCGCCGATGCCCCTGCCCCCGCCCGAGCCCGCCCGTCCCGCCGTCTCGCCCGCCGACGGCGACCCCACCCCGGCCCGCCACGTCGCCGTGACGGGCAATCGCATCGCGAGCCGCGACCTGTTCGTCGCCACCCGCGAGATCGTCATCCAGCACGGCGCCGACGCCTACCGGCTGCGGCTGACCGCGCAGAACAAGCTGATCCTGACCAAGTGACCCGCACGGATTCGGAGGTCCGCATGAGACGCGCAACACGACACCGCGGCGGCACCGCGCAGCTTCCTGCTGCGCTCCTCGCCGGCGCCCTCGTGATCACGTCGCTGGCGGCCGCGACACCACTGCGGGCCGAGCCCGACGCCGGGCGGGCCGAGCCCGTCACGGTCACCGACGCCGACGGACGCCGCGTCACCATCACGGACACGCGCCGCATCGTCGCGATCGGCGGCGCCATCACCGAGATCCTCTACGCGCTCGGCGCCGAGCACCGCATCGTCGCGGTCGACAGCACCAGCGTGCATCCGCCGCAGGCGCTCGCCGACAAGCCGAGCGTCGGCTACATGCGCCAGCTCTCGCCGGAAGGCGTTCTGGCGATGGCGCCGTCGCTGGTGCTGGCCTCGGAGGGCGCCGGCCCGCCCGCGGCGGTCGCCGTGCTCAAGGCCGCGCAGGTGCCCTTCGTGCAGGTGGCCGACCGCTACACCATCGCGGGCGTGATCGAGAAGGTGCGGCTCGTCGCCGACACCATCGGCGAGCCCGCCCGCGGGGCCTGCCTGATCGATGCGCTGCGGGCCGACGTCGCGGCGCTGGAGCGCGAGCGGGTGCGGCTCGCGCGGCCGCTGCGCGTCCTCTTCGTGCTGTCCTTCGTGGGCGGGCGCGCCATGGTGGCGGGCCGCGACACCGCCGCCGACGGCATCGTCCGCCTGGCCGGCGCCGAGAACGCGATGCCGGACCTCGTCGGCTACAAGCCGGTCGGCGACGAGGCGATCATCGCGGCACAGCCCGACGTGGTGCTGATGATGAACCGGCCCGGCGAGACCGCCACCGCCGCGGTGCTCGATCGCCCAGCCTTCGTCGGCACGCCGGCCGGCCGCGCCCGGGCGCTGATCGTGATGGACGGCCAGTACCTGCTCGGCTTCGGGCCGCGCACGGCGCGCGCTGCCCGCGATCTGGCGGCGCGGCTCGCTGCCCTCGCCGGCGGGACGCCGGCCGCGGCGGCCACGACGGCCGCAACGGTCACGACGGGCGCCGGCACGCGCGCCGTCAGCCACGACGCCACCGTGGCGGATTGCCGGCGATGAGCGACGACGCCATCCCGGCCGCGATGATGCCTCCCGCGGCACCACCGCCCGGCCTGCGGGCCCTGCGGCGCGGGCTGGTGCTGTCCGGTCTCGCGGTGCTGCTGATCGCGGCGGCGATCGGCGCGGCGGCGACCGGCGCCGCCGGTATCCCGCCCGGCCGTCTCGCCGCCGCCCTCGGGCTCGTCGGCGGCCCCGCCGCCGAGATCGCCCGCGACCAGCTCGTGCTGTTCTCGATCCGCCTGCCGCGGATCGTGCTCGCGGTCGCGGTCGGTGCGCTGCTCACCACCGCAGGCACCATCATGCAGGGCCTGTTCCGCAATCCGCTCGCCGATCCCGGCCTCGTCGGCGTCTCGGCCGGCGCCGGGCTCGCGGCAGCCGCCACCATCGTGCTCGGCGACACGCTGCTGGCCGGCACCCGGCTGGGCGGCGTCATCGGCCCCGAGCTGCTGCCGCTGGCGGCCTTTCTCGGTGCTCTCGCGGTCACCGCCCTGCTCTATCGCATCGCCACCCGCGAGGGCCGCACCTCGATCGCCACGCTCCTCCTCGCCGGCCTGGCTCTCGGCGCGCTCGCCGGCGCCGGCACCGGGCTCCTGGTCTTCCTCGCCGACGACCGCCAGCTCCGCGACATCACCTTCTGGACGCTCGGCTCGCTCGCCGGCGCGACCTGGCCGAAGGTCGCCGCCATCGCGCCGTTCCTCGTCGCCACCCTGGTGGCGCTGCCGGTGATCGCCCGCGGCCTCGATCTCCTGGTGCTCGGCGAGGCGGAGGCGTTCCACATGGGCGTGCCGGTCGAGCGGCTGAAGCGCTTCGCCATCGTGCTGGTGGCGGCCGCCGCCGGCGCCGCGGTGGCGGCCGCGGGCGTGATCGGCTTCGTCGGCATCGTGGTGCCGCACCTGCTGCGGCTGGTGATCGGCCCCGGCCACCGCGCGCTGCTGCCGGCCGCGGTGCTGCTCGGCGGGCTGGTGCTGCTCGCCGCCGACACCCTCGCCCGCACGCTGGCGGCGCCGGCCGAGCTGCCGGTCGGCATCGTCACGGCGATCCTCGGGGCGCCGTTCTTCCTCGTGCTGCTGCTGCGCCAGCGCGCCGTGGTGGGCCTATGACGGCGATCGTGCTCCGCGACGTCACCGTGCGGGCCGGCCGCGCCACCCTGCTCGACGCCGTCGACCTCACGGTCGCGCCCGGCGAGATCATCGCCGTGGTCGGCCCCAACGGAGCCGGCAAGTCGACCCTGATGCGGGTGCTGTCGGGCGAGCTCTCCCGCGGCCGCGGCCGCGTGCTCCTCAAGGGCGAGGACATCGCCGCGTGCTCGCCCTCGCGGCTCGCCACGCTGCGGGCGGTGCTGTCGCAGAGCGTCGCGGTCGCCTTCCCGTTCACGGTCGAGGAGATCGTCCGCATGGGCGCCGGCGTCAGCCGCGGCGCCGCCATCGATACCCTGGTCGACGCCATGCTGGCCGAGGTCGATCTCGCGGCGCTGCGCCACCGCACCATCACGACGCTGTCGGGCGGCGAGCAGCACCGGGCGCATCTCGCCCGCGTGCTGGTGCAGCTCGCCCGCGGCGAGGCGGCCGCCGGCCCCGGCGTGCTGCTGCTCGACGAGCCGACCGCCGCCCTCGATCTCCGCCATCAGATCGACGTGGTCGCCGCCGTGCGCGCCCGCGCCGCGGCCGGCACCGCCGTCGTGGCGGTGCTGCACGATCTCAATCTCGCGGCCGCGGTCGCCGACCGCGTCGTCGCGCTCCACCGCGGCCGCATCGCCGCCGATGGCGCGCCGCGCACGGTGATCACGCCCGATCTGCTGGCCCGCGTGTTCGGGGTCGATCTGCGGAGCTGCGGGCTGCCGGCCGGGGTGCCCTGCGTGCTGCCCCACATGATCACGCCGCGGGGGCGCAGCGCCCCGCCCGTGGCGGAGCCACGCGAGCGGCGCTGAAGGGCACGGGATGACGTCATGCACGGAACGACAAGCCGAGAGGTCATGGCCGCAACGGGGCATCCGCACGGCGCCACACAGCGCGATCATCCGGTCGCGCCGACAAAGCCGATCGAGGCGTTCCTGGTGCCGGCGGGGCGCGACGCGCTGACCGCGGCATTCTCGGGCCGCAGCTTCGCGCCGCCCTGGCGCGGCAGCACCGCGGTCGATCCGGCCGCGGCCGAGGCGCTGATCGAGACCGCCTTCGCGACACCGCGCGACACCCCGGCGGTCGTCTACATCCATGTGCCCTACTGCCAGAACCACTGCCTGTTCTGCGGCTTCTTCCAGAACGTCTGGCGCCCGCAGGTGGCCGACGCCTTCGTGGACGACGTCGTCGCCGAGATCGCGGCACGCGCCGCGACGCCGCTCGTCGCCTCGGCCCCGATCGCCGCCGTGTATATCGGCGGCGGCACCCCGACGGCGCTGCCGGCGGACGCGCTCGCCCGGCTCATCGGTGCGCTGCGCCGCCACCTGCCGCTCGCCCCCGACTGCGAGATCACGTTGGAGGGCCGCACCTACGACTTCGGTCTCGACAAGGCCGAGGCGGCGATCGCGGCCGGCGCCAACCGCATCTCGCTCGGCGTGCAGAGCTTCGACACCGCGCTTCGCCGCCGCCTCGGCCGCAAGTGCTCGGGCGAGGAGGTCTCGGCGTTTCTCGCCGCGCTGATCGGACTCGGCCGGGCGCGCGTCGTCTGCGATCTGATCTACGGCTTGCCCGGCCAGACGGCCGAGGTCTGGGCGCGTGACATCGAGACCGTGGCGGCGACCGGCATCGACGGGGTCACCCTCTACGCCCTCAACGTCTGGCGCGGCGGCCCGATGGCGCAGGCGATCGACACCGGCAAGCTGCCGCCCGCCGGCTCGCTCGCCGCACAGGCGCGCGCCTATGCGGACAGCGTGGCACGGCTGACCCGCCACGGCTGGCGGCAGGTCGCCCAGTCGCATCTCGTCCGCTCGGGGCGCGAGCGCAACGTCTACAACGGAGGCGTCAAGCGTGGCCTGCCCTGCCTGCCGTTCGGTCCGGGCGCCGGCGGCCAGGCGCACGGCCTGCGCTGGCGCAACGTCATCGAGATCGCGCGCCGCCGCGCCATGCAGGCGGAGGGCCGCGCCGCGATCGAGGGCGTGTCGCGCACGCCGCCGCGCTTCGCCGCCCAGGCGGCCGTGACGGCGGGCCTCGAAGCCGGCGCACTCGATCTCGCCGCCGTCGAGGCGCTCGCCCCCGGCTTCCGCGCCGCCGCCGCGCCGCTGATCGAGAACTGGCACGCAGCCGGTCTCGTCACCGTGGCGGGCAGCCGCCTCGCCACCACCACGGCCGGCGCCTTCTGGATCACCAATCTCACCGGCGGCCTCTATGCGGCGCTCGACCGCACCGCCCCCACGCAGGAGTCCCCCGCATGACCGACCTCACTATCAATGCCACCGCACGCGATACCGCCGACGACCGCACCGCGCTGGCGGCGCGCCTCGCCGAGAATCCGGACGGCGTCATCGAGGCGCTCGCCCGCCAGCATGGCGTCACCACGCTCGACGCCACCCGCCTGCTGCCGCCGGACGCCGCCGCGTTCGCGCCGGCCGACGCCTTCGCCGACGTGATGGCCGACCTGACGGGCTGGGGTCCGGTGCTGGTTATCGTCCACACGCCGAGCATCGTGCTCGAATGCGAGGGGCCGGTGCCGCCCGGCAGCTTCGGGCGCGGCTTCTTCAACCTACACGGCGACAGCCCGATCGGCGGCCACATCCGGGCCGACCGCTGCGTGGCGATCGCCTTCGTGCGGCGGCCCTTCATGGGGCGCGAGAGCTGCTCGGTGCAATTCTTCGATCGCGACGGCGAGGCGATGTTCAAGGTGTTCGTGCGCCGGCTGCCCGATCGCAGCCTCGATCCCGCTCAGGTCGCACGCTTCGACGCGCTGAAGGCCATATTCGCCGCCTGACGGTGCGGCATCCGGAAGCGGTAGGGGGATGGCACCGAACGTCGCCTGCTGCATTGTCCAGGGACATGCGGCCCGCCCCGATGGCGGGCGGAGAGGTAGGGCTTCCGCCGCGACCTCTCCGGGTCGATCATCGGGCGCCGATCCCAGGAACCCGGAATGCACCAGCACCGGCTCGAAACCGATCAGCGCAGAGACGGCCGGCACGACGACGACCGGACACGGCGCCTCGTCGCGTCGGTGCGACGCGCGGTCGCCGCGACGGCGGCCGCGACTGACCGTGCGTGGGACGCCTTCGTGCCGGTCGCCAGCGCCGCCGCCCGCACCGGATGGCGCGCCGCACGCCGCACCGGAGAAGCCATCGCGGCGGCGAGCCGTGCAGCCGCGGAGCGTCTGAGCACCGCCCGCAAGGCGGGGCCGCCGCTCGTCCTCGTGCTCGCCTCCCGCAACCTGTTCCACGACCGCGTGCGCCTCGTCACCACGGTGATCGGCATCGTCTTCTCGGTCATCCTGGTGACCGTGCAGATCGGCCTGTTCCTCGGCTTCGAGCGGATGGTGACGACGATGGTCGACCATGCCGAGGCCGACCTGTGGATCGTGCCGCGCGGCACCCGCAACTTCGAGGACCCGTCGCTGCTCGACGAGCGCCAGCGCTTCCGCGCGCTGTCGGTCGGCGGCGTCGCCGCGGTGGCGCCGCTGGTGCTCGGCTTCGCCGAGTGGCGGCGGCCGGACGGCGGCTCGACCCCGGTGTTCGTGGTCGGCTCCGATCCGCGCGGCGGCGGGCTCGCGCCGTGGAACGTCGTCGCCGGACGCGCCGACGATCTCGCCGCCCCCTTCGCGGTGGCGGTCGACCGCTCCTATGCGGACCGGCTGGGCGTGCGCGGCGTCGGCGACGCCGGCGAGATCCGCGACCAAAAGGCCCGCATCGTCGCGGTGACGGCGGGCATCCGCTCGTTCACCACGACGCCCTACGTGTTCGCCGGCTTCGACCGCGCCCGCGCCTATCTGGGCACACCGACCGATCGCGCCACCTACTTCCTGGTCCGACTGGCGCCCGGCGCCGATATCGACCGCGTCCGCGCGCAAATCGCCGAGAACCTCGCCGACGCCGAGGTGCTGACCGGAGCGGCGTTCCGCGAGCGCAGCCGCTCGTTCTGGCTGTTCGGCACCGGCGCCGGCGCGGCGCTGTTCGGCGGCGCCCTGCTCGGCATCGTGGTCGGCACCGTGATCGTCGCGCAGACGCTCTACTCCAGCACCAAGGACCACATCGCCGAGTTCGCGACCCTGCGCGCCATCGGCTCGTCGACCCGCTACATCGTCGAGGTGATCCTGTGGCAGGCGCTGCTCAGCGCGCTCGTCGGCTTCGCACTGGCGACGGCGGCCGGCCTCGCCGTGGTGGCGGCGACCACCGACTCGGCCCTGCCGGTGGTGATGACGCCGACACTGGTGCTCGGCCTGCTGGTCATGACCATCGCGATGTGCGCGGTCTCGGCCGTCGCAGCGATCCGCGAGGTGGTGCGCATCGATCCCGCCACGGTGCTGGCCCGATGACGGCGCCGGTGGTCGAGGGCCTGGCGATCGAGAAGACGCTGGGCGAGGGCGCCGGCCGCGTCGCGGCGCTGCGCGGCGTCTCGCTGACGCTGACGGGCGGCGCGCTGACGCTGCTGATGGGGCCGTCCGGCAGCGGCAAGACGACCCTCCTGTCGATCCTCGGCGGCATGCTGACGCCGACTCGCGGCACCGTGCGGCTGCGCGGCGAGACCACCACGGGCGCCGGCCCGGAGGCGCTGGCGGCACTGCGCCGTCGACACGTCGGCTTCGTGTTCCAGTCCTACCACCTGTTCCCGACCCTGACGGCGCTGGAGAACGTGCAGCTCGTCCTCGACGTGCGCGGGGAGCGCAGCCCGGAGGTCCGCGAGCGGGCCGCCGCGGCACTGGCGACCGTCGGGCTCACCCACAAGCGGGCGGCGTTCCCGCGCGAGCTGTCGGGCGGCGAGCAGCAGCGCGTCGCCATCGCGCGGGCCGTGGTCGGCCGTCCCGCCGTGATCCTCGCCGATGAGCCGACCGCGTCGCTCGACGGCGACAACGGCCAGGCCATCATGACGGTGCTGGCCGAGATCGCCCGCGACCCCGAGCGCGCCGTGCTGGTGGTCACCCACGATCCGCGCACCCTGCCGTTCGCCGACCGGGTGGTGCGCATCGAGGACGGCCGCATCGTCGCCGAGGAGCCCGGCCCACGCCGCGCGGCGTCCGGTCCACCCACCGTCCCGATCGATTCCGAGGTCCGTCCGCATGCGTCGTGATCCGCTCCCCCGTCCGGCCGCCCTGCTGCCGGCGGTCGCCATGCTCCTCGTTTTCGCCGCGCCGCTGCCGGCCACGGCCCAGCGCGCCGACGAGGCCGCCGACCGCAACGGCCGCAAGTCCTGGGCCGCCGTCGCGCTCGGCCGCGTCGAGCCGCGCTCGCGCGAGCTGCGGCTCGGCGCCGCCACGGCCGGCCGCATCGTCGAGGTGCTGGTGCGGCCGAACGACACCGTGACGGCAGGCGAGATCCTGGTGCGGATCGAGGACACCGAGGCCCGCGCCCGGGTGACGATGGCCGAGGCCCAGGCCGGGGCCCGCGAGCGGGCCCGTGACGACCAGTCGGCGCCGCGCGGCTCCGGCGAGCGGCGCCGCGCCGAGGACGCGCTGGTCGAGGCCGAGCAGGCGGCGCTGGCCGCGCGCGATGCGTTCGACGCCGCGACCATCGAGCGGCGGCGTGGCGGCGACGGCGACGAGGCCGCGATCGCGCGCGCCCGCCAGGCGCTGGTCCAGGCGAGCGAGCGGCTACGCCGGGCGGAGGCCGAGCTGGCGCGGCTGCGCGCCACCGGCGACACGCCGCTGCCCAATCGCACCGAGGCCGAGTGGATCGCCGCCCGCGCCGAGCTGGCGCTCGCCGAGGCGGGACTGGAGAAGACCCGGCTGCGCGCTCCCATCGACGGCACCGTCTTGCAGGTCGCGGCCCGGCGCGGCGAGCTGGCGGCGCCGTCGGCCGAGGCGCCGCTGGTGGTGCTCGGTGATCTCTCCGGCCTGCGGGTGCGGGCCGAGCTGGACGAGCGCGACATCGCGCAGGTCCGGGTCGGCCAGGCCGTGGTGGTGCGGGCGAACGCCTTCCAGGGGCGCGACTTCGCCGGCACGGTGGCGTCGATCGCCCAGACGGTCGGCCCCGGCGGCATGGCGGCGCGCGGCCCGCGGCGCCAGGCCGACATCGACGTGCTGGAGGTGGTGGTCGACCTCGCCGATCCGGGGCCGCTCAAGGTCGGCATGCAGGTCGACGTCTATTTCCGCCAGGAGAACGCCGCGCCGAAGTGATACGAGATCCGGCTGATCCATTTGGCGGTCATTCCGGAAGCCGCGAAGCTGCCGCGGGATGACGTGTTTCGCTGGGTTCCGGGTTCGCGGGCTGATCGCCCGCGCCCCGGAACGACGGCGAACTGATCACCCGGAAAAATATGAGCGCCACCGCCCGCTCAGCCGCCGCCGGGCGGCCGGTGCAGGCGGCGGATCTGCTCGACGATGGCGCTGTTGTCCCAGTCGCCCTCGCCGGCCGCGATGCAGCCGGCCATCGCCTCCGCATAGGCGGCCGCGAAGGGCAGCGCCTGGCCGTGCGCCCGGGCAGTCGCGAGAATGAGGGCAAAGTCCTTGGCCGACTGCGAGACCTTGCCGGCGGTGGCGTAATCGCGCGTGATCATCTTGCGGCCCTTGACGTCCATGGCGGCCGAATAGGCCGCCGAGTGACGCGCCGCCTCGAAGAAGGCGTCGGCGGGCAGTCCCAGCCGCTCCGCATAGACCAGCCCCTCGGCGAGCGCCGCGCGGTTGAGCCCGAGGATCAGGTTGGTGGCGAGCTTGGCCTTGGCGCCGTTGCCGACCGGACCGAGAAAGAATGCCTTGTCGCTCACCGCCCGCAGCAGATCGTCGGCCCGCTCCATCACGGCGCGGTCGCCACCGACCAGGCACACCGCCTCGCCGCGCGCCACCTGATCACTCGCCCCCGACAGCGGCGTTTCGAGGAAGTCGAGGCCGCGCGCCGCGGCGCGCGCCGCCAGCGCCACCATGCGGTCGGGATCGCAGGTCGCGAAGTTGAGAACGAGCCGTGTCGCCCGTGCCCCGTCGCCGACCGCGAGGAGACCGGCCGGTCCCTCGATCACGTCCTCCACCTGGGCGCTGTCGAACACCGCGATCAGCACCCGCGGGCAGGTGCGGGCGATCGTCGCGATGTCGTCGGCCGGCGTGCCGCCGAGTCCGGCGAGACGTGCTCGCGCCTCGGCCGCGATATCGGTGCCGGTGACCGCGAAGCCGGCCGCGATCAGGCGGCGGGCGAGCGCCGTCCCGATCAGGCCGAGGCCGATCAGGCCGACCCGCGAGGGCATGTCCTGCATGGCGGAATTCCTCGGCATGATGCCGGCGCGGGCGAGCGGAGCGCGCGTGCGCCGCCGGCGGCGCCGCGCCGTTCCGGCTTAGAGCATTTTCGGCCGCGTGGAAATGTCACGTCGTGCGCCTGGTGGCGCGAATCGACTGGACGCCGGGCGCCGGCTTCGCAGTCCGAAACCGAGATCAGCTGCGGTTGCGCTCGCCGATCTCGCGGCGGGAGAAGTCGAGCCGCCCGGCCGGCTCCGGCCGGCTGAACAGATAACCCTGCGCCTGGCTGCACCCCGCCGCCTGGACGAGGCGGAACTGCTCCCAAGTCTCGACGCCCTCGGCGGTGGTCGCCATGTCGAGCGCGTGGGCGAGCCCGGTGACCGCGCTGACGATGGTGGCGCAGTCGGTGCGACGCGCCATCTCGCCGACGAAGCCGCGATCGATCTTGATCTTGGAGAACGGAAACAGGCGCAGATAGTTCAGCGACGAGTAGCCGACGCCGAAATCGTCGAGCACGATGTTGATGCCGAGCGCACTCAGCTCGTGCAGCCGGTCGATGATCTCGCTGTGCTTCTGGAGCAGCACCGACTCGGTGATCTCCAGCTCCAGCCGCTCGGGCGGCAGCCCGACCGCCGCGAGCGTGCCGCGGACCATCGCCACCAGCCCCGGACTGCGGAACTGCACCGGCGACATGTTCACGGCGATCTTGACGTGCGCCGGCCAGCCCGTCGCCTCGGCGCAGGCCCGGCGCAGAATCCACTCGCCGATCGGGACGATGAGGCCGGTGTTCTCGGCGATCGGCACGAAGCGGTCGGGCGACAAATTGCCGAACACCGGGTGCCGCCAGCGCACCAGCGCCTCGACACCGCAGGGCAGGCGCGTGGCGACGTCGACGATCACCTGATAGTGGACGTCGAGCTCGTCGGATGCGAGCGCGCTGCGTAGATCGATCTCGAGGACGTGCTGCATGCGCGCCTCGGCATCCATCTCGATCTCGAAGAACCGCCAGCAGTGCCGGCCCGACGCCTTCGCCCGGTACAGCGCCAGATCGGCATTCTTGAGCAGCGCCGAGCTGTTGCCGCCGTCGTCGGGCGCAATCGCCACGCCGATGCTGATGCCGATGCCGACATGGCTGCCCTCGACGTCGTAGGGGGCGCCGATCTCGCGCAACGCCATATCGGCGAGCGCCGACGCGGCGGCGCGCAGATCGCCGCTCCCCGGCATCAGCACCGCGAACTCGTCGCCACCCAGGCGGCCGATGGTGCACGATGCCGGCACGCAGCGGCGCAGCCGGTCGGCCACCGCGCGCAGCAATGCGTCACCCACCGGATGCCCGAGCGAATCGTTGACCGCCTTGAACAGATCGAGATCGAACACGAACAGTGCGAAGCCGCCGCCCGCGACGTCCATGCGGGCGAACGCCTCGTCCAGACGCTCGCTGAACAGAAGACGATTGGCGAGATCGGTGAGCGCGTCGTGGCGCGCCATGTGGGCGATGCGCCAGACCGCGCGTTGGCGCTCGGTGACGTCCTCGTGGGTCGCCACCCAGCCGCCGTCGGGCATCGGCTGGTTGAGCACGGCGACGATGCGGCCGTCGGGCAGCTCGGTCTGCACGTAGAGCCGATTGCCGTGCAGGAGCTGGTCGCGCAGCCTGCCCCGAT
Organism: Rhodoplanes sp. P11; assembly: GCF_964266735.1. Classification (NCBI taxonomy): domain Bacteria; kingdom Pseudomonadati; phylum Pseudomonadota; class Alphaproteobacteria; order Hyphomicrobiales; family Nitrobacteraceae; genus Rhodoplanes; species Rhodoplanes sp. P11. Next base: position 575,454 of record NZ_CAXWGY010000016.1, read on the forward strand.
AGTCGTCCGGATCGCCCATGAAGGTCCCGGTCGCGGTGCGCCGTTGCAGCAGGTCGCTCAGCGACATGCCGTGACGCACGTCGGCGCCCGCCAGGCCATACATTTTCAGATAGCGCTCGTTGCACAGGACCAGCCGTTCGTCGCGATCGAACATGCACAGGCCCTGGGACATGTTGTTCAAGGCCGCGTCGAGCCGGGTGTTGGCGTGCTTCAGCTCGTGCGAGGTGGCCGCCAGCGAGGCTTCCGAGCGCGACAGTCGACGGAACTGGAGGATGAGGGCGCGCAGCAGCAGCACGGCCGCCAGCACGGCCAGCAGGGTGGCGAAGGCGATCAGCGCGGCACGGCGCTCCCATGGCCCCAGGATGACGTCTTCGTCCATCCCGATATTCACCACCAGCGGCAGGTTCGGCACCGCGCGAACGGCGATCCAGCGCCGGTTCGGGTCGAAGATGCCGGAGCCGCGAAAGGCGCCGCCGCCCTGTGCCACCACGCGATACCAGGGCGACGTCGGCGGCAGCCGGTCGCCGGCGCGCCGCTTCGGGTCCGGGTAGCGCACCAGCACGGTGCCGTCCTGCCGCAGCATCACGAAGGTGCGGCCGTCGAGCTCGGCGATCGGCCGCCACACCCGCTCGACCTGCGGGAGATCGAAGGCGGCGGCGACGACACCGAGGAACTCGCCGCGGCGGTCGACGATTCGCTTGGCGAAGATCAGCGTCGTCTCGCCGGTGAGCCGGCTCTCCACCGGAGCGCTCACATAGAGACCCGTCGTGGCGTTCGATACGAGATGCCGGAAGTAGTCGCGATCGGCCAGGTTGAGCGCGAAGGGCGGCCACGCCCGGCTGGTGTTGACGAGATCGCCGCGACTGTCGGTGATGGTGAGCGCGACGCCCGGCGGAATCCAGGCGATGCGGTCGCTGAGGAGGCGGAACATCGCCTCGCTGCCGAACCACTCCCGAAATTCCTCGGGGCGCTGCATCGGCAGCGCGGCGGCGCGCTCGCGGATCTCGTCGAGCACGTCGACCAGCGGCTCCAGGGAGCGGGCGACCTGGTCGCCGACCAGGACCGCGATGTTCTCGGAATCGCGGACCGCGACCCGGATCGCGTCCGACCGCAACCCCCATACCGTCAGGCCGATCGCCACGATGCCGAGGCCGACCAGCACGGCCGCGACAGCGATCAAGGCATGGAACGGCTGGACCAGCCGCCGATCTGTCATCACGGGTCCCACTCCACCGCTCGGGCCATTGTGCCGACGGTGGGTGGATGAATCGATTCAACTCCAGGTTTTTTTCGGCCTGCTGTTACTCGGCCGTTAATCTCCGCCGCCGCAACGCGCCGGCCTCCGGACTCACCCGGATCGATCCGTCACCTCACCGGAAAATCCCACGCCTTCTGGGGTGGGGTCGGGCCGCTGTAGTCGAAGTGCCACCATTCGAGGGAATAGTTGCGGAATCCCTCGGCCGCGAGGGCGCGCACCAGGCGGTCGCGGTTCCGCCGCGCTTCCGGCGACACCCGCGCCGCGGTGGCGGCGAGCGGAGCGGCGCAGTCGTAGGCGGTGCCGAGATCGAGGCTCGACTCCCGCGCCCGGGTGGCGACGGGGCCGTCGCATGGGCCGGCGTCGGCGGGGGTCGGCAAGTCGGGATCGGCCGCCCGCACCAGCCCGACATCGACCGCGGTGCCGACCGAGTGGCGCGACCGCTTGGCGATGTAGCCGAGCGCGAACTGCTGCTGCTTGGGGATGGCCGGCGAGAAGATGCGGGCCATGCGGTCGGGCTCCGGGCTCTGCGCCCAGACGATGAAGGACTGCACGGCGCGCACCGGCCGGTAGCAGTCGTAGACCTTGAGGTGGAAGCCCTCGGCGGCGAGGCGGGCCTGGGCGCGCGCCAACGCATCGGCGACCGGGCGCAACAGGATGCACTCCGCCGCCAGATAGCCGGGCACCGGGCGGCCGGTGAAGTTGAACGGGCCGGCATAGCGGATGTCCTGGCGGATCGACGGATCGCGCTCGCGCAGGCGCACGAAGCCATCGGGCAGCGCGGCCGACGCGACGGCGGGCTGCGCGACGGCGGGGCCGGGCGGGACCGCCATCGTCAGCAGCGCCATCGTCAGGACCGCCGCCGTGGCGAGAACCCGCGCGACACCGCGGAACGTGACCCGGCGACGGCTCACGGGGCCACCGGCAGGGCGACGACGTCGTAGGCATGGGCGATCCGCCGCTCGCGCTGCGGGTCGTACAGCTCGAATGCGAACCGTCCCGACGACCGGATGCCGCCGATCGCCGCGAAGGTGCCGCAGAACAGCGCCGTCCCCTCCGGCAGGTCGTCGCGTCCGGCATAGCCCGCGATCAGGGTGACGGCCGGCAGGATCGCGGCCGCGGTGCCCTCCTGGTAGAGGCGCGTCTCGCCATTCTCGGCGATCCACGAGCGCAGCACGAGCTGGTCCCAGTGGTCGGCCACGTCGTCGAAGGCCCAGAGGTCCGGGGCCAGCGGCTTGTCGCACATCTGCTTGGAGACGTGGACGTCGCAGCGCTCGACCCGGCGGTCGGTGTGGTCGGAGCCGACCCCCACCCACAGGCCGCGGCCGTCGCGCACCAGCACGATCTCGACCTCGCCGCTCGATTCCGGGCCGACCACCTCGATGCAGTCGGAGGTGGTGAGTCGATGCGCCGACACGCGATAGAACTGCGGCGTCGTGCGCGGCCGCGGAATGCCGAGCGCCTCCATCTCGGCGACGCGGCGGTCGCGCCCGCTCATGTCCCGGCTGGTCCACAGGGCCACCGCGACGGCCTTGAGGACGATCGGCCGGCTCTCGATGGCGCTGCCGCTGAGGGTCCGGAAGGTCAGGGTTTCGGCGGGCATGGCGCGGTCGTCCTGGTCCTGGCCGGGACGGCGCCCGGGCGGACTTGCAGCCCCGGGAGGCCGCCGGCGCCCGCCGGACCGCGCCCGCGCCTGTCGGGTTCGATCCTCTCGCCGGACCTTAGCCGGATCGCCGAAGCGGCGACAACTCCGGGCCGTCCCGGGTCGACGCGGATTCGCTCGAACGCGCGCGACACGCCGAACAGCCGGTTACCCGGCGGCCCGAAAATGCTCTACGGTCCGCCGTCGCCGTGTTGGCGATTCGGTCACCGTCATGCCGCTTCGTCTCGTCTTCATGGGCACGCCGGACTTCGCCGTGCCGACCTTCCTCGAAATCGTCGGACGCGGCCACGAGGTCGTGGCCGTCTACACGCGCGCGCCGAAGCCGGCCGGGCGCGGCATGGCGCTCCAGGAGAGCCCGATCGAGCGCGAGGCGCGCCGGTTCGGGCTGCCGGTGCTCACCCCGAAGACGTTGCGCAGCGAGGAGGCCCAGGCGGCCTTCCGGGCCCATGGGGCGGACGCCGCCGTGGTGGTGGCCTACGGGCTGATCCTGCCCAAGCCGGTGCTCGACGCGCCGCGGCTCGGCTGCTTCAACCTGCACGCCTCGGCGCTGCCGCGCTGGCGCGGCGCCGCGCCGATCAACCGGGCCGTGATGGCGGGCGATGCCGAGACCGCCGTGATGGTGATGCGGATGGAGGAAGGGCTCGACACCGGCCCGGTCGCCATGGCGGAGCGGCTCGCCATCGGCCCCGACATGACGGCCGGCGACCTTCACGACGCCCTCGCCCGGCTCGGCGCCGACCTGATGGCGCGGGCGCTGGCGGCGCTGGAACGCGACGCCCTGGTGCTCACCCCGCAGGCCGATGAGGGTGTCACCTACGCGGCCAAGATCGACAAGGCCGAGACCCGGATCGACTGGACGCGGCCGTGCAAGGCGGTCCACGACCACGCTCGCGGCCTGTCGCCGTTCCCGGGCGCCTGGTTCGAGCTGCCGGAAGCCAAGGGTCCGGCGCGCATCAAGGTCCTGCGCACCACCCGCGGCGAGGGCTCCGGCCCGCCCGGCACCGTGCTGGATCATCGCCTCACGGTGGCCTGCGGCGACGGGGCGTTGCGCATCCTCCAGCTCCAGCGCGCCGGCCGCCAGCCGATGACCGCCGACGAGTTCCTGCGCGGCACCCCGGTCGAGCCCGGCACCGTCCTGCCCTGAGAGATCCTCATGCCGCGTTACAAGCTCTCCATCGAGTACGACGGCGCCGGCTTCTGCGGCTGGCAGGTGCAGCAGAACGGCGTGTCGGTGCAGGGCGTGCTGGAGACGGCGATCGCCGCCTTCGCGGGCGAGGCCGTCACGGTCAAGGGGGCCGGCCGCACCGACGCCGGCGTGCACGCCGTCGGCCAGGTCGCCCATGTGGATCTGTCGCGCGAGATCGACACCGACACCATCCGCGACGCTGCCAACGCGCATCTGCGCCCGCACCGGGTGGCGGTGCTCGCCGCCGAGCCGGTCGCCGACGACTTCGACGCCCGCTTCTCGGCCAAGCGCCGGCACTACATGTACCGAATCGTCAACCGCCGTGCCCCGCTGGCGCTCGACGAAGGCCGCGCCTTCCGGGTCGCCCGCCCGCTCGACGTGCCGGCCATGCACGCCGCCGCCCAGCGCCTCGTCGGCAAGCACGACTTCACCACCTTCCGGGCCGCCGAGTGCCAGGCCGCCTCGCCCGACAAGACGCTCGACGTGCTCGACGTCGACCGCTCCGGCGACGACGTGATGGTCACCGCGGTGGCGCGCTCGTTCCTGCACCATCAGGTGCGCTCGATGGTCGGCTCGCTGGTACTGGTCGGCGACGGCCGGTGGACCGCCGACGACCTCGCGGCGGCGCTGGCGGCGCGCGATCGCTCGGCCTGCGGCCCGGTGGCGCCGCCCGACGGGCTCTATCTGGTCGCGGTGGAGTACTGAGGCGGCCCGGCGGTGGCGCGGCGCTCGCCGGAGGCGCGTCGTCAGCCGAAATACCGCGCGAAGATCTCGCGATAGATGGCGGTCAGCGCCGCGAGGTCGGCGACCGGCACCCGCTCGTCGACGCCGTGCATGCTGGCTTGCACCAGCCCGAACTCGACCACCGGGCAATAGTCCTTGATGAACCGCGCGTCCGAGGTGCCGCCGGAGGTGGACAAGACCGGCGTGCGGCCGGTGACCATCACGATGGCATCGCGCACCGTATCGACGAAAGCACCCGGCGCGGTGACGAACGCATCGGCGTTGGACGGCTCCCAGTCGATGCGCCAGCGGGCGCCCTGCGCGGCCGCGGCGGCGCGTGCCTCCACCAGCGCCTTCAACGACGCGAAGGTGTGCCGATCGTTGAAGCGGATGTTGAAGCGCGCCCGCGCCTCGGCCGGGATGACGTTGACGGTGGGATTGCCGACGTCGATGGAGGTGATCTCCAGGTTCGACGGATCAAAATGCGCGGTGCCGTGATCGAGCGGCTCGCCCATGAGCGCCGCCGCGAGCCGCACGATGTGGCGGACCGGATTGTCGGCGCGCTGCGGATAGGCGACGTGGCCGGCGGTGCCGCTCACCACCAGGGTGCCGTTGAGCGAGCCGCGGCGGCCGATCTTGATCATGTCGCCGAGCGCGTCCGGATTGGTCGGCTCGCCGAGAAGGCAGTGGTCGAACCGTTCGCCGCGCGCCGCCGCCCAGCGCAGCAGCTTGACGGTGCCGTTGACCGCCACCCCCTCCTCGTCGCCGGTGAGCAGAAACGACAGCGTGCCCTTGGGCCGCCCGCCGCTGGCGGCGAGATGGTCGAGCGCCGCCGCCATGGCGCAAGCGACCGCTCCCTTCATGTCGACGGCACCGCGGCCGTAGAGCACGCCGTCGGCAATCTCGCCCGCGAAGGGCGGATGCGTCCACCGCGCCGCGTCGCCGGCCGGCACAACGTCGGTATGGCCGGCGAAGACGAGATGCGGCCCGCCCTCGCCGATCCGCGCGAACAGATTTTCGACGTCGGCGAAGCCGGGCTCCGAGAAGGTCACCCGCTCGACCGTGAAGCCGGCGGCGCCCAGCACCCGGGCCACCAGATCGAGCGCGCCGCCCTCGGCCGGCGTCACCGACGGGCAGCGCAGGAGATCGCGGGCGAGGACGGCGGGATCGGCCGGCATAACGGTCAGGTCCTGGAACGGCGGCCGCTCAGTCCTGGCGGTCGATGCGGTAGATGGTCGGCCCCTGCGGGTCGGGGCCGTAGCGGTTGGGGCCGCGGGTGCCGCGGCGGAAGCCGAGATCGACCAGCAACGCCACGGCGAACACCAGCCACGGCACCGTCAGCATCATCAGGAGCGGGCTCGGCTGCTCGGGCGTGCCGGCGGCATCGATGACGAAGACGAAGTCGACGAGGACGCTGAGGCCGAAGAACACGCCCGGCACCGCGGTGGGCATGCCGCGATCATGGCCGCGCTTGGCCATGATGGCGAACTCCGGATAGCTGAAGGCGAGGCTGACGATGGAGGTGGCACGGTCGTCGGCGACCAGCCCCACCACGGCATGGCAGAACAGCTCGGCGACGGCCACCGCCAGGAAGGCGGTCCAGAAGGTCCGCCGGTCGATCCGGCCGTCGAACTCGAACAGGACGTCACGCCAGGTCATGTCCGTCCTCCGATCGGGCTCCGGCGCGAACGAGGCGCTCGCACCGGCGCGCCGTGGAATGGAGCGTCTCGACCCGCCGCGCGAGCCGCCGCCTCGACGCGGGGCCCGTTCGGCCCGGCCGGCGCCACGGGCGGCCGTCGAACCTCCGCCCCGGTCAGTCGCGCAGCAGCTCGTTGATGCTGGTCTTGGCGCGGGTCTTCTCGTCGACCCGCTTGACGATGACGGCACAGTAGAGGCCCGGCCCCGGCGAGCCGTCCTTCAGCGGCTTGCCGGGCAGCGTGCCCGGCACCACCACCGAATAGGCCGGCACCTCGCCGGTGACGACGGCGCCGGTCTCGCGGTCGACGATCTTGGTCGAGGCGCCGAGATAGACCCCCATGGAGAGCACCGCGCCGCGGCGCACGACGACGCCCTCGGCGACCTCGGCGCGGGCGCCGACGAAGCAGTCGTCCTCGATGATCACCGGGCCGGCCTGCAACGGCTCCAGCACGCCGCCGATGCCGGCGCCGCCCGAGATGTGACAGTTCTTGCCGATCTGGGCGCAGGACCCGACCGTCGCCCAGGTGTCGATCATGGTGCCGGTGTCGACATAGGCGCCGAGATTGACGAAGGACGGCATCAGCACCACGCCGGGCGCCACATAGGCGGAGCGCCGCACGATGGCGCCGGGCACGGCACGAAAGCCGGCCTCGCGGAACTGCGCCTCGCCCCAGCCGTCGAACTTGGACGGCACCTTGTCCCACCAGCCGGCCCGGCCGGGACCGCCCGGAATGACGCTCATGTCGTTGAGGCGGAACGACAGCAGCACCGCCTTCTTGAGCCACTGGTTGACCCGCCAGGAGCCATCGGGCTGCGGCTCGGCGACCCGCTCCTCGCCGGCGTCGAGCAGGCGCAGCGCCCGGTCGACCGCGCCGCGCAGCGGACCCGCGGTATCCGGGCCGATCTCGCTGCGGCGTTCGAATGCCTCGTCGATGGTGCGGGCAAGCTCGGCGTGCGACATGGAGCGATCCTCGGAAACGCGAAGGCGCCGCGTTGTCGGGGCAGCCGGGAGCGATGTCAAGGGTGGCCGGTCAAGCGGTCGCAGGGATGCCTCGGGCGCGCAGGACCTCTTCCAGGAAGCCGGTGAGATCGTCGGTCACGTGGTCCACATGGGGGGCGTCGTGGCCCTCCAGCTCCCAGTGCTCGCGGAACACCTCGCGGGTCTTCTCCGGCACCACCAGCACGGTCACCATGCCGAGGGCGTGCGGAACCGCCAGGTTGCGGGCGAGGTCCTCGAACAGCGCCGCCCGGGCCGGATCGACGCCGTGGCGAGCCAGGAACTTGTCGTAGACCTCGGGAAACGGCTTGGGCTCCAGCGCGCCGGCGACGATGTCGAAGACGTCCTCGAAGCAGTGGTCGATCTCGAGCCGGGCGAGCACCGCCTCGGCGTGCGCCCGGGTGCCGTTGGTGAGGATCAGCTTGCGGCCGGGCAGCCGCTCCAGGGCGTCGCCGAGGGCGGGATTGGGCGTCAGCGGCGAATGATCGATGCGATGCACGTAGTCGAGGAAGTGGTCCGGATCGAGACCGTGCTCGATCATCAGGCCGCGCATGCTGGTGCCGAACCGCTTGTAGTAGTCCTTCTGGACGCGGAACGCCTCGTCGTGGGTGACGGCGAGGAACTCCGCGATGTAATCGCGGATGCGGCCGTCGACCTGCTGCCACAGGTTGAGGTGGTGCGGATAGAGGGTGTTGTCGAGATCGAACACCCAGGTCTCGACATGGTCGAACCGGCGGGTGGCGTCGGACGGTGCGGGGGCGATGCTGGACATGCGGACGTCTTAGAGCATTTTCCGGCGAAGTGGGACCCGGTTCTCCGGCAGGCATGTCGAGGCAGGCGCGCCGTGGCGCGACCGCCCAGTTGATCAGCCGGATCTCGGATCACTCCTGGAAACGCACCGTGGCGCTCGGCTTGCCGGTGAGGTCCACCACGGCGAAGCCGGTGGCGTCGAGGCCGGCGGCGCCGCAATCCTTGTGGTCGCCGAGCTCGAAGCGCGCCTCGCGGGTGCACAGCATGGTGCCGCCGCCCCAGGCGAGCCGCCGGTCGCCGCGCCGCACCGGCTGGCCGTCGCCGTCCACAGCTTCGCCGTAGCTGAACACCCGGCGCGGCTTGCCGACGACATCCGGGCGGACGCATTTGCCCGGCTCGACCCGGTACCAGCCGCGCGCCACCAGGGCGCCCTTCTCCTCCACGGCGATCGCCGCCATCACGGCGAAGCGAGTGTCGTTGCACCAGGAGAAACCCGAGGCGGCGGGCTGCTGGGCCGCCTCCATCAGGGCATCGAACACGCCCGCGCCGGTGGCCGCATCGGCCGGCAGGCCGCGGTCCTTGAGGAACTGGGCGATGGCGGCGTCGGTCTTGGGGCCGCTCACGCCGTCGATCGGATGGGCGTCGTAGCCGGCCAGCACCAGCAGGCGCTGAATGCCGGCGCGGCGGGCCTGCTCGTCGGAATACTCGGCCTCCTCGGCCAGCGCCGCCACCAGCCGCCCCGCCGCCTCGGACGGCTTCACGGCGGCGAAGCGGGCGAAGCGCTGCGGCGGCCGGCAGGCGCGCGCCGCCGCAATCACGAAGTCGCCGGTGCCGACGCACAGATCGGCGTGGCCGCTCATCGGCTCCGGCGACGGCCCATAGAGCGGCAGCGCCTTCGCATGCAGGAACACCTGCTCGGCCGTCACCTCGCCGGTGAGCACGGTGCGGCACTGGCCGGGATCGAGGCGGAACCAGCCGCGGGTCGCGGTGGCACCCTTCTCCTCGATGCCGATCGCCGCCTCGACCACGAAGCTCAGCCGGTTGCAGAGATCGAGATCCGCGCGGGCCGGCCCGCTGCCGAGCAACGTGGCGGCGAGCACCGCGGCGCCGATGGCGGACCGCACGGCCGTTCTCCGCATGACTCCCTCCGCGAGCCGAATCGCCCTCGCGGACAGGCATGAAGCGCCGCCGCGGCGGCCGCAAGGGGCGGCGGGGCGGACCTCAGTGCAGGGCGGCCTGCCGCTCGACCGTGACGGCCATCGGCGGCACCGCCGCGGCGGCGTCCAGCTCGGCGATGCGGCGATCGATCACCGCGATGGCGTGCCGCGAGAACGGGCCGAGATGAAGATAGAACGCCATCAGCAGCACGATGTAGCGCAGCGCCCCGGGGTTCGACTTCGCCACCTCGACGAACACCTTCCAGAACGGCTCGCGCGCCTCCGGCAGCGCCGACATGATCTTGTGGACCGCCTCGATGCCGCCGACCCGCCGACGGACGTCGCCCTCCGGCAGCTCGCGGCGTCGGTCGGAGCGGTCCATCATGGCGGCGAGCCGCGCCAGCCGCCCCGCATAGGCAGACGGCTCGAACACGTTGGCGAGCACCGTGCGGTAGTCGACCAGGATGTCACGCAGCGGCCGCTTGGTGTCGAAGTTGCAGCCGAGCGTGCACTGGTCGCCGCCCGTATCGACGTGCATCCGGTCGTGGCCCGGATGCAGCCGGCCCTCCTTCTCCAGCCGCCGGGTGAGCTGGGTGTTCGGCAACGCATAGAGCAGGCCGACCATGCAGACCGGGATCGCGCACTCCTCGATGAAATCGGTCATCGACTGGGCGATCGACACCTTCTCGCTGTCGAAGCCGACGATGAAGCCGGCCGTCACGAACATGCCGTAGCTGTAGATCTTGTGGATGCACTCGGCGATGTTGCGCTTGGTGTTCTGCTTCTTGCGCATCTGCACCAGCGTCTCGGGATCGGGGCTCTCGATGCCGACGAAGACCGCGAAGAAGTTGGCGTCCTTCATGGCTTGCAGCATCTCGTCATCGTCGGCGAGATTGATCGATGCCTCGGTCGAGAACTCGAACGGGTAGTCGCGCTCGACGAGCCACGCCTTCAGGCGCGGCATCAGGGTGCGGATGTTCTTCTTGTTACCGATGAAGTTGTCGTCGACGAAATCGACATGACCGCGATAGCCGCGGTCGTAGAGCGCCTGGAGCTCGGCGAGAATCTGATCGTTCGTCTTGGTGCGCGGCACCCGGCCATACAGCTCGATGATGTCGCAGAACTCGCAGGTGAACGGACAGCCGCGGGCGTACTGCACCCCGATATAGAGATACTGGTCGAGCTTCAGCAGGTCCCAGCGCGGCAGCGGCGTCCTGGTGATGTCGGCCTGGTACTTCTCGGCGGTGAACACGCCACTGCGGTCGCCGCGCTCGAACGCCGTGATGAAATCGTCGATCACCAGCTCGGCCTCGCCGATCACCTGGAAATCCGCAGCCGCGTAGAGATGCGGGCTCGACGAGACGTCCGGCCCGCCGACGCAGACCGGCTTGCCGTGCTGGTGGACGAGATCGATCAGATGCAGGAAGTCGGGCTGCTGGTTGAGCATGCCGCCGATCATCACCAGGTCGGCCCAGGCGAGATCGTCGTCGGTCAGCGTCTCGGTGTTGCGGTTGACGAGACGGATGTCCCAGCCCGACGGCAGCATGGCGGCCACCGTGATCAGGCCGAGCGGCGCCGCCGGATACTTGGCGCCGACCAGCTCGCAGGCGGCCTTGTAGTGCCAGAACGAGTCCTTGATGAACTCGGGATAGATCATCAGCACGCGAGGGGGACGGGCAGTCACGTCGGGGGGCTCCACGGCTGGCCGGTCGGATCGGACACGGCCACCTTGCACGGATCACCCGGCGCACTCAAGCACTCACGCGGGGCCGACACCCCGCCACCCGGGCGCGGCGGCGCCAAGGCGGCGGTTTCGTGTCGGCACCGTGACGGCAATGCGGGACTCGGCCCCGCCGTGCGCTCGGGAGTCGATCAGGGGTGGATCAGGGTGCCGGCGCCGAGATCAGTCAAGAGCTCGAGCAGCACCGCGTGCTCGACCTTGCCGTCGAGAATCACCACGCCCTGCACGCCCGCCTCCAGCGCGTAGATGCAGGTCTCGACCTTGGGGATCATGCCGCCCGTGATGGTGCCGTCGGCGATCAGCCGGCGGGCGTCGTCGATCGACAGCTCCTTGATGAGCTGCTTCGACTTGTCGAGCACGCCGGGCACGTCGGTGAGCAGCAGCAGGCGCTTGGCCTTCAGGGCACCGGCGACGGCACCCGCGAAGGTGTCGGCATTGACGTTGTAGGTGCCGCCCTCGACCGAGGTGGCGATCGGCGCCAGCACCGGAATGAGGTCGCGGCCGAGAATCTGGTCGAGCACCGCAGTGTCGACCGTCTCGGGCTCGCCGACGAAGCCGAGATCGACGATCTGCTCGATATGCGAGCCGGGGTCCACCACGGTGCGGCCGACCTTGCGGGCCGTCACCATGTTGCCGTCCTTGCCGCACAGGCCGACCGCGCGGCCGCCGGCCTCGTTGATGAAGCCGACGATCTGCTTGTTGATCGAGCCGGCCAGCACCATCTCGACGATCTCGATGGTGGCGGCGTCGGTGATGCGCAAGCCCGCCGCGAACTCCGACTTGATGCCGAGCCGCTGGAGCATGCCGCCGATCTGCGGGCCGCCCCCATGCACCACCACCGGGTTGATGGCGGTCTGCTCCAGCAGCACGATGTCGCGGGCGAAGCTCCGGGCCGCGGCCTCCTGGCCCATGGCGTGGCCGCCATACTTCACCACCACGATCTCCTCGTCGTAGCGCTGCATGTGCGGCAGCGCCTCGATGAGCACGCGGGCGATCTCGTGCGGCGATACGGTCATGGGAGTCCTCGAGCGACGGGCGCGATACGGCGACGAGCCGGTTCGGGCGCCTTTTACCGGGACGCGCCGCCGCGGGGAAGGGCCGACGGACCCACACGGACCAGTCGCCGACCGCAGCCGTCGCGCCGGTCACGCCCGGACATACTGCGGGTGCTCGGCCTGGAGGGTGTGGACAGGGGCGAGGGCGCCGGCCAGGTGGTCGCGCATCCGCGCCTGCGCCTTGTCGGGATTGCCGGCCGCGATCGACTTAAGGATGCGGCCGTGCTCGCGGACCACCTCGCGCATCCGGCCGGCGACGGGCCGCTGGAGATGGCGGATGCGGTCGATCTGGCCGCTGTGCCGGCGCACCACGTCGAACAGATCGGGAGCGCCGGCGAGCGCCAGGAGGCGCCGGTGGAAGGTCTCGTCGAGCGCCGCGAAGCCGGCGGTGTCGCCGGCCTCGGCACGGTCGAGCTGGGCGGCCAGCGCCAACTGGAGCTCCGGCACGAAGTCGCGCTCGGCGGCGCCGGCCAGGAGGCGCACGGCCTCCTGCTCGACGGCGCGGCGCAGCACCTGTGCCTGGCGGACCGCGACGAGGTCGATGAGGCTGACCCGGGTGGCGCTCTGCGGCACGATGTCCACCAGGCCGTCGCGGGCGAGCCGCAGCAGCGCGTCGCGCAGCGGCGTCGAGCTGACCCCGAAGCGCGCCTGGAGGTCGGCCCGGTCGATGACAGCCCCGGGCACCAGATCGAGCCTGACGATCATCTGCCGCAGCCGCTCATAGACGGCCTCGCCGGTGAGCCGCGCCGGATCGCCGCCATCGCCGGGCGGCAGGTTCGCCGGCGTGGCATCGGCAGAGATCGGGGTCAGGGCCGCCGGCCCGGCCTGGGAGCCAGCGGCAGCAGGATCGGTGGCCATGACGCCGACCATGCCGCTGATGCATCAGTAAAGCAATCTAATGCAGCAGCGACCGCACCGCGGGCGCCACAACGCCGTCCGGCCGATCACGTCCGTCCCGAGCTACCGCCCCTCGAACTCCGGCTTGCGCTTCTCCATGAAGGCGCGGCGGCCCTCGACATAGTCGCGGCTGTCGAAGCAGGCCCGCACCATGGCGTCGCAGCGGGCGAGATCGCGCTCGCCCGGGTCCTTCACGGCCTCGCCGACCGCCACCTTGGCGGCCGCCACGGTGAGCGGCGCGTTCTCGGCGATCTGGCCCGCATAGTCGCGCACATAGGCGTCGAGCTCGTCGTGGGCGACGACCTGGTTGACGAGGCCCATCTGGTGCGCCTCGGCGGCGGTGAACTGCCGCGCCGTGAACAGGATCTCCTTGGCGAAGGCGGGACCGACGAGGTCGACGATCCGCGTCAGCCCGCCATAGGCGTAGCCGATGCCGAGCCGGGCGGCCGGCACCGCGAAGCGCGAGTTGTCGGAGCAGATGCGGAGATCGCAGCACACCGCGATCGCGACCCCGCCGCCGAGGCAGTAGCCGCGGATCATCGCGACCGTCGGCTTGGGAAAGGCGGCGAGCAGCGCGGTGGTGCGCTCGACCGCGGCATTGTAGCGCTCGTAGGCCGCCACGTCGGCGCGCTCGTCCTCGAAGCGCGAGATGTCGGCACCCGACACGAAGGCCTTGCCGCCGGCGCCGGTGAGCACCACCACCCGCACGGCCGGATCGGCCGCGAAGCCTTCGAGCAGCGTGCCGGCCGCCTCCCACATGTCGAGCGAGACGGCGTTGTGCCGCTCGGGATTGTTGAAGGTCAGGATGCCGACCCCGTCCTCGGTGTGGGCCAGCATCTTGTCGGTCTCTGTCATGGCGGCTCCCTCCCGGCCTCCCGCCGGTCTCGCGTGTTCGTGAGATGGCGCGCCGGGCCGTGACGTCGGGTGGACGCTCTCGGCCACCCGTCGGCCACCCCGTCGGCCGGCGCGGCGCGGCGGCGAAACGCCGCAAGTCCTTCGGTCGTCTTCAAATCCTGGCTCGCGGATCGCCTCTTGCAATGCCGGTTGCGCCCGTCCGACCCGTCGCGGCGCCGACCTTCCCCGATGCGACGGTTCTTGTCCACCTCACCGCGAGCAACGCCCTGCCCCCGGGCCGCGCCGGGCGCGGTTCCGGGTCGCGGTCCCGGCGCTCGCCTTCGGCACAGCGTTCTGTTAGACGCGAACTGACGGCCATCGCCGGGGAGATGCCGTCCCACGCCTCGCCTGCTCGGGAGATCCAGATCGCGCATGTACGACCGGCTGCGGGTGGCGGCGGATGCCTTCGATCGGACGATCGGCTGGCACCGCGTGGGTTTCCTGGCGAGCCTCGCGGTCATCGCGGCGGCCGCCGTGGTGCTGTGGCACACGCTCCAGGGCATCGACACCGACGAGGTGATCCATGCCCTACGCGGCTTCTCCTGGCGTGACATCGGGCTGGCGGCCGGCTTCGTGGCGGCCGGCTACTTCACCCTGACCTTTTATGACGAGTTCGCGCTGCACACGATCGGCCGGAGCGAGGTGCCCTACCGGGTGGCGGCGCTCGCCGGCTTCACCAGCTACGCGGTCGGCCACAATGTCGGGGCCAGCGCCTTCACGGGCGGCGCGGTGCGCTACCGCGTCTACTCGATGCACGGCCTGTCGGCCATCGAGGTGGCCAAGGTCTGCTTCATCGCTGGCTTCACCTTCTGGCTCGGCAACGCCACCGTGCTGGGGCTCGGCATCACCTGGGCGCCGGAGGCGGCCTCGTCCATCAACCAGGTGCCGGCCTGGATCAACCGGACGCTGGCGATCATCACCCTGATCGTGCTCGCCACCTATGTGGGCTGGGTGTGGCGAACCCCGCGGGTGATCGGCCGCAGCAACTGGGAGGTGACGCTGCCGGGCGGGCCGCTGACCCTGTTGCAGATCGGCATCGGCATCGTCGATCTCGGCTGCTGCGCCGCCGCCATGTACATGCTGGTGCCGCACGAACCCTATATCGGCTTCGTCACGGTGGCGGTCATCTTCGTGGCCGCCACCCTGCTGGGCTTCGCCAGCCATTCGCCGGGCGGGCTCGGGGTGTTCGACGCGGCCATGCTGGTCGCGCTGATGCAGTACGACAAGGAGCAGCTGCTCGCCGGCTTGCTGCTGTTCCGCCTGCTGTACTATCTCGTGCCGTTCGCGCTGGCGCTGGCGATTCTCGGCTGCCGGGAGCTGTGGCTCGGGATGCGGCGCGCCCGCGGCGGGGCCCCGGCGCAGCCCGGCCCCGAAAGCGCCGATCACCGGCCCGGCTGAGCGGCGGCGCTCCCAATCCGGCGAGCCGGTGCGGCGCCGGACTGTCGTGTGCCGAACCGGCGGATGGCCCGCCGGGCTGACGGCCGCCACGATGACTGCGGAGTCGCCATGCCTTCGACCGAGGAGCGGCCGTCGGGCCGCGAGCCCCTGCGCCGGCGGATCGCCGCCGTGGCGGACGGCTGGTCGCGCCTGCGCCTGGTGCTCCCGGTCGCCGTGCTGGCGGTCGGCGTGGCGGTCGCGGCCGGCGAGCTGCGCGGCGTGCCCGCCGCCCTGATCGTCGCCGCCATCGCGGCGGCGGCGGTGGCCGACATGCGCCGCAGCGGTGGCGGCAAGGCGGCGGCGGTGAGCGACGTCGACGGTCAACCCGAGACCGACGATCCGCTCGTCGACGTGGTGGTGTCGGGCCTCGCCGATCCGGTGATCGTGCTGGAGCCGAGCGGCCTGGTGCGCGCCTTCAACCGCCGCGCCGCCGAGCTGGCGCCGGCGCTGGCGACCGCCCGCCCGCTCTCCTTCGCGCTGCGCCATCCGGGGGTTCTCGACGCCGTCCGCAAGGCCGCCGAAGGAACCGCGCCGGAGCGCGTCGAGATGTTCCAGAGAGTCCCGGCGGAACGCTGGTGGGAGGCGGTGGTCGCCCCGGTGCAGCGGCCGCGGCCGGCCGGCGGTGCCGCGCGCGTCGGTATCGCCCGGCGCGACCGGCTGCTGGTCGTCACCTTCCACGACCTGACGCCGCTGCGCCGCTCCGAGCAGATGCGCGTCGACTTCATCGCCAATGCCAGCCACGAGCTGCGCACCCCGCTCGCTTCGCTGTCCGGCTTCATCGACACCTTGCAGGGACCGGCGCGCGCCGACGCCGCCGCGCGCGAACGCTTCCTCGGTATCATGAAGGCGCAGGCCGGCCGCATGGCGCGGCTGATAGACGACCTGCTGTCGCTGTCGCGCATCGAGCTGAAGGTGCATATCCGCCCGGAGAGCCCGGTCGAGCTGGTGCTGCTGCTGCGCCAGGTCACCGACGGCTTGCAGCCGATCGCCGGCGAGCGCGGCGTGGTGATCGTGTTCGAGCCGCCGGACGGCGCCGTCACCGTCGCGGGCGACCGCGACGAGCTTGTGCGCGCCTTCGAGAACCTGGTGGAGAACGGCCTGAAATACGGCGCCAGCGGCGGCCGCGTCGAGCTCGCCATCGCCTGCGAGACCGGGCCGCAGGGGCGCGAGGCGGTGGTCTCGATCCGCGACTACGGACCCGGCATCGCGCCCGAGCATCTGCCGCGGCTGACCGAGCGGTTCTATCGTGCCGACGTGGCGGAAAGCCGCGCTCAGGGCGGCACCGGACTCGGCCTGGCCCTCGTCAAGCACATCCTGCAACGACACCGCGGCCGCCTCGCGATCGACAGCGCGCCCGGCGCCGGCGCCCTCTTCACGGTCCGCCTGCCGATTGTGACAGAAACTCCGCCTACACGAGAAAGTGACGCGGCATCCGCCGCTTAGGCATTCATCCAACTGTCATGATCAGGCCCTAGAACAGCTCCGGCACGGTCTAGGCCGTGCCGCCGGCCCGCCGCGATCCCCGATGAACGGACGGCCGGCCCGACACCGATAGGGACAGCGACAGACCCGCATCGACCATCCAGCATTGAGCCGGAGCGGCGGTGCGATTGCGTCCGCCTCGTGCGGTGCATCCACGACAGGAGACCTCCCCGTGAAGCTTCACCGAACCCTCATCGCGGCCGGCGCCATCGTGGCGTCGTCGGTCCTGGCGGCGTCGCTCGCGCCCGCGGTGGCCGCCGACATCTCGGGTGCCGGCGCCACCTTCCCGTACCCGATCTACGCGAAGTGGGCCGACACCTACAAGAAGGAGACCGGGATCGGCCTCAACTATCAGTCGATCGGCTCCGGCGGCGGCATCAAGCAGATCCAGGCCAAGACCGTGACGTTCGGCGCCACCGACGCGCCGCTCAAGGGCCCGCAGCTCGAGAAGGACGGCCTCGTCCAGTTCCCGATGGTGATGGGCGGCATCGTGCCGGTCATCAATGTCGACGGCATCAAGCCGGGCGATCTGGTGCTCGACGGTCCGACGCTCGCCAAGATGTTCCTCGGCGACATCAAGAGCTGGGACGACCCGGCGATCGCCAAGCTCAACCCGTCGGTCAAGCTGCCCAAGCAGGCGATCGCCGTGGTGCATCGCTCGGACGGCTCCGGCACCACCTTCAACTTCACCGACTACCTGGTGAAGGTCAGCCCCGAGTGGAAGGATCGGGTGGGCTCCGCCACCTCGGTGCAGTGGCCGACCGGCATCGGCGCCAAGGGCAACGAAGGTGTCGCCAACAACGTCGCGCAGACCAAGGGCTCGATCGGCTACGTCGAGTACGCCTATGCCAAGCAGAACAAGCTGACCCACACCCGGCTGACCAACAAGGACGGCAAGGCCGTCGCGCCCGAGATGAAGTCGTTCCAGGCCGCGGCCGCCAGCGCCGACTGGACCTCGGTTCCCGGCTACGGCGTGATCATCACCGACCAGCCCGGCGCCGACACCTGGCCGATCACCACCGCGACCTGGATTCTGATGCACAAGCAGCCGACCGATCCGGCGGTCGCCGCCGACGCCCTCAAGTTCTTCGCCTGGGCCTACGAGAAGGGCGACAAGATGGCCGAGGAGCTCGACTACATCCCGATGCCCGAGAACGTCGTCGCCAGCGTCAAGAAGACCTGGGCGGCCGAGATCAAGGACGCGAGCGGCAAGCCGCTGTTCGGAATGTAGCTCCGGGTTTTCCACCGCACGCCCCTCGGGAGGGGGCTCGACGGCCCCCTCCTCTCGCGTCCGACGACGGGCCGGCGTATCGTCCGGCGGGCCGCACCGCACCCGCCCCGCTGCCACTCTGGCGGCCGTCGTCTGGAGAGAACTCAGTCATGCTTCGGCGGAGACAGCCCGTGGTCGACCTTGCTCTGCGTGACGCTCCCGCCGCCGTGTCGTCCCCGCCCGATCGTCTTCGGTTGCTGGGTCGTCTGCGGCTGATCGACGGCTCGTTCCGCACCATCACATTCGCGGCCGCCGTCTCGGTGCTGGTGATCCTCGGCGGCGTCATCGTGGCGCTGATCGAAGGCGCGCTGCCGGCCTTGCAGGCGTTCGGCCTCGATTTCCTCACCACCTCGCGCTGGAACCCGGTGACCGAGAAGTTCGGCGCGCTGGCGCCGATCTACGGCACGCTCGTCACCTCGCTGATCGCCATGACGATCGCGGTGCCGTTCGGCATCCTCATCGCGATGTTCCTGACCGAGCTGTGCCCGATGTGGCTGCGCCGGCCGATCGG
Organism: Rhodoplanes sp. P11; assembly: GCF_964266735.1. Taxonomy (NCBI): domain Bacteria; kingdom Pseudomonadati; phylum Pseudomonadota; class Alphaproteobacteria; order Hyphomicrobiales; family Nitrobacteraceae; genus Rhodoplanes; species Rhodoplanes sp. P11. The sequence goes on from NZ_CAXWGY010000016.1 coordinate 594,170, forward strand.
CATCGCCATCGAGCTGCTCGCCGGCATCCCCAGCATCATCTACGGCATCTGGGGCCTGTTCGTGTTCGCGCCCTTCTTGCAGCACACGTTGCAGCCGGCGCTGATCGACCTGTTCGGCCCGGTGCCGATCCTCTCGACCCTGTTCGCCGGGCCGCCCTACGGCATCGGCGTGCTGACCGCCGGGCTCATCCTCGCCATCATGGTGCTGCCCTTCGTCACCTCGATCTCGCGCGACGTGTTCGAGGCGGTGCCGCCGGTGCTCAAGGAGGCGGCCTACGGCCTCGGCTGCACCACCTGGGAGGTGTTCCGCCACGTGGTCATTCCGTTCGCCCGAGTCGGCGTCACCGGCGGCGTCATGCTGGGCCTCGGCCGCGCCCTCGGCGAGACCATGGCGGTGACCTTCGTGATCGGCAACGCGCACCGCATCTCCGGCTCGCTGCTCGCTCCCGGCACCACCATCTCGGCCACCATCGCCAACGAGTTCACCGAGGCGCTGGGCGACCTCTACACCTCGTCGCTGGTCGCGCTCGGCCTCATTCTCTTCGTCATCACCTTCGTGGTGCTGGCCATCGCGCGCTACATGCTGATGCGCATCGAACGGAAGATCGGGTGACGCCATGATGCTCTATCGACGTCGCCGCTTCGCCAACAGTGTGGTGATGACGCTGTCGGTCGTCGCCACCGTGATCGGTCTCGGCTGGCTGGTACTGGTGCTCGGCGCCCTGCTGTGGAACGGCTTCGGCAGCCTGTCGGTGGCGGTGTTCACCGAGATGACGCCGCCGCCCGGCAGCGCCGGCGGCCTGCTCAACCCGATCGTCGGCAGCCTGATGATGTCGGGCGTGGCGGTCGCCATCGGCACGCCGATCGGCATCCTGGCCGGCACCTACATGGCCGAGTATGGCCGCTACTCGATGCTGACCAGCGTGGTGCGCTTCATCAACGACATCCTGCTCAGCGCCCCCTCGATCGTGGTCGGCCTGTTCATCTACGAGGTGGTGGTACGGCCGCTCGGCCACTTCTCCGGCATCGCCGGCTCGCTGGCGCTCGCCGTGCTGGTGGTGCCGGTGGTGGTGCGCACCACCGAGGACATGCTGCTGACGGTGCCGAAGGAGCTGCGCGAGGCGGCCACCGCGCTCGGCCTGCCGCGCTCGCATGTCATCGCCAACGTGTCGTACCGGGCGGCGCGCGCCGGCATCGTCACCGGCATCCTGCTGGCGATCGCGCGGATCAGCGGCGAGACCGCGCCGCTGCTGTTCACGGCCCTGAACAATCAGTTCTTCTCGGCCGACATGACGCAGCCGCTGGCGAGCCTGCCGGTGGTGATCTTCCAGTTCGCCATGAGCCCCTATCCGGACTGGCAGAAGCTCGCCTGGGCCGGCGCCCTGATCATCACCTTCGCGGTGCTCGCGCTGTCGATCTCGGCGCGCGCCCTCTCGGCCACGAGGACCAATTCATGAGCTCCACCGGCCTGTCCCACGGATCGAACACGGTTCCGGCTCCGGTCGTCGCGGCGCGCGCCGCCCTGGCGGACGCCGACGAGAAGGTCGCCATCCGGAACGTCGATTTCTACTACGGCGACAACCGCGCCCTGAGGAGCATCTCGGTCTCGCTCTACGCCCGGCGCGTCACTGCGTTCATCGGCCCGTCCGGCTGCGGCAAGTCGACCCTGCTGCGCATCCTCAACCGCATCTACGACCTCTACCCGAACCAGCGGGCCGAGGGCGAGGTGCTGCTCGACGGCAACAACATCCTGGACGCCAAGCAGGACCTCAACCTGCTGCGAGCGCGCGTCGGGATGGTGTTCCAGAAGCCGACGCCGTTCCCGATGTCGATCTACGAGAACATCGCCTTCGGCATCCGACTCTACGAGCCGCTGCCGAAATCCGAGATGGACGGCCGCGTCGAGCAGGCGCTCAAGCGCGCCGCCCTGTGGAACGAGGTGAAGGACAAGCTTTCGGCCAACGGGCTCAGCCTCTCGGGCGGCCAGCAGCAGCGCCTGTGCATCGCCCGTACGGTCGCGGTGCAGCCGGAGGTGATCCTGCTCGATGAGCCCTGCTCGGCTCTCGACCCGATCTCGACCGCCAAGATCGAGGAGCTGATCGACGAGCTGAAGACCGACTACACGATCGCCATCGTGACCCACAACATGCAGCAGGCGGCCCGCGTCTCCGACTACACGGCGTTCATGTATCTCGGCGAGCTGGTCGAGTTCGACACCACCAGCAAGATGTTCACCTCGCCGGTCGACCCGCGGACCCAGGACTACATCACCGGACGGTTCGGCTGACCGCCGCTCCCACCGGCCCCGCCCCGACCCGGTTCCCGACACCGCGTCCCGGCCAAGATCAGGAAGGGTGACGTCCATGATGGACCACACGCACAAGGCGTTCGACAGCGACCTGCAAGAGCTCGGCCGCATGGTCGCCGAGATGGGCGGGCTCGCCGAGCAGCAGATCGTCGACGCCGTCGACGCGCTGTCGCGCCGCGACCTCACCGTGGCCCAGCGTGTCATCGCCGGCGACACCCGCATCGACGTCCTCCAGCGCGAGGTCGAGGCGCGGGCGATCCTCACCATCGCGCGCCGGCAGCCGATGGCGGTCGACCTGCGCGAGGTGGTCGGCTCGCTGCGGATCTCCAACGACCTCGAGCGGATCGGCGATCTCGCCAAGAACATCGCCAAGCGGGTGGTGGCGCTCGACAGCGAGTTCCTCACCCAGAAGGTGATGCGCGGCGTCGAGCACATGACCGAGCTGGTGCTGTCGCAGATCAAGGACGTGCTCGACGCCTATGCGCGCCGCGACCTCGCCAAGGCGATCGGCGTGTGGCGGGCCGACGAGGGCGTCGACGCCGTCAACAACTCGCTGTTCCGCGAGCTCCTGACCTACATGATGGAGGACCCGCGCAACATCGGCATCTGCATCCACCTCCTGTTCTGCGCCAAGAACATCGAGCGGATGGGCGACCACGCCACCAACATCGCCGAGACGGTCTACTACATGATCGAGGGCCGCGCCCTCGCCGACGAGCGGCCGAAGGGCGACACCACGTCCAGCACCGTGGTGCCGTTCGACGCCTGACCCCGTCACCGTCGCGCGCCTCGTCGCGACGGCGATCCCCCGAGAGGAACCACATCGGATGGCCGCACGAATCCTGATCGTCGAGGACGAGGAGCCGCTGACGCTGCTGCTGCGCTACAACCTCGAGGCCGAAGGCTATGCGGTCGACGCCGCCGGACGCGGCGACGACGCCGATCTCCGCCTCAAGGAGAACCCGCCCGATCTCGCCATCGTCGACTGGATGCTGCCGGGCCTGTCGGGCATCGAGCTGATCCGCCGGCTGCGCGGGCGCACCGAGACCCAGCAGCTCCCGGTCATCATGCTGACGGCGCGCGGCGAGGAGGGCGAGCGGGTGCGCGGCCTCGCCACCGGGGCCGACGACTACATCGTCAAGCCGTTCTCGGTGCCCGAGCTGATCGCCCGCATCCGGGCGCTGCTGCGCCGCACCAAGCCGGAGCGCGTCGCCTCGGTGCTCGTCGCCGGCGACATCGAGCTCAACCGCGAGAAGAAGCGGGTGTCGCGCGGCGGGCGCGACGTGCCGCTCGGACCGACCGAGTTCCGCCTGCTGGAATTCCTGATGGAGAATCCCGGCCGCGTGTTCTCGCGCGAGCAGCTTCTCGATCGGGTGTGGGGCCGCGACGTCTACATCGACGAGCGCACCGTCGACGTCCATGTCGGCCGCCTGCGCAAGGCGCTCAACCGGGGCCAGCGCTCCGACCCGATCCGCACCGTGCGCGGTGCCGGCTACGCGCTCAACGACCGCTACGGTGCGGACGCCTGATCGGCACGCTGTGCAATGCAGCGGGCTGTCGCCGGACAGGCGCGTCGACGTGAGAAACGGCAAGATCGCACCCGGCCCGGTGCTCAAGCACCTGTGCGTGTTGTCTCCACGCGACACCGCGCCGGGACCTCGCAGCAATCGACGCCGTTCGTCTTGCCTCCGGGGGCGCAATCCGTATATTCACTTAACATGATGCGACGCGCTTATCCCGGCTTCGTGCTCGTCACGTTGCTCGCCGTTGTCACGGCGGGCCTGGGATGGGCATTGTCGGCCCAGGAGCTGCCGACCGGCATCATCAGGACCGGCATGACCATCGGCGTCGCCGCCCATCATCATGTGAATACGACGTCGCATCATGCTCGGCACTCGCATGCCGGGCAGACGCTGTCCGATCGTGACGAGTCCGGCACGCATTCCGGAGATGCGCAGGAGCACGATAGCGAGGACGGCCTCCAGCGTTCCGCCTCGGCAGCGTTGTCGTGTCACGCGACAGCCGACGCAGCCGGCGGCTGCGACCCGGCGGCCCCGCACAGCACGCCGAACGGCCCCTGCTGCGGCGCCGCCACCTGTCATGCGACGCTCCCGCCCGTCGTTCCGGTCACGGCCATGATGCTGCTGACCGCTGCTGCCGATCCGTCACCGCCCGACCTCGGCTTCGAAAAGTCGCTCGCGGTGCGCCTCGATCGTCCGCCGAGATCGACCGACTGCTAGTCGCCGTCCGCCCCGTCGGGGCGACGCGACCATCGGCTCCGCTCTCCCTGTCCGTTCTCGGGTTGTCCGCCGGCTCCGGCGACGATGCGGCTCGCATCGTTGCCGGCGCGCCCCCGGATGTCCGGTGACCGGGACCGACATCGAGGTTGCTTTCCATGAAGATCGCCGTGCTGGCCGCACTGTCGGCCATCCTGTCCGCATGCTCGGTCCCTCCCCCGATGGCGGTGGGGCTCGATCCTGCCGATCCCGACGTGCCGGTGGCGCCGACACGCTATCGGTCGGTGACGGCCGGCACCGTCGACTACCGTCCGATCGACCCGAAGCCCTGGGCGGAGCAGAACCAGCAGGTCGCACCGAAGCCGAAGTCCGGAGCGGGAGGCCACCGATGACGCCGGCCGCTCGCATGGTCGGCCCCCGGCCGACGCCGCCGCGGCGGCTCGTCGCCCTCGTGCTCGCATCGAGCACCCTCGGCGGCTGCGTCTACTTCTCGCCCGACGGGGCCATGGGGCCGGTCGCCGGACGGGTCGGCCAGTCGATCGGCATGGAGGCCGTCAAGATCGACTCGCCGGCGGCGGCCGCCTACGCCCGCTCGCGTGTGGACGCCCTGCTGAGCCGGCCGCTGGATGCCGACCGCGCGGTCCAGATCGCGCTGCTCAACAATCGCGGCCTGCAAACCGCCTACAACGCACTCGGCGTCTCCGAGGCCGAGTTCGTGCAGGCGAGCCTGCCGCCGAACCCGGCGTTCGGCTTCAGCCGCACCACCACCGGCAGCGAGCTGGAGATCGAGCGCCGCGTGGTCGCCAACGTGCTGGCGCTGATCACCCTGCCGCTGCGCACCGAGATCGCCCGTTCGCAGTTCGAGGCCGATCGCCAGCGCGCCATCGAGGCGACCTTTCGGCTCGCCGCCGAGACGCGGCGGGCCTACTACCGGGCGGTCGCCGCCCGCGAGACGGTGACGTTCCTGGAGCAGGCGCGTCTGTCCGCCGATGCGGCCGCCGACCTGATGCGCAAGCTGGGCGGGACCGGCGAGGCCAAGAAGCTCGATCAGGCCCGTGCCGGCGCCTTCTATGCCGAGGTGTCAAATGCACTCGCCCAGGCGCGGCTGCGGGCCGGCACCGAGCGCGAGGCGCTGACGCGGCTGATGGGTCTGTGGGGCTCCGATCTGGACTTCCGGCTGCCCGGCCGCCTGCCGGCTATGCCGCGAATCCAGACTGTCCAGCAGGCCGAGGAGGCCGCGGTCCGCCAACGGGTCGATCTGATCGCGGCGCGGCTCGAGCTGGACGCCGTCGCCCGCGCCTACGGACTCACCGACGCGACCCGCTTCATCTCGATTCTCAGTGCGTCCGGACGGCGCTCCGAGTCGCGCGACCGCGCTGCGCCATTGGAGCCGCGCAGGGTGTCGCGCGGCTTCGAGGTCGAGCTCCAGGTGCCGCTGTTCGATCTCGGCGAGTCCAACGTGCGGGCCGCGGCCGACATCTACCGCGACGGCGTCAACCGGCTGATCGAGAAGGCTGTCGACGTCCGCTCGGAGGCCCGCGCCGCCTACCTGACCTACCGGGCCAGCCACGACATCGCGACGCTCTATCAGACCCGCATCCTGCCGCTCCGCCGCACCATCAACGAGCAGGTGCAGCTCGAATACAACGGCATGCTGATCGACGTGTTCGAGCTGCTGACCACGGCCCGCGAGAGCATCCAGAGCAACGTCGCCGCGATCGCCGCCAAGCGCGACTTCTTCATCGCCGGCATCGACTTCCAGTGCGCCATCATCGGCGGTGGAGTGAGCGGCGGAAGCGTCGGTATCGGCACCACGATCGCGACGGCCGGCGCAGTGCCCGGACCGCAGGCGGTCGCCGGCGGCGACGGCGACTGATCAGGAGGACAGACCCATGACGTTCTCTCGACGAAACTTTCTCGGCGCGTCCGGGGCCGCGGCCCTGATCGGGGCCGGCACCGTGTCGGGTCGCGTCCAGGCGGCGTCGATTCCGGAGGCGCCGACCATGACGTCGCCCGCCATGCAGCCGCCGCTGGTGCCCACCACCGGCCCTGACTACCAGCCGGTGGTCACCCTCAACGGCTGGACGCTGCCGTGGCGGATGAACGGCGACTGGAAGGAGTTCCACCTGGTCGCCGAGCCGGTGGTGCGCGAGTTCGCGCCGGGCATGGTGGCGCATCTGTGGGGCTACAACGGCCAGTCGCCGGGTCCGACGATCGAGGTGGTCGAAGGCGACAAGGTGCGCATCTTCGTCACCAACAAGCTGCCCGAGCACACCACCATCCATTGGCACGGCATGCTGCTGCCGAACGGCATGGACGGCGTCGGCGGCCTCACCCAGCCGCAGATCAAGCCGGGCCAGACCTTCGTGTACGAGTACGAGATCCGCAAGAGCGGCACCTTCATGTATCACCCCCACGCCGACGAGATGGTGCAGATGGCGATGGGCATGATGGGCTTCCTGGTCGCCCATCCGAAGGACCCGGCATTCCGCCGCGTCGACCGCGACTTCGTCTTCCTGATGGCGAGCTACGACATCGAGCCGGGCTCGTACGTGCCGCGCGTCGCCGAGATGACCGACTTCAACCTGTGGACCTGGAACAGCCGGGTGTGGCCGGGCATCGACCACTTGGTCGTCGGCAAGGGCGACAGGGTGCGCATCCGCTTCGGCAATCTGACCATGACCAACCACCCGATCCACATGCACGGCTACGACTTCAAGGTGTCGTGCACGGACGGCGGCTGGGTGCCGGAAGAAGCGGCGTGGCCCGAGACGACGATCGACTGCGCGGTGGGGCAGATGCGCGCCTTCGACTTCGTCGCCGACGCGCCGGGCGACTGGGCGATCCACTGCCACAAGGCCCACCACACCATGAACGCGATGGGGCATTCGCTGCGCAACTTCATCGGCGTCGACAAGAAGGAGGTCGCCAAGAAGATCCGCCGCCTGATGCCCGACTACATGCCGATGGGCTCGGCCGGCATGGCCGACATGGGCGAGATGGAGATGCCGCTGCCCGAGAACACGCTGCCGATGATGTCCGGCTTCGCCCAGTTCGGGGCGGTCGAGATGGGCGGCATGTTCTCGGTCGTCAAGGTGCGCGAGGGCCTCGCCCGCGGCGACTACAAGGACCCGGGCTGGTTCAAGCACCCCGAGGGCACCGTGGCGTTCGAGTGGAAGGGCCCGGAGCGCAGCGCCGACCGTGCCCCGGCGGGCGCCGGCAAGCCCGCCGCCGATCCCGCCGTCGACGTCAAGGTGGTGAAGCCGCGCGGCCGCTCCGGCCACCACAACCACTGAGGAGAACCGCCATGCTGACACGAAGCCTGTTGGTCGCTCTCGCGGCCCTCACCCTGACGCCGCCGGTGCCGGCGCTCGCCGATCCGGGCCACGGCGCGGCGCGGGCGTATGGCGAGCCCGGCAGCCCGAAGCGATCCTCGCGTGTCGTCGAGATCGTCATGCGCGAGTCCGACGGCCGGATGGAGTTCGTGCCGAACCGGGTCGCCGTCCGCAAGGGCGAGCAGATCCGTTTCGTCATCCGCAACGAGGGCGAGCTCGACCACGAGATGGTGGTCGGCACGCTCGCCGAGAACCTCGCCCATGGCGAGTCGATGCGGAAGAACCCCGACATGGAGCACGACGACCCCAATGCCCGCCGTCTCGCCCCCAAGGGACGGGACGAGCTGGTGTGGCGTTTCACCAAGGCGGGCGAGTTCGATTTCTCCTGCCTGATCCCCGGTCACCGCGAAGCCGGCATGTTCGGCACCGTCACGGTGAAATGACGACCCCTACGACAGGAGCAGACGAATGACCAAGCTGATGGCGATGATGGCCCTGATGGGCACCGTGACGGCGACCGCCATGCTGTCCCCGCCGGCCGCCGCCCAAGGCGCCTCGACCGCCGGCGAGGTGACGAAAGTCGATCAGGCCCAGGGCAAGATCACCCTCAAGCACGGGCCGATCAAGAATCTCGACATGGAAGCCATGACCATGGTGTTCGGTGTCGCCGATCCGGCCATGCTGAACGCCGTGAAGGCGGGCGACAAGGTGCGGTTCGAGGCCGACCGGGTCAACGGCCGCCTGACCGTGACGAAGATCCAGAAGGCCAAGTAACGCCGCCCCGGAGGCTTCGCCCCGGTTAGCGAACCACCGCGGCGTTCCGTCCAGTCGCCGGCCGCTCCGACGAGGACGACCGTCCCGTCGGGGCGGCGGCGCGGATCAGCTCCGCACCAGACGCTTGTCGCGCCGCCGATCGACCGGCTGGTAGGCGATGCGCGCATGATAGGTGCAGTAGGGCAGGCCGTCCGAGGTGCGGCCGCCGCAGAAGAAGAAGTCGGTGGCGCCGGGATCGCCGACCGGCCAGCGGCACTTGCCCTCGCCGAGCTCCAGCAGCGTGCAGCGCTGGCCCATCGGCACCACGGTGGCGACCGCGTCGGCCTCCTGCTCGTACTCGACCTCGTACATCGGCGCGCGCGCCAACGCCGTGTTGCCGCGCATCGCCGGCCGTGCCACCCGCATCATCGGCTGCGCGGCGCGCGGCTTGCGCTGGCGGGGAACCGCCGCGGCCGGGCTCTTGGCCCGCCCCGAGAGGCCCAGCCGGTGAACCTTGCCGATCACCGCATTACGGGTGATCCCTCCGAGCTCGGCGGCGATCTGGCTCGCGGAAAGCCCGTCGTTCCATAGCTTCTTCAGCAGTTCCACGCGCTCGTCGGTCCACATGTGTCCCTCATCGCCCCGCGGCGGCAGGACGAGCTCGCAGAATCCACCATCGCCGCGCGGCGGTGCCTCTCCACCGGCGGGTACGCATGACAGCAGTGAAACCTAGAGAGCAGTCCGCCGCACGAGATGTCGTATGTCTACCTAAAAAACGCTACTATATCGCGCGAGTCCCGCGCAAGAGTCCCCAGTATTGCATCCACAATTCATGGCGCTTTCGAGTCGGCGCGTGGCGCCGTGGTCACGTCCCGTCCGGTTGACACCGCGCCGCACGCTCCTAGAATGCCCGCACCGTGCCGCCCCGTGAGGCGGCACGTCTCGTTTCTGTGCCCGCGAACCACGTCGCTTGCGAGCACATGGCGCCCGCGACCACTTCGACTGCGAACACTCCGACTGCGAACACTCCGACATGTCGCATCTTCTGCCGACCTACGCCCGCGTCGATCTCGCTTTCGAGCGGGGCGAAGGTGCCTGGCTCGTCGCCACCGACGGCACGCGCTATCTGGACTTCACCGGCGGCGTTGCCGTCAACGCCCTCGGCCACGCTCATCCGGCGTTGGTCGCGGCCCTGCGCGAGCAGGCCGACAAGGTCTGGCACGTCTCCAACCTGTTCCGCATCCCGGAGGCCGAGCGGCTGGCCGCGCGCCTGTGCGACGTGACCTTCGCGGACCTGGTGTTCTTCTGCAACTCCGGTGCCGAGGCGCTGGAGGGCGCCATCAAGCTGACGCGCAAGTATCACGCCGCCAACGGCCAGCCGGAACGCTACCGCATCATCACCTTCGAGGGCGCCTTCCACGGCCGCACTCTGGCGACGCTCGCGGCCGGCGGACAGAAGAAGTATCTCGACGGCTTCGGCCCGCCGGTGGACGGCTTCGATCAGGTGCCGTTCGCGGATCTCGATGCCGTCAAGGCGGCCATCGGGCCGCAGACGGCCGGCATCCTGGTCGAGGCGGTGCAGGGCGAGGGCGGTGTCCGGTCGATGCCGCCGGCGACGCTGCGGGCGCTGCGCGAGCTGTGCGACACCCACGGGCTGCTGCTCGCCTTCGACGAGGTGCAGACCGGCCTGGGCCGCACCGGCTCGCTGTTCGCCCATCAGCGGGCCGGCGTCACGCCGGACGTGATGGGCATCGCCAAGGCGCTCGGCGGCGGCTTCCCGGTCGGCGCCTTCCTGGCGACCGCCGAGGCCGCCAAGGGCATGACGGCCGGCACCCACGGCTCGACCTTCGGCGGCAACCCGCTCGCCATGGCGATCGGCAATGCGGTGCTCGACGTGATGCTGGCGCCCGGCTTCCTGGAGGAGGTCGAGCGCAAGGCGCTGCTGCTCAAGCAGCGGCTCGCCGAGATCAAGGACCGGCACCCGACCATCATCCGCGAGGTGCGCGGCGAGGGGCTGCTGCTCGGTCTCGCCTGCGTGGTGCCCAACGACCGGATGGTGGCGGCGCTGCGCGACGAGAAGATGCTGGCGGTCGGCGCCGGCGACAATGTCGTGCGCCTGCTGCCGCCGCTGGTGATCGGCGAGGCGGAGATCGCCGACGCCATCGAGCGGATCGACCGCGCCGCCACCCGCCTCGCGCAGGAGAGCGCGGCATCGTCCCAGAGCACCCCCAAGCTGGAAGGAATCAAGGGGTGAACGGCATTCGACACTTTCTCGATCTGATCGACATCTCGCAGGCGGAGCTGCGCGGCATGCTGGACGCCAGCCGCGCCATGAAGCAGGCCGTCAAGGCGGCGCCCGGCAGCCAGCCGAAGCCGCTCGCCGGCAAGATCCTGGCGATGATCTTCGACCGCCCGTCGACCCGCACCCGGGTGTCGTTCGACGTCGCCATGCGGCAGCTCGGCGGCGACACCATCGTGCTGCACGGCAGCGAGCTCCAGCTCGGCCGCGGCGAAACCATCGGCGACACCGCCGCGGTGCTGTCGCGCTATGTCGACGCCATCATGATCCGCACCCTCGATCACGACCGCGTCGAGGAGCTGGCCCGCCACGCCACCATCCCGGTGATCAACGGCCTCACCAAGCTGTCGCACCCCTGCCAGGTGATGGCCGACGTGATGACCTTCGAGGAGCATCGCGGCCCGATCCGTGGCCGCAAGGTCGCCTGGACGGGCGATGCCTCCAACGTGCTGACCTCGTGGATGCACGCGGCCGAGCGGTTCGGCTTCGAGCTGGCGGTCGCCACGCCGCCCGAGCTGGCGCCGCGGCCGGCGCTCGTGGAGTGGGTGAAGAAGACCGGCGCCGCCATCCACATCGGCACCGATCCCGACGCGGCGGTCGCCGGCGCCGACTGCATCCTCACCGACATGTGGGTGTCGATGGGCGACGACGCCGACGGCGCCCGCCGCCACAACCTGCTCAAGCCCTACCAGGTCAACGAGCGGCTGATGGCCAAGGCCGCCCCCGGCGCGGTGTTCATGCACTGCCTGCCCGCCCATCGCGGCGAGGAGGTCACGGCCGGCGTCATGGACGGACCGCAGTCGGTGGTGTTCGACGAGGCCGAGAACCGCCTGCACGCCCAGAAGGGCATCCTGGCCTGGTGCTTCCAAGCCGCCGCATCGTGACTATCTAGGGCCGACATGGCCGCCGCGGGCGGATGTGCCGGCGGCGCCCGGTCGCGTCGGCGCGCCTCGCACCCCGGTGCCCCCGGACGCCCAGGACACCGCTGACGGAGACCGATGACCGAGACCCCCATCCCGTCCCGCGAGCCCGATACCGTCCCGCACGACGATCTGGTGATCCCGTTCGAGGTGGCGGCGCTCGATGTGCGCGGCCGCGCCGTCCGGCTCGGCCCGATGGTCGACGACATCCTCGCCCGTCACGACTACCCGACGGTGGTATCGCGGCTGCTCGGCGAGGCCGTCGTGCTCACCGTGCTGCTCGGCAGCTCGCTCAAGTTCGACGGCCGCTTCATCCTGCAAACCCAGACCGACGGGCCGGTGCGGATGCTGGTGGTCGACTGGCGCAGCCCCGGGCTGGTGCGCGCCTACGCCCAGTTTGACCATGACGCTGTCGCGGCGCTGGCCAACCCCTCGGATGCCGACCTGCTCGGCCGCGGCCATCTCGCCATGACGATCGACCAGGGCGCCGACATGACCCGCTACCAGGGGCTGGTGGCGCTCGGCGGCGGCACTCTGGAGGAGGCCGCGCACGAATATTTTCTGCGCTCCGAGCAGATCCCCACCCGCGTCCGCCTGGCGGTCGCCGAAGAGTTCGCGGCCGCCGCGGGCGGCGCCCGCCGGCGCTGGCGGGCCGGCGGCCTGATGCTGCAATTCCTGCCCAAGTCCACCGAGCGGATGCGCAGCCCCGATCTCGATCCCGGCGACGCCCCGGAGGGCACCGTTCCGCACGAGGTGCCGGAGGACGAGGCGTGGGTCGAGGGCCAGGCGCTGGTCGCCACGGTGGAGGACCTGGAGCTGCTCGACCCGGCGCTGTCCACCGAGCGGCTGCTCTACCGGCTGTTCCACGAGCACGGGGTGCGGGTGTTCCGCGCCGCCGCCGTCGAGGCGAAATGCTCCTGCTCGCGCGAGCGGGTGGCCGGCATTCTCGGCAGCTTCTCGGCCGAGGAGCGCGTCGCCATGGTGGAGGACGGGCGCATCGGGGTGACCTGCGAGTTCTGCAACACCCGCTACACCTTCACGGCCGACGAGGTGACCGGCCCGACGGCGTGAGGACTGCGGCTCCGCCTCAGTTCACCACCCGCGGCTTGCCGCGCGGGGCGTCGAGCGAAAAGGCCGGAATGGCGATCTCGAAGCGCTCACCGGCCTCCGACACCATCTCGTAGGTGCCGACCATGAAGCCCGAGTCGGTCGGCAGCGGCACTCCGCTGGTGTATTCGTAGGATGCCCCCGGGGCCAGCACCGGCTGCTCGCCCACTACGCCCGCTCCCCGCACCTCCTGAAGCCGTCCGTTCGCATCGGTGATCCGCCAGTGCCGGCTTTCGAGCTGCACCGTCTCGGCGCCGTGATTGGTGATCTCGATCGTGTAGGCCCAGAAGTAGTAACGCTGCTCGGCCGAGGACCGCTCCGGCAGGAAGCGCGGCGTCACCTTGACCTCGATGTCGCGGGTGCGTGCTGTGAACATGGCCCTCGCCGGTCGACAGCCGCGGCGACCGGCCGCGGGACAGGGCGCCAGTATAGCGGCGGCCAGCCGTCTCGCCATGGCCGGGTGCGCCCGCGGCGCCACGGAGGCGTCCGGTCACCGTCCTCGGATCGCCCCAATTGTCGCGATCCTGTGCGTCGCGACCTCTTGCGTCGCGATCCTGTGCGTCGCCATCCCGGTAGACGGATGGTAAGCAGGCCACGGCTCGCGGTGCATCGCGGTGCGGCACGGGCCACGGACGACGACCGGCACGACGCCGGGCGCCGCCCGCCTGCGACGATCGACCCTGGACGGCCCGCATGTCTCCTCCCCCGACCGAGCGCGACCTTCGCCTCGATCTCTTCCGCGGCCTCGCCCTGTGGCTGATCTTCCTCGACCACATCCCGTCGAACGTCGTGAGCTGGATCACCATCCGCAACTACGGCTTCAGCGACGCCACCGAGATCTTCGTCTTCATCTCGGGCTACACGGCCGCCTTCGTGTACGGCGCCACCATGCGGGAGCGCGGCTTCGTGGTGGCGAGCGCCCGCATCCTGCGGCGCGCCTGGCAGGTCTACGTCGCCCACATCTTCCTGTTCACCATCTACATGGCCGAGATCGCCTATGTGGCGGCGAGCTTCGAGAACCCGCTCTACGCCGAGGAAATGGGCGTCTTCGAGTTCCTGCGGCAGCCCGACGTGACGCTGGTGCAGGCGCTGCTGCTCAAGTTCAAGCCCGCCAACATGGACGTTCTACCGCTCTACATCGCGCTGCTCGCGGCCTTTCCGCCCTATGTGTGGCTGCTGCTGCGGTCCCCCACCGTGGCGCTGTTCGTGACCGTGGCGATCTACGCGGTGGCCTGGGAGTTCGGCGTCAACCTGCCCGCCTATCCGAGCGGCCACTGGGTGTTCAATCCGTTCGCCTGGCAGCTCCTGTTCGCCTTCGGGGCGTGGTGCGCGCTCGGCGGCATGACGCGGATCGGCGGCTTCATCCGGTCCCCCTGGGTGGTCGGGCTCGCGATCGTCTATCTCGTGCTGTCCTTCGCGATCGTGCTGACCTGGTACGTGCCGCCATGGACCCGCTGGGTCCCTAAGGCGTTGGCGGAGTGGATGTATCCGATCGACAAGACCAATCTCGACGTGCTCCGGCTGGCCCACTTCTTCGCCCTCGCGGTGCTGACCGTGCGGTTCGTGCCGGCCGGCTGGCCGGTGCTGCGGTCGCGCTGGCTGCGGCCGGCGGTGCTGTGCGGCCAGCACTCCCTCGAAGTCTTCTGCATGGGGGTGTTCCTGGCCTTCGCGGCGCACTTCCTCATGGCGGAGGTGTCGGACGGCATCGCCATGCAAGTGTTTGTCAGCACTGTCGGCGTTATGCTTATGATTGGGGCGGCGGCGCTGATGTCCTGGTACAAGACCATCGAGGGCCGCCAGGCCGGGGGGCGACCGCGAGCGGGCGCCGATCCGGCCGGGAGCTCGCCATGACCCGTGGCTCGCCAGGGACCGCGGTCACCATGATCGGTGGTTTATCATGACGGGTGCCGTTGTGGCCCGCGCCGTTCTCCGCCGTGCCCTGCCGGTCCTCGCCGGCCTGTTGCCGGCCCTGGCCGGCCTGTGGCTCGTCGGCGGCGCCTGGGCGGAGCCGGAGGCGGCTCTGTGCCAGGTTCCGGACGGGCTGGTGCAGGCGGACTTCCCGATGCCCCGAGTGGCCGAGGCGATCGCCGCCAAGCGCCTCGACATCGCCGTGCTGGGCAGCGCCTCGTCGGCGCTCGCCGGCCCCGCCGGCAGCGGCAAGTCCTATCCGGCCCGCTTCGAGGCTGCGCTCGCCGCAGAGCTGCCCGGCGTCACGGTCCGGGTCACTCCTTACGCGAAAGCCCGGCAGAGCGCCGCCGAGATGGAGCGCGAGATCGCCCCGGTGCTGGCCGCCCAGAAGCCCGCCTTGGTGATCTGGCAGACCGGGACAGCCGACGCGATCCGCGGCATCGACCCCGAGGACTTCCGCACCGCGCTGGAGGACGGCGTCGCCTCGCTGCGCGCCGGCGGCGCCGATATCGTGTTGATGAACATGCAGTTCAGCCCGCGCACCGAGTCCATGATCGCGGTCTCGGCCTATGCCGACGTGATGCGCTTCGTGGCCCTCCAGCACGCGGTCAACCTGTTCGACCGCTTCGCCGTGATGAAGCACTGGAACGAGACCGGCGTCTTCGATCTGAACGCCGCCACCAAGAAGATGGACATGGCCGAGCGGGTCCACGACTGCTTCGGGCGCCTGCTCACCCGCCTGGTGACCGAGGGGGCCGCCTTGACAACCCAGGGCGAGAAGACAAACGATTGACGCCATGCCGCATTCATTCCTTCCCTGGCCGCGGGCCGCCGGGCTCGTCGGGATTGTCGCTCTCGTGCTCGCGGGGCTGGCCGGTGTCGCCTGCGCGACCGACGTGGCGGCGCCGCCGTGCCGGTCGCAGGCCGACCTGACCCGCTTCGCCGACCGCCTCGCCCGCACCGCCGAGCGCATCGCCAAGCATCAGCCGCTCACCATCGTGGCGCTGGGCTCGTCCTCGACGGCCGGCGCCGGCGCCTCCTCGCCCGACGCCTCCTATCCGAGCCGGCTCGCCGCCCGCCTGCGCGAGATCCTGCCGGACCAGCCCGTCAGGGTGCTCAACCGCGGCGTCAACGGCGAGGACGCGCACGAGATGATGGCGCGCTTCGAGGCCAGCGTGGTGGCCGAGAAGCCCGACCTGGTGCTCTGGCAGATCGGCACCAACGCGCTGCTGCGCGGCCACTCGCTTGATTCCATCAAGGCTCTGGTGACCCAGGGCGTGACGCGCCTGCGCGAGCTCGGCATCGACGTGGTGCTGATCGACCCGCAATACGCCCCCTCGGTGCTGGCGCGGCCGCAGGCCCGCGAGATGATCGACCTTCTGGCGGCGCTCGCCCGCGAGGGCCATGCCGACCTGTTCCCACGCTTCGCCGTGATGAAGCGCTGGCACGAGACCGAGCACATTCCGGTCGACACCTTCATCGGCGCCGACGGGCTGCACATGAACGACTGGAGCTACGCCTGCTTCGGCCGGCTGGTGGCCGAGGCGATCGGCGAGGCGGCGACCCGTCCCGCCACCATCGCGGCGGCGCCGCCGGTCCGTTCGGCGCCGCGCCCGGCACCCTGAGCCGCGCCGCGATTGCGGTCGCGCAAACGGCGAAGCACCGCACCACCCTCCGCGACGGACACGCCCTTGGCGGAACCGCCACCTCGGCCTATGTCGGGGGACGGATGCGGGCGGCAGGCGGCCGCCCGCCGACGAGGCGCAGGTCGACCATGACGAGCCATCCGCTGTCCGAGACCGCCGGCCCCGCGATCAGCCCGTCCGGCCGCATGGCCACGCCCCCGAACCGACCCGAGGCCGCGGCTCCGGCGCAGCCGACGGCCGCCGGCGGCGGCAGCGGCAGCGGGATCGGCCGCCGCGCCGGTCTCGTGCTGGCGGCGCTCGCCGCCGTGCTGATCGCCGGCACCCTCGGCCTGTGGGCCGTGTGGGGGCCGGCGGTGTTCTACGAGGTGATCCTGGCCGGCATCGCGGCCTGCTTCTGAGCCGGCGTCCCTGCCCTCCAACTCCCGAGGAGACGACAATCGTGGTGTCCCGCGCGTCGCGCATCGCCCTCCTGGCCGCCGTCTTCGGGCTCGGCCTGGTGCTGTGCTTCGGCCTCGTCCTGCTGGCGACCGGCCGGCTCGGCTCCGGCGGCGCCGTCCAGCAGGCGGCCGCGGTCGGCGGGCCGTTCCGGCTCACCGACCAGGACGGCAAGCCGATCTCGAACGAGGATCTGCGCGGCAAGCCGTTCCTGATGTTCTTCGGCTTCACCCATTGCCCGGACGTCTGCCCGACCGCGCTGTTCGAGGCATCCGAGGTGCTGCGCGCTCTCGGCCCCGATGCGTCGCGCACCGGCATGCTGTTCGTCTCGGTCGATCCCGAGCGCGACACCCCCGCCGTGCTGAAGGACTACCTGTCGAGCTTCGATCCGCATCTGCGTGGCGTCACCGGCACGCCCGAGCAGATCGCGGCCGTCGCCAAGACGTTCCGGGTGTACTACCGCAAGGTCCCGTTGGAAGGCGGCGACTACACCATGGACCACACCGCCATCGTCTACCTGATGAACAAGCAGGGCCGCTTCGTCGCGCCGTTCAACATGAAGCGGCCGCCCGAGGAGGCGGCGGCGGAGCTGAGAAAGTACTTCTGATCCGCCTGTAGCACGGCGCCTCTTCCCTCGCCCCGCTAGCCATGAGGGCGCCTCTTCCCTCGCCCCGCTCCAGCGGGGAGAGGGTGGCGAGGACCGCAGGTCCGAGCCGGGTGAGGGGCGTTTCGGATCGAACCGCGGCGCCCCCTCACCCGGATGTCTCGCGCGAGCGCGTGACATCCGACCTCTCCCCGCCAGCGGGGAGAGGTGAAGGCCGGCAGAGCGCTGTTCTACGCCGCGTCGGACACCTTGCCGGGCACCTGCCGCTCGCTCGCCAGCGCCGCCGCGCGGCCGTCACTCACGCCCTCGCGGCCCGCCTCGTGATACTCGGCGTCCTCGTTGACGGCCCACACGTCATAACGGCGCTCACCCGCCAGGATGTTCTCCGCGGTCAGCATCGCGGTCATCATGGCGTGGTCCTGGTTGTTGTACTTGTGCATGCCGTTGCGGCCGACGAGATGCAGGTTCGGATAGCCGAGCGCGATGTCGCGCCGGATGGTGGCGACGTGATCCCGATAGGCGTCGTCGTAGACCGGGTACGCCTTCGGCTGGCGCACCACGCAGCCGCCCGTCACCTCGGCCGCAGTGATCAGGCCGATCTGCGCGATCTCGCTCGTGGCGAGCGCGATCAGCGCGTCGTCCGGCGCCGACCACAGGCCGTCGCCCTCGAAGCAGAAGTATTCGAGCCCGAGGCAGGTCTTGCCGCTCGGCACCATCTCGGGCGACCACGAGCGGAAATTCTGGATGCGGCCGACCTTCACGGCGGGATCGTGGACATAGATCCAGTTGTCGGGAAACAGGTCGGGCTGATCGACCATCAGGGCGACGGTGAGGAAGTCGCGGTAGCGCAGCGCCCGCGCCTGGAAGGTCGAGATCGGCCGCGGACGGATCTTGTCGACGAGCTCGGCGAGCGGCGCCGACGAGATGACGTGCCAGCTCGTGTAGTGCTCCGGCCCGTCGGCGGTCGCCACCTCGATGTCCCAGAGCTGGCGGCGCGCGTCGTAGGTGAGCGAGACGAGGTCGCGTCCCATCCGCACCTCGGCGCCGCGCGCACGGATCTTGCGCGCCGCCGCCTCCCACATCATGCCGGGACCCTTGCGCGGATACCGGAACGTCTCGATCAGCGTCTTGACCACCGGCTCACCGGGCGTCGCCGGCTTCGGCCCACCGCTCCCGAACGAGCGGGCGAGCGCATTCATCACCGCGACCTTGAGATCGAGCCCCTTGATGCGCTGGGCGGCCCAGTCGGCCGAGATGTCGTCGCACGACATGCCCCACACCTTCTCGGTGTAGGTCTTGAAGAAGATCGAGAACAGCCGCTCGCCGAACTGGTTGCGCACCCACTCGTGGAAGGTCGCCGGCTCGCGGATCGGGGTGGCGCGCGCCTTGAGGTAGGACAGCACACAGGCGGTGCTCTCGACGATGCCCAGGTTGCGCAGCGCCTCCATGGCGTTGAGCGGATACGAGTAGTACTTGCCGCCGTAGTAGATGCGCGACAGCCGCGGCCGCTCGATGAAGTCGTCGGGCAGGATCTCGTTCCACAGGTCGACCACCTCGCGCGACTTCGAGAAGAAGCGGTGGCCGCCGATGTCGAACAGGAAATCGCCGTGCCGGACCGTGCGGCTGATGCCGCCGACATGCACCGGGTCCTTCTCGATCACGATCACGGACGGCGTGTGCTTGCTCAGGCAGTAGGCCGCGGTGAGCCCGGCCGGGCCGGCGCCGATCACGAACACGTCGGTGTGGATGCTCATCGGTCGAACACTCCGTTGCGGGCGGCGGCCGGCGCGAAGGCGTAGAGCCGGTGCCCGTTGTAGGAGACGAGGGCGGCGATCGCCGCGCCGATCACGGTGGCGGCCTGCGGGATGGCGCCGAGCACGGTGAGAACGAGGGCGGCGAACACCGCGTAGCTGGTGCCCTGGGCGACGGCGGTGACGACGGCGTAGCGCATCGCCTCCGCGTGCTGCCGGCGGCCGCTGGCCGCGAAGGTCAGTGCCCGGTTGAGCCGCCAGGTGACCAGCGTCGCCACCGCGAGCGAGACGAGCCGCACCGTCAGCGGATGATCGAGATGCTGCGGGATCGCGGTGAACACCGAGAGATCGGTGAGGAGCCCGACGCCGCCGACGCCGAGGAAGCGCAGCGGCCGCGGCAGGCGGGCCAGCAGCGGCGCCAGCGGGTCGCGCGCCGCGGCGCCGAGGGGCGGCCGGTCGACTGCCGACACCTTGCGCGGGGCGCGGTCCACGCCTCCGCCGTGCTCGTGGCTCGCCGCCGCCGTCATGCTCACGTCCCGCAAGGCCCCGTCCCGCAGCGTTCGGCCGACGGTCGGCCGCGCCGGCTCACGGAGCCGACTGTCGCAGCCGAACCTTAATGGGCGGAGTCGCGGCGACCGCGACGCAGCAGGGATCGCCCGCAGCCTTAACGAACCGTCAACGCGGGCTCGGCCCGGCGGGCGCGCGCCAGGATGCCGACGAGAAGCCCCAGCAGCGCCACCAGGCAGAATCCCGACAGGGACAGCGGCATGTCGCCCGGCACCAGCTCCGGGACCGGCCCGAAGCGAGCCGACAGGACGGCCGACTGGGCGAGGCCGAAGCCGCCGGCGACGACGCACAGGGCGTAGACGGCGCCGCGCTCGCCCGAACGGGCGCACCGGATCAGGTCGGGCAGCAGCAGGGCGAGCCCGACCGCCACGATCGTCAGATCGTAGTCGTAGGCGTAGGGACTGATCAGCAGCGAGGCCACCGCGGTGACCCCGAGGGCGTGGCGCACCGGCAGCCGACGGCTGGCCCAGGCCACCACCGCCAGCGCCAGGAGCGCCACCGCGACCTGCCCGGCCATGGCGACGGTCGGACCAGCGCCGAGGGTGTGAAGCGCCGCATAGGGCGAGACCATCCGGAACAACGGATAGTACCCATCCGCCAGGAACGTCTTGGCCTCGCGGATGCTGCCGGCGAGGGCGATCCACACGTCCGGGCCCAGCACCACGGTGGCGGCGAGGGACACCGAAAGCGCGGTGGCGGCCGCCGTGGCGGCGACGGACCAGCGGCCGGACAGCACCACATAGGCCGCGAACGCCATCGCGAGATGCGGCTTGATCACCATCAGGCCGAGCGGCACCCCGGCCCAGGCCCGCCCGGCGAGCAGCCCGCAACAGGCCCACGCGATCAGGGCCCCGGTGAGCAGCCCGTTCTGGCCGCAGCGCAGCGTCACCAGCACGACCGGCGTGAACAGGATCAGTGCCGGCACGGCACCATCGGGCGCCAGCCGGCGCAGCGCGGCCAGAAAGCCCCAGAGGGTACCGCCCATGAACACCGCATAGCCGAGCCAGGCCGGCAGCAGCGCCAGGGGAGCGACCACGAGGTCGAAGGGCGGCGGGTAGGTCCAGGGCAGGAACGGCGTGCCGCCGAACTCGGCTCGCAGCAGCCCCTGGAACTCGGAGAAGCGATAGGCGAGGGTGATCCGCCCCTGCCGGACCAGATCGCCGGCGAGCCGAAAGGCGTCGAAGTCGACCGGACTGCGCGCCGCCGGCCCCGGCGGCTCCAGGGCGAAGCGGAGCGCCGTGGCAGCGAGCACCAGGCCGAACAGCGCGACCAGCACGGCCAGATGGACGGTGCGCCGCGATACTGCCGACGGCACCGCCGCAACGCCCTCGCAGGCTCCCATGTCCGCCATCCCGCCCTGCCCCGTTCGAGCCCGCCGCCCCGATGGCCGGCCTCTCCCCCCGGGCCGATCGGCCGCCATGCTCGCAGGCTCCCCTTGCGGCGCCGTTAACCCGCAACCGCCCCCGGCTCCCGATGGCCGCTGCTGGCAGGGTCCGCCCCGCGCGGCCCTGCCGCCTCGACCGGCTCATGCCCGACCGGGCGGGATTTGCGGAAGGTCCGCCTTGCGGGCCATGACGGCCCTCCTATATGACCTTTCGAACCCGCCCTTCAGGGCGGCTGCCGTATTTCCAAGGGGCCGGACCCAAGGCATCTCTTGCAGGCGCGACGCCTGCGGACGCTTCCGGGTGCTGTTCAGGCTCGGCCGGCCTGCTGCGAAGAAAGGACAAGGACAATGGGCAAGGTCATCGGCATCGACCTCGGCACGACCAACTCTTGCGTTGCCGTGATGGAAGGCAAGACCCCGAAGGTCATCGAGAACTCGGAAGGCAAGAACACCACCCCGTCGATCGTCGCGTTCACGGACGACGGCGAACGGCTGGTCGGCCAGCCGGCCAAGCGCCAGGCGGTGACCAACCCGGAGCGCACCTTCTTCGCCGTCAAGCGCCTCATCGGCCGTCGCTACGACGACCCGATGGTGGAGAAGGACAAGAAGCTCGTCCCCTACAAGATCGTGCGCGCCTCCAACGGCGACGCCTGGGTCGAGGCGGACGGCAAGACCTACTCGCCCTCGCAGATCTCGGCCTTCACGCTCCAGAAGATGAAGGAGACCGCCGAGTCCTATCTCGGCCAGAAGGTGACCCAGGCGGTCATCACCGTCCCGGCCTACTTCAACGACGCCCAGCGCCAGGCCACCAAGGACGCCGGCCGCATCGCCGGCCTCGAGGTGCTGCGCATCATCAACGAGCCGACCGCGGCCGCGCTCGCCTATGGCCTCGACAAGCAGAAGACCGGCACCATCGCGGTCTACGACCTCGGCGGCGGCACCTTCGACATCTCGATCCTGGAGATCGGCGACGGTGTCTTCGAGGTGAAGTCGACCAACGGCGACACGTTCCTCGGCGGCGAAGACTTCGACATGCGGCTGGTCAACTACCTGGCCGACGAGTTCCAGAAGGAGCAGGGCATCGACCTGCGCCGCGACAAGCTGGCGCTCCAGCGTCTCAAGGAGGCGGCCGAGGCGGCCAAGATCGAGCTGTCCTCGACCAGCCAGACCGAGATCAACCTGCCCTACATCACGGCCGACGCCTCCGGCCCGAAGCACCTCACCATGAAGCTCACCCGCGCCAAGTTCGAGGCGCTGGTCGACGACCTCGTCCAGAGGACCATCGAGCCGTGCCGGCTCGCCCTCAAGGACGCCGGCCTGTCGGCGGGCGAGATCAACGAGGTGGTGCTGGTCGGCGGCATGACGCGCATGCCGAAGGTGCAGGAGGTGGTGCGCCAGTTCTTCGGCCGGGAGCCCCACAAGGGCGTCAATCCCGACGAGGTGGTGGCGATCGGCGCCTCGATCCAGGCGGGCGTGCTCCAGGGCGACGTCAAGGACGTGCTGCTGCTCGACGTGACGCCGCTGTCGCTCGGCATCGAGACGCTGGGCGGCGTGTTCACCCGCATCATCGACCGCAACACCACGATCCCGACCAAGAAGAGCCAGGTGTTCTCGACCGCCGAGGACAACCAGAACGCCGTCACCATCCGGGTCTTCCAGGGCGAGCGCGAGATGGCGGCCGACAACAAGCTGCTCGGCCAGTTCGACCTGATGGGCATCCCGCCGGCGCCGCGCGGCGTGCCGCAGATCGAGGTGTCGTTCGACATCGACGCCAACGGCATCGTCAACGTGTCGGCGAAGGACAAGGCGACCGCCAAGGAGCAGCAGATCCGCATCCAGGCGTCGGGCGGCCTGTCGCAGTCCGACATCGAGCGGATGGTGAAGGACGCCGAGGCGCACTCGGAGGACGACAAGAAGCGCAAGGCCGCGGTGGAAGCCAAGAACCACGGCGAGGCGCTGCTGCACTCCACCGAGAAGGCGCTGGCCGAGCACGGCTCCAAGGTGGGCGACAACGAGCGTCGCGCCATCGAGGACGCCCTGAGCGATCTGCGCGAGGCCCTCAAGGGCGACGACGCCGAGGTGATCCGCACCAAGACCAACACGCTCGCCCAGGCGTCCATGAAGCTCGGCGAGGCGATGTACAAGCAGCAGGACGGCGGCGGCGACGCCGGCCCTGGCGCCACCGGCGCGGCGGGTGCCGCGGGCGCCAAGAAGGAAGACGTGGTCGACGCGGAGTTCACCGAGGTCGACGACGACAAGAAGAACAAGAAGAGCGCCTGACCGTGGCTTCGGCCACGGGCCCGCACGACGTGATGGCCGGGGCATTCCCGGCCATTCGCGTGTGGTCTTCGGCGGTGCGCCGCGCGGGCGCCCATCTCGTCCCGGCGGGTCCGGGGTGGACGCCCCGGGCCGCACGCGGCCCGTCCGAGGCGTTGCGGCCACCCGCAGAGGCGAATAAGAAATCCCTCGATGATCCCCCCTCGGCCTGTCGACCGATGATCGCAGATTGCGAGCCGTCGATCGGCGCCGCACGAACCACCCGGTCGCTGCCGGATCGTTGACCTCGGAACTCACAGATCGACATGGCCAAGCGCGATTATTACGAGGTGCTCGGAGTCCAGCGCGGCGCCAGCGAGTCCGACCTCAAGACCGCCTACCGCAAGCTCGCCATGAAGTTCCACCCGGACCGCAATCCGGGCGACGCCGAGGCCGAGCACCGCTTCAAGGAGGTCAACGAGGCCTACGAGGTGCTGAAGGACGGCGACAAGCGCGCCGCCTACGACCGCTTCGGCCACGCGGCGTTCGAGCAGGGCGCCGGCGGCCCCGGCTTCGGCGCCGACTTCGCCTCGACCTTCGCGGACATCTTCGACGACTTCTTCGGCATGCGCGGGCGCGCCCGCGGCTCCGGCCGCGAACGCGGCGCCGATCTCCGCTACAACATGGAGATCACCCTGGAGGAGGCGTATCACGGCAAGGTCGCGCCGGTGCGCATCCCCACCTCGGTCACCTGCGAGGTGTGCTCGGGCACCGGCGCCAAGGCGGGCACCAAGCCGAAGGCGTGCGCGACCTGCGGCGGCCAGGGCAAGATCCGGCATGCGCAGGGCTTCTTCACGCTGGAGCGGACCTGCCCGGCGTGCCACGGCCGCGGCCAGGTGATCGACGACCCCTGCCCGGCCTGCGCCGGCGCCGGGCGCGTCACCCGCGAGCGGACGCTGTCGGTCAACATCCCGCCGGGGGTCGAGGACGGCACCCGCATCCGCCTCGCCAGCGAGGGCGAAGCCGGCATCCGCGGCGGCCCGGCCGGCGACCTCTACATCTTCCTGTCGATCGCGCCGCACGCCTTCTTCCAGCGCGACGGCGCCGACCTGCACTGCCGGGTGCCGATCTCGATGGTGACGGCGGCGCTCGGCGGCGATTTCGAGGTGCCGACCATCGACGGCGGCAAGACCCGCGTGAAGGTCCCGGACGGCACCCAGTCGGGCCGCCGCTTCCGGCTGACCGGCAAGGGGATGCCGGTGCTGCGCTCCAAGCAGATGGGCGACATGTACGTCCAGGTTGTGGTCGAGACCCCGCAGAGCCTCACCAAGCGGCAGCGCGAGCTGTTGACGGAGTTCGAGAAACTGTCGTCCACCGCGACCCATCCGGAGTCCGCCGGGTTCTTCGGCAGGGTCAAGGAGTTCTTCGGCAACCGCGCCTCGTCCTGATGGGTGACCCGATCGGGGTTGACCCGGGGCTCCGAGAGCATTACCCGTGACGTTTCCGTGACCAGCCGTTGCCGCGTCACAGCCAAGTTGTCGTCGCCATGCCGTTTCAGTCTGCTGTGGGCACCGCCAGGAAGGGCCTTCGCATCGACGACGATGTAAGGTTCATCCGGTCGTGGATCGAGAAGCCGCTCGCGATCGGGGCGGTGATGCCGTCCAGCAAGCCGCTGGCGCGCGCCATGGCGAGCTTCGTCGACCCCAAGGCCGACGGCAAGGTGGTCGAGCTCGGCCCCGGCACCGGCGCCATCACCGAGGCGCTGGTCGAGCACGGGGTGGACGAGTCCCGCCTGGTGCTGGTCGAGTTCAACTCCAACTTCTGCCGCCTGCTGCGCGCCCGCTATCCGGCCGCGACCGTCATTCAGGGCGACGCCTACCGGCTGCGCCGGCTGTTCGGCGAGGTCCTGCGCGGCGAGGTCTCGGCCGTCGTCTCCGGGCTGCCGCTGGTCACCAAGCCGCTGCGCACCCGCGTCCGCCTGCTCAACGAGGCGTTCGGGCTGCTGGAGCCGGGCGCTCCCTTCGTGCAGTTCACCTACTCGGTGGTGCCGCCGATCCCGCGCTCGCTCGCCCGTGTCCGGGTCGAGGCGTCGGAACGCATCTGGCTCAACCTGCCGCCCGCCCGCGTCTGGGTCTATCGCCGCGGCTGATGCGGCGTCGCGGCAAGCCTCGCCCCGCGTCCTCGCGGCTTCGTAAATTCCCGCTTCCGTCCGGTCGATCGTTGGCCACAATAGCCGCGATCCATTCGACGCGACTCGCGTCCCGACACATTGGCTCACGACTCACTCGCGGAGAGGACTGCCGTGGAACAACCGCGCGATCGCCTGATCGTCGCCCTCGACCTGCCGAGCATCGACGCCGCCGAGGCGGTGATCGACCGGCTCGGCGACAGCGTGACCTTCTACAAGATCGGCTACCAGCTCGCCTTCGCGGGCGGGCTCGCGCTCGCCGAGAAGCTGATCTTCAAGGGGCGCCGGGTGTTCGTCGACCTCAAGCTGCACGACATCGGCAACACCGTCGAGAAGGGCGTCGAGAGCGTCGCCCGCATGGGCGCCACCTTCCTCACCGTGCATGCCTATCCGCAGACCATGAAGGCGGCGGTGGCGGGCCGCGGCGACTCCAACCTTCGCATTCTCGCCGTCACCGTGCTGACCTCCTACGACGACGCCGACCTGGCCGCCGCCGGCTACGACTTCACGGTGTCGGAGCTGGTCGCCGAGCGCGCCGCCCAGGCACACGACATCGGCATCGACGGCCTCGTCTGCTCGGCCGAGGAGGCCGCCATGCTGCGCCCGAAAATCGGCCCCGGCATGGTGCTGGTGACGCCCGGCATCCGTCCGAGCGGCGCGGAGGTGGGCGACCAGAAGCGGGTGAAGACGCCGCGCGACGCCATCCGGGCCGGCGCCGATTATCTCGTGGTCGGCCGGCCGATCGTCGCCGCCAAGGACCCGCGCGCCGCCGCCGACGGCATCGTGGCCGAGATCGCGGCCGCCGCCGACGAGACCGCCTGAGCCGCGGGGGGAGGCGACACGCCATGCCGAAAGGTTACTGGATCGGCCGGGTCGAGGTGACCGACCCCGACGCCTACCGGCTCTACGTCGCGGCCAAAGCCACGGCGTTCGCCAAGTACGGCGCCCGCTTCCTGGTGCGCGCCGGCCGCTACGAGACCCCGGAGGGCGACAGCCGCTCGCGCAACATCGTCATCGAGTTCCCCGACTACGCGACGGCGCTCGCCTGCTGGGACGCGCCCGAGTACCAGGAGGCCCGCGCGCTGCGGCTCGGCAAGGCGGTGTGCGATCTCGTCATCGTCGAAGGCTACGACGGCCCGCAGCCCTAAAGCATTTTCCGGCGAAGTGGGACCCGGTTCGCGTCGAAAATGCGATCGAATAAGAACTTCTAGAGCGGGAGCCGATCCAGTTGGATCGGATACCGCTCTAGCCTCGGCGCCCTCTTCACCTCTCCCCGCCTGCGGGGAGAGGTCGGCGAGACGCGCAGCGGCGAGCCGGGTGAGGGGGCGGCTGGACCATGAAACGCCCCCTCACCCCGACCCTCTCCCCGCTGGCGCTAGGGCATGTACAGATTTCCGGTTGCGGCTGCGGCGGCGTGGATTTTGAACTGTTCGAGGCCGTGGCGGAACGTGATGGGGCCGGGCGGGCGGGAGGATGGATAGCCGTC